>JBBPID010000138.1:0-6511 GCA_038040505.1 Acidobacteriota bacterium | reverse complement strand
GATATGACCGAGCTCTTCGCCACAAGTAAGGCACATCTGTTCGACTCGATCTCCGGCTGCGAAAATTTGCTTCTCTTCTTTAACCTTAGCTTCCTTAACCTTAGCTTCCATAATTCCTCCTAAAGTTTGGCTAAAAACCTTGAACCCACTCGCTAGCCCTTTGCTTACGCGCGGGCTGCTGACACTTATCTCGCCCGGCGGGGGCGAAATGAGCGGACTGAGCTGCTGCTGCTTCCGCGCGCAAACCGCGCATACGTCTTGCTGGAAGTGGTCGTTGGAACTGCTCCGCCAAACGCCGGCAGCACCACGCGTTTGACCGTCTGCCCGGTCAGTCGTTCGATCGCGCGCATCGACAGTTCGTCGACCGGCGCGACAATCGTAAAGGCCTGACCCAAATTTCCAGCGCGACCAGTACGGCCGACCCGATGCACGTAATCTTCCGGCGCGGCCGGCACGTCGTAATTGATGACGTGCGAGACGGCTTCGACATCAAGGCCGCGGGCCGCGATGTCAGTCGCCACGAGGACGCGCGTGCGTCCGTCGCGAAAATCGCGCAGGGCTGTTTCCCGCTGAGATTGCGAGCGATCGGCATGAATCCGATTCACACTGTGGTCGCGAGCTTCGAGAATATGCGCGAGGCGCTCGGCGCCGCGCCGTGTGCGCGTGAAAACCAGCACACGTTCAAATCGTTCGCGCTCGAGCAAGTCGAGCAGTAAAGCCGTCTTTGACTCCTGGGCGACGGGATAAGCCGTCTGCTCAACCATCGTGGCCGCCTGACCGCGCTGGTTGACCTCGATCAGTTTCGGCTGCTTCATTGTCGATCGCGCCAGGTGCTCGATGCTCGAAGACATCGTGGCTGAGAACAACAGCGTCTGACGTTTGATCGGCAGCATCGCCAGAACTCGGCGAATGGCCGGCAGGAAACCCATGTCGAGCATGCGATCCGCTTCGTCCAGAACTAAAACTTCGACGGTAGACAAATCGACCGCGCCGCGCTCGGTCAAATCCAAAAGGCGTCCGGGCGTGGCGATCAAAACTGACGCGCCACGGCGCAGGGCCGCAATCTGTGGGCGAATGTTGGCGCCGCCGATCACGGTGACGCTGCGATTTCCTTTACTCCGATTAAACTCGCCATAATTCTTTTCGATTTGCAGCGCCAGTTCACGTGTCGGCGCCAGCACGAGCACGCGCACTCCTGGCCGCGGTCGCTCGTTGATTCTCTGAATGATGGGTAGTAAAAAAGCGGCCGTCTTGCCGGTGCCGGTTTCGGCACAGCCGATCAAGTCAGCGCCGCTGAGGACGATGGGGATCGCTTGTATCTGTATTGGTGTTGGTTCGGTGTATCCGAGAGACTCGCAGGCTCGCAGTTGTGCGGGCGCAAGTCCCAGTTGAGAAAAATTCATAGACTCCTTAACTTTGTGACGACATCCAGTCGTCTTCGTTTCAATTCTTAGGTGAGAGCGCAGTCGTTTGTATCCGCTATGATTAACGCGTTCGCGAAATACCGTGGGAGACACAAAACGAACTGCTGACAGCTCACAGCTTAACGTTCGCTGGTGGCTTTCGAGTGCCAGCGCAGTCGTTCGGGCCCGCTATGGTTAACGCTTTCACGAAACACCTTGGGAGACACGAACGAACTGCAGACAGCTCACAGCCGGTTTATTACCAGCGTGGTTCGCGATTGCCTTCGTAGCCGCCACCGCCGCGGTTTCCACCGCCGCCATAGCCACCACTGCGGCGATTGCCACCGCCGCCGCCGCCAAAGCCACCGCGTCCGCCACCACTGCGATTTTCACGCGGTTTGGCTTCGTTAACTTTCAAAGCGCGGCCATTGACTTCCTTGCCATTGAACTGATCAATGGCGGCTGCGCCCTCTTCCTTGGTGGACATTTCGACGAAGCCAAAGCCTCTCGAACGGCCCGTGTCGCGGTCTTCGACGACCGCCGCTGATTCAACCGTGCCTGCCTGAGCGAACATTTCCTGCAGCTCCTGACTAGTGGTTTGGAAAGCGAGGTTTCCAACGTAAAGTTTCGTTGACATAGATCTGCCTTTCCCCTTTCATGGGAATGTAAAGAAGCTGCGAATCGGATTGGCTTCGGTGAAACGGTAGCAGCGAAGGGCCGTGTTCGGATGCTCTTAAGTGAGCGGCTTCGTAGTTGTAAAATCCAGCCTGCTCTCGAACTATCCAAAACGCCACGCTTACAATGCGCGGGGCGCATCACCGTTGATGCGCGAGAGAAGGATTAACCGTGACCCAGTATGGACTAGTTAGGGGAAAGTAGCAAGGTGAGCAAGGAGATACAGGTGGCCCGGGCGTCTCGCCCGTGGTTTTGCACTGAGTCGCCGGCGAAGGGCCGAGCAGGAATGATCTCGAAATCAGATGAAATGATATTAAAACCATGTTGGCTGGTGTGATCCAGTGAGATCTTGTTAATCGCAGAATCTGAGCAAAACGACCGCGAAGCGGTTGCGTCCTCCAGCCCAACGTTGCCGAAGGCTACGTTGGGTTGTAATGATTCATTAACCGCAACCCTAACAGGGTTGCGGTCCCTCTTATTGGGTTGGTTACCGATGGTCTGGGCCCAGGCCGTCATAAGACCCCACCAAACACTAATGAAAACTCTTATGCCTTTGACTGAAAGCATTGACTTCTCGACGCAGCCAAGAATATTCTCTCGCCGTTCTCAACATGGCTGAATTCTCCCGAGCCTGCTGGTCCTTGCATTCTCGCTAAATCCAGCCTTTACACCTTTAAGGCAACTTCACTCCGGAGGTGACATTGTGAGTATGACAGAAGATTCAACCGGCGGCCGGGATGCGCTGACGAATATTCAGCCTGTTCGCTATCTCAAGAACGAAAATCCACACGCAACACCCCGCCCAGGGATCGGACTCTGCCTGTCCGGCGGTGGCTACCGGGCGATGGTGTTTCATCTGGGCGCACTTTGGCGACTAAACGAGTTGGGACTATTGAAGAAAGCAATCATGGTGCACAAAGCACCGCCGGAGACAGGCGCCCAACAGTTAATTAGAGTCTCAAGTGTTTCGGGTGGTTCGATAACCGCTGGGCTTCTGGGATTAAGATGGCGCTCCCTGCTTTTTGACAGCGAGGGCGTGGCGACCAATTTTGGACCAATGATGATTGAGCCCATCCGGGCGCTGGCCGGCATCACGCTGGACGCCAAAGCAATTGTTCTAGGCATCTTATCTCCGTGGAGAAACATAGCTGACGAAATCGTGGCCGCGCACAAGCGGCATCTCTATGGCAACGCTACCTTGCAGGATCTCCCTGCGGACAATCAGGGACCACGATTTGTCCTTAACGCGACAAGTTTGCAATCCAAAGTGTTGTGGCGTTTCAGCAGGCCTTTTATGGGTGATTACCGTGTGGGATTGATTCCGAATCCAAGCGTGGGTTTGGCTACCGCGGTGGCGGCCTCAGGCGCCTCCCCACCCTTTCTTTCTCCGGTTCAACTCAAACCGCGCCCGGCTGATTTTGATCCGGCCACGGCCCCGAAGACAGACTCGCTTCAGTTTGAGCCTTATACCTCGGACGTCAGACTCACCGACGGCGGGGTCTACGACAATCTGGGATTGGAGACTGTTTGGAAGAACTACCGGACCATCCTGGTGAGCGACGGAGGCGGCGCGACAGCGGACCAACCGAAACCCAGCAAAGGTTGGTTGCGTCAGGTCTATCGGGTTCTCAACCTGTTTGATAATCAGGTCGGCAGCCTGCGCAAGCGGCAGGTGATTGCTTCTTACCAGATGGACTTGCGACAGGGAGCGTACTGGGGTATGCGCACCAACATTCTTGATTACAAGCTGCCGACCGCACTTCCCTGTCCCTGGGAGAAAACGCTAACGCTGGCCAACACGCCTACCCGTTTGAAGAAAATGGATTCCGTCCTGCAGGAGCGCATTATCAACTGGGGTTACGCGGTTTGCGATGCGGCGATTCGCAAACATGTTCAGCCGACGGCGGCAGCGCCGAAGGACTTTCCCTATTCGGGCGGCGTCGGCTAAGGGCTGGGGCTTTGTGCCGCGACCGCTTCGCGATTGTGATTTAGAACGCTGCTCAGGCCTTCGACGACTTACGCCGGTATTTGTGCGCGTAATCCGGCGACGAAGTCTTAACTCTCAATCCGGGATCCTCGATCGGCGGCTCAGCGATTTGTCGCAAAGGAATTATGCCGGCCCAGACGGGAAGGTCATAGTCCTCTTCATCATCCAAAGGCGGGCCGGAGCGAACCTTAGCGGAGGCTTCGGTCAAAGGCAGCGACAGCACCGTTGTCTGCTGAAGCTCGCGCTCGCTGGGTTCGCGCACGTCGGCCCATCGCCCCGGAATCATGTGTTCAGATAAAGCCAGAAGAGCGGCGAGCTTCTCTTCCCGATCCTCAATGGCAGTTGCGCGGCCCAAAACGACCACCGATCGGTAATTCATCGAATGATGAAAGGCCGAGCGCGCCAGCACCAGACCATCGATCAGGGTGACCGTCAGGCACACGTCAATTCCCTGCCCCACTGTGCGCAACATCCGGCTGGCCTGTGAGCCGTGAATAAACAACTTGTCACCGGCTCGCGCAAATCCGGTCGGAATCACGAACGGCTGGCCATCCACCACAAATCCGACGTGACAGACGAACGCCTCGTCCAAAATCTGATTGATTAGTTCCCGGTCGTAATTGCCACGTTGCGGCAGTCGTTTCAGAGTAGTGCGCGCGGTTTGAAGAAGTTCGTCGGCCATCGAGTCCTCAGTTTTCGAAGTGCAGTGAGAATAATTGAGGAGTTTATCATCAGCAAGGTGAAGAAGCGGGTGGGTTTTGTCTGAGCCCTAACCCGTCCGCTACGGCGCCAAAAAGAAACACGCGCCGAAGTTGTTAAGCTTCGACGCGCTCACTGCTGGGGTGCTGGGCCTTCCCAATATCACTAAGTGCTACAGGTCAGGCCCAGGGACACGGTAAAATCAATCCAATGACTTACCCGATCGTGATTTGATTGTCGATTTCCTTTACGCCCTTAATCTTCCAGACCGCACGTTCAATCTGCGTCTTCAGGTTTTCAGTCTTGACCGTTCCGGTCAGCGTTGCTTTCCCGTTGACGACGCTGGCTATGATGCCCAGTGACGAGAACATTGGATCATCGCTCAGTCTCTTATCGACGGCCGCTTGAACTGTCGCATCATCGGGACCGCTGCTGGTCGTGGTGGTGGTCGTAGTTCCGCCCGTTGCCGGCGCCGTCTGTCCGTTGATGATTACCGGCGGTTGCGCAGCGGGCTGCTGGACAATAATCGGTGGTTGTTGAGCCGGTTGCTGGACGATAGTCGTCGGCTGTTGCTGGGTGGTGGCCAAATTTTCGTTAGCCGTATCTTGCCGGTTTAGGGCAAAAAGAATAATGATCGCCGCCAGCGCAATTACTCCCACGACGATAGCGGCGAGCGCTGCACCCGAAATGCCGTTTCTCTCAGGGTATCGGGTAGCCTCGGAATGAACTTCCTCGCGTCTTGTAGTCGGTGTTTCCACCACGACACGTCTGCTTTCAGCTTGTTGCTCTGCCATTTTGTTTCTCTCCTTTTTGCTCGACCCAAAAAATTAGTCCGTTTCGTTCTCAACCGAAAGAACTCGAGGGGCTTAGTGCAAGCGTCATTCCCAGGCGTTGATTGAGCCGTTTTGGCTGGGTTTCACACAGGTTTTTGCCAAGAATCGAAGGCTTTTTGCCGCGTAACCTACGTCTTTTCAAGAGACGAAAACAAACGTGCGAGCGTACGGTTTCAGTTCTCAATCATGAAGTCTGACTGCATCAGGACAGGCCGGAAAACTGTCTTGCGATGCTTGACGCAACAATGACGAGCGTAGTACTAACGCTCGTACTTCCGACAAGCTGCGAGATTAGGAGCGAAGATTTTTATGACTTCAGAAGAAAGACAGACGCTGATTGCGAAATATAAGGACGGATACAACGAAGTTCTTCGGCACCTTGATGGGTTTCCTAAAGGCCAGTTAACCGCACATCCAATTCCCGGCAAGTGGAGCGCGACTGAGATAGTTCATCACCTGGCGGACAGTGAAACCACCAGCGCGCTCAGAATCAGACGGCTGCTGGTTGAAGACCATCCGCTGATTCAAGGCTACGATCAAGAGGCGTATGCGGCGCACTTGATCTACAACCAACGCGACATTGCGCCGGCGTTGGATGCGTTCCGCAGCGCGCGCGCGAACACCAGTCAGCTTCTCGATCTGATGAGTGATGAAGATTGGCTGCGCGAAGGCACGCATTCAGAGAGCGGATCCTATTCCGCCGAAGACTGGCTCGAAATCTACGCCGCTCATGCTCATAATCACGCCAGTCAGATCGGGCGTCTGCGAGCTGCGCTGGCAAATTCCGCAGCGAATGCCGCGGCATCTGCCTGATAGTTTTTGCAACTCAACTTAAAGCCGATCGCCTTTCGTAAATAATTCGTCGAGGCGATCGGTTTTATTTTGCTCACTTTCTTGACACCTTGTAGATGAAT
>JBBPID010000031.1:0-48616 GCA_038040505.1 Acidobacteriota bacterium | reverse complement strand
GGACGCGTAGGGTGAGGTATTGGATTGACAACCCCTTTCATAGAACGGTTTCCCTTCCGATCCCAATCGCTGATCACCGGGCTAAAGCCACGGTGCTAATAAGAAACGGCGGCCAGTTTAAACTACATCAGTGCCCCCTAGTCAGAGCATAGACCCTCATTGCCGCCGGCAACGCCCGCCAACAAGGCCTGCATGTGTTGCCCGGCCTTCCAGGCGCCAGTACGGCCGGCGGCTTCAATGCCATCTCTCCACGCCTGTTGTGCCCCGGCAAGGTCATCCGTTTTCGCCAGGACCGTGCCCAGCATCTGATAGGCGGCGGTATAATCCGGATTGAGAGTCACGACCTGCCGCAAAGACTTCGCTGCCTCGGCCCAGTTCTCCAGCTTAACCTGTTCACTGGCCAGGCCGTACCAGATCATGGCGTTTTCCGGCTGCTCGACGAGCATTGCGGTGAAGGTTTCGATTTTCGACTGGACCATCGGTTTGCCCTCAATCGCTCCGGCATCTATTCCTTTTAACCAACGTTTACTAGCCCGAAACGACAATCTCATTGGCGACTGATTTCACGCCTCGAACAGCCTTTACTATCTGCTCAGCCTTCGCCTTAGTACCCTCCGATTTAACGGTTCCAGTCAAGACGGCTCGGGCTGCACTGATGGTTATGGAGACTGTAGTCATATCCAACTCGTCATTCAGCCTGCTGGTCGCAACTTCCTGCATATTTGCATCATCGCTCGCGATGTCTCTATGGGTTGACTGTTTAAACCTCATACTAAGAAACCGTCTCCGGCGAAACAGCGCGTGGTAGACGATCATGAACACTGCGGCGCCAACAGCTGCTACGACAAGGCTATAAATATCCAAACCCGAACCACCGGGCTTCCCCAGCAGATTAGCTAGAAAACCGCTAATGAATGCCCCGAGAATTCCTATCAGACAATCGCGACCCAGACTGCGACCCGTCTTGTTGAGAATTTTACTGCCGACGAAACCGATTACCAGACCGATCACAATCCAGGCGACAAAAGACAAGGTCGAACTTTCCTGCCGGTTCAAAACGAGTAAACCGGTTCTGTCACTGATGCTGATTAATCTGTTACTGACTTTGAGAAAATAGAGAACGACGGCGATAGCCGTGACCGCGAGAATCGCAATTATGGCAATCGTACCTGGTGAAAGACGCAGGCCGCTCTCTGTTCTTTCGCTCAGAACCTCTCGCTGGGCAGGACTATTGACTCCGACATGCTTTTGGACTCTTTCTTCATTTGAATCCATAGACTTCCCCTCCTGATATCACTTGATTATGAAAGGCGGCGCTAGATCACCGCGCTTCCGTTTGGGGGTCCACCTGCAATCAACCGCTTGTGGTTACTTTATACTAAGAAACCGTCTCCGACGAAACAGCGCGTGATAGACGGTCATTGAACACTACAGCGCCCGCCAATGACACGGGTAGACTGTGAAAATCCAGCCCGTAACGCCGGGCTTCTCCGAAACTCGAAACTCAGATGTTGGAGCGCGCTGAGATTACCGATGGTCGAGTGTTCGCTGCTGGAACAAAACGTGTTACCGGATGAGCCGCTTACTAATGGACCTGGATAGAGTCAAATGGCGAAGATTTTGAGGCATAGCCTCAGGAGAGTGTGGTGAAGTCGGACGGTAAGCCCGAGGCTTACCGCTATGTGCTGCGGCAGAGCCGACCTCACATCCCAATTGTCTAGTGCATATTGAACGGACCGCCGCGCGGCTCGGGCGACAGCTCGGGACGAGAGGAATCCTGCAGCACCTCGTGCAACTCTAAAACGTTTGTCTTGAAGTACGCGTCTTTCGGCAACGTGCCTGACTGAGCGTGACCCTTAACGAACGCATCGGAGCGCACCCAGTTGAGAAAATCCTGCCGGCTATTCCACGTTGTAAAGACAACGTAAGGATCGCCATCGTTAACGGGCCGCAGGATCTGGTTGGAGATGAACCCTTCCATCTTGTCGACCAAACCCGCTCGCTCTCGGAACACTTTCTCAAAGGCGTCCGCGTACTCCGGCTTCACGTAAAGACGATTGGCAACAGTTATCATGATCTAAGCCTACCCTTTTTTATGCCGATGCTTACTGTGCTTGATGTCGTGCCTAGCCTCAGCTTCTTCGACTGAGTGGCTCTGAGTGAGCTTGAGGTCCTTTTTGGCCATATGGACCAGCGCCCGATAGTGATTGTGCAGCGTGTCGAGCTCCCCTTCGGTCAGATCTTCCACATCTATCAAACGATTGCTGGCGCCTTCCAGCGCCGCCACGATTTCATTGAGCTTCAGGTGAATCGCCTGTGCGTCTTTGTTTTGCGTGCGCTGAATAAGGAAGACCATCAGGAAGGTGACGATGGTCGTGCTGGTGTTTATTACCAGTTGCCAGGTGTCAGAGAATTTGAACAGCGGCCCCGTGAGTCCCCAGACAATAATCACCGACAGAGCGAGAATGAAAGCCATTGACGTTCCGGTAGCTTTGGTTGCCTTGAGCGCGAACCGCTCCAGGATCTGGCTAAGCGTGTTGCTTTTCTTTCGCGCCATAAATCGCCTCCGTGAAATTGTTATGCTCGAATCATGGTCAGCAGCATCTTGAACCTGGACGCTGACCTCACCCGACACACGAAACGGCACTAAGGTATCTTGTCCAGCCGACACGGAACAACCAGACGACTTCGGACCGAAAGCATGTCTTGGGAAACTTAACTTTTTCTGAACGCTGAGAGGCGGGACTGAAACCGAGATCGCTCCAGCGCGGTAAGCAAAGAGCTGCGGTTATCCGAGCGTCGATCATTTCGAGCCGGCGGCCGCCGGCCGGTTCAGAAAGTAACGGCGGACCAGGGCCATAATCTGCGGATCAGTCATCTTATCGGAGGTCTGGATTCCTACAATTCGTCCGCTGAGGCTTTCTTTCTCAAGGCGTTTTTTTAGTTCGCCTTTCGCCTCGCCGGGTCCAAGGATCAAAATAGATTTTGCATTACGAATGCACGAAACCACCTCGTCATAGTAAGTGTTCAGATGTTCGGACATCTCTCTCTGGCGAATATCATCGGCGGGAGGTGAGACGCCGGGGCGCTGCTGCTTTTCGATATTTGAGCTGATCAGTTTGATTTCGGTTTCTCTACCGGCGACGAACACGATTACCGCTTTTCTATGGTCAATCCATAAACCCACTCCTGTGGTCATAAAGACTCCTCATTTCGCCCGCTTTTTACTGTCTAATTGAGCATGACGCGTTTTGGGGAAGAAAACATACGCATGCTTGATTTAATTTGGGAGAGTGCAATGCGTCAGGTTTCTTACGTAGCGTGACTTCAGGACGCAGGCGCTGCTTGAGCCAACTCCGGCTCGCCAACCAGCTCTTCAAAAAGGGTCCGGTAATGAATCATTGCCTGGCGCAGATCCTCTGTGTTGGCTTTCCCCTGGGTTTGCCGAACGGCGACCTCGTGGGCCGTGCGGTAGTTTTGCAGGACTGTTGGATGATCGACAGAGATATCCCCCGCCCGCTGAACAAAGTCGCTAACCGGATAGCCGCGCGTGGACATGACATCGCCCATTAGTTGATCCGCCTCAGTTACCGCACCGCCGGGTCCATCAACGAACCTCGTCTGGATCCTGACCCAGGATTCCACGAAGCGTGCCCGATCGCCGGGAGCGAGCGGTCGAATGTTCAAACCCTCTACTCGATCAGCGCGCTCTTTCAGCTCGGCTTCCGCGTGCCGCTTGCTTCCGTCTTCCTTCACCGCGCGGTCATATTCGACGCCGCCAAACTGATGTCTCAGTTTTTGGGTTCGACGCCTTCGAAAGAAGAGCCAGGCTGCGATAGCCGCAACGATGCCGACCACCACAACCGCGGCGAGAGCCACAATCAGGGCTAATTGGGTTGTGCTTAATGCTGTAATGTCCATTATTGCCTCCAGTTTTTGTACTGCTTACTTTTTGTACTTCTTAACTTGGGATCGGGCGAGTTCGTTCGAGTAAGTCGGACCGCCCCCGGGTCGCTACCTCATTCTAAGAAAACGTCTGCGGCGAAACACCGCTTTCCGTCGTCTTTGAAAAACAACAAACGGCACAAGAAAGAGGTTGCAGGCCTGGTCTCGGGTGTCAGAGAGTGATTTGTCTAAAGAACGACTGGAATGAGCTTAGCACTGGGAAGATTGGGGGTCTGTGCGCCAGCCCACATACTGCATTGGAGCGCGAACGGGCCGAGGCCCGAGTCTCAGTGGCTATTTCATGACCCCTGAGGGCTTCTTAACCCACGGGTACTTCCTGGTACTGGTGCAGTTTGCTGTCCTGTCTCATTAGCACCGTCGCTTTAGCGCGGTGACTCCGGTGCACGACACAAATCTAGAAACCGTTTAAACGGTAATAATATACTTGACAACTCCACCCTGCCGTGAGACGATGGCTTCACCATGAACAAGGAACCGAAAACACTTCCGGAAGCCATCGTTTACTTCTCAAACCGTGACAACTGCCGGGACTACCTAGTCGCCCGTCGCTGGCCTAATGGTGTCACCTGTCCGACATGCGGTAGCGAGAGCGTTACAGCGCAGCCGAAGTATAACCGCTGGCAGTGTGCGTCTCACCATGAGCGCAGACAGTTTACCCTAAAGACTGGTTCTATTTTTGAGGATTCGCCGATAGGTCTGGATAAGTGGTTGGCGGTCATGTGGATGGTCGTCAATTGCAAGAACGGTATTAGCTCTTATGAGATTTCTAGGGCCGTGGGTGTCACTCAAAAGTCAGGTTGGTTCATGAGCCACCGCGTAAGACTGGCGCTCGGTATGGAATCCTCTGAGAAGCTGTCAGGCCACGTCGAAGCGGACGAGACTTACATCGGCGGCAAGGCTCGCAACATGCACCGCACGAAGCTAGCCAAGCGCGTTGCTCAGTTCGCTACCCCGCGCACCGGACGCAATCAAAATATCGGCAAGGTTGCCGTGATGGGATTGCTTGAGCGTCACGGGCAAATCAGAACTATGGTAGTTGCTGATACGAAGCGCCGATCACTTCACGGTGGAGTAACTAAGCACGTCGAATCTGGTTCGACTGTCTACACTGACGCGCTTCGTTCTTACAACGATCTCGACCGCGAATATATCCACCACGTTATCAACCACGCGGAGCGATATGTTGACGGACAAATCCACACTAACGGCGTCGAGAATTTTTGGAGTCTGTTAAAGCGGACACTTGGCGGAACCTATGTCAGCGTCGAACCTTTCCACCTCTTTCGCTATCTGGACGAGCAGTCATTCCGATTCAACAACCGGACACTGACAGACGGCCAGAGATTCGATATAGCTTCACGCGCAATCATCGGCAAGCGCCTGACGTTTGCTCAGGTGACAGGTAAAGACAACTCCCGCCAACCAGCGTCAAACTAAACCGCAAGAGACAAGGCAGAGGCAAGACTAAGGGCCGTCATAGGTAAACTATGGCGGCTCGTCCGTCACTGTGATCTCCCCTGTCTCAGACCGCCTAACCCAAATAGGGCCATCAGGCAGGGAAACAAGTTGCCAGCCCGTAGCGGGTAGCTTTCGATCCCGCTTTTCTAGTTGCACGTAAATCCGTTTTCGGCTTACAATGCACACACTAAGGGCGTCACGCCCGAAGGCGCGTTTCGGTTTTCGCATAACTTAATCGCTTTCTGAAAGAGACTGGTTGCTGCCGGTCTCTTTCGCGTTTATGGGTTAAGTCTTCTCGGCAATATCTCCCGCTAAAAACAAAAAAGCTCGCCGCGAAAAAGAGACACGTCCAATTGGAAACTGGACTCTAAAGGTCTCTCTTCCACAGCGAGCTTTGATTTCAGTTAGGCAAGGCAGAACGGTTGCCTAATACCCGTAAGCCTTCTGGCAAACGGGCGTCGCGAGCCTTCTGGCAAGCGAACAAATCGAACTCGACTGGAGTTGATTGTTAAAGAACAGATCGTAGTTGCGCGGCTCTCGATTCCTTGTTTCTTACCCCGCTCTTCCGCACACAAGCGGTGGAGCGTCCAACGAGAACAAAATGCAACGGTCACAGCTTAAATTAGTTTGGATTTTTGATCAAGGTTTCTTTGTGAGCCACGGACAAGAAAAAGTGATAAGCTGGTGACATCATGAAACCAGAGCCAGCGCCAAAGGTGGAAGGTAAGACGCCGTGGAAGCGATTAGATAGCGCCGTGCGCCATATCTTCACCGTCTCGAAAGAGGATGTACTGAAGGAAGAAGCAAAGCAGAAACGCGCACGTACTAAAAAGCCAACCCGCCGGAAAGCCGTCGCCTAAAACGCCACACTTCGATCCATTGTACTCTCGCAATGGAAAGCGGATTGACGGGCCATGTTTGGACGTTGCGGGAAATTGCTAGCTTAAGATTTCACCCTGCCAGACCTTTTTATATTTAACCTCTTGGCGATGAAAGATGGTGTCCTTCTCCTTATGCCGCATAGCAAGCATGATGCCTGTAGACTCGACGCTCTCTTCGTAGCTCTCTTCTGGGTTCTTCTGTTCGCGCGGTATAAACTTAAGGTTTAGTTCCAGATATGCCCTCAAGGGTAGAATGTTAACATCCTCACGGTTGTAAATTTGATTTATGAGTTTGCCGTTCTCGCTTGCCCAAGCTTCAATCTCAACCACGTCAATTCCAAGTCTTTCTTCGCATAGATACCAGACTTCAAAACTCAGATAAGACCTGGATTCGGCTAGCACCCGAAAGTCGCTGAATGAGTTAGTGGGTGACTGCGAGGTCAACGCGGTATCTAGGTCTCTTAATTTCAAACTTAGGCCAGAGAGTTGCCGAAGATGCCAGCCGATTACAATAATCGGGGCACGGATAATCGCAATTAACAAATAAAGCAAAAGACCCGCAACAAGGGAGTAGAGGATAAATAATGCCGCATAACCGGGCGATGTTACTTGGCCCGTCGCCCACGCATAAATAAAAGCCCCAGCAGCCATAATGAGCGAAGGGAAAACCTGAGCCTTGCTGAACTGCTTAATGTCAGCAACAATTTGCGAAGCAACCGCGTTAGGGCTTAGGTAGATATGAGGCGGAGTCGGGGGGCGGGACATGCCGCACAGCCTACTTCTCGCCCCTATCCTGCGTCAAAGAAATTTAACCAGAAGACCTGTCACGCAGCCCGTATCTAGTGGAGTTGTGAAGTATATTATTACCGTTTAAACGGTTTCCCTTCCGATCTCAATCGCTAATCACCGGGCTAAAGCCACGGTGCTAATAAGAAAACGCCGGCCAGTTCAAACTGAATCACTACCGTACTTCCTCCCGCAGTTAACTAAAAGTCGAACTCGAACTTGCCGCGCACGGAGGCGCCAAAGCTGTTGAAGAATTCACCCAGGCGGGGGCTGGCGATGTTGTTTTGCACTTCAGTGGGGTTGAAGTGATTAGTGGTATTCAGCACGGCCAAGCCGATGCGCGCTCGTCGTCCGCCAATCCTGGGGACGGACTCTGGCAGGGTGAATCCCTTGGTAACCTGCACGGCCAGCGACAGAAAAGTTGGGAAACGCCCCGACTGGTTGCGGGGGCCGACAAAATCCAGCCGCTCGTTAACGAACGAGAACGGAAAGCCCGATCGAATTTCGACCAGCGGCGAGATGTTGATGTCCCAGCGCATTCGCAACTCGCCATAGGCCAGGAACCGGTGGGTGGCATCAAAGGGCTGCGGGCCGTACTCGTTCGGTTGCACTACGAACGCGGGAAAATCGCCAAGAAAGTTATCGATCGAATTGAGGTCGCCCCGAGCGCTGGACCACACGTAAGCAGCGTTCAAGGTACCGATCCGCGGGTTGTCATAGAGAGCCAGCAGTTGCAGCTCGCGGTAGCTTGAACGGCCGAGGCTACTCAGCACCAGGGCACTCTGGCCCGGTGCGTCATGACGGTCGACGATGAAATCGTGTGTGGTCGAGCGTTGCAGATAGCCAACGCGTCCCGTAACCCTGCTGCCAATCGGGAAATCAATTTGCAGGCTGGCCCGGACGCTGCGCGGGTTGCGTAAACGGGTGGCGGCCAGGTTAAGGAAACGGCGCGCCCCATCAATTATCGAGACGCCGTCGGCCGCAAACGTGGTTTCAGTGCGCTCGGGCAGCTGACTGAAATAGCCGGCGCCAAGCGGAGTGCGATCATAGAAGAGACCGATTCCACCCCGTATGACCGTGGCGTGATTCCTGAGCGGCAGGTACAAAAACGAAAAGCGCGGCGAGATGGTGTTCTGGCGGGCCAGCCGGTCCCGATCAAAGCGCAGGCCGGCGTCGACCGTGAGCTTCTTATTGATGACCCACCGATCCTGCGCAAAGGCGGTAAACTCGCTCAGACTGCCTGAAACCGTCGCGGCCGCGCCGAACTCTATCTGTCGCGCAAGCGTTCCGTCCTGGCGTTTGATCAGAATCGAGTTTTCCCGGAACACACCCCTCACGCGCGAGTAATTCATTTCGCCGCCAAGCTTTAACGAATGCTGACCGTGAAATTCAAGCCCGTGCGAATAGTAGACCTCACGCCACTGAAACCTTTGCGACTGCCTGCGGATGTCGGCGAAATAGTTACCGGTATTGCCTTCCGGCAACAACTCAAGCGGCCGCGTTCCCTGCCCAAAGACGTCCAGGTCAAACGTCTTGTAGCTCAACGTTGAAGAGAGAAACGAAGCATCTTTGAAGATTATCTGGTCGGAAATCGAGACCAGCATGCCTCGCTGTTTGGTATTCGGTGTCGTAGGCTGTGGATTGAAAGTGTTGAGTCCGGCGAAGCGCACCTTCTGCGGGAAAAATGCCGCGACGAATTGGGCGCTATGAGACTGGTTGAGGTGGACATCGAACTGCGTAAATGAGCTGAAGTTCTCAGAGGTTGACTCGTCCACCGGGGACTTGAGGCTCGGCACGCGAAGGCGCGTGAAGCGGTACTCAAGCGACTGCAGAAAGAAAAGACGATCGCGAACTACCGGCCCGCTGAAGGTGACCCGCGGGCGAAATGAATCAATCGAACCGGTGAAGGTGTTGCGAAAAGTTGGAAAGAGGCGGGCCGAGTTGACTTTGAATTTGTTGCTGCCGCCTTTAGTTTCGAGATCGGTGGCGCCCCCGGTAAGCCGGCCAAACACCGCCGAGTACGGGTTTTCTTCGGTTCGTACGTTTAAGGCTGCTTCGAGCGGGATGTCGAAGGCGAGTTTTCCGGTCACGGGATCCGTGATGTCCACCCCGTTGACTGTATAGGCGCTCTGGCCGGCGCGGGCGCCTTTCTGGTGGTCCACTCCGTCCAATCCCCGCACCACTCCCGGAGTCAGCAACTGGGCGCTCTGATAGTTCTCTGCCGGCAGCGGCACATCGGTGAGGGTCCGAGCGCGGACCGTATTGCTGGTGGTGGTTTCGGCCCTGCTGAGCAGGCCCTCTTCTTCACGAATGGTAACCGATTCGGAAATCGTAGCTTTCATCACGATTTCCACGGTCAGCCCCACGCCCGGCGTCAGACTGATGTCACGCTCAATGGTGGCCAATCCAACCGACTCGACCCTCAGCGCAAACTTCGCCGCCGGCAGATCGGTAAAAATAAAATTCCCGACATCGTCTGTGACCAGCTTGAAAACTTGTCCCGTGAGTTCACGGTTGACGAGCGTCAGCTGTGCCCCGGTCAGTAAAGCCGGAGGCTCATCAGTGGCTTCACTGGTGACCTTAACAGTCCCCTTGATGCGGCAAGTCTGATGTTGAGCGGCGGTGCTGGGCAGTAGGATCAGCAGACTGAATATCGCCGTGCACAGCAGGCTGAAGTACAGAATCTTGCGATTTGGAGTCGAGGCTCGGCTCGTCAGTTTTCCGCTCATTCAAACCTCGTCGAACTGACATACAGGAGGAGGGGGATTTACTTCTCCGCAATAACAGCCGGAACGCGAAGGAAGGTTGCCGGCCCGCTATCATCGGCGTCGAGAGTGTTGGTTGTAAACGACGACGGTAACAAGGTAAGACGATAAGAAACGTCGGTCTGTGCGCAAGCACACAGAGCCGAAGGCGATGGGCATTTCAAACAGGGAAACCAACGGTTCGGCTTCGCCGTCATATGCCAGGTGGAGGCTTTGCCCTGCCGCGTCGCCGTGCTGGAAGTGTTAGGGCTATTCACTTTAAATCCGAGTTTCGGGAAGGAATGGGCGAAGCCCGAAACCTTCATCGCATCATTGACGGCTGGGCGAAGCCTCCGCCTCACATCAGACGGCAAAGCCGAATTGCCACTTGGGTGTGATTTCTTGTGAAGAGCTTAAGGGCAATGACGGAATCCTTCAGAAGTTCTGCTATCTGAGAAAGAAGCGAGGTAATGGCTTCAATAGACTCTGTATCGTCAATGTTTGTACATCTGTGCGTTAGCGCACTGACCATCCTCTCGCAGCAGCGTAGGCTTCCGACCGTTTCCGACAACCTTCCCCGAAAGTAGGAGGCAAATTATGCCATCCAACTGGCCACGTGTTTTGTGTGTTGACCCCGACGAGGACTCTCGCGAGATGTTAACCACGTTATTGAAGCTGGCGTTGATCGAAGCCAAAGCCGTGGGCACTGCCGCGCAGGCTCTGTCCATGGTGCAAAGCGAACACTTCGACCTCTGTTTGCTGGAATCAAGGTTGCCTGATCTGGATGGCGTTGAATTGTGCCGCCGGATGCGGGCTCTGGATTCGCACACGCCGATCCTTTTCTTTTCCGGTGCGGCCTATGAATCAGATAAGAAGATGGGGATCGAGGCGGGCGCCAATGCTTACGTGGTTAAGCCGGACCTTGCCGGTCTGGTCGGAACCATCACGCAGTTCTGTGCTGAGCCGGAAAGTCCCACGGCCAGGATCATTCCTTTCAGACCAAAGATGAACGTCCCTCCTCCTTTCGTCTTCGAACCCGCCGCCGCCTGATATGTGGGTTGGTGCACAGACGAGCCCGCTCGCGTAGCTTATTGTTGGCTAAGCTGGTCAAGTCATCATGAAAAAGACAGAGATAGTGCGACTTTGTGTGCGCCGATTCAAAGGAAACGCAAGGTAGGCCAGGCATCAAGGACGTTGGAAGGTTCATACGCAAAGTAGCTATGGCTACGCAACAAATGAGGAGTTTAATAATGCAGATTAGAGACATACCAAACCGGATCGCCGGATTAATCCTGGGACTGACCTTACTGTTAGGTATTGGCGCAATTTCGAGCACCACCAGCCAGGCCCAGTATCGCGACAACGACCAGGGCCGCCGTGGCAGGAATTGGGACGGCTATCCAAACCTGGGTGGCTCTTACGAACTGCGGCAAACGGCTCTGAACGCAGGTTACAACGAAGGCACGAAAGAAGGCCGCAACGACCGCGCAAGAGACCGGCGCGCTAACTTTCAGGACTTCAGTTCCTACCAGAAAGCGACCAAGGATTACAACTCTCGTCTCGGCGACCGCGAGCTATACCGCCAGTATTTCCAGGCCGCGTTCGAGAGTGGATACAACACCGAACTAGGTGTGCAGACGCTTAATGATCGCGACCGAAATCGCGACTGGGATCGCGATCGGAATCGCAACAATGACGATTACCGCGATCAAGGCCGTCGTGGCCGCCACTGGGAGCGGTATGGCAACTACGGCGGCACTTACGAGTTACGCCAAACTGCGCTCAACGCAGGTTACAACGAAGCCATTAAGCAAGGACGAAATGATCGCCAGCGAGGCAGGTATTCTGACTTTAGAAATTCCAAGGCGTACCAGAACGCAACCCAGGATTACAACTCGCGGCTCGGCGATCGAGAGTTGTACCGCCGGTACTATCGTGAAGGCTTCGAAAACGGTTACAGCGATGGCTTAAACGGCGGCTAGAGCTAGTCGGAAGGCTCCCTCTCCCCCGTTGGGAGAGGGTTTGGGGTGAGGGCTTACTGGGGCGTCGACCGCCATTATGGTTTTTGTCTTCGAATGCCACTCGCCGCGCACGGAGCAACGATCGAAAATAGATTCTTCGCGTAGACCCCTCATCCCCGTCCCTTCTCCCAAAAGGGAGAAGGGAGAGAAAGGCGCCCGTTGATAGAAGTTCAGCGTTTGAACCCGGATATGGGAATTGAAGTCAGGGTGAGTCCGGCTCGTCGGCTCGACGTGGACGCGATCCTGGCGCGCTCGTTGCCAGAAGCGGTAAGCCAACCGGTTCAGTCATGGAAGATGCGTTTTCGGCGCCGTCACCAGCCGGCAATACCGGCAACAAATAGTTCAGCAGCGAATGCAATTCATCATAGTCCGAAAGTCGCGTAACGTATTCGTTCCGACTCGACCCCAACTCGACCAGCGCCGCTGGATCCAACACGTCATCGTGCGTCACGATTACCGCCGGCAGCGGTCCGACCTCTGCACGCTTGATGATTTGGCGCGCGGCCATTAAACCGTAAAGCAACGGAACGTCCATATCCACGACGAGGAGATGCGGATGAACTTGCCGCGCCTCGCGGGCCGCATCCTGCCCGTTGTCGGTGTCGATTACGCGATAGCCTCTCAGTTGCAGGACCTGCTTCAGCTCGGGCCGCGCATCCTGATAATCCTCAACCATCAACACCACGTGATTGGCGCCGTTGGAAGACACCGGATCGGCCAGATCGTTGGGCGTGTCCACCCAATACGGATCAACAGACAAGAATACCGCCTCTCCTGGGCACTCATGACTTCACGGGGGCGCTTTTTTACTTAAGGGAAGGTGCAATCTAGACGAAGTCCCGATGTCAGGTCGGTGCGCTAACACACATTCGGGACATTGATTGGAAAAAAGTTGGAAAGGCTCTCCCAGGGTTACGGGTCACAGATCGCTCCGACGGGAAGGAGACGGCGAGACCGGTAACCGCCAGGAAATCGTCGAGTCAACGAGTCCTCTATTCCTTGGTGTTGTCTTTCTCATCCTGAGCGTCGCACTTCTTACTATCATCATTCTCTTTGAGAAAGAGCGGAGTGTCCGATTCCTCACAGAGCGGCTCGCTAAGTAGTGCTTCGGCCTTTGTCTCGGGATTAAGCTGGTTTGTATTTGTGTCTCGGTCTTGATTCAAAATCATCGTTCCCCTTTTTGGTTAGTCTTATGTCATACGTAATTTCCGGCTTCCCCGGGCCCTCAAGCCGCGATTGGAATCCGGTACAGCAGACGAGTCAGCAGGCTCCTGAGCTGGTTAAAGTTGTCGGGACGGGTCACATGAACGTTGTGACCAATCGCGATTTCATCACCTTGGGCGACCTCTTCGACGCAGAAGACCACCACCGGCACACTCTCTCCGACTTCCGAATGTTCGCGGATGCGACGCGCGGCGACAATTACCTCGCCCGGTGATCCGGCCAGGCTTACCAAAATGAGGTCGGGACGATTTCGCTGAGCACTCTCGATCGCATCGCGCTCGTCTCTGGCCAAACCTACGAAATAGCCGTCTGCCTTCAGCAGCTTTTCGATGCCGTCGCGGGTTTCCGCGACATCTTCCACCACCAGGATGTTCCTGTTTTCTCTAGTCATCCGACACTTCCAGTCCGACTAATCTTCTCTTGCTTCGCGAATGGCGCCACACGTTACCTAACGCGTGAGGCTCGAGATTTGCGCTTTCAGTAAATATACGTCGGAAAATGTCAGCCGTCCGTATGCCAGCGCACATACCGCGTTCAGCTCGAGTCTCGATCCTGCTTTTGGTGCCGGCAAAACGCGCCAGATTCAAAACCAGAGAACCTTACGCCTCAAACCATAAGCGGCTTAACGCACAGACAGCTTCCAGTGCGAGGCGTACGGTTGTGCTCTACCCCTACGGCTATCCACGAGATGTCTGGAACGCGGCGCGGTGCCGGCGGCATATAAGGAGTGACTCCATGAAACGAATCCAGGAAATCGGAATCTACCGGGCCGGTGATCTTCGAGTCGAGATTGTTGACCTGAATGACCTTGACGAAATTGTCGATGGCAAGACGGCAGTGTTTGTAGGCCATACGACGGTGACCAACCGAATTGGGGGTGAAGAGTCCAGCGACTCTTATCAGATTAGCCGGGACTACCTGAAGCAACAGTCACAGTGGCGCCTGATCAAATCAGAACGGGTTCCGGTGGTGGGGCATGCAGGGTTTGCAAATTATGCCCGCCGGGCCGTGGCCTAGAGTGAGCAGTTTTCTTGTTTGTCGCGAAGTCATTAAAGCGGCTTCGCTAAGCGAGGTCTATTTCAGGAATTAGTTCATGAGTTACATGTCAAAGTTCATAGCTGCTCTCGTTGGTGTGCTGGCAATGACCATCCTGGCCAGCCGGCAGCTGTTTATGTTCGCCGTACAGAGAGAGCCATCGGTCCTCAGCGCGGCAGGAGGAAGGTCCCATTTTTGGTTGGCCGTTGCCGCAGGCATTACCGCCTGTGTTGCCGGTGGTTTGATGTTTTACTTTTTCAGTCGTCACGAAACGAATAAGTGGTCCAAAGTCGAAATGACTCCCACTGGGCCACGATTGAATGTTCTCGGCGGCATGCAATCGATCAACTCACCGGCGCAAATCGCTTTTGATCCGATCCGCTGGGCGCTGGCTAACCCATGGCTCTCAGAAGGCCAGGCCGACGACAGAATGCCAATGGACAGTTCCGTCGCGAGCAGCGCGGAAACGCCGCCCGGACAACGCTCATTCGCCCGGCGGACTCATCAGCTGATGTTCAAGAAATGGTCGCAAGAAAGGCGTTTAGGAGCCCGTAAAGTTTCCTGATGACCAGCATAAACTCAGAGCAATTCGGAGAAATCTGTGACCGTGTTTGGAATGACCGGGCCGCTGTCCTCAGGGGACAAGGACGGCTGAGCGGCGAGGCCACTTTGATGCGAGCCGTGTTTTGGCGTCTTTGCAACGCCGGAATCCAAACTAAAGGCTGTGCCGAGAATGATGGTTCCAAGCCTGCGATCCTCGCCTATCAGTTGGTGGTCGGCCGAATGTTGGAATTGAATGGCCGCCCGGCTTTTGACGGCGAGCCAATCTTAAAAGCACTCCTGGAGCGCTATCAAAATGAACTTGGCGACCACAGCCAGTCATAAGGGGTCCGATGAATCTTACAAGAAGTCCGTGTTGTCAGCGTCTCTCGTTCACTAATGCCGCGTCATGTCCACATTGTGGAAAGGCTTTCCAGCCAGGAGCACTCACCGCCAAAGAACTTGGCGAAGACAAAGCGTTCGCCTGGAAAGCCCACGCTCTATTCCTCGTCGCATTCCTGACTCTGCCGCTGGTTTTGCTCTTTGTGGGGCTCCAAGTTTATCCGTAGGGCTCTCTGATAGATGAAAGCCACAGCTGGCATGTTCCAACAATTCACGCTCGGCATTGAAGAAGAGTTTCAGATTGTCGATCCTCTGACCCGCGAGTTGCGTTCCCATGTCTCGGAAATTCTCGCGGAAGGCGAGACGCTGCTCGGCGAGCAGGTCAAACCAGAGATAATTCAGTCGATGATCGAAGTCGGTACCGGGATCTGCAGAGACATAACGGAAGCTCGCACTGATATCACAAATCTTCGCAGCATTCTTGCGGGCCTCGTGCGCAAGCAGGGGCTGGCGATTGTCGCCGCCGGCACTCACCCGTTCTCTCACTGGCAGGACCAAAAGATTTTTGACAATGCCAGATACGAGCTGATAGTTGAAGAGAATCAGGTAATCGCCCGCTCATTGCTCACCTTTGGCCTCCATGTTCACGTGGGTGTGGCGGATCCCGAGCGAAAAATCCTGATCATGAACGCGGTGCGATACATGCTGCCGCACGTGCTGGCGCTCTCGACTTCATCGCCTTTCTGGCTGGGCGTGCAAACCGGATTGAAATCTTACCGCTCGGAAGTATTCACCCGGATGCCCCGGACCGGAATCCCCGACCATTTCGAGTCGGATACCTCGTTTCAGCGCTACGTCGCACTGCTTATCGAAACCGGCTGCATTGACGATGGCAAGAAGATTTATTGGGACGTGCGTCCTCATCCCTTCTTCCCAACCCTGGAGTTTCGCATCTGTGATATTCCCACCCGGGTTGATGACACGATCGCTATCGCGGCGCTGTTTCAGGCTCTGGTCGCGAAGGTCGATAAGCTGCTTGAGCAGAATCTAACCTTTCGGCTTCATCACAAAATGTTGATCGAAGAGAACAAGTGGCGCGCCGTGCGTTACGGGCTCGACGGAAAGATGATCGATTTCGGCAAGCACAAGGAAGTACCGATTCGTGACCTGATTCGCGAACTTCTGGAGTTCGTCGACGACGTCATAGACGGCCTCGGCTCGCGCACAGAGATTGAACACATTTATACGATTCTTGCGCGCGGCACGTCAGCCGACGAGCAACTTCGCGTCTGGCAAGAGACCGGCGACCTCAAATCCGTCGTGGATCACTTAATTGAAATGACCATGGAGAATGTTCCGGTTGAAGTAACCCCGAAGGCGTTGGCCGCGGCACGGTGAGTGATTGACGCTTTTTCTTGAGCCTGGTATCACCCCCGCGGGTGTGTAGCAGCCGAAGTTGCCGCCGCAGGATCTCACTTCATGTAAGTCAGGGAGCCATAAATCGTGGCTGTCCGTGGCGCGAGAGTATCGCTGCCCTGTTTTATTTTCAGCGGTTTGTTGACGCGGTGTTTCTCTCTCGCTAGGATTCGCCCATACTCAGCTTGACTGTTGCGCGTTGCTAGCAACGTGAAACATCCGGTTGAAAACAACGGCGCAGTGTTATAGGTATTCCCTATCGCATTGCGCCGTGTGTTTTTCTGGACGCCGCGCTTTTCTCGCCTACCGAATGCTGGTACCGTTCTCGCGATGAGGCAGCTCTCCAAACTGCTTCTAGTCAGCTTACTAGCTCCAAAAAGTGTTTCCAGGAATAAGCATTATCGATGACCTGCGTTGAACCACTCCGTGCCGGCGTAAGATTGTCGCTGCACTCCAACCTTGGGCTGAGATTTGCGAACGGCTTCGCGTAACCTTGACGATTTGATCCAGCCCGATTTGCCTCGCGCTCCCTTCATCTCGTATCTTACGGCCCCTGCAATAAAAACCAAATAAGAGGATGGCAGGAATATGATTCATCACGCAGTGTCAGTCGTGGGCTTCATTGTCTTCGCGGGAATCGCCTGGTTGCTTTCCAGTAATCGACGAAAGATTGCCTGGAGAACGATCGCGTGGGCCGCCGCCCTGCAACTCCTGATCGGCCTGATTATTTTTCGCTTTCCTGGTTCGCATCGAATCTTAATCTGGCTGAACGACGCCGTGTTGGTCTTACTCAACGCATCAAAGAGCGGTTCGGTGTTCCTGTTTGGACCACTTGCCGCGAGTCCCGGAGAGTCAGGATCCATCGGCTTCATCCTCATCTTCCAGGTTCTTCCGGTGGTGATTTTCTTTGCAGCGTTCACCTCCATGCTCTATCACCTGGGTGTGTTGCAGATATTCGTGCGGCTCTTCGCCAGGCTCTTCCATCGAACGATGAAAATCAGCGGCGCAGAATCACTCTCCAGTGCGGCGAATATCTTTGTTGGAATCGAATCGGCGCTCGTGATCCGACCCTATTTGGAAAAGATGACGCGCTCGGAATTATTGCTGGTGTTGACCACCGGCATGGCAACGGTGGCATCAAGTACACTCGGGGTCTATGTGGCCTTCCTAACCGGAGTTTTTCCACAAATAGCGGGACACCTGATCTCTGCTTCTGTTCTGGCGATTCCATCTTGCGTCGTCGTAGCCAAGCTGCTTATTCCCGAAACCGAGACTCCTGAGACGCTCGCCGCGGTTCCTCAAGAAGACGAGTCGACGCGTTCCAAGAATCTGATCAGCGCAATTATCCAGGGAGCTATGGACGGGCTGAAGCTGGCGGCAGGAGTTTCGGCACTACTCATCGCAATTCTGGGAATCGTCGCCCTGATCGACAAATTACTCGGCGCCGGCAGTTTGTGGTTGGGAATGAGCGAACCGCTTTCGCTTGTGAGGATCATAGGCTGGGTTTTCTATCCCTTCGCTTTTCTGCTTGGAGTGCAATCGAGCGATGTACCAATAGCAGCTCGCTTGTTGGGCGAACGACTCATATTGACTGAGGTCTTCTCATACAACCATCTAGCACAGTCAATCTCCAGCGGACAGATCACCGATCCTCGGACCGTGGTGATTCTGAGTTACGCGCTTTGCGGATTCGCACACGTGGCAGCGATGGCAATCTTTGTAGGCGGTACCGCAGCACTTGCGCCCTCGCGTCGCGACGACCTCGCCGGCCTCGGCGTACGAGCCTTGCTGGCAGCTACGCTGGCGACGCTCATGACCGGATGCATTGCTGGGATATTCAGCGGCGGAGAAGGGGTGTTGCTCTTGAGAACAGGCTAAGTTGACCTATCGATGCGAATAGCGGAGCTTGCGCGGGAGGCGGGTTTGGAGGCATCTTTCTTTCGATGTCCGACAGGTTTATTCAGATTGCCGCCAGCGTTGCCTCGATCGCCAGAGGGTTTCAAGTTCGCGGCTGGGCACTTGGCACAAGTGGGAACCTTAGCGCGGTGGTCGAGCGCGAGCCGCTGACGCTCGCCATGAGTCCAAGCGGTGTAGACAAAGGTGACCTTACCGCGGAGCAAATCCTGATGATAGATGAGCATGCGGCTGTGATTAGCGACCATCACGCTAAACCGTCTGACGAGAGCCCACTGCACATCAGAATCATAAAAGAACGGGGCGCGGGCGCGGTGCTTCACACTCATTCAATCTGGAATACGATACTCTCGGACATTCACGCTGCCGACGGGGGCGTGTCCATTGAAGGATATGAGATGCTGAAAGGCCTTGAGGGCGTAAGCACACACGAGCATTGCGAGTGGTTGCCTATTCTCGAGAATTCGCAAGACATGTTGGCCTTGGCTGATCGCATCGGTGATACTCTCAGGAAACATAAGGACGCACACGCCTTCTTACTGCATCGCCATGGTCTCTATTCCTGGGGGCGGGATCTGGCGCAGGCAAAACGGCATGTGGAAATTGTTGAATTTCTGCTGGAAGCCCTGGGCCGGACGCGATTGATTAGCCAGCAGCCAAAAGTATGAGGTGGTTTGACAATGGCTCTGGTAACGATCCCAGATCAAGACGAGAGGTTAACCGATCCCGAAGCGATCGCCGCTTACCTGAAGACTTGTGGGATAGACTATGAACGGTGGAGACTAGCTCATCCCGTCGCTATCGATGCGCCCGCGGCCGACATTCTGCGCGCGTATTCCAGGGAGATTGATGAGTTGAAAGCGCGCGGCGGCTACGTCACTGCTGACGTGATTGACGTCAATCCGGAAACGCCGGGGCTGGAGGCGATGTTGTCGAAGTTTAGTCGCGAACACTGGCACGACGAAGATGAAGTTAGATTCATAATCTCGGGGCACGGCCTATTTCATATTCATCCTAAGACGAGTACCGTAGTCACGATTGAGGTCGAAGCCGGCGATTTGATTCGGGTTCCGCGCGGCACCTGGCACTGGTTCAACCTTTGCGCGGATCGCCACATTCGCGCCATCCGTTTGTTTCAGGATATGTCAGGTTGGACACCTCTCTATACCGATAGCAACGTTGACCAGCGCTATCTGCCGGTCTGTTTCGGAGCTTCGCATCTTCAACCAAACTCCGATGCTGCGTATTAGTGGCGCACGGCATGGTCTCAAGTCTTTCCACTCCCCGCATTCGCGGCATCCTGCTCGACATCGAAGGGACGACCACGCCTATCTCGTTCGTTCATGAGGTGTTGTTTTCTTACGCGCGATCACACATTAAGACTTTTCTTGCAAAGCATGTTGATTCTCCCGATGTGCTCGCAGAGCTGGCGAAGCTGCGCGAAGAGCACGCCCTCGATCTGAAGCTGAGCCCGCCACCGCCGGAGCTGGTCGAAGGGCCAGGTAAGGCTCTGATCGATTCTCTCGTCGCATATATCAATTGGCTGATCGATCGAGATCGAAAGTCTACAGCTTTAAAGTCGTTGCAAGGCAAGATCTGGCAAGAGGGTTATCTTGACGGAACTCTAAAGGCACAAGTCTTTAAGGATGTTCCGCTGGCTCTTAGGCGTTGGCGACATGCGGGTTTAAGAATCAGCATTTTCTCTTCCGGCAGCTCTCTGGCGCAAAAACTTCTTTTTGCTCACACCGAGGCCGGCGATTTGACCGAGTTTATCGACAATTATTTTGATACGACTGTTGGCTCGAAGCAGGAGTTGAAAAGCTATCGACGGATCGCAGAGCTGCTGCGCCTACGAGAAAACGAGGTCCTTTTCGTTTCGGATGTCGTCGGTGAACTTGAGGCGGCGCACGCGGCCGACATGCAAGTAGTTTTGTGTGTTAGGCCGGGCAATCAACCCCAACCTTTCGCTGAGCGCTACCGATGCATCCAATCATTGGCCACAGTTCTGGAAACCGAATATTGAATCGAAACCTCACTACTTCTTTCGCATAAGCGGTCTACGAGTAAGAACCTTTCCTATTTGGCAGATTACTTGGATAGCGAGTAGATTCCGAATGCTCTCGAACATCTACCGTTTACGTGCGACTTCCCTCGTAGGCCTTCACGTCAGCGAGAAGAGCCCATATGGATGACCGATTTCAGCCTCGTGGCTGTCTGTGGATGAACCGAACTCTCTTTCAGAACGGAACCGCTGATAACCGGTGAGATAAGGATTGGTAGGCGCGTGGGGACTTGAACCCCAGACCTCTGCCGTATCAACGCCGTCACCAGTCACCTCGTAAAGCGTGTAATCGTTCCTGAGGCCGTAAACATTAACTTGAGCTGTTAGAGAAGACGCTCTAAATGAATCGACTAGATTCGAAGCGTGGTCTGCCAAACGCTGCCAAAACTTTTGGCTTCGACCCTAAAGTGTAATTTCCAATTCCACATAAAGCTCCTTTTTTTTGGCGGCGTTCTCTGTACTCTGGTAATCACTGAGACCAGTCAGCTCTTTGATAAGAGTTGCGCGCGGCACCTCCGTGTGGCTCTTGGCGTGGCCGTGTTTTCCTTTCATCGTCGACACCACGGTCCGAAGACGGTCGCCCTTCTGCCCTTCCTCACGTTTCTGACCAAAGTTCTTCCACAAAGTCCTCGGGGTTGCATTACGGCTGCCATGGTGGCCCACTTTGTAAAGATGAACGTCTTTCAACAACTTAAGATTGTCGCCAGTCTTCAGCGCATACTCCCAGTTTTCTATTTGCGCATCGCCTGGAAATAATAGTTTCTTCCCGCCCACCTCCAACAGCAGAATCACGCTCGTATTGTTCATCGCTTTGTCGAGAATGCGAACGAGTCCCTGCAATTGCTGGCCACGTAGTGTGCGCAACTGCCGAATGAACCACCGATCATGCGAAGGAAAGAAGTCCTGGAAGACGTCGGCGTCCGGGAATAGCCGATTGTTGCTGGCACTGAAATCCTTCATCATCTGTCCGGTCGTGGCCTGCAACTGCCAGAATCCCTTGGCCGCCGCTTGCAGCATCCAAAATTCGTTTTTGTCCTCAGCACGCTCCTTCTGAATCTCGGCATGCTGATCCAAATTCGGGGGCCCCAAAAAGTTTGCCATGACGCCTGGCAACACTTTGGTCAAATCCAGATCGTATCCATAGTTCACGTAATGGTTCTCTCCCATCCCAGCAAGATTTGCGACCGCCAGTCGATTAGGAAGACTGTTGTCTTCGCTCATAAAAGCGATTTGATCAGCCAGATCTTCGTTGAGTGGCAGCCGGAACTTTGATGAACTCAAGTGCATCACTTCCGCGTAGGCAGCCTCCGCCAGAGCGTTCATATCGTCCAGAGACGTCACGTACTGTGGAGTAGCTGCCATCGCCCGATCTGACACGAGCGTTTTCTTCCCTTTCGTTGCTTTCTTCGTTTTCTTGGTGGCCGGGTCCTTTGCATCAGGGTCCTCGGTCCATGGTTGGACAACGATGTCGGGCTGCAAAGATGCAATTACTTCGCCGGTGCCGCTGCCGTCTTCTTTGGTTGTAAAGCCGCTGATGTGATCTTTGTGGCGGTGTGAGGCCACAACCATGCTTAGCTTTCCTCCGCTTCGCTCCTTGATGTCCTCAGCGACTTTCATCATTTGCTCGCTCGAACTAACGCCTTCGGGCATTCCGGTGCTGCCGAAATCAATGAGCACATGCCGCTCGTGCTCATTTGGATACTTGAAAGACAAAAGAAAACAGTCGCCAAATCCAACCTGGTAGGCGCGAAGCGTTAACGCGGTGGGCTTAAGGTCAGATTCTCCGAGCATACTAAAATGCCTCCCCGAGCTTGGATTTAAGATTGAGAGCGCGGCCCAAATGCAATCGGGCGAAAGCATTCTGAGCGCTATCAGGATCCTGAAAATAACCACACTTCCAGAGGTATTTTAGCCGCGGTGTTTGCTTGGTTGAGTTGCTAAGGCGATTGGATACGTGGTATTTCAGCCTCCCATATTCATCGAAGATTAAGCTGCCGCCTCCGTAAATCGTAACTTCCTGGTCGGGCTGCATCGCATCCGGCTTTCCAATGGGCGGATCGAATAACTGAAGCTCCTGAGCCTGTAAAGTCACCATTTGAATATACTCGGCAACGGTTTCTCGCAACGCAAAACCGTCCGGACCAATGCGCAGACATGGGCGAACCGAAATTACTTTGGTATATGCCTTGGCCACCAGAGCCAGCTCTTTCCGGTTTTCCCAAACGAAACGAAAAACTTCATCAGGGTCTCTCAGCATCGATTCAAAATGTGAACGATCGTAGTAGATCTCCTTGTGCCATGTGTCCCAGGTTCCGTCGGTCGAGTCGTTGTTGGCTGGATCAATGCCGTAGTCCTCGAAACTCTTACGCACAATCCCGCGGTATTTGTACTTCGAGTCGTCAGGCACGAGTTCCTTATCAGCTGTAAGCAAGGCGCTCAGGTAGTCGGAGAATTGAAGATCAGTCGGCGGGCAATAATCCAAAGCCCGGATCGCGATGGTCAGTAGCTGGTCCGCGGCCGAGGCTCCCTCATCGACGACCAATTGGAGGTCGAGTTTGGCGCCAACTCTTCCACGCTCAAGTTTGTCGATGCGCGCGCGCCAGACGCACAAGAATGCATTGAGCATTGCCGCGACAAGAATCTCGCCGCGACGATGAGGCTCCTGGAATTCCTCGAGCTTCTTATACATTTGCCGATCATCGTCCGGCTTGAGCGTCTCGAGCTCCACCGAACGCCGCAAGGCCTGGGCCCGATCACCGCGGACGCCAACTCCCATTTCGGCGCCCATCTGCTCCGCCAGTCCCATGAGGACAGACCGCCTCAACCTATCGATCGACAAGTCATCGGGATCGACGAGGTCGTTTTCCTGCCGCTTCGGCGAGTGTCGACCAGACTTCAGCAAGGTGCCCACAATGTCTTTAAGTGAAAAAACGGAAAGTAGCGCCACGACGTCTGAGAATCCTTCGTGAAAACCCGCTTGTTCCGCTGAGGATGGATCCGTGTAGCGGTTTCGCAAGCCGTCTAACAGCGCGTGAGTAGTTTCATGAGCGACCACATCGTGGGACAGGCAGCTATGAACAGTCTCGCCACTTAGCCCCCGGAAATAACCGAAGACCAGAGCCTGATCACGCTTGGAGTAAAACGCATTTGCGTCGGCAAACGCGTGCGGTGCAACGTTTATCTGGTGACCCGGAAACCCCCAACTAATCCGGCGTCCGAGGGCGAATTCAAAACGGGCCAGCGTTTTCATAACGATCGCGTAGACGTTCTGGTGATGAAAATGCGGGTTATTGACCAGAGTATCGCCCTGGGACCGCGCCGCGATTTCCTTAAACGGATCGATGTAGCGCCCGTTTTCCATTTCCGGATATTCCAGCGGTTGATAAAGCACGCCGGTTGACGAGTCGTAGTCGATAACCTGAACACGATAACCGCGGGGACCAGGCGAGATTTCTTCGGCGGGCACGTCGACTTCAGCGGTAAGAATTTTTCCACCGACTTTGACAGTCGGGTCCTGAGCAATAATGGTCAGCCGTCTGGTTCGGGGGCGTGAATTAGGTAACATGGTGATCTGCCGGTGTAGTTAGGTTTTCGTTGAACGTTTGGCGCGAGGTTTAGATTTTTTCTCGCCGGCTTTCTTCGCCTCGGTTTTTTTGGCAGCGCCTTGCTTTGGTCGTCTTGGGCGCTTTTGGGCTTTGCGTAGATGCTGCCGATGAAAGTGGAATCAGACTTATTGATCAAGCAGCGGCTCGTGAGAACACCATTCGTAGGAACTGCGAGAAGATATTCCTGCCGCTAAGAAAAGTCAACGGTTTTGCAGAACGAAAATGGCGTAATCGCATAGTGGAAGCTGTTGCCAGACTTGAAGGGCCTGTGAAAGGTAGGGAGAACGACGCTGACCTATCCGAAAATGTGCCGTAATGCGACGCACCAACGAACGCTGGTCAATGAGTGAAGCGAATGAGCAAGCCGCCGCAACCCCAGATTCATGAGCGAGCTAAATCGTTGAGACGCTTTGACATAAAAATGGTAGGCGCGTGGGGACTTGAACCCCAGACCTCTGCCGTGTCGAGGCAGCGCTCTACCAACTGAGCTACGCGCCTAAAGTGAATAATAATCTGAGATCTCAAACCTGAGATTTGAAATCATTAAAGCCCGCCGAGCGAAGGCCGAAAGTAACAAACGTCTTAACGAAGTGTCAAGCGAACCGATCTCTTAGAGAATTATGACGCCCTACCGATGATCAATTTCATTCAACAGATGACCGGCAAACCGTTTGGCCAGATGGGGCGATGACGCGTAGAGAGAAACCATCACGTTTGCCCGTCGGAAGAACAAGCTGGTACTACCCGGCTTACTGTAGGCGCGATGTACTATGATGTAGGCCTCGTCTCCCAGACCATTCAGTTTCACAGGTTCTGAGATCACGCTGACTGGAGCTTTGAGAGTGGCTTGCAGATGACGGGCCGCCTCTGCTGGAGATTTGTACTCGTAAAAAGTCACCGACACAAAATCATCGTCGGATTTCCACCCCAGCAAATTGCTGATGTCTTCGCCTCTTGCCTTCAACCTGGATACGAGCCTAAACGTCGGCTCCTTCGCGCTGACACCGTCCGCGAGTCTGTCCATGAGGTTCTTCTCTTGCAAATTCTCTTGCCCGACGGTGACTAATGTCCCAGACAGTGAGAGCAGTAGGAGCGCAAGAAGCATCGCACCCCTGAAAATAGCGATCTGCCCGCGCCCGCGTGGAGATATACGAGTTGTGTTGAATCCAAGCATTGTTTTCTATGGTTAAGACGATCAGCACTAACCCCTGGCCGACTTTGTTTGGCTCTCAGCCCGCTCCCATTCTTCGAGCAGCGCTGCTAAACGCACCTCGGTCTGCTGATATTCATCGTTAACCTGAACCAGTTTCGCAATGTCGCGAGCAATCTCCGGCTTGGCCATTTCGGCCGATAGATCGGCGATACGCTTCTCGAGTTCAGTGATTTCACTTTCGATAGTTTCTGGATCGCGCGGCTTCTTGATGACCTTGACGCGAGACGACGCGGTGGCTGATGTGGGGGGCAGTGACTTCCTCCGCTTGCCGGAGGATTTTGACTTTGCCGGCACGCGCCCGGGAGGATGCGCCTTGGACGACGTGGCCCTCCCTGAAGGTTGGGCTTCTGACACGTTTATCTCCACAGGCCCGGGTTCTGACTCGCCTTTCAACCGCGCCGCCTTCCAGTCGTGATATTCGGTGTAGTCGCCGTGATAATGCTCAACATTGCCGGCGCCGTCCAGGGCTAAAATCTGCGTGGCCACCCGATCGAGAAAATAGCGGTCATGGCTGATGGTGATAATGGTTCCTTCATAAGCCGAGAGCGCTTCTTCCAGCGCTTCGCGCGAAGGAATGTCGAGATGATTTGTCGGCTCGTCGAGGACCAGCACGTTAACACCAGAATAGATCAACTTTGCCAGCGCGAGTCTTCCCTTCTCTCCGCCCGAAAGATCGCGCACGTGTTTGTAAACGTCATCGCCAACAAAGAGAAACTTTGCCAGAAAGGATCGCAGCTCGCCGGCCGTCGCGCTGGCTGGGGCAACCCGCCGCAACTCCATAATGATCTCGTTGCGTTCGTCCAGGTCCTCAAGCTGCTGCGCGTAGTAACCGATTTGGACCTTCGAGCCCCATCGCACCTCGCCGGCCAACGCCGGAATCTTGTTAAGGACAGTCCTTACAAACGTAGTTTTACCCGAGCCGTTCGGACCGATGACGCCCAGACACTCGCCGCGCCTGAGAATTAGAGAGATGTCGCGGCCCAGGACTTTGCCGGGATATCCGATCCCGGCCTCGGTAACCGTCAAAACATGCGTGCCGGCGCGTTCGATCTCCTGCAAGCGAAAATCACCTGACCCCTGGTCGGCGCGCACAGCATCGACGCGTTCCAGGCGCTGCAGCATGGTCCGACGTGACTTGGCCTGTTTGGTTTTTTGCCCGGCGAGGTTGCGACGAATGAAATCCTCTGTCTTGGCAATCATTCGCTGCTGATTGTCATAAGCCCTCTGTTGGATCTCGCGCTGTTCTTCACGCTCAACCAGATACCGGGAATAGTTTCCGGAATAGCTGGTCGCGCGGCCATTCTCGATTTCCACGATGCGCCGGCAAGCGCGATCAAGAAAATATCGATCGTGCGAAACTATTACGAACCCCGAAGCATAGCTCTGCAGAAATTCTTCCAGCCACTCAACGCCGCCCACATCCAGGTGGTTCGTGGGTTCGTCGAGCAACAGGACGTCGGGTTCTGAAAGCAGCAGTCGCGCCAGTCCCAGACGATTTTGCTGCCCGCCGGAAAGCTTTTCCGTTTCCATCTGCCAGGTTTCGCGATCGAAGCCGAGACCTTGCAGAACCGATTCGGCTCTCGCGGAATATTCAAAACCGCCTTCACGCTCGAATTGGTGTTGGAGATCGCTGTACCGCGAAAGAACTTTCTCCAAATCATCGCTCGCGTCCGCCATGCGATGTTCCAACTCGTGCATTTCGTGTTCGATCTGCTGAAGATGACCAAAAGCTGCCAGGGCGGACTCATGCACGGTCGAACCGGCTTCGAAGTGAACGTGCTGGGACAACAAGCCAAGTTTCAGCCCGCGCGCGCGAACCACGTCACCGCGGTCAGGCGTCTCTTCCAGATTTACGAGGCGGAAAATCGTAGTCTTGCCGGCCCCGTTACGTCCGACCAACCCGACGTGCTCGCCCGGATTAATTTGCAGCGAAGCGCCGCGCAGGACATCCTGCACGCCATAAGATTTATGAACTTCGGAAAGACGAAAGAGCATATTCGAAGTTTTTGGAGTGCTGTCCCGACGTGTCGGGATCGCAGCTTTCACTAAACAGTCAAAGCGGTGACAAGTCACCGCACTCCAAAGTCAAAGCGGGTGCGAACTGAAAATATCTGCTCGCACCCGCCGATTTTGCGTTTAGTCGCTTCGGACTACTTTGCCGGCGATGACGCTTTGGCCGGAGAGGCGCTCGCCTTGGCCACCGGAGTCGGGCTGGCCGGCGCCGCCGGACTGCTGGCGGGTTTCGCCGCAGCGGAAGCCGGACGCAAACCAAGGTTGCTCGGATTGCCGAGAATGTCGGCGGCGAGATTGTTCACGACCTTGGCCTCTGACAACGCGACGGTAACCAACGCAGCGTTGAGAATCTCTTTGCGCTGGTTGGTTAAGGCGGTTGTAATCCGGTGTCTCACAGGCTCGCCGCCAGGATACTGACCTTCCAGGGTCAGGTTCTCAGTCTGCAAGCGCTTTTCCTGCAATTTGAAAATGTACCAGCGATTGCTGACCAACTTGGGTTCAGTGATTCCACCCACGGCCATCGGGCCCATGAAAAGGTCAATCAGTTCCTTTGGCAGCCCGGCCTGTTTCATACCGTCCTCGCTGAAGAACCCAAGGTCTCCCCCGCGCAGCAAGGTTTGTTGATCTTCGCTCTTGGCGCGGGCGAGCGTGGCAAAGTCCGACGGTCCGCTTTTCAGTTGCTGGTAAATGTCGTCAATCTTTGCTTTGGCCTCGGCCTCACCTTTTGCATCATTCGTAATCCCCTGCGCCGAGTTATCGGCCGGATCGACGATGATCACTGCCAGGCTGGCGCCGCGGGCATTAACGAACTGCTGCTTATTACCGTTGTAGTAATCCTCAACTTCACGATCGCTAATAGTGATCTTACCGGCGTACTTGTCCTGCAGCGAACCGATGGACAGATCCTTCTTGGCCTCTTCACGCAGGCCTTCGTTAGTCATGCCCGATTCCTTAAGTTGGCGGTCAAACTCTTCCTGCGTGACCCCGCCCTGCTGTTTTTGCTGGTTGATGGCAGTCGTGATCTGTTCTTCAGTGGGCAGCAGCTTTTCCGCTTCGGCGCGTTGAAACAGGACTTCACGTTGAATCAGCTTTTCCAGGACCTGTAGCCGGGCCTGCGCCAGGTCATGTGAAGACAGTTCCGATTCTTTACCTTGCATCTGCTGATGGATGATGCGATCAACCTCGGACGACATGATCTTCTTTCCATTCACGCTGGCGGCGACTGTCTTATCGGCGGTCGAGTCGCCCCCGGAACCGCAGGCGGCTATTGCCAGGGCGGCCAATACCACGGCCATCAGCGAAAGGTAACGTTTAGGTTTTCTCAGCACGTTCGTTTTACTCCTTAAGTAGTCAAGAAATGATGCGCGACGTTCATGGGCGCGTTGTCTGAGTAAGCCAAGTATCGCGCTCCGGCGCGCTTGACCACGGATTGTCCCGTTTGCTATAAGTTTTCGTTTCAAGTCATCGCGTCGATCCACACTGTGACGTCGTACGCGGGTTCACAGGAGATCAGTAATCATGGCAAAGCGTTGTGAAGTTTGCGGTAAAGGCCCACAGGCTGGGAATAATGTTTCCCATGCCAACAATCGGACGCCGCGTGTTTTCAATCCCAATCTGCAATCAATTCGCGTACAGTTGCCCAAGGGTGCTGCGCGCCGAATGAAAGTTTGTACGAGATGTATCAAAGGCGGCAAAGTAGCCAAAGCCGCTTAATCCGGTTTGCCTCAAACTCGTTTGGCGTTACCAGGTCGCGACGTACCCACGCTAATCAGCGACCGCAATTGCTTCAATCTCAACCCTGGCATCGCGCGGCAGACGGGCCGCCTGAACAGTTGCCCTGGCCGGCGGCTGCTGCGCGAAGAACCTGCCATAAACCTCGTTCATCGCGACAAAGTCTTCCATGTCCGCGAGAAAAACCGTGGTCTTGACGACTTGCGCGAGTCCGATGCCGGCGGCCTCGAAAACAGCGGTTAGATTGCGCAGGACCCGCTCAGTTTGCTCGGCGATTCCACCGGCTACGAATTCTCCGGTGGACGGATCGATCGGAATCTGTCCGGAGGCGAATATCAGATTCCCGGCCCGTACGGCCTGAGAATATGGTCCGATGGCCCGCGGCGCGCGGTCGGTGGCGATAATATCCTTCACAGTAAGCAAAGACGGCGATTTCCAGGCTAAAACAAAACCCGTACTTTAACAGATCGAAGCATCGGATGGGAAACTCAGAGCCGAGGGTACTGTGCCACTCGATATGCGATTTCAGAGTACCGACTTTAGTCGGGCCTTTGTTAGCAAGAAAAGAACCCAACTAAAGTAGGTACTCTAAACGCCGCCAATTTAGGCTCGCTGACAAAAAAACCGCCCGGTGGATCCCACACCGAGCGGTAAATCACAGGAGGTATCGAGTGTTATCGTGTGCCGCTTTATCGCCTTATTTCTGAGCGAGCTCGGCCGATTAAACGCGCGGCTCTTCGTGCGGCACCTCCGGAATAACCTCGTTCGTAAGATGTCGTCTTTTCATTCTGAGTTGCTGACCCCTGCCTGACATCAGCCCAAGCATTTTCTCCTTGAGGCACATAAATAACATCTATGAGGTTATCCGGTGAATTCTGTTTCGAGCACGCGATGCTATAATCTCACCCACTCCAGTATCTTGAGGGGATGCTCCCGGAAAGTCTTGCACGATTCAGCTATGAGTTCGCCAGAAAGACCGGAAACCAAGCGCTTGCGCGTAGTGAGCAGTTCGGCCGACGAAGTTCAGCCGAACCTGGACTCAACCAGCGATGCTGAAGCGTGCCCGCGGTGTTTTGGCACCGGGATGGAAGTAATCCCGGGCGAAGGCGCGCGGCGCTGCAGTTGTCAGGCGCCTGATTACCGCGCCAAGCTGTTTCAGTCCGCCCGCATCCCTCCTCGCTATCAACATTGCACCATTCAGAACTACATGACCGGCGACGATGAAACGTCAAAGTGGGCCGCGAAAATCGAGGCCGACCGGATCATTAACGACTTTCTGGTCAGTGACGGGCGCGGCCTGCTGTTCGTGGGATCGGTAGGCGTCGGCAAGACGCATCTGGCGGTGGCTCTCTTACAAGAGTTAATTCAGCGTTACCAGGTGCGCGGCTTGTTCTACCAATTCGGCGCGTTATTGAGACGAATTCAGGACTCGTACAATCCGGTATCGCGAAATTCTGAGCTGACCGTGCTCGAGCCCGTGTTCGAGGCTGATGTGCTGGTGCTCGACGAATTGGGCGCGTCAAAGCCGACCGACTGGGTGCGCGACACGATGATGCAAATCATTAACACGCGCTATAACGATAAGCGCCTGACGATCTTTACCACCAATTACTCCGACGTGCGCCGGAACGATAAAGACGGTGAGATTCTTGAAGACCGGATTGGCGTACCGCTGCGTTCGCGGCTCTACGAGATGTGCAAGACCGTGGTAATCGAGGGTGATGATTATCGAAAGCGAAAGCTGGCGCAAACGGTTTGAGTTAAGTGGTTTCTCGAAGAGTCTTTTTCGAGCCTGTTGCTTCCAAGATGAGCAAGCCGTTTGGTACAGAACCGCTCGCGGTAGCGAGCGGGATAAAAGCTCAAGCTGAAATAAGGTCGTTCTCTATTTGGACGGACGTTGGTACAGCCTTCGTCAACGATTTTGAGCGATTTATGCTTTGTTTGACCGTTTGTCCCGCTCGCTACCGCAAGCGGTTCTGTATCCAGCGGCTAGCGTCGTGTGCGAAGTCAAGAGATAGTGTCTCTGGTCCCATAACGCTCCTGACATTCCGCCACCATTTTTCGCGCGCTGTTCGCGTCTTGCCATCCGGTAATCTGTGTGGCTTTAGCTTCCAGCTCCTTATAAACGGAAAAGAAGTGCTCGATCTCAAGCAGCAGGTGGGGGTATAGCTCGTTGAAGTCGCGCACCCCTTTGAAGACCGGATTGTTTGTGCCGACGGCCAGGATCTTTTCGTCCCTCTTCTTCTGATCCACCATCTCCAGCATGCCAATGGGCCGCACGGTCATCACGCAACCCGTGAAACTCGGGGCATCGACCATGACCAGCACGTCGAGCGGGTCGCCATCATCGCTGAGCGTGCTGGGAATAAAACCATAGTCGCCCGGATAGTGAACCGGCGAATAAAGATTTCGATCGAGCCGGAAGACGTGGAGCGTCTTATCGTATTCGTATTTGTTGGTTTGGCCGCGCGGGATTTCGATTACGGCATTGACTTCATCAGGAGCGCCATCGCCCGCGGGTAGCGCAAGATAGTTGGTCATAATCGTGAGCGATGACCCCGGCCCGCGAGACTACAGCGATCGGTGCGCGCCGGTGCCGTTGGCGTCTTCGATCGCGGCCTGACAGAGAGCGTCGTAGCGGGCGGTGGGTACGGCTTCGAGACGACGCTCGTCGATGGGCTTGCTGCAGCGAACGCAGATTCCATAGGCGCCCTCGTCCATCCGCATGAGGGCTTGATCGATATCCGCCACCATCTGTGATTCCCGCTCTCCCAGCTTTAAGGCCATCTCTCCAATAACGTCGCGCAAAGACAAATCCGCGCTTTCCTTCGCCCCGTCATCAGCTGCTGCGATCGCCGCCGCCTGTTCGTCACCGACCTGTCGCGCATGGCGGCGCAAGTCAGATAAAAGGAGTTTTCGAAAGTATTCCAGCCTTGATGAGTCCATATCCCAATCGTCGCAACCAAGATTATCGTCAGGGAAATTCGGGAACTGGATTATAACGCGGCGAGTCAGCAGTTGCACGTTTCGGTGACGTTATGTTTTCATCCTCGCACTTCGCCCTGCGAAAAAACTCTAAATGGACCCCAATTCGATACTCGCCCTACTGATAGCTGCCTTGATTTTGGTTGTGGCGCTGCTCTACTCGACAGTCGGACATGGCGGCGCCTCGGGTTATCTGGCAGTGATGGCCCTGTTCGGGATGGCGCCCATCGTGATGAAGCCGACCGCGCTGGTCTTGAACATAATCGTCGCGTCCGTAGGAACGCTTCGCTTCTATCGCGCCGGGTTCTTTTCGTGGCGGACCTTCTGGCCGTTTGCGGTTGCCTCCATTCCGGCTTCTTTCATCGGCGGCAGCCTGAGTTTGCCCGTCCCGATTTACAAATCAATCGTTGGTGTCGTTTTGATCTACAGCGCAGTGCGCCTGTTCTTCAACGCTGCTTCCGCGGACAAGCAAACCAAGACACCGGTACCGATTTGGGTTGCTCTGCTTTTAGGGGCAGCATTGGGCTTGCTTTCAGGCTTGACCGGAGTCGGCGGCGGAATCTTTCTCAGTCCCATACTGTTGATAATGGCTTGGGAGAAAACCAAAGAGACTTCAGGCGTTGCGGCCGCGTTTATTCTGGTCAACTCTGTGGCTGGTTTGCTGGGCCACATCGCATCTGTCTCATACATCCCGGCTGACATTACGTTTTGGGCGCCGGCGGCCCTGATCGGCGGGTGGATCGGAACTGAGATGGGAACAAAGCTGTTGCCGGTAGCGGGAATTCGCAGATGGCTCTCGGCGGTGCTGGCTCTGGCCGGACTGAAATTAGGCAGCGAAGTTATTCTGCTCCTGCTCCGCAGATAAGCTCGGCTGCCAGCAGCGGGATCGTCAATTCGTGGTGACCGGTAATCGCGAAGCCATGCCCGGCGCCGTCCGCGTTGGGACGCCGCACCACGTTGGTCAGCGGCCGATAGGATTGGATGAAATCGAAATTGGCCGTGGTGATATCAGCCAGCTGATGCCCCAGATTGCGGACCAGCGTAACGCACTTCAAGAAAACTTCAGGCAAAGTGACGGCCGAACCTATATTGAGATAGACACCGCCGCCATTCATCCTGCGAACAATTTCTGCCAGCAAGCGAAAGTCTGTGTGCGAAGTGGCGCCGAGCGCCGCGCCGTCCGCGCTGGGATGGAAGTGAGCTATGTCGCCGCCAATGGTTACGAAAGCGGCAAAGGGCACCCGCGCTTCGTAAGCAGCACAAAGCAGCGACAGGGCTTCATGAGGTGGCTTTCCCTTCAACAGCTTTTGTCCCACCGCTTCGCCTAAGCCGATTGAATCGCGCTGTCCCTCGCGCGCGGCGTCGTTCAGAAGTCGTCCTGTTTCTTCGGCGCCGCCAAACACGCCTTCACCCAGAGTAGCATCCACATCTTCTGAGGTTGTGCCCACCATCGCAATCTCTGCGTCATGCACCAGCACAGATCCGTTCGCCGCAATGGCGGTCACAAATCCTCGATTCATCAGATCAATGATGATCGACCCTAAACCCGTTTTGATCACATGGCCGCCAATGCCCCAGATAATTGGCTTTTTTAACGAGCGCGCGCGCCGCATGCGCGTGGCCAGGTCCCGCAGGTTTTGAACGGCCAGGATATTCGGGAGTGACGAAAGGTACTCTCGCAGTGAGGTTTCGGCAGAAATCGGCGTGGCAAAATCTTCGACAGCAACCTTGCTCGGGCGCGATGCCAGCGGATAGGTCTTCACCTGGGCGAGACTTATCGGCTCGAGGTCTTTGTAGATGGACATACTTTGCGTTTCTATGGAGTGCGCTGACTCGTCAGCGCTTTCAAAAGCAACGATCCCGACACGTCAGGACCGCACTCCAAAACATCCTTTGGGTCTTTGCGCGGATTCGCAGCCTTCTTTAAGACCCTGAAAACAATTCAGACTCAACCAGCTCGCAGATAATGTGACCAATCAAATTATGCGTTTCCTGTATCCGCTGCGTGTCGTTGCTTTCGACAATTAAGGCTAAGTCGCAAAGGCTGGCCACGCCCCCACCATCGCGGCCCAGTAAGCCGATAATCTTAATTCCCTGCTCTCGGGCCTGTTGGCAAGCCTTAATGATATTGGGCGACGCACCGGACGTGGAAATCGCCATACACACGTCGCCGCTTGTTCCCAGGGCCTCGATTTGTCTGGCGAAAATGTTTTCAAACCCGCTGTCATTCGCCACGCAGGTTAAGACTCCGCCATCGGTGGTGAGCGCGATTGCCGGCAGGGCCCGTCTTTGCAACAGGAAACGGTTGACCAACTCGCCGGCGATGTGTTGTGCGTCAGCGGCTGAGCCTCCGTTACCAAACACGAGAAACTTTCCGCTTGCTTTGAGAGAGTCGGCAATCATCCGCGCCGCGCGCTCGACTTCGTTCGTGTGCGCCTCAAAGAAACGCCGCTTCACTTCGAGGCTATTCGCGACGATGGTTGAGATTGGACTGGTCACGATCGGCTTTTTGAAAGCTGTTCGAAGTCGGCAAGATCCTTGAGTCGGCCGCTAGCCTCTTTATTAGTCTTCAAATGACGAAGATTAATTAAACTCACGGGAACTTCGTTGAGCGTCGTTTCGAGTCTTTCACGGTAACAATCATCAAACTCCACACCCGATATCGACGTCATTATTTCAATCCGCACCGGTTCAACACCCATTCGGACAATCTGAGCCGGTTGAAGAAACAAGTCTTGGGATAATTCGGGAGCGCTGAAGCCAAAATCGACTAGAGCATTTACAACGCGAGCCGCGTTCTCAGGGGTCGACGCAATCCAGACATCAAGATCATAGGTGGCTCTCGGGTATCCGTGGTATCCCACTGCCCAACCACCAATCAGGAGATATTCAACGCCGTGGGCGTGTAACAATCTCAAGAACTCTTTGTAGTCGTTCGCTAGCTCGAGCTCCATAGTTGGTTTGGCGCAGGTACTCTACGTAGCTCACGCGTTCTTCCGGCGTGCGTGATTGCCAGTAAGCTGTGTCAGCCGCGTCGGCCTCAGCGAAAGAATTGAAAACTGAGAAGGCCGAACGGTCTAATCGCGGCTCCCACGTTTCAATCGGTTTCGATTCGTCTTTCATTGGTGGATAATTGTATCATGCGGGACTTCTGCCCGCGCTCATAACTCATTCACTTCTCTGAAACGATATCCGTGACGTGGGTTTTCCTGCGCCCATTTCGTTTCCCATTTCCATTCAACAGCGGCTTCAACACCTGTCCAGTATGCGAGCGGCGAACGGCGGCAACTTCTTCAGGCGTCCCGCTGGCAACTACCCGGCCGCCGTGCGCGCCGCCCTCGGGGCCCAGGTCGATGATGAAGTCAGCGCTCTTAATCACATCCAGGTTGTGTTCGATTACGATCACCGTATTGCCGACGCTCACCAGGCGCTGTAACACGTCCAGGAGTTTATGCACGTCGGCAAAGTGCAAACCGGTTGTCGGTTCGTCGAGGATGTATATCGTGCGTCCGGTGGCTCGCTTGGAAAGTTCCTTGGCCAGCTTTATTCGCTGCGCTTCACCACCGGAAAGTGTTATCGCTGACTGACCCAGTTTGATATAGCCCAGGCCGACATCAAGCAAGGTCTGTATCTTGGGCTTAATCTGCGGAATGTTTTCGAGCAAAGGCAGTGCGTCTTCGACCGTGGTGTCGAGCAGCTCCGCAATCGACTTTCCTTTGTAGGTTACTGAAAGGGTCTCGCGGTTGTACCGGGCGCCCCGACAAACGTCGCACAAGACGTACACATCGGGAAGGAAATTCATCTCGATACGTTTCATTCCCTCACCCTCGCAGGCTTCGCAGCGTCCGCCCTTCACATTGAACGAGAAGCGGCCGGGTTTGTAGCCTCGCTCACGCGACTCGGGCAGCATTGCGTAAAGTTCGCGCAACGGTGTGAAAAGACCCGTATAGGTCGCTGGATTGGATCGCGGTGTGCGGCCGATGGGCGACTGATCGATCTCGATCACCTTGTCGACATGTTCCAACCCTTCAATCGACTGATGCGCGCCCGGTTCAACCATCGAGTCGTAGAGACTCTTCGCCAATGCCGGATAAAGAATGTCAGCTACCAGGGTGGATTTGCCAGAGCCGGAAACCCCGGTCACGACTGTCAGCAGCCCGAGCGGAAACGAAGCGTCGATCTCCTTCAAATTATTGTGACGCGCGCCCCGCACCGTAATTGCTTTGCCGTTGGGCGGACGGCGAGTAGCCGGCACCGGTATTTGTCGTTCGCCGCGAATGTAGAGGCCGGTAATCGAATCGGGATTTGCCGCGACCATCTCAGGCGTACCCAGAGCGACCACTGCCCCACCATGCGTTCCGGCGCCGGGTCCGAGATCGACGACGTAGTCGGCGCGCCGGATGGTTTCTTCGTCATGCTCAACCACCAAAACGGTGTTGCCAAGATCGCGAAGCGCGGCAAGCGTATCCAGCAGACGCCGGTTGTCACGCGGATGCAAACCTATCGAGGGCTCGTCCAGAACGTAAAGGACGCCGCGTAGTTGGGATCCAATCTGGGTAGCCAGACGAATTCGCTGGCCCTCGCCGCCCGACAAAGTTGCCGAAGGGCGATCCAGAGTCAGGTATCCCAGGCCGACGGTTTCGAGGAAGCGGAGCCGGGCCTTGATCTCGCGCAGGATCAATCCCGCAATCTGTGCTTCGCGGTTATCCAGTTTGACTTGATCAAAAGCCACAATCGCGTCCTCGATTGTCATCGAGGTGTATTCCGCAATGCCGCGCCCGCCAATCCGCACGGCTAACGAATCCGCGCGCAGGCGCCGGCCGCCGCACTCGCTGCAGATCGTAGGCGAAACCAGCTCTTCCAACGCCATTCTGACTTTCTCGGAAGGCGCATTGTCCACCCGCTCACGCAGCCACGATAAAGCGCCAGGCCAAAAACTCTTGTATGAATACAATCCCTGACGAAACTTGAGCTGTGGAGATAAGCCGTTGAGAAAGGCGGTGCGAACGTCATTCGACAACTCGGTGAATGGAGTTTCCGGACTCGCTTTGAAATGGTTGATGACGGCCAACAGGGCGCTGCGCAGATAAGCCGATCCTGACTTGTCAGCCTGGCCCAGCAAACGAAGCCGTTCGGGCGTTTCCCCTCCGTCCGAAATCAACTTGCCTGGATCTATTTCCAGCACTGTGCCGAGGCCATGACAATGACGGCAGGCACCATAGGCTGAATTAAACGAGAACGACCGAGGCTCCAGCGGCGGCACGTTGATACCGCAGTCTACGCAGGCCATCTTTTCCGAGTAGAGCTTCTCTTCGCCATCGATCACCGACACCAGCACGGCGCCGTTGGTGAGTTTCAAGGCCGTGCGAATTGATTCGCTCAAGCGATCATTGATACCGGGCTTGATCAAAAGGCGATCGATAACGGCTTCGATCGAGTGATTCCGGCGTTTATCCAGACGGATCTCTTCGTCCAGCGAACGCAGCTCGCCATCGATGCGGGCGCGAATGAAACCATCGCGGGCCAGCTTTGCCAGCTCCTTCTTAAATTCGCCTTTGCGCCCGCGAACGATAGGCGCCAGGATCATGACACGTTCGCCTTCGGGCAAAGCGAGTACGCTTTGCAGGATCTGGTCGACACTCTGGCGAGTTATCGGCGCTCCACAGCGATGACAGTGCGGCAAGCCGATGGACGAGAAAAGCAGACGCAGATAATCGTAGATTTCAGTGACTGTGCCCACCGTTGAACGGGGACTGCGGGCCACGGTTTTTTGCTCGATCGAAATCGCCGGCGACAGGCCTTCGACCGAATCGACGTCGGGTTTCTCCAATTGATCGAGGAACTGGCGGGCATAGGCCGATAGCGATTCGACATAGCGGCGCTGGCCTTCGGCATAAATCGTGTCGAATGCCAGCGATGACTTTCCCGAGCCTGAAAGGCCGGTAATCACGGTCAATTGGTCGCGCGGGATGTCAACGTCGATGTTTTTGAGGTTGTGCTGGCGGGCCCCTCGGACGGTGATGCGGTCGATTGCCATAACGCTTGAAATCGAAAGACTGCGCCACAGAAAAGAATTTCGCGTGGCGTCGAACCAGCCATTTTAGCCGACTGATTCCGGCCTCAGCAAGCGGTGAGAGTCGGCGAGTCTCCCAATTTAGCGGCGTTTAGAGTACCAACTTTAGTTGGGTTCTTTCTTTATCTAACATAAAGCCCGACTAAAGTCGGTACTCTAAACGCCGCTCATCAAGTAGAACTCCTTCGCCAAAGCACCATCATCTTGACACTCAAGATCGCGCCCCCTAGACTCCGATTATCGTGAACCTGCCTAACACACTGACGCTGTCGCGAATCTTCATCGTGCCGCTGCTGGTAGTGGTGCTGCTGACGCCGGTGGCGGAAAAATGGTTGGGCGTCCCGAGTTATCTACTCGGCGTCGCGATTTTCGTAGCGGCCGCGCTAACCGATTATTTCGACGGGAAGATCGCGCGCAAACGAAAACAGGTTTCCAAGCTGGGCAAGTTGCTCGATCCGATTGCCGATAAACTCCTGATTTCGGCAGCTTTGATTTCGCTAGTTGAAAACCGTCTGGCCCCCGCCTGGGCAGTTGTGATCATCGTCGGCAGAGAGTTTGCCGTGACCGGATTGCGATCGATCGCTGCCACTGAAGGCGTCGTGATCTCAGCCTCGCGCATGGGCAAGTTCAAGATGGTGGCGCAGGTCGTGACCGTGGGTCTCCTGATTTTGTCGATGTCGTCAGGAGGAACGCCGCATGTCTCGAACTTTGGCAAGCCGTTTCCGGCGATCCAGTTCTGGACGGTCCCGGAGCTGCGGGCGGCCTGGTCACATTTGATCGGACCTGATCGGACGACCTGGAGCGACTGGCAGATATTGCTTTACACCGGCGGCCGCGCCTTGCTGTGGGTGGTTGTGATTTCGGCGATCTTCTCGATGTACGGTTACTTTCGCGCTTTCTTTGCCGGAGTCGTGCGCCGGGAAAAGCCTGAAGCAAAGGCCTCTGCTACTCGAGCCGCTGCCGTGCAGTATCACGAACGCTAGATCAGCTTAACCACAAAGACACAAAGACCACCAAGGATCTGAACCAGCCAACTTAGCTGATTGGATTGTCTTTGTGTCTTCGTGGCTTGGTGGTGATGGCGCCTTGGACTAGACACACGCAAAATAAAATCAAAAAGGCCCTTCAGCAGTCTGCCGAAGAGCCTTTCTTTAGGTATGCGAACAGTCAGCTATGGCTGAGGGGTCGCGCTTGGTTGCGGTTGCCCTTCGCGCCGCAAAGTGGGCGGCGCCGGCTTGCTGGTGTCAGGTGTAGTCGTCGTCGAATCGTCAGGTGTCGGCTGACGTCGCTTCAAAGTCGGACGCCCGGGAGTTCCATCCTCACTGCCGGCGATTAGTCCGGTGGAAGTGGCCCGCGCATTTGACAGGCGCAGGAGCCGGCCTCTGACTCGCTGAAACTCGGAAGAGCTAATCACGTACTCGTCCCGCTCGGGGAAACGCGCGGCCAGCGCAATCGCAGCGGCCCGGCGATCCGGCGGCGCCGGGTGCGTGGCAAAAAGCTTCGAGATAGTTCCCGGCTTCTTCTTGTTTTTGGCTTCGAGTTTTTCGAACATCGTAGCCATCGCGTTCGGGTCATAACCCGCGGCCCACATGTACTGAACCCCAAGTTTGTCGGCTTCCTCTTCAGCGCCGCGCGTGAACTTCAGGAAAGCCAGGCTTTCGAAAAATCCGCCACCGTTATAGAGCACGTTCCCGATGATGCCGCCGCCCAAAAGAATTCCAGCCAGGACGCCGAGATCCATAGCGCGCATCTTCGCTTCGGTTTCCATGGCGTGACGCGCGGCCACGTGAGCAATCTCGTGCGCCATGACGCCCGCGAGCTCGGCTTCGTTATCGGCGGCCAGGACCAGGCCCTTGTTGACGTAGAAGAATCCACCCGGGAGCGCGAACGCGTTCACTTCATCAGAATCGATAACTTTGATTGTGAATGGAATCTTGGCGTCCGAGTGAAGGACGATGTTCTGACCTACCCGGTTGACGTACTCGGTAATAATTGGGTCGTCAATGAACTTTGCCTCTTTGTCGACTTCGGCGGCCAGTTGGCGGCCCATTCGCACTTCCGACTCAATTCCCTTCGCCCCGATAATTCCCCCTGACCAGATGCCTTTATTAATATTGCGCTTCCCGATCATGTTCGGGTCTTCATTGGTTGAAAGCGTCTTTTTGGTAGCGGGCTGACTGGCAGTCTGCTGAGCGTTGGTTTGGGTTTTCTGTTCGTTCTGGGTGGTCTGGGTTGACGTCGTTTGCTTTTGATCTTGCGACTTATCCTGAGCCTGCACCGGCACAGCTAAAGCAGCAATGCTGGTGAACCACAGACTAATTCCTAAGCCGGTGGCGGTGACGGCGCGAGAGAGCGAGCTTTTCATTCTTAAGAACCTCCAACTTCCGAGGCCCGGAGAGAAATAACAATGATTTCTCTCTCGGCGGGCCGCCTGGATTTTGAGGGCGACCACTTTGGTTTCTTCGGGGGCAGCACCCGAGGCACCGGCACTGCTATGATTTACGCACCGCTTTGATGCCGTCTCGATAATCGAGGGTTCGCCGTCGTCAGGACTTTTGTTCTCAATCCAAATTGAATTCTGGGGAACTCGACGTCGCTCGGCATTATAGACCAGCGAAGACCAAAAGCCTAAACAATTGCCGAAGGTTAGGGCGCATGCTAAAGTCCGAACTTCTGACACTCCGCCGGTCCAGCTCGGCCAGGTTTGAACTTACTGATACCCGGCCTCGGGGCGGTCGAGCTTTGACCCATATCTCTGATGCAGACGAGTTCAAAAAGGCCCGGTCAACCTCAGTCGCGACCGCGTAAAACCTCAGCAAAGAAGAAGATTCAAGCTATTTCGATCATCGGGGCGGGCCGCATGGGTACTGCTCTTGGTTTGGCGCTGAAAGCTGCCGGGTTTCAGATTCAAATCGTAGTCGCCAAACGACCGGCCCGGGCGCGACGCGCGGCCCAAACCATCGGCGAAGGCGCGCTCGGTCTCTCGGCCGACCAACTAAGTCAGCTTAGTTCGACCCAAATTAACCGTTTGAGCAGCTCAAGCCTTATCTTGATCGCCACTCCCGACGACGCCATCGCCGCAGTCGCCCGGCAACTCGCAGCTATTTTCAAATCCGATAGGTTGAAAAGGCCTTCGCGTGCCACCAGAGTCGCACTTCATACGAGCGGGGCGCTCTCAGCCGAAGTTCTGAAACCTTTGCGACGAGCCGGCTTTGCGATCGGCTCGATGCACCCTCTGATTTCAGTTAGCGAATCGCGGTCCGGCGCCGGCGCGCTGGCCCAGGCGTTCTTTTCGGTGGAGGGCGATCCCGCCGCCGTGCGGGCAGCCAGGTCTGTCGTGCACGATTTGGGAGCGCAAAGCTTTGTGATCGAGTCGCGCCACAAGTCGCTCTATCACGCAGCCGCGGTAATGTCTTCACCTCAAGTGGTCGCCCTGTTTGATATGGCCCGCGAAATGCTCGGCAGGTGTGGGGTCTCGCCCGGACGGGCCCGGCAGGTCCTACTGCCTCTAATGCGAAGCACAATTGAGAATCTTTCGAAACAGAATCCCGAAGTGGCGCTGACCGGAACTTTCAAGCGCGGCGACGCGGCCACCGCCCGCAAACACATCGAGGCCATGACCGCCGCCAACTTGCCTGACATCCTGCGAACGTACTTGCTGCTTGGAGAGAGATCTCTCGAATTGGCCCAGCGAGCGGCCACCGACTCGTCCCAATTCCTCGAAATTGCCCGCCTGGTCCGGCGAAAACTCAAAAGCCTGACGCCTTAACATCAACTTTTCCATTTTCGCCTAAATAATTCGGACTTCCGGACTACCTGGAAGGTTTGACCCGCATCCAAGCGTGTTCTAGCTGCCCCAAAGCACTGAAAAAGTTGAGCAAAGACAGAAAAAGTTGGAACCCACACCTGGGTTCGAGCGTCTGTACGATCAACCCCAGAGCAAGACTGTTAACAGTGCCCCGTTTATCGCGTCATATAGTCAGCCACTTTGGGAGTCAAAAAAATGAGCACAGCTAAAGCCGCAATAATTGAGTCCCTGTCAAAACCGAAGCTTCGCGGTCTGCCGTCCGGGCCCCGAAAGGCGCCGACGACTGAGCGATTGGAAAAGATTAAGGAAATGGCGGCCGCGCTCCTGGATGAGGCAGAGACGCTCGACCACGAAAATGCTCTGGCCGAAACGTCAGAAGCCGTCAGCAGCCTAACCGACAAGTCCGCAGTGAATTTCTTTGAAGAGGTTAAGCGGTACGAGATGCGCTTGATTAGCCGGGCTCTCGAGCTGACCGGAGGCAATCAGGCCCGCGCCGCGCGACTGTTGGGATTGGGCACGACTACTCTCAACTACAAAATCAAGTCTTACCAATTACTGTAAGGCGCGTTCGGATTAACAGGCTAGTTCACGGCCTCTGACCCTTCATTCTCCGGACCGATCAATTGCTGGTCTGAAACGGTCAGTACCCGCTCGTCATACAGATTCGAATCAATTAGCGTCTGGACCAGGTACGTTCCCGCCACCGGGAAGGTCACATTCACAAAAAAGCTGATGTTGTCGGCCGACCCGTGAGAGATTTCAAAGCGGGCCGGCTGGGACACAACCAGGGCCTGCTGACGGTCGGGCATCAGAATGCGCACCTCTGAAAGATGAGCGCCTTCCCCGCGCCAATGGTTGACCACCGCCAACTTGGGTAGCCAGACCGGCACTTGCGGCACGACGATGTTCTGAAATACGCCCATGTATGAAAGCTTGTTGCCCAGCTCGAGACGCACATCATCACAAAACAGAGTATAGACGAGCTCAAGTTTCGCCTGGTTTAAGGTTTCCATATTCTCCTCACGCGCGAGCCTGCGCCGCGATCACACCGTCAATTTCAGTTATCGTAACATTTTTTGGAAAGCTGCTTCATCGATGACCTTCACACCCAGTTGATTTGCTTTATCCAACTTCGATCCGGGTTCAGCCCCGGCGAGCACAAAATCTGTCTTCTTGCTCACCGATGAGTTCACCCGGCCTCCGCGGCTTTCGATCAGGGCCCGCGCTTCGTCACGAGTCAGGGTCGGCAGTGTTCCAGTCAACACGAACTGTTTGCCGGCGAACTTTTCATCGCTTTGACCTCGCGCCTGCTTCTCAGCTTCAGTTCGCACACCCGCTTTTTTCAAACGCCCGCACAAGTCCTGGTTCCCTTGATCGTCGAACCAATCGTGGATGCTCTGGGCCATCGTCAGACCGATCTCGTGCACCTCGTCTAACTCTTCGACAGTGGCTTCACCCAGCCGGTCAAGGGTCCCAAAATGGCTAGCAAGGATTCCCGCGGTCCGTTCCCCAACATGACGAACCCCCAGACCGTAGATCAAATGCCAGAGATCGCGCGTCTTGCTGGAATCGATCTGCTCCAGCACATTCGAGGCGGACTTTTCCGCCATCCGTTCCAGCGCCGCCAGATCTTCCAACTTAAGCGAGTAGAGATCGGCAACGTCATGAACCATGCCTTTCGCAATTAACTGTTCGGCCAACGCATAGCCCAGGCCTTCAATTCGCATCGCCCGGCGCGAAGCGAAATGCAGCAGCCGTCCAATCAACTGCGCCGGACAGTCGGCCGCAATGCAACGCGAAACCGCCTCGCCTTCCGGCCGCGACACCAACCCGCCGCACTCCGGGCACCGGGTCGGCATGCTGAACTTCTTCTCGCGGCCTTTGCGCTTGGACTCAACTACCTTGATGACTTTGGGAATGACGTCGCCGCCTCGTTCGATAAGCACGGTGTCGCCGATGCGCAAACCCAGCCGCTCAATCTCATCTTCGTTGTGCAGGGTCGAACGCGAGACCGTCACGCCGCCGAGTTGCACCGGCTCGAGCATGGCCACCGGAGTCAACGCGCCTGTGCGGCCCACCTGAACGATGATGTCATTCACCCTGGTCGTGGCCTGACGCGCGGCGTACTTGTAAGCGATCGCCCAGCGCGGGGCTTTACCGGTCGCGCCAAACTGGTCCTGCAATGCGGTCGAGTTGACCTTGACCACCACGCCGTCAATCTCGTACTCGAGCTGGTCGCGCTCGGCCTCCATTGCGTTACAAAACTCAATTACTTCATCGATGGTCCGGCACAACGCGCGATGCTTGTTGACTCGGAAGCCGGCGCGCTCCATCCAGTCCAGCGCTTCCCAGTGTGTCTTGAACGGCTTGCGCTCACCCGTTAAAGCGTCGTACGCAAACATGTCGAGTTTGCGCTTGGCGACCTTCGCGGGATCGAGCTGCCGGATCGCTCCCGAAGCCGCATTCCGAGGATTGGCAAAGCGGGGCTCGCCCTCTTCTTCGCGTTCTGCATTTACGCGCTCGAAAATCTTTCGACCCAGGTAAGCTTCGCCGCGGACTTCAATCTGCCGGCCGGGTGTGCGTGCTCCCTCGCGCAGGCGCAACGGCACGCTGCGAATGGTGCGCACGTTGGCGGTGACATCTTCACCGCGAAATCCGTCACCCCGCGTGACGCCACGCGTGAACACTCCTTTGTCGTAATGGATGGAAAGCGAGAGCCCGTCGATCTTCAATTCGGCAACATACTCGGGAGTTTTACCGCCGGCGAGTTTATGGCAGCGCTCATCAAAAGCCCGCAACTCTTCAATGCTGTAACTGTTGTCGAGCGACAGCATTGGCCGGTGATGAACAAATTCCGGAAAGCCTTCGGCGGGCCGGCCGCCAACTCGTTGGGTGGGACTGTCAGGGGTGATCAGGTCAGGGTGTTCCTGCTCGAGTTGTTTGAGCTTTTCAATCAGTTCATCGTATTCGCGATCAGAGATCTCGGGTTCTTGCTGAAGATAATAAAGTTCGTCATGACCGCGAATCTCTTCCCGCAACGCGTCTATCTTCTTTTCGATTGATGTTTTTTTTGGCACAGCCTCAAAAGAAGTTCAGAAGGTTAACGCTAGCTGGTATCTCAAAACCGCGGAGCGGCTAAAAACAAAACACTCACCAACGTATTCAGAGCTACCTAACTCTCTGTCAGTACGCTTCTCGGTAAAACAGATAACTCGGTTTTTGTGGATCGCGCTCAAAGCCTCGGCAAATCAGTCCGTCACTTAAGGTTTTTGAGAATTCTTCGCGGACTCGCCGCATTTCAGCCTTGGCTAAAGCGGGGTCTGATTGGAGTAATTCAGAAAAGTCCGCCGGAATTTCAATCACCTGATCAGCTACGCCCAACGGGAATTCCAGTCCCGCCGCCAGCGCCTCGACCCGCGGTGAGCGCAAATCCCAACTCGCAAACAGCCGATCGCTATCCACGCCGCTGATGCCGGCCGCCTTTTCCACCGGATTGGTGACATAGTCGGTGCCGTAAAAGTTAACGGCATACTCACGAATCGTCACACCCAATCGATTCAGATTGAAATGCGCATTGCGGGCGCGCATCGGCTCGAAAGTCCATTTGATAAAGTCGCGGCCTTCGGACAAGGCCCGCTTGCGCTGGGCCCACTTCAGCTGCGCGCCCACGCCGCGGTTCTGATATTCCTGCGCGACCGCCATCATGTGCGAGTAACCAAAGATCTCGTCGCCCGAAACGGCGGCCAGATGATGTACAAAGCCGACCAGCGTTTCGCCGGCGAACGCGCCTAGCGTCCAACCCCCGGCCATGCGCGAAACGATCAAGTGCCGGCGCGGCGAAATTTCCAGGTCAGGCAAGCCGAACACTTCGCGTTGCAACCTGACGCATGAGTCGTACTCGTCGATGGACGTGACTTCGCGGATTTCGAGAACGGCGCTATCTGGCATATGCACAAGAAATCAAAAAGTTTCTCCCAGGATGTGTTGCCTTAAGGCGCGTTACGACAGGAGAAGCTCACAGACTCAACGATCTTTTTACTGGAAACAGGTGAAATGATATCACGGCGCTTTTCAAGGCGCGCGACTAGATAGGCCCGGGCGCAGATTTCTTCTCTCGGACGACTAGCGGAAGTTCGATGAAGATCCGCAGGCCCGTAGGTTCGCAGTCCCGCCAGCTCAGATTTGCATCCATAAGATCCATGTTGTGTTTGGCAATAGCCAGTCCCAGCTCGCTGTTGCCCGCCCTTCGATCGGTTGCGTCCCACTCTCCAACCTGAGCGCCGGCCGCGAGGATCTCACCCTGATCTTCGATGGTGATGAGAAATCCCTGCTCAACCTTATCCGCCGCGATCGCGACTGACGAGCCTTCCGAACTGCGATTGATTGCGTAAACCAGAAAGTTGTAGAGGACTTGCCGCAATTTCCCGCGATCCGAAGTAATCAAAGGCAAACTCGGATCAGCTTTGTAACGAAGTCCGACCTGCCGCTTTTCTGCCGGCCGCGCCACCGAGGCACACGATTCTCGCAGCATATCTTCGAGGGCGAACTCTTCCGGTTGAAGTTTGGATTGTCCAATTTCCAGCCGCGAAAGATCGGCCAGTTGGTTGAAGTTCGCCTGCAGCTGATTGGCAGAATTCTGAATTCTCTCGCAAAAGTTGCGCTGTGCCTCGGTGAGCTCTTCCTGGCTGAGCATGATCTCCGCAAAGCCAAGAATCGAAGTCAGCGGCGTGCGCAGCTCGTGGGCGAGACGCGCCAGAAAAGCTGAACGGTATTCAGCCACTAACTTGAGTTTGCGGTTCTCTTCGGCGAGTTCCTGGTTTTGCCGCCGGTAGTCGTCAGCGGCCGGCCGTGATTGCTTGCCGTCTCGACTTCGCCGCGCCCGCAGGTCATTTGGCTTGGAAGCTCCCACTGTGATGCTTATTAATATTTTTCAGGGGGGATGACGAGCAAACTACCAAAAAGTTCGGCGTTACTCAAGAAAGGCCCCGAGTGATTGGGGGTTAAAAGTGTGAACTCTGCGTTACCTTTGCACAAGTCAGCGGTCAGCTCGAAGAGGACCACTGAGAGCGTTTAAGATCCGCGTTGGTTCGTCTTGATTCGTGAGATTTCGTGTAATTTCGTGGATCGTCTGCTTAGGATTCGCAGCCAGGCGATCCACAAAATCACACGAAGCTGCACGAAAGAACACGGATTAAGGGTTTCTTGGTGGAAAGCGACTCTGCAGGCCTTTGCGGATTCCCTTGCGTTCCTTTGCGTTGAAAACCGTTTCGTCTCACTCAAAAACTAACTCATCTTCGCTTTCGCCTCGGTCCGGACCTCGACAGGTCATCAAAAAGACGTTCAATGAATAGCTCAGGAGCCTGCAGAACTGGAAAGACCGAGCTCAGGAAAATTATTCTTCCCCCGCCAAAGCGAAACGTCCCCATCACAAGACGGCCGTCGCCTAAACGTGCGAGCGGTCGAGTAGCCTTCGGGTATTGGTCGACGATGCTGCCAATCCTGTAGACGGTACTGTCGTAGTCCTCGCTCCCGCCTTTCGCGCCGCGCATTGTGGCGGCCTCAACCATGCCCTGAAAGTGAAGGCCGAACTCCCCGACCACTGCATCATTTTCACCTAGGGCGCGAACGGCTTGAAGTCGTCAAATAAGTGATTGCGGGCGTGAACCACCAGGATAACCACGACCACCGCTGCGGCGATCCCGACTCCAATAGCAATCTTTTGCCCCTTCGATAAATTGTTGCCTCGGGCCCGTTTGAATTGAGACGGCTCAGAGAGCTTCTTCTTACCAGCTTTGGTGTCAGCCACAAGCTTGGCCAAGTCGCCCCGCAACTTTTCCTCGGGTTTTGTTTCTGTCCTGGCTGAAGTCGCCGGCATCGGTAAGGTCAACAACACGTTCCCACGTGTGTCTGTGTTTTTTGGCGTGTCGGCGCGGGCTGCGGTACTAGCGACCGTGAAGACCAGCGCTATGACCAGCACGAGAGATGCGCATTTGTTAATCATCTTTTCTCCTTGATTGATTGTTATGGCAAGCGCCGCCGCCCCCACGTTTCCTCAGATTCTCCTTTTAAGTTTAAGCGGCTGACTCGTCTTCTTGCCTTACTTTTTCTACACGCGTCATTTCGGAGCCAGGGCTATCATCCGTGGTTAGGGAAGTGCGAAAATGCTCCGCCGCCGCGGCGTTTATGGGGCGATTTGTGCGGACAGTGTTACAATCCGCCAAATTCGAGTCTTCTGATCTTCGCTTCCATCAAAGGGTCACATGAACACATCTCCGACCGCCGAGCCGGAAGTTACCAAGTTGCTAGTCGACTGGGGAAATGGAGACCCGGCCGCGCTCGAGAAGTTGATGCCTCTCGTTTATAAGGAGCTGCGAAAACTGGCTCATCAGTATCTGAAGAGGGAGCGTCCGGGCCACACCCTCATGACCACGGATCTGGTTCACGAAGCGTATTTGAAGCTGGTGAATCAGCACGGAGTTCACTGGCAAAACCGAGCGCACTTCTTCGGCATCGCAGCCCAGCTTATGCGTCGAATTCTGGTAGACCGTGCCCGGCATCGAGGAAGGGCCAAGCGTGGCGCCGGCGCGCCGACAGTCCCCCTGGAAGAGGGAGCGGCGGTGTTGAATCAATCAAGCGTTACGATCATTGCGCTGGACGAGGCGTTAACGAAACTGGCGGAGCTTGACCAGCGCAAGGCCAGAATCGTAGAACTGCGGTTCTTTGGCGGTCTGAGCGTCGACGAAACCGCCGACTTTATTCAGACTTCTCCAATTACTGTTATGCGCGATTGGAAAATGGC
>JBBPID010000137.1:0-6689 GCA_038040505.1 Acidobacteriota bacterium | reverse complement strand
AAGATATCCCGCTGCTGGTCCGCTACTTTGCCCAGAAGTTCGCCCGGCAAATGGAGAAGCGGATCGAAACCATTCCGACAGCTACAATGCACCTACTAACTAAATGGGATTGGCCGGGTAACGTCCGGGAGCTGGCAAACTTTATCGAGCGCGCCGTGATCCTCACACGCGGGACGTCGCTGGACGTTCCGCGTGCAGAATTGAACAACCTTCGGATGGACGAATCAACGACGACGCCAGCCGCCCGCGGCCCTGAAGGGATTGCGCGAATCGTGGAAGAAACCATTCACGCTCTCGATCGAAAGACGAGTGTTGCTGATGAATATGAGCGGAAGCAGCGCGATGAGATCGTGCGCGCCCTTACAGAAAGCAAAGGGCGCGTCGGCGGTGAGGAAGGAGCGGCGACGCGACTTGGGCTCAACCGCACCACCCTGCTTTCTCGGATGAAAAAGTTCGGAATAAATCCTAAACAGTTTTCGTAACGCGTTTGTTAAGAACGTGCGGCGCCAGAAGAAAAGTTTTCATCCGCGACCTTTGCAGCTTTCTTCGCGAAATCGTAAGTGGCCTTCAGACTGCTCCCGAAGAACCGTACCTTCCCTGTAATGTCACGCACCAGCAGTGAGTTCCCATCCTTATCCGTGAACTCGCAGCGCAGCGTCATTGAAGTTGCGCCCGCGATCGTCGTGACCTCACGCAGCGTTTCGTTGCCCTTCTTAAACTTGACCACGGTACATTCAAGCGTGATTAGGTCGGCGGTGTTGCCGGCATTTCTATCTCCGTCACGATAGACACGTGGAAACACAGCCTTCTTCCGAAGTTGTTCGATCAGGTTCTCATAAAGTGAGGCCTGGAATTCCGGTGGTAGTGTTAATTCGTCGGACGGGATCATCTTGACCTCGACCGCCGAAGCCTTCATCTTCGGGGGCTGCTTTGCCTCCGCACGCAACTGTCCTGCAAAACACAATGTGAGCAAAACGAAAACAGCCAGCGCATTTCTAGAATTGGTTCTCATCTTTTCTCCTCCCGCGAATCGGCTAAAATCTTTTTTAGGTCTGCCAGAGTCAGAACGCTAGTGCGCGCCCCTTGCGCGACCAGCTCGTTCTTGAGCGCATCCGCCTTGCCCCGCGGCATCGTAAAGATCGCGCCGTGCAGGCCGCCGCTGGCGTCACGATATTGAATGGTCAGGGTGTCCAGCTTCTTGCGAAACAAAGGCAGCGCACTGCCGGACCCGAAAGGAGCAGCGAGTGATGCCACCGTTCCCAACGTGCCGCCGATAACGCGCTGGCTGTCTTTTCCCGTGACAACATCTTCGATTGACGCGGCCGTCACGTCGGCATTGCCCTTTGCATGAACAAACCGCAGAGTTCCGTTCACCACGGTCAGCCGGCCCTTAGTGTTTTCTTTCAAACCCGCAAGGCCGATGACTTGGACAGCCTGCGTCTCGGTTTGCGCCTGTTGGGCATGACCAATCCGAATCAGCGGGCTACAAAAGAATAAGGCAACGGCGATTACTAATGCATTTATCCTTGAGTTCATTTTTGACTCTCCTTTGAAGCTTTCTCTTCTGGCCGGCTGGAGTGCAACAGCTGTTCCGTCACAAAACTAGTTAAATAGCTGGTAAATTAAAGAAGCAGGAGTTTGGGTTTTCACGGATTCTTCGTGAAATTACGGTGGATTACTCTTCGGGTTAACCACCGGCGAGACGGCGGTGCGGTGACGGATCTCTGCCGCTGAAATTCATTTCAACGAACTCAGCCGCCCCACACATTCTCGCGAACGCCAAGATCAGCCAACTTTTGACGCATCTCGTTAAGGCACTGCTGCTGGCAGTCATCAATGGCCGCATCAATGTTATGGCGATGAAACATCCTGATTGTAGCAACTGTCTCGTTTCGCGCGCGGCGCGCATTCGGGGCCACATGCCACGAGCGATCGAAAGTTGGGATCTCGAAGCGACACGCCCTTTCTTGTTGTGGCGTGATCCACTCGGCAACAGCACGTAACTCCATGTATGTCCGCCAGCAGTGCGGGCAGCCGGGCACATCATTTTTTTCGAAGCCGTTTTCGTGAACCCCGCATAGGCTGATTGCAAAGCCGATGCGTGTCACGGGGCCGCCATTCCCCGACCACTCAGGCCATACCTCATAACAGACGCGATGCCGCAGCACGATGTCTCGCAACGCCTCAGAAGTTAACGCGGCTTCACCGGCGGAAGAATAAACACCTCTTCGCCCGTTCGTGGTTGTTACTTCTACGCTTCTCAGTTGGTCCATGATGATTACTTGTCAGTTCGACGCCTCCACTTTCCTCGGATGCAACGACTGTTCCCGCCACGGGGCTCGATATAACTGAGAAGCTAAGCAATGGGCGATCGGGATTTCACGAAAACTTCGTGGAATTATGACCGCGAACGTTCCCTATCGTGCCCTTTCGTCATCAGCGAAGGCAGCACAAATCCGAATCTGCAAGAAATACCTGGAAATTGAACAACTCACCGTCGTGGCGGTCGTACATTTTGCGAGTGGCAAGCTTCTTGCTAAAGAGCAGTCGCAGGTGTTTGAGAATTCAGTGTTCGGTTCTGACGAACCAAACAGCTGACAGATGTTTTCAGTTTATTGAGCACGGGCTGGGGGAACCCTTGTGCTCGAAGTGGGCGGACTCTCCTGTGAAGCGCACAGAGGTCCGCTCACTTAAAAACACAGGAGGTGGTGATGCAACTCAAGGGTGAAGGCCGTGCGGTCGGTCAGCAGAGGCAGGTTAAGGTGCTGTGCATCGATAACCACGCCTCATCGAACTACGCTTGCTTTCTTCTCGCACGCAGTGGGTACAAGGTGAATTCGGCGAGCTTCCTTTGTGATGCACTTGAATTGATTCATGGCTCACGTTACGACGTTTGCCTCATCAACGACGAACTCGTCCGCTCCGGTAAAGAATTATTCCAAAAGCTGCGTGAGGCTGCAGGTTCGACCCCATTTATCTTCTACTCGACTGTTGTTTACCCGTTCAGCGCGCGATTAGCGGACCAGTCTGGTAACACCCCCGAAACTCCAGTGCCCGTCACGGAAGTGGCGAGTGCGGTGAATCGCACAATCGGCCAGGCCCTTCCATTAGCACGGCGCGCAGCATCAGTGTGGGCGACTCTAGCCCAAAGGAGCCGCGATGCGTAAGGCTAATATCTGTTTCGCTCAACCCTCGAACGAGATGAAAGCGACTAAACTATTACATAACCTGGGCCAAAGCCTTTGGCTCGACAACATTACCCGTGACCTACTCGATAGCGGCACGCTCAGACGTTACATCGCTGAATTGTCGGTGACGGGACTTACTTCCAATCCGACAATTTTCGAACAGGCGATTAAGAACAGTGCGGCATACGAGGCAGACATCCGCGACAAACTGAAACAAGGAAAGTCTGAGGAGCAGATTTTCTTTGAACTCGCGTTGGCGGATCTTGTTCGCGCGGCCGACCTGTTTCGGCCGATTTATGAACAGACCCACGGCGCGGATGGTTGGGTATCACTCGAGGTGTCGCCGTTGCTCGCGCAGGACACAGCCGCCACCATCGCTGCGGCGAAAGATTTATTTGCCCGCGCAAACCGTCCGAATTTGTTCATTAAGATCCCGGGGACAAAGGAAGGCTTGCCCGCGATCGAAGAGGCGATCTTCGCGGGCGTCCCTGTTAACGTGACGCTTCTGTTCTCCCGTGAGCAGTATCTGGCGGCTGCTCAAGCGTTCCTGCGTGGAATTGAAAGACGCATCGATGCCGGTCTCAAAGCGGATGTTGGATCAGTGGCGTCAGTTTTTATCAGTCGCTGGGACACTGCCGTCAACGACAAAGCCCCTGTCCAACTACGAAACAAACTCGGGCTCGCCATGGCGTTACGCACGTACAAAGCAGAGTGCGAATTACTAGCCTCGCCGCCCTGGCACCGCATCTACAGCGCTGGCGCACGGCCCCTGCGTCTGCTTTGGGCGAGCACCGGAGTTAAAGACCTCTCGGCTTCGCCGGTTCTCTATGTCAAAGCCCTCGCGGCGCCTTTCACAATCGACACTATGCCCGAAGGCACTCTGAACGCGCTCGCAGAAGATACGGAACTCGGTTGTTCGATAATGGCTGCGAACGGCGGCGATTGCGAAGAGGTGATAACAGGATTTGCAGCGTCCGGGATCGACATCGACGCACTGGCTGAGCGGCTGCAGGACGAGGGCACAAAGTCATTCGCGAAGTCATGGAACAGTTTGATGGCAGTGATTGCTGCGAAGCGCGAACCGGACGCTAAGGCAGCGTAGCAGAGACAAACAGTTAAGGTATTAGGAGGAGTGATGGTTGCGACGAAAGCTTCGTTGGGAGAGTTGAGCAGTTACGGAGTCGCGCGTTCGACAGTAAAAGGCGCGCCACTTAGCGATGCGGAGTTGAAAAATCAACACGCCTTTTGGCGGGCCGCAAATTATCTCGCGTTGGGCATGATCTATCTGCAAGATAATCCACTGTTACGAGAAGAACTTAAGCCCGAACATGTCAAACCACGCATGTTGGGACATTGGGGCACGAGTCCCGCGCTCTCTTTTATATATACACATTTGAATCGCGTCATCAAAAAGTTTGACGTCAACGCCATTTTTATGGCTGGACCCGGTCACGGGGCGCCTGGGGTACTGGGGCCGGTTTACCTGGAAGGAGCGTATTCGGAAATCTACCCTGAGAAGAGCCAGGACGTTGAAGGCCTGACGCGTTTCTTCAAAGAGTTTTCGTTTCCCGGTGGTATCGGCAGCCACTGCACTCCCGAAACGCCGGGTTCGATTCACGAAGGCGGCGAACTGGGATACGTACTGTCGCACGCGTGCGGTGCTGCCTTCGACAATCCAGACTTGATCGTCGCGGCAGTTGTGGGCGATGGCGAAGCCGAGACTGGTCCGCTGGCTACTTCGTGGCACATCAACAAGTTTCTCAATCCTATTCGAGACGGCGCTGTGCTGCCCGTCCTGAATCTCAACGGCTACAAGATTAACAATCCCACCCTGCTGGCGCGGATACCGCATGAAGAACTCGAGAATCTATTCAAAGGATATGGTTACACACCCTACTTTGTTGAAGGCTCTGATCCTGAATCGATGCACCAGGCAATGGCGGCAACCTTAGACCACTGCGTGCAGCAGATTAGGTCGAATCAACGTTTAGCTCGCGACGCTGGCATTCCCTCTCGGCCCCGGTGGCCCATGATTGTACTGCGCACGCCTAAAGGTTGGACGGCGCCGGCCGAAGTCGATGGGCACAAATTGGAAGGCTTTTGGCGATCACATCAAGTGCCGCTCGCGGGTGTGAGGAAAAACCCGGAGCATCTGAACCTGCTTGAGAACTGGATGCGCAGCTACAAGCCCGAGGAGTTGTTCGACACCAACGGGACGCTGATTCCTGAACTCCGTGAGCTGGCGCCCACGGGCATTCGCCGCATGGGCGCAAACCCGCACGCCAATGGCGGGATCCTGAAGAAAAGCCTTCGGCTGCCTGATTTCAGAAAATACGGTGTCCAGTTCGACAAGCCTGGTCAGACTGAAGTCGACAACACGCGGCCTTTAGGCGTCTTTCTGCGCGATGTGATGAAGTCGAACATGAACTCATTCCGCGTTTTTGGTCCCGACGAAACGACCTCCAACCGGCTCGACGCCTTATACGAGGTCACCAAAAAGTTTTGGATTGCTGAATACTTTCCCGAGGACAGTGATGGCGGTGAGCTGGCCAGCGATGGAAGAGTCATAGAAATGTTGAGTGAGCATACGATGGAAGGCATGCTCGAGGGATACCTGCTTACCGGCCGGCACGGGTTCCTCTCGACCTACGAAGCATTTGCTCATGTCATTGACTCAATGTTCAATCAACACGCGAAGTGGTTGACGATTTGTAATCAACTTCCCTGGCGTCAGAACGTAGCCTCGCTCAACCTGCTGATTACATCCACTGTCTGGCGGCAGGATCATAATGGCTTCACACATCAGGACCCCGGGTTTCTTGACGTCGTGGTAAACAAACGAGCTGAGGTTACCCGGATATATTTGCCGCCAGATGTCAATTCTCTGTTGTCCGTCGCCGACCATTGTCTCCGCAGCGAGAACTATATCAACGTAATCGTCAGCGATAAGCAGTCTCACCTTCAGTATCTAACTATGGATGAAGCGATCACGCATTGCACCAGGGGCGTCAGTATCTGGGGCCCGGCGAGCAACGATCAGGGTCAGGAACCAGATGTAGTGATGGCTTGCGCAGGCGATACCCCAACGCAAGAAGCACTCGCTGCTACGGCTTTGCTACGAAATGAATTCCCGGATTTGAAAATCCGCTTCGTCAATGTAGTTGACCTATTCAAGCTGCAATCGGATAGAGAGCATCCGCACGGCCTGAGCGACCGGGATTTTGATAGCTTGTTTACTGTCGACAAGCCGATCGTCTTCAACTTCCATGGATATCCATGGTTGATACACCGGCTAGCCTACACCAGGACCAATCATCGCAACCTGCACGTGCGGGGCTACAAAGAACGGGGCAACATCAACACGCCGATGGAGTTGGCGATTGATAACGAGATAGACCGCTTCACGCTCGCAATTGATGTGATCGACCGGGTGCCCAGGTTGAAAGCAACGGGCGCGCACGCGAAAGAGAAATTCAAGAATGAGCAGATGGCGTGTAAGCG
>JBBPID010000161.1:0-2512 GCA_038040505.1 Acidobacteriota bacterium | reverse complement strand
GCAGGCGGCGGCGACCGCTTTGGCTACGACCAAACCCGGCGAAGGATTGAACCCGCTGGATAAGGACAATCCATGGGCGTTCTTCGATCACTACATTGATCGCGTCGCAGCGCAATGCGTCAACACGCTCACACCCAAGTGGTCGACCAAACTCGGCGGGTTCGATGTGTACGTCTGGGATCAATGCTACTCAATGGAGCAAACCCTGCGCATCGAGTAACTCAGACCAATTAACACGCCACGGTCCATACAACCCGCGGGCAGATGGACGTGAGTCGAATGAGGGAGAGAAGATGGATACAAATTCGACAGTGCGATTGATAAGCGCTGAAGGCTCTGGCCCGGCCGGTGCCGAGCAGCGGCTGAAAGAGCTGGGCATCAAGCTCCCGGTGCCACCTGAGCCGTTCGGCACCTATGTGGAAGCGGTGCAGACGGGCAACCTGCTCTTTTTGACTGGGATGCTGCCCACGGAAGGCCGCGCGGCGAAGTTCATTGGGCGCGTCGGCGCGGAGCTTGATGTGGAAGCGGGGCGGCAGGCGACTTATCTCGCTGCGCTCAACGGCCTTGCGGTTGCGCGCGAACACTTGGGATCTCTCGACAAAGTCACGCGGATCGTCCGGCTCGGCGTGTTAGTGGCGACCTCGGGAGATGTTCGCGATCAGCCGAAAGTTGCTGACGGCGCGTCGGAGTTGCTGCAAGACATCTTTGGAAAAGAGAAGAACCCAACCCGCTTAGTTTACGGCGTCGCAAGCCTTCCACTCGGCGCCCCGGTCGAGTTGGAAATCATTTTCGAGGTGGCAAGTTAAACGTGTGGCGACGAAGGCCCGCTCGCCTTGCCAGTGGCGGTGAGTGCTCTTGAACAAAACGGCTGAAAATTCGTTGGAGACAAAATATGCAAACCGAAACTCAGATGAGGAAGCAAATACATCTTACGCGGCGCTCTCCCTACTATTGGCGAGTAACCATTGACCATCCGCCGCTCAATATTTTCGGTCCGGACACCATACCGCAACTCGATGAGGTCATCACGGCGATCGAAAGGGACCAAGACGTCAAAGTAGTTGTCTTTGACAGCGCCGTCGAAGGATTCTTTCTGACTCATTACGACTTCGTGGCGCCAATCGAGCATACAACTCGTTTACCACCCGGGCCGACAGGGCTGCAACCTCTGCCCGACATGCTGGTGCGGCTTAGTCGTGCTCCGGTGGTATCGATCGCGTCAATTCGTGGACGCGCGACGGGCGTCGGAAGCGAGTTGGCCCTGGCCTGCGACATGCGTTTCGCCAGCCGTGAAAAAGCGATCTTGTCGCACTTTGAAGTCGGAGCTGGAGTGGTACCAGGCGGTGGCCCAATGGCACGGCTACCCCGTTTGATGGGAAGAGGTCGCGCACTCGAAGTGCTTCTGGGGGCCGACGATATCCCTGGCGATCTGGCTGAACGATACGGCTACGTCAATCGCTCATTCCCGGATGCTGACCTTGATGCGTTTGTCGAGTCCCTCGCAACCCGCATCGCTTCGTTCGACAAGCGGGCGATCAGCGAGACCAAGCGCTTCGTCGACGTGGCCAGTTTGCCGCCCGACTACGAAATCGCACCGGAGTGGGATGTGTGCCTGGCCTCGATCATGCGGCCGGCCGCACAGGAAAGGATCAATAAGTTGATGGAGCAGGGATTTCACAAGCCCGGTGACGTGGAGAACCGCTTGGGCTATCACGTCGGTCAACTTGAGGTGTAAGGATGATCTGGAATCGAAATCGACTGACTAAAAAACTCGGCATCGACTATCCGATCATTCAAGGGCCGCTCGGTGGATTATCGTCGCAGAGATTGACGGCGGCAGTATCCAACTTTGGCGGCTTGGGATCTTTCGGTGCGCTTAGTCTGTCACCGGAAGAAATTAAGAATGTCATATCTCAGATTCGTTCACTGACGTCGAAACCCTTCGCGGTGAACCTATGGGTGTCGATGGAAGATGATGGCGCTCTAACTTCGGACGAAGCAGCTTTCAACCGAAGCCTTGCGCCCTTGGCAAGCTACTTCGAAGAATTACGGGCGCCTCCTTCACAGTACAAACCATACTCGCCAATTCGATTCGAAGATCAAGCTCGCATTCTGTTGGAGGAAAAAGTACCCGTCTTCAGCTTCATATTCGGAATTCCGCCAAAAGAAATCCTTGACGAGTGTAGAGCTAAAGGCATCGTGACGATTGGAACCGCGACCACGCCGGATGAGGCGGTCGCGCTTCAGGAGGCTGACGTTGATGCCATCGTCGCTTCCGGGTTCGAAGCCGGCGGCCATCGCGGTTCTTTCCTGCGTCCGGCTGAGGACTCGTTAACCGGCACGTTCTCGCTGGTTCCGCAGATTGTCGACAACGTTGAAGTGCCGGTGATTGCCGCCGGCGGTATCGCAGACGCACGCGGGGTGATCGCCGCCTTGGCCCTCGGCGCAGAAGCAGTGCAGATGGGGACAGCATTTCTCATGTGTGAAGAATCGGGCGCGAGCCGCATTCATC
>JBBPID010000030.1:0-50693 GCA_038040505.1 Acidobacteriota bacterium | reverse complement strand
GAGTATCGAGTAGCGGCCACCAAGGCGGAATATCAACAAAATGAGAAAACGGTAACTATCCAACGGAACAAGCCATCGCGGATGACGCTGGACTTACAGCCTATCTCTTACTCTGTCACTATCAAAAGCAATGCCGACGGCGAGTTGAAATACGGCAAACGAGGTCAGATTCCTAATTCGGTGAGAATCTTGAACAAGAGCATTACACTGCGTTTGTCTGCGGGCGATTATGAAGGCGAACTCGAGGCCGCGGAACCCGTGTACAAGACTGAGCGGCAGCAATTCTCCGTAACAGCCGATACCACTGTCGAATTTCGGCTTAGATTACTCGAGTTTAGTAAAGACACTTTGCGGGCTGATTGGACTCAAACCGAACTTAGGAACTGGGACGTACCCCCCGGCTGGCGGGTCAGCTCGGGAAACTTGATCGTTAAGGGCGCAGGGGTGGCGCTCACGCGTGACGAAAGCAAACGATACTACAAGGACTTTCAAATTGTTAGCGACCTCAAGATAACTAATGGCGTCGGAGCCGGGTTTGCTTTACGCGCACAGGATCTCCGCAACTACTACCTGCTCCAATTCACCGGCGCCCAGGCCGACGAGCCGTTCTATGTGCGTTTGTTCGTTGTGAAAAACGGCGTCGAACAGCGGGTTCAGGCGATCAAGATTCCCAACGCCGCCGCTACTGCGCTTAAAGGAGGTCAGTTTTTCAGCGTCGCCATCAAAGTTGCTGACAACCGCTTCACGGTAGAGATTGTCGATAACGAAACAGCGACAAACTATCCTCTTGGCATCCTCATCGACTCAAACAAGACCTTTACCGCGGGAGCGGCCGGAATCGCCGCTCGAAGTAACGACGAAGGTGTCATTTGGCGCTTCATCGTATGCACCGACTGCCCTAAGGATTAAGTTGTTGGTTCGGTTAGTTTGAAAAAACCGTATTTCAGATCAGCTTAGCGCGACTGCGGCAACCGGCGCGGCTTCCTGCGAGCCATCCCGATTCACATACTCATAAAGAATGTCCCGCTGCTGCGGAATGAACCCCGCTTCGCTAATCAGGTAACGAAGAGTCTTTTCATCTGCGCGATTGTGCGCTCCCGCGGCAGAAACCACGTTCTCTTCAATCATGATCGAGCCCATGTCGTTGGCGCCGAATCGCAATCCCACCTGTCCCAACCTTAATCCCTGAGTCAGCCAGGACGACTGAAAGTTTTCAATGTTGTCCAGAAACAGCACTGACACCGCCAGCATTTTCAAGTAGTCGATTCCGGTAGGCTCTTCCTTGATCTTTCGTCCCAGGGCCGTATTCTCGCGCTGAAATGTCCAGGGAATGAAGGCGAAAAACCCGGCGGTTTCATCCTGTAGGTCGCGAATGCGTTGCAGGTGGCGCATGCGATGCTCAATCCGGTCGCCGATGCCAAACATCATCGTGGCGCTCGAGCGCAGGCCGACGCGATGTACGGCGCGCATCACCGACAGCCACTCATCGGTGGTGCACTTAGTCGCCACTCGCTTACGTACTTCATCATCCAATATCTCAGCCCCGCCGCCCGGTAAACTGTAGAGGCCGGCTGCTTTCAAGCGGCCCATAATCGTTTCGTAGTCCAGACCTGAAATCAGATGCAGGTTGTGAATCTCAGGCGGCGAGAAGCAGTGCAGTTGAAAACCCGGATACTTTGCGCTGAGGGTGCGGAGCAGATTTTCATACCACTCGACGCCAAAGTCCGGATGCAGTCCGCCCTGCATCAGCACGCCGGTGCCGCCGAGCGCGATGGTCTCATCGATCTTCTCGCAGATTTCGTCAATCGTGCGCACGTACGTATCAGGCGCGCCGGGCCGCCGGTAGAAAGCGCAGAAGGTGCAAACGACATTACAGACGTTCGTGTAGTTGATGTTCCGGTCGATGATGTAGGTGACGATGTTGTCCGGGTGGCGACGCCGGCGAAGCTCGTCCGCGGCCGCACCCATAGCTGCAATGTCGTGCGACTCGAGCAGTGCGGTGCAGTCTTCCGCACTGAGACGCTCGCCGCCCAGTCTTCGATCCAGGATTCCCTGAATGCCTTGTCCGCTCACGTTCATAGTCTATTAACTTGTCCGGCAATACTCAAAGCGTGATGGCCGCGAGTCTAGCTTGGGGTGCGATAGAGTTGCTGGGGCACTACGCCGACCGTCAGGGAGGGCTCAGGGGTGGTTCAACCCAAGCCCTCCCTCACCGGTCGGGCTAGCGCCCCGGAAAATGGTAGACAGCGGGGCGCAACGGTGATAAGTGATAAGTCTCTAATGAAGAGGCCATGCCACAATTCTCACTATGACCCGTAACTCTCACAAAGCACGGAGTATGCTCATGAAAACCACACATCTGCCACGCCGTCGAAACCTGCTCATCGCCGGATTTGCCGCCGCTTTGCTCTTGGCCTTCTGGCCGGCTGAGGCTGCCGCCCAGGTTGTGCTCACCGTCGATCGCCGAGTCAAGGTTCGCGAGAAGCCGTCGCTCGCCGCGAAACGGGCTGATGGCTTAGCTCCAGGCAACACCGCGACGCTGCTTAAGGGACGCCGCGGCAGTTTCTTTAAAGTTCGTTTGGAAAATAACAAGACCGGCTGGGTTCACGGCAAGTATCTCTTGCTGCCGGACATTGAAGAACGCGAGTTCGGCGCGGAAACAATCATGGCCCCGGCAAAGGCAGCGTCATTTCCTTTGTGCGGTCTTGAGCGACATTATCGCTGGAGCCAAAAGACTACTACGTCCGGCTTCAATCAAACGCCGACCAAGCCGAGTGTGCACGCCGCGCTTAACTGGGCCCCGCTACCGTTTTCTGGACATAGCCTAGCGTCATGGTGCCAGGACCGAATGGGCAGAGAGGCAAGACCTTTTTCGGTTCTGGGTTGGGTGCGACGCATGCGCAAGGAAGATGACGGCGATGTTCATGTGGAGATCACCCAGAATGCGAACGACGCGGTCGAGGATTGTTTTGTCGTCGAGATCCCGGCGGCTAATTTAAGCACGCGGTTCAATCAAGCGCGCACCGATCTGGCGGCGCTGCTGTCGGTAAACCAGCTAACGGATAAAGATTTTGCTACGCCGACTCGGGTGAGATTTACCGGCCTCGCTTTCTGGGACGGCTGGCATGCGACCAGCACTGGAGCCACCAGCCATGGACGGTGTAACTCGACGCAAGGCGCCGCCTGGGAACTGCATCCGGTTTTTAAGGTAGCCGCACCTTAACCCGAGTGATAGCAAACGGGTGTTTAGAGTACCGACTTTAGTCGGGCTTTGTACCTAACGAAGGAAAGAACCCAACTGAAGTTGGTACTCTGTACGCCGTGAAATCCGGATCCTGCCGACAAACGAAATTGAGCAAGATGGAACGTTCTTGCCAGCACAGTTTGCGCCCGGCATAATCACTCGCCATGCCCGCTCCCGACAACCAGCCCGGGATTCCCGGCCGCAGACTCGATCTGCACACGCATTACTACCCCGACATCTATTTCGACAGGATTCGTGAGCTGCCGTCCGAGTTTTCTTTCGGCCAGAGTCCGTCCGGTCAAACCATCATTACCTATCGCGGCGCTCGCTTCTTCGGAGTTACGCCGGCGATGACTGACGTTGCCCTGCGACTGGACGACATGGATCGCGTGGGGATCGACGTGGAAGTTGTCTCGCTATCGACGCCCAATGTTTTTTTTGCCGAGGCGCAGCATCAAGCGGAAATCGCGCGCCTGGTCAATAACGCCTATGCGGAACTGATCGCGACGCATCCGACGCGGTTCAAGGCCTTTGCTTCAATTCCCATGGATGATCCGGATGCTGCCCTTTCGGAACTTCATCGCGCCGTTGATGAATTGAAACTGAACGGCGTAATCCTCCTGAGCAACATCGGCGGCCAGCCGCTGACTGCTCCCGAGTACCGTCCCTTCTTTGCCGAAGCCAATCGGATGAGACTTTGCATCCTGCTTCACCCCATGCTGCCGGTGAACGCCGAACCGTTTCGCGAATATGTGCTCGGACCGATTGTCGGCTTTATGTTTGATACGACTCTTGCTGTCGCGCGTATGTGCTTTGATGGCATGCTGCGAGATTTCCCGGACATTCGCTGGATCGTCGCCCACCTGGGCGGCGCCGTGCCTTACCTGATGGAGCGCATGGACAACGGATGGCGCGATTTCCCGGAATGCCGCACCAAAATCGATGAGCTGCCCAGCACTTATCTCAAACGGCTTTACTACGACACGGTGAACTTCAATTCGCACATGCTGATGATGGTACGAGAGATGATCGGAGCGGATCACATGGTGATGGGCAGCGACTATCCTCACCTGCTGGGCTCGATCGATCGCGCGGTGTCGTCAGTTCAAAGTTTAGAGATTTCCGAAAAAGAGAAACGAATGATCTTTGAGGGCACGGCCTTATCGATCTTGAATAACGTGTAACTGATTCGCTACTTATTGACTACTTCAAAATCGATCCATTGCGTTCGCTTCGTGTTAACCTGTGCTCAGAATTCTCCGTCAAGGTTACAAAGGAGCGGGAGTGACCCCGATCGAACTCCATCACGAAAGCTACGGCCAGGGCGATCCTTTGCTTTGCATCCACGGCTTTGGCGCCAGCCTGTACTCGTGGCGGAACTTCGTCGACCCCTTCGCCAACGAATACCAAATCATCCTGATTGATTTAAAGGGAAGCGGGCAATCGCCGAAGCCGCATGACACAAAGTACTCGACTCAGGATCACGCCGATCTGCTTTACCAGTTCATCCTGAAGCATGACCTGCGAAACCTGACTCTGATCGGAAATTCTTATGGCGGCGCGTTGTCGTTGTTGCTTTCGCTGATGCTGGCCGACGCCGGCGAGTCGTCGCGTTTGAAATCGCTCGTGCTGATCGACGCCGGCGCTTACAAGGAATACATTCCCGCTTATCTCAAACTGCTGGCAGTTCCCTTCATTAACCTCGGGGTGTACCTGGTGCCGAGCCGGGCGGCGGTGCGCGGCATTCTCCGCAAGGCATATTACGACTCGAGTAAGATTACTGAGGATCAGATCTCAGCCTATGCGGCGCCAATCGCGGCGCCCGGCGGCAAACACGCGCTGCGGGAAACCGGGCGGCAACTGGTACCGGACAACTTTGACGAACTCATCAAGCGATACAAAGACATCACGGTGCCTACGCTGATTATTTGGGGCCGTCAGGACCGGATTATTCCCCTTAAAGTCGGCGAGCTGTTGCGCCGGGACATCGCCAACTCGACTCTGAAAATCATCGACGAGTGCGGTCACGCGCCGCAGGAAGAGAAACCGGAAGAGACTGTGCCGTTGGTGCTGGAGTTCCTGCACGAACTTTGATTATCGTAATATCGTTGCTGGAAAAAAGAATTTGAGTCGACCACTGATAATCGCGATTGACGGACCGTCGGGCGCGGGTAAATCCACGCTGGGACGGATGCTCGCGCGCGAGCTGGAGCTGCTTTACATCGACACCGGCTCGATGTATCGCGCGGTGGCGCTCGCCGTGATCGAATCAACCATCAACGAGAATGACGACGTCGCCGTGGGTTCGCTCGCGCAACGGATAGACATCGATCTGGCTGGGGATCCCGACTCGCTGTGCGTGACGCTTGGTGGGCGCGACGTCTCAGACCGCATTCGAAGCGACGACGTGACACACATGTCTTCGATCATCTCGACGATTCCCGCGGTGCGGCGCGCGATGGTGGATCGTCAACGAGAACTGGGGAAGCGCGGCGCCGTCATGAACGGTCGCGACATCGGAACCGTGGTCTTTCCCGAAGCCGACGTGAAATTCTACCTGGACGCCGTGCCGAAAGAGCGGGCTGAGCGCCGTCTGGCCGAAGAACGCACTTACAACCCGTCGGCCTCCTATGACCAAACCTTAGCCGATCTCACCGAACGTGATCGCCGCGATACCACCCGCGCCGATTCGCCACTGCTGGCAGCCAGCGATGCAATCGTCATCGATTCAACCGGTCAACCGATCGCTGAAGTGTTCCAGAGAATGATGCGCGAAGTTGAAAAGCGAAGCTGAGCCGCGGAGGATTAAGCCATGAAGATTTATGCCTTTTCATTTAAGAACGAGGCAATCTGGTCCATGATCTTCAGTCTCATCGGCCTGGCGGTTGGGGGGGTTGTCTTGCTCGTGACTTATTTACTGCATCTGTTGAGTTGATAAATCCGCATTCCAGATTCCAAATTCAAGAATGTTCACCGGCATCATAGAAGAGCTCGGTCGGGTGCGCGAGGTTGAACCGCGCGGCGAGGACGCGCGGATTGTGATCGAGGCACGCACCGTAACCGAGGATTCGCGTGACGGCGATTCGATTGCCGTCAACGGTGTGTGCCTGACCGCACTCGCGGTGAAGTCTGATTCATTCGCCGCCGATGTTTCGAAGGAAACTCTCTTCCGGTCGACCCTGGGACAGTTGCAGAGAGGTTCACGAGTAAATCTTGAGCGGGCAGTGACGCCGGCGACCCGCCTCGGTGGTCACATCGTTCAAGGCCACGTCGATGCCCGGGGCAAATTTCTCGGTGCTGAGGAGCACGGCGAGTCATGGACGTTCCGGATCGCCTATCCGAAAGAGATCGCCCGCTATCTGGTCTTCAAGGGCTCGGTCGCAGTTGAGGGCATCAGTCTTACGATCGCAAATCTGACGGACGATTATTTTGAAATTGCTGTCATTCCTAAAACCTGGGAAGTCACCAACTTTTCCCACCTGAAACCCGGCGATGACGTGAACCTGGAAGCCGACGTGATCGCCAAATATGTCGAGCGCATTCTTGCCGTAACACCCGCGGCGACGGATGGGAACCGCTAGGGACGGGCGAATATTTCTACTGCTAATGGCTAAAGCTTCTCGCGCCAGATTCTTTCATCAAGTGCCATCATAAGGCACCACGAATAACTCCTCAAAAAATCGCGGAATTACTGATCGGTAACGCAAGGCACTCGGATTGCCCCCTGCGGGCTCGGCTCTATCAACAAAGAGCCGAAGTGATCCTATGCGGAAACTTTCTAAACTTGCTTCTGCCGCCCTGCTTCTCGTGTTCAGTCTCGTGGGTGTTAATGCCCAGACCAAGCCGACCGATGGCGACCCGCCCCGCTTCGAAGTTGGCGGCCATGTCTACGGCCTCGGAACGACCGGCGCGGCGCCACGACTGAACGAACGATCCACGAATTCACACGAATCAACACGAATACTCCAGATTGAATTCGCTAATGACAAAAGGAAAATCGGCTGGTGGTGGGCGTTGGAATCAAACCGTAGCCGGCCCGGTCGCCAAATCCCTTACTTTCGAGCTAATATTACTTAACCCCAATCTCAGATTTTGAGATCTCAGCACTGAAAAAGATGGCATTCGCTTCGATTCCTGACGCTGCAGCTGACATTCGCGAAGGGCGAATGATCATTATCGTGGACGACGAAGACCGCGAGAATGAGGGCGATCTGGTCTGCGCCGCTGAGAAAGTCACCCCCGAGATCATCAACTTTATGGCCCGTCACGCCCGCGGGTTGATTTGTCTGCCGCTGACCGAAGAGCGCTGCGACGAACTGCACTTGTCGCCGCAGGTGGCTGACAATACTTCTCGCCTGGGCACGGCCTTTACGGTTTCTATCGAGGCGCGGCGCGGCGTGACCACGGGAATCTCAGCTGCCGATCGCGCCACTACGATCCTGACGGCGGTTGATCCGCGCACCAAGGCGAATGACCTGGCGCGTCCGGGACATGTCTTTCCGCTGCGCGCCAAGAGAGGCGGCGTCCTGGTTCGTCCGGGCCAGACAGAAGCCGCAGTCGACATGGCGCGCATCGCGGAACTCTATCCCGCCGGCGTGATCTGCGAAATCATGAATGACGACGGAACGATGGCTCGTTTGCCACAACTGCGTGACTTTGCGGTGGTACACGGGCTCAGGATTATTACAGTTGCCGACCTGGTTCATTACCGGATCAGGAAAGAGGTTTTGGTGCGCCGGGCGATGGAAACTGATCTGCCGACTGTCTATGGCAAGTTTCGCGCGGTCGCATTTGAAAGCACGGTAAACGGCGACGTGCACCTGGCCATGGTGATGGGTGACGTCAAGACAGATGATCCGGTGTTGGTCCGTGTGCACACGGAAAACGTTACCTGTGACATGTTCGGATCGACCATCGACGACACCGGCTATCAACTCCGGCGCGCGCTTGAAAAGATCGCGGAGGTGGGCCAGGGCGTCGTTCTCTATCTCAGACAAAGCGAACATGGGTTGGATTTGATTCACCAGCTGCGCACGTACGCGCTGATGCAGGAGCGCGGTTTCAGCAAAGCCGCGGCCAGCGCTGAGACCGGCTATGGACTCAATCGTGACTATGGCGTAGGCGCGCAGATTCTTCACGAATTGGGACTGCGGCGGATTCTGCTGCTGACCAATCATCCGCCTAAAGTAACTGCCCTCGAAGGTTTTGAGTTGCAGGTCGTAGGCAACGTGCCGCTCGGGTCACCGGCATCTGAAAGTGTGACCGAGACGGCGGCCTTTGATCTCGAGAAAAGCGTCAGAGACTGAAGTCCGGAAAACATTTACTCCCCCCTTGAATTTCCCCCGCTTTAAGTTTACAAACTGATCGGAGGTCAGAGATCAAATGTCAGCGGTAAGAGGGTCAGCCGGAGTGATAACTGACCTCTGACCTTCTGGTTCTGGCCTTTGATTTCTGACCACGCTGTTCGGCTCTCCTGGCAAAAACTGAAGTAATTTTTTTCGAAGTGCTAAGGCTTTCGGTCAATGCCTGTTGATAATCACAAAGAAAGTTCCACGCCACCGCCAGCCACCCCGGCACGCAGGCGACGGCGCATCCTGAACCGGCGCAATGCGGTGATCTCGGCCATCGGCCTGACCGCCGGCATCATCGCTTTAATCGTGGTGGGGCTGCTGGCTTATCGACTGGGATTCGTCGACAACTATGTGGCCGGGCAGATAAAGAACACGTTCGCGACCTATGGAGTGCGCGCCGAGATTAAGGACTTCCACACTTCGATTTCGCCGCAGACGGTCGAGATGCTGGGCGTTGAGCTCTTTGACGCCAAGACCGGCGAGAAGCTCGGTAAGATCGATCGGCTGCTGGCGACGGTGCGCATCGAAGATCTTTACGCGCTGAACCTGCGCCGCAATATCAACCTCAAGGACCTGCAGATCGAGGGTTTGGAACTCTGGGTGAACTTTGACGCCGAAGGAAACTCGAACTTTCGAAATCTACACATTCCTCCGCCTCAACCCAATCAAAGGGTCCTGTTCGCTTATTCGACCGCGCACGTCGAGCTGCGAAACGCGCAGATTCATTACGGCGATGCGCTCCACAAATTGTCGGGCGAAGCTCGTAATCTGCGGGCCACCATTCAGCCTGACGACCCGAATGCGCCGGCGGCCAGTTGGATGAATTCGGTAGTGTTGTCCGCGTCTAATTCGACTTTCACTTATGACGGCCGGCCCGTTAACAATATCGACATCGACGCGAAGGCCCGGGTAAATCAAACGCGGGCCGAAATACAGGATTTGACGTTACGCTCGCCGGTGGCTGAAGCGCACCTGCAGGGCGTGATGGATGATTGGCGCGCGCTGCGTTATCGCTTTAACGTCACCTCCAGCGTCGATCTCACTCAACTTTCTGACGTGCTGCAGGGTGGAACTACGCTGCGCGGCGCCGGCAACTTCGCCGGAACAATTACGGGTGAAGGCGACCGCTATCAGGTGGACGGGAACATCAAGTCTGACGGGCTCGCCGCCGATGGTATTCGTTTGCAGGGACTCAATGTCACCGCCAAAGGCACCGGCCAGGGAAAGTCGTACGACATTAATGGCCGCGCGGTGGCTGAGCTTTTGACGACCGGCGACTTTCAATTGAACGCGGTGCAGCTTTCCGGCCGCGTCATGGGCACCGGATCGGACTTTAGCTGGGTCGGCGAATTACGGGCGGCGGCCGAAAAAAGTTACGGCACCACTATCACTGGCCTGATCCTCCGCGATGCTCGCGCCGAATATCGCGACCGAGTCCTCACCGCTTCAGCGCCACAAGTTACCGGCACCTCTTTGACCACCTCGACCGCCAGAATTCGCGATGGCGTGCAGGCGACCGATCTGCGCGTTCGATCTGAGAACGGCGTGACTACCGCGACCGTGGCCAGCGCCAAAGCCGGCACTATTCAAGCGGCGAATGCCACCGTTAACGGCGTGACCGCTAAGGCGATCGATATCAAGAGCAACGGCGGCGTTACGAACGTCACCGTCAGAGAAGTTCAGGTTGGGGCGGCGAGTGCCATGGGCGCCAAAACCGGCAGCATCAACATCGCCGGGGTTCGGCTGTCAATTCACAATGGTCGCGTTCAAGGCTCGACCAACGACATTAACGCCGGCACGGTGACTCTAAAAGACGGCAGAGTTGAAAACGTAAAACTCACGCGACCGGTGTTTGTGGTCGAGCCCTCGGGACGCTATCGCGCCAGTGCAGACCTGAGTTTGGGTGGCGGCGTCCTCGGTGAAATGAAACTCGGTCCGGCTCATGCCGCGGTGGTCGCGACCAGCGACACAATTCAACTTAACAACTTTGTCGCCGAAGCCCTGGATGGCCGCGCCAGCGGCAACGCCACGATTTCGCTCAGAAAGGGCGGCATCTCTCACGTCGTCGCCAACTTTGAAAACTTCGATCTGCCGGCCGCCATCGCCGCTTACTCAGGCCGTGCATTACCGATAACCAGCAAAGCCACAGGGAAAGCCGACCTGACGTTCAGGGAAACCGACCTGGCCACCGCCACGGGCAGCGTGAACGCCCAACTGAACGGCGTGGCGCAACCGGGAAGCGATCTCGCTCCTTTGTCGGGTGACCTGGCCCTGACGGCCGATCACGGCTTTTTTCAGATTCAGCGCGCCAACCTGCAAACCGCGGCCACAAAGCTGATCGCCAGCGGCCAGTTCTCGATTGATCAGCCGACGTCGAATCTGCGGGTGGATGTAACCTCGACTGACGCGCGTGAGCTGCAAGAGCTGCTGATCACTTCGGGCGCAGTTCCGGTCCTGGAAGAACAATTCAGGCTTTACGGTTTGGATCTTGGCGGCAGGCTGGTCTTCAGCGGCACACTCAGCGGCGCGATGAAAGATCCGCTGGTCAGCGGGCATGCGGAACTTGGTTCATTGTTCCTGAACGGACGCGACCTCGGTTCGTTGGCAGCGAATATCGCCTCTACCGCTAGTGAGACGCGGGTCAGCGAAGGGCATTTAGTGCAGGCCGGTGGCGGCGGCGCCCAATTCACTCTGGTCATCCCTCGTGCCGGTGAGAACAACATCACGATCGACGCCACGCTCGATCGAATGAACGGCGATGTGGTGCTGGCGCTTGGCCGCATCAATAAGGGACTGATACCTGACGGCACGACGATCCAATCAGACATCTCGGGCCAAATAAGCATTCGCGGCATACCCAATAATATGAGCGGCGTCGCCGACGTGCGATTCTCTCCGGGAACAATTAATGGTGAAGCGCTGCAAAGCCTGACAGCCCATGCCACCTTCAGTGGCACAACCGTCAATGTTGACAGAGTTGACGCTACTCTCAGCGCCGGGCACATCGCCGGCTCTGGAAAATTTGACACGGCCACCAGAGCCTTTGAGTTCACGGCCACGGGCGAGCGGGTGCAGCTCGATCGTTTGCGAGCGCTGATTTCAAATCCAAAGTTGCCTCAACTTGCCGGCACTGCGTCGCTCAAAATTAACGCCAGAGGAAGCGACTTCAAAGTCGTTTCAAGTTATCAAATTGATTTCGATGCCGACAGCAACGACGTGACTGTCGATGGGCGACCCGCCGGAAGTCTCAAACTGGTGGGCCGCACAGAAAACAAGCAGCTCAACGTCACTTTTACGACAACCGGATTGCTCGGGGCCCAGCCACAGGTCGTCACCGCGCGCGTCGATCTCTCGAACGACAAACTACCGGCCACGGTTGAATCGACAATCACCGGGGCTGACCTGACGCAGATTTTCAAGATCCTGCTGCCGGGAAGTACCGTCGTCGTCAGTGGGACAGCAACCGGAACGCTGAAGCTCAGCGGCAATCTGATGTACGAGAATGAGGAAGGCGAGGAAATCCTTTCGCTGCGGGGAATGACGGGCACCGCAAACTTCAGCGAACTCTCGATCCGAGTCGAAGACGTCACGTTGTCGGCTGCTGGTCCGTTGGTGGTCGACTTTGCGCCGAACGAAATCAACTTTCACGAGGCGCGATTCACGGGACAGGACACAAACGTGAGCCTGGGTGGTGCGGTAGCTACTGCTCCGGGCGGTCGCAACACCTTAGCCGTTAATGGTCAGGTGAACTTGCGTATTCTCAGCGGTATCTCGCCCGACGTCTTTTCCTCTGGAGTTGCGGTGCTGGCGATAAATGTCGGCGGCACTTACGAAAATCAACGCGTGACTGGCCGCGCTTCAGTAAACGGGGCATCGATTTCGGTTTTGCTGGGCGATCAGCGCATCACTCTGGCAAACCTGACGGGCGTGATCCTGTTCAATGCGCGGCAGGCGCAAATAGAAAAACTGGAAGGCACGCTCGGCGGCGGCAAAGTCACCGCGACCGGCGGCGCCCAGCTTTCCGGCTTCTCAATTTCCCAGTTCCTGCTGAACGTTCGCGGCCAGAACGTCACGCTTAGTTATCCTCAGGATTTTCGTTCCACCGTCGACGCCGATCTGGAGCTGAGAGGAAACCAGCAAATCCAGTTTATCCGCGGCAATGTCCAGGTGCGACGCACCGAATACATTAAGGACATCGATCTCGCCCAGTTAATTAACCAGCGACCGCAAACTTCGATCGAAGAAGGCGGTGAATTTAAGTTCGCCCAGACTGCCGTATTCGACAAGCTGAGAGTCGAGGGCCGCAACGCGCTGGTAGTCCACAATAATCTGGGCGACATCGTCGCGTCGGTGTCGCTGCTGCTTAACGGTCCGGTGAAAGCCCCTACGATCGAAGGCCGCGTGACAGCCACGCGCGGGACGCTCAACTTTCGCAACAACCCCTACGAGATCACGCGCGGTTTGATTTATTTCCCCGCGCGCTACGGCGCTGACCCAGTCCTGAATATCGAAGGCCAGTCAGTAATCCGCGGCTATCGGGTAACCGCGCTAATAGAAGGACCGCTGTCGCACCCAACAACCACCGTCGCCTCGGAACCTGCATTGCCGCAAGCCGACGTCGTGTCCCTGATTCTGACCGGCACGCTATCGTCAACCGACACCGGCACCTCAGTGCTGGCGCAATCAGGATTGGGCACCGCGGCCAGCTTGCTAACGGATGCATTGATCACCGCTCCAATTTCCAAGGCTTCGAACAAACTATTTGGCCTGAGCCGTTTGGAAATCAGTCCGGTAATTGCCGGAACAAGTTCGACGCCGACAGCGCGACTGACCGCGGCGCATCGGATCAGCAAAGATTTGGTGGTGACCGTTTCGACGAACCTTGCTTCGGATCGGAACCTGGTGGCGACGATTGAATACCGTGTGTCGAACCGTCTGTCTGTTGTCGCAGCATACGAACAGGGTTCGGCCAGGAATCTGGCCACGAAAAGTAATAACTATAGTTTCGAGATCAGGTTCCGAAAGCGATTTTGAAGTTTAGCCGTAATGCGGGGCAGTAGCCCGACCGTCAGGGAGGGAGTTTAGAATCCTGCGGAACAACGCCCTCCCTGACGGTCGGGCTACTGCCCCGTGTTGCCAACCAACGGAATAAAAGTGAGTCTTTCTCAAATCATTTGGGCCGTTATACTCGTCGTTTGCGCGTTGGGCTGTTCCGCTTTCGCCCAAGTCGGCGACTACGAAGGCCGGGCCGTGGCTACTGTCGAAGTCGTGCTCGAAGGCTCGCCCGCCGATCCGAGTGCTCAGGCTGAATTCAAGTCGTTTCTAAAGATTACTGCCGGCAGTGAGTATGCAGCCGTGAAGGCGCGTCAGTCGTTGAGCGATCTCTTCACCTCGAATCGCGTGGCCTCAGCGCGCATTGAAATCAGCGAAGCGCAAATGGGCGGAGGGGCCAATGGTCCGATCAACGTCCGTTTCGTCGTTCAGCGGCAAATCGTAATTGCCGGCGTTAGTTTACGCATCGGTCCGGCCGTGGGCACCCCGGTCGCGAGGGATGAAATCCGGGCGCGCTTGAACCTGCTTGAGCCCGGACGCCGCTTCTCGCTTGTCGCCATCGAGCGCAACGCTGACGAAATTCAGGCCTACCTGCGCGACCGCGGTTACTACAACGCCACGGTCGAGCACCTCGAAGAACCAGATCCTTCGGACGCGACCGGCACTCGGCGACGGGTTGTCTATGTAATTACTCCGGGAGAACCTGCCCACGTCGGTTCATTCAACATCGACATCAAGCCAGGCTTTGACTTGACGGCTGTGCGCCCGACTCTAAAGCTACAGCCGGCGGCGCTGTTTACGCGAGAAATTCTTGGCGACGATGTGAATCGCATTAAGCAGGCCCTCATTTCTCAAGGTTTTATGGCGCCGCAACTTGAAGATCCACGCCCGGAGTTCAATTCGCAAACGAATAAAATAGATATCACGCTGAAAGGATCTCGCGGGCCAAAGGTTGAGGTAACTTTCAGGAATTATGACAAGCTGAGCGAGAAGAAACAGCTTCAGCTCCTGCCGATCAAACGCGAAGGAAACCTTGATATTTCAGTACTGGAAGAGGGCGCGCGCCGCGTACGCAACCAACTCCAGGAGCAGGGATATTTCTTTTCCGAAGTCACCCCACTGTGTACGGTGACGCCACCGACTCCGAACACGGTTGAGAACGGCACCGAAGAAACCTGTCGCAATTTGAATCCGGCGGAGCTGGAAAATCGCACCATCAAGATTGTCTATGACGTTAATCTCAGGCGCCAATTGAAGTTGACCGACATCAGGATTACCGGAACCGATAAGCTCAGCGCTGCCGACGTTGTGCCCCAACTGAAGTCGCAAAAGGCCAGCGCGGGCGGCTTTATTCCGTTTCTTGGTGGCTATGGCCGTGGCTTCACGAGCAATGCTTTACTCGAGGAAGATAAGCGCACGGTGAGAGCCCTGATGCGGGACCTCGGTTACCGGCACGCTGACGTTAATGTCCTGCAGGGGATCACGCCGGCCCAGGACAGTCTGATTCTTACCTTCGAAGTGACTGAAGGAGCGCTGACCCGGGTCGCCCAAATTGATATTCGCGGTCAGACCGTCTTTCCCGAAGATCGCCTGCGCAAAGAGATCACTACCGTAAAGGACGCTCCGTATTCGCCTTCGCAAGTCCGGGCGGACAACGATCAGTTGCTGGATCTTTATGCGCGCGAAGGTTACATCGAAGCGGAAGTGCGGCCCTCAATTGATGATCTGCCAAAAAAAGGCGACGACGAGCAGGTGCGCGTGGTTTTCAACGTTAACAAGGAAGGCTCTAAGGCCCTCGTTAACGAGATCGTCGTCAATGGCGTGACTGGCAGTGCCAAGGTCCAGCGATCGAAACGCGATGCGATCATTCGCGCGATTCCGTTGTCCGAGGGCGATGTTCTGCGCGCCGATAAGATTACGGAAGCTGAGCGCGCTCTCTATGTCACGGACGCCTTTCGACAGGTACTGATTAGCCAGACGCTGGCCGGCGACGGGCCTAACGGGTCGAAGAAATACGACATAATCATCGACGTGGAAGAGAAAAGGCCGCGCGTGATTGAGTACGGCGGCGGCTATTCGACCGATAGCGGAGCGCTGGGCCTGCTGGAGCTGACCAACGTCAATTTCATGAACAAGCTGCGCCAGGGCGCGATTCGGATTCGGGCCAGTCAGCGCCAGCAGCTAATTCGATTTGAATTTCTAGACCCGCGATTTGCGCGCTATGGAGAGAAACGGTTTGCGCCGCTGGCTATTTCTGCGCAGTACCTGCGGGACTCGACTATTACTCGCTTCTTTCGCTCAACCATCGACCGCGGTACAGGTGGCGTCGTGCAACGCCTCGATGCCGAAGGAAAGCCCATCGACCAGTTCGGGAACAGAACGGGCGAGCCAACTATCGACCGGCTCACCTTCGGAATCGAAACGCAGCGAGTGCTCAGTCAAAAACTGCATAGCATAGTCTTCCTGCGTTACAACTACGAAGATGTGCGCCTGCGCAAGATAGAGAGTCTCTTAATTCAGCCCATCCTGCAGCCCGATCAGGTTGTGCGCCTTTCGGGCTTTGGCGCCTCGTTCGTCGTGGACACGCGCGAGCGTTGCGAGCGGCGCCTGCCGGGCAGCGTGGCGGGAGAAGAAGAAACAATCCGCTCAGGCGAAGTCTGCCGCTTCAACCAAACAGACTCAACTCGAGGGCAGTTTCTGTCCGCGGACTTCAGGTTAGCGGCGCGCGCCCTCGGTGGCAACACTTCGTTGATGCGCTTTCAGACCAGTTATCGCACCTATTACAAAGTTCAGCGGGCGCGGAACACGGTGTTTGCGGGCAACCTGACCCTGGGAATCGCCAGCTTATTCAATCCCCGGGACCTTAATGGCAATGGCCAGATCGATGATTTTGATCAGCTGCTGCCCATTAGTGAGCGTTTCTTCTCGGGCGGTGCAACCACCCTGCGTGGGTTTGCTTATGAAGAAGCCGGACCGCGGCAAGTAATAGTGCCGCAGGGACAATTCCACGACAACGAGGGAAACCTGATTGGCGTTAATCCTTTTACAGTCCCAATCGGCGGCAACGCGATGGTGGTGTTGAACCTCGAAGCCCGGGTGCCGGTAACACCTGAGTTACAGGTAGTTCCTTTTTATGACGGCGGAAATGTGTTCCGCAGTATCGGCGACATCTTCCATCCCAAGCCGATCACGCCGACCGGAAATTTTGTGGACGATCTAAATGCGCAAAACCTGCGCGTGCGCTGGAGTCACACCGTGGGTCTGGGTTTTCGCATTAAGACGCCGTTGGGTGGCGCCATCGCGGTCGATTATGGTTTTTTGTTGAATCCGCCGGAGTTTTTGATACCGCAGAACCTGAACACCGCTTCCCCGTCAGCCGCCATCTACCGGCTGCATCAAGGTCAGATTCAGTTTCGATTCACGCAAACGTTTTAAGGGAGTGAGCAGTGGGCGGTGAGCAGTGAGCAGTTAAGAACCATTTAAGATGAGCCTATGAGGAAACCTACTGTGTCCGAAACAATCACGAGAGCAGCGAACTCATTCAAATTCGGGAAAGAACGAACTAGACGAACCCGGCTAAGCAAGCTTCTACTGCTCACTGCTCACTGCTCACTGCTCACTTTCCTGGCCCACTGCGCACTGCTCACTGCCGACGCCCAGACCGTTGCGGACAAAACCGTGGCTAGTGTCACCAACGGATCGCGCGCCACTCCCGATCTGATAACGTATTCGGATTTGGTCTGGCAACTGGCCCTGGAGCCAAACACGCCGTTCGCTGAGAAACCGAGCTCAGAGCAACTCAACCGCGCCCTGCGGCTTGTCGAAGACCAGCTACTGATTCTGCAGGAAGCGCGGAAGTTGCCGGTGGCTGACACGTCCGAAGCTCGGAAAGATTTTGATGACGCTGTCCAGAAGAAGCGAGATGAATTAGCCCAGGCCTTCGGTTCACGATCTCGTTTGGAAGAACGCATGACGCGAGTCGGTCTGACCAGCGAGCAGTTGGACGCTACCCTCCGTGACCGGGAAACGATTGAAAGGTACCTCGACTTTCGCTTCCGCGCCTTCGTGCTGATCAGTCAGAAGGAAATTACCGACCGCTATAATCAGGAAACCGCGCCCTTGCGCAACAGCGGCCGCATTGTGCCGACGCTCGAGCAGGCCCGCGCCCGCATCGAACACGATCTGACCGAAGAAAAGATCGCCACGGAAATCGACACCTTCATCGACAACCTGCGTGACCAGCCAGGAACCGAAATCGTCATCCTAAGTCCCGTTTAAGGTGGGACTGAACAAGACCATTTTCCATTTGTCATTTGACATTTATCATTCGCCATTTGAAGCTTTACCCGATTCGCTCGACCCGTTAGTGTGATTTCGTAATTTCGTGGATCCCTTCTAGCTCTTTAGGGCAACTCGTTCCATGAACCACACGAACAGTTCTTATAAATGGCCAATGAGAAATGTCAAATGACAAATGGAAAATGGTTTTGAGCTGGTGAGCACCGAAACGAAACTATCGAACCGCCCCCGCATTGGCCTCGCCCTTTCCGGTGGGGCCGCGCGGGGAATTGCGCATATCGGTGTCTTGCGAGCCTTGGAAGAGCATGCAATCCCCATTGACGCCATCGCCGGCGCGTCAGCAGGTGCTCTGATTGGCGGGCTATACGCGTCAGGCCTCACCATCTCGCAGATTGAAAGTCTGGCCTTGAAATTTCGCTGGCGCCACACCGCCCGTCTCTCTTTTTCCCGCCTGGGCCTGCAATCAAACGCGCCCATGGAGGATTTTCTGCGCGCTCATCTCCCGGTTACCCGTTTTGAAGAAATGAAAATCCCTCTGGCCATCATGGCGACCGACCTGCGCGAAGGCATACCAATAGTTTTGCGAGATACCGGCGATGTTCCGTTTGCAATTCGCGCCAGCGGTTGCGTGCCGGCGCTCTATGTTCCCTGCCGCGATCCTGAAGGAAGATTGCTGGTCGACGGCGGTCTGGTCGCCAATCTCCCGGTGAGCTATGTCCGCGATCTGGGCGCCGACATCGTGATTGGCGTCGACGTGGGCGCGGACGGCGCGCGATTCATGGAAGTCCCGCGCACGGCGCTCGGTGTCCTAACTCAAACCTTCGTGGCCGTTGAACGCATCGTTTCCAATCAGGAGAGGGCCAACGCCGAACTGGTCATCATTCCGAAAGTCGGTCACATCCGTTGGGACGAAACTCGGCGTGCAAGTGAGCTTTTGAAAGTCGGTTACGAGGCCGCGCTGGAATCGATCGAAGACATTAAGCGCCTGATTGAGCGGCATCCTCTCGCCAGAATCGCCTAGTTTTTCTCTCGGGCACAGGCATTGCACTTCCAATCCGCGATCTTGCCTACACCTCAACGTTCCCTAAGAAATCCGCCCCCATTCGCCGTTTCTTAAGTTAGCGGATTGAACACAATATGGATCGCTCGGCATCTAACCTGGCGCCCGTGCGCCCTGGCGCGAAGCAGTGTCTCCGAAAGACGCCGCGACGACCGGCAACGAAGCGAAATCGGATCGTCCGAGTCGTTCGCCTGGTACTGTTGACGCTAATTCTGGCGCTGATCTCCCTCGGTTTCTTCCTCTTCAACTCTTATCGTTCTTACGCAAAGATCGTCGATGCCCGTTTGGCGCGCGGATACCTGATCAGTCGGGCCGGCATTTACGCTGCGCCGCATACCCTGCGGCCGGGACAGAAGTTTGCGCCCGCAGAGCTGGGGCTGGCGCTGGAACGTGCCGGCTATCTTAACAGTGAGACTGCAAGCGAGATCTGGAATGGTAGTTTCACGATCAAAGCCAACGCCGTCGACATTCGTCCCAGCAACACCGGCGGTTTTCCTTCGGTGCTGCGGGTCACGTTCAGTGAAGGCCGCATCGCTCAACTGACCGGTGACGATATATCCGTGGACGCTTTTACCCTTGCGCCCGAGTCCTTAACGAATGACGCTTTGACCAAAGGCGGGGCGCGCCGTCAACTCAATTTCAAAGACATTCCCCCGGTTCTGGTTCAGGCAATTACTTCGATCGAGGATCGTCGCTTCTTTGACCATCGCGGCCTGGACTTCTTCGGCATCGCGCGCGCTCTGCTGCGCAACGCCGGGGACGAGCGCGTGGGTCAGGGCGGTTCGACGATCACGCAACAGCTCGTTAAGAACACTTATCTGACGCCCGAGCGCACCCTGCGGCGCAAGTACGCGGAAGCAATCCTGGCTTTTACTCTCGAACGGCGGCTGTCGAAGGAAGATATCTTCGCGCTTTACTGTAACGAGGTTTACCTGGGTCAGCGCGGCGTGTTTGCCGTGCGCGGTGTCGATCAAGGCGCGCGCGTGTTCTTTGGCAAAGAATTGAAGGACTTAACGCTGGCGGAAGCCGCCACCCTCGCCGGCATGATCCAAAGCCCAACTCGTTACTCCCCGGTTAGGCACAACGAGCTGGCGCGAGCGCGCCGGAACACCGTGCTCGGAACCATGGTGCGCGATGGGTCGATTACGCTGGACGCCGGCGCGTCGACCGCGAAGGAACCTTTGGCCCTGGCCGAATTCGATTCAGCTCGAGAGTCCGCTGCGCCATATTTCATAGATTACGTAAACCGCCTGTCAGAGGGTGGCACGAGCGTCCCGCCCGTGGATGAGTCGCAGGATGCGCAGGTTACAGTCACAACCCTCGATCTTGATCTACAACAACTCGCGGCTGGCGCAGTCCGTCGGCAACTTGAACGCCTGGATAAAATCTACCGGCCGCGCGGTCTTACTCCGCAAGCAGCCTTCGTTGCTCTCGACCCTAGAACGGGAAACGTGCTGGCGATGATTGGCGGCAGAGACTATGCCGAATCGCAAATGAATCGCGTCACCGATGCCCGGCGTCAGCCAGGATCGGTCTTCAAGCCTTTCGTCTATTCCGCCGCGCTTGAGAGTGGCATGTCGCCGCTGGCTATGTTCAAGGATGCGCCGCAGGAATTCACTTATGATCGAAAGGTCAAATATCGCCCGGCGAATTACGGCGGCGGGTACTCGATGCAGGACGTGCCGATGCGCACCGGGCTGATCAAATCACTCAACGTCGTCACTGTCGATGTAGCGATTCAGACCGGGCTGGTGCGCGTAGCGAACACCGCACAGCAGTTCGGCTTGCCCCGGCCGGTCCCGTATCCGGCGCTGGCGCTGGGAACTACCGAAGCTACTCCTTTGCAGATTGCCGCGGCCTACGCAGCCTTTGCTAACGGCGGTTACGCCATTCAACCGAACGCTTTCGCCCGCACCGAGACAATTCAGCAGACCACTCCGGCAATCCAATCTACGACGGCCTTCATGATCACAGACATGTTGGAAGGCGTCATCGAAAAGGGCACCGCGCGCGCGGCCCGCGGCCTGATACCCGGCACGGCGATCGCCGGAAAGACCGGCACTTCACGGGATGGCTGGTTCGTGGGTTACACACCCAATCTGGTTTGCGCCGTTTGGATTGGTTTCGACGACAACAAACAGTTGGGTTTGACGGGAGCGGAAGCCGCGCTGCCAGTGTGGACTGAGTTCATGAAAGGCGCGGTGGATTTGCGACCCGAGCTGGGCGGAAAAGCTTTCGAGCAACCGGACGGAATCTCGATCGTGGACATAGATTCAGAGACAGAAGGACTTACCACCGGCAATTGTCCGATGCATGAACGCGTGGCGCTCCTGACTACGCAGGCCCACATCTCAGAATGCTTTCGTCACAGCATCTATTTTTCGCAGCCCGAAGATTCGGCTGAGGTGGGCGAGACGGTGGTGGCCAGGTCTCAACCATCCCTTCCAAGGAGTCGACCCGGCTCCCCCGGCAGAGATTTCGCTCCATTGCGTGAAACCCAAATCGAGACAGATAGAAGCGGAAGGAAAGTCCTGGTGAATGAAATGCGGCTTGGGGGGAGATAGAGTTTGCGACTGGCTATTACCGATCGTGGCTTTGCCAATCAGAGTTTGTGCCCGGCCCAACCGAGTTCCTGGTTCCCAACAAAGTTCGTGCTTCCCAACACAGTTCGTGGCTTTGCCACCCGATGTGCGGAAGGTCTCTGACCTTCCGAAAGAGACTCTTGAAAACTGGAAGGGCTACGCCCACAATCGCTCCGTCAGGAGCGAGATGTCTATAGGAACCCGATCGACAACAACTACCAAAGCTCCTTTAGGAGCGTGATGTTTCGCTCCTAAAGGAGCCTCTTCAATTTTGGGAGGATGGATTCTATAAACATGTCGCTCCTAGCGGAGCGAAGAACTTCGAAGACCTCACACATCAGGCGGCAAACGCCGCTCAATTCTTTTCCAAAATCACTTCCGCCACCGCATGCTCGGTGGTATGGGCAATCGAAAGATGCGCCGTGGTCGCGCCTGTCTGTTCATAGAGTTCGAGCGCGCGGCCGTGAAACGAAATCACCGGGGCCCCTGACTCTTTCGCCGATACTTCCACATCCTGCCAACCTATGCCGCCGCTCCAGCCGGTTTGCAGGGCCTTCAAGGCCGCTTCTTTTGCCGCGAAGCGCGCGGCATAATGTTGGGCAGCGACTGCGCCGCGCGATTCGCAGTAAGCGCGTTCGGCTTCAGTGAAGACCCGCTCGGCAAAGCGCGGCGTGCGCTCGATGGTTTCACGTACGCGGCGAACTTCGATAATGTCGATGCCGATGGATACAATCACGGAAGATGCAAAACTCCAGGACGCTGGTTTTTACTGGCGCAAAAATACCGGCGTGCGGGCTCTGATTTGCGCGCCGCTTGAAGACGACGGCTTCACCAACGGTTATTCAACCAGAGGCGGCGGCGTCAGTTCGATGCCCCAGGACTCGCTTAATCTCGCCGGCTTTAATGAAGACGTCGCCGAAAATATTTACGAAAACCGCCGCCGTTTCCTCAAACTCTTTCCCGGCGATTGGACCCTGACCGGCTGCTGGCAAATTCACAGCGCCGACGTTCGCGTCGTTTACGACGAACGGGACGCAGCCCAGAAGCCCGGCGTGCTCGGCGACGATGTGTACTGCGACGCCCTGGTCAGCAATACCCCAAAGGTTCTGCTCGCAGTCAAAACTGCCGACTGTGTGCCGATTCTGCTTGGCGATCCGGTCAGCGGCGCCTTTGCCGCGGTCCACGCCGGTTGGCGGGGAACTTCGACCTCGATCCTCCAGCGAGCAATCGAACATCTCGAGAAAGAATACGGCGCACGCAGCCAGAACCTGCGCGCCGCCATCGGCCCCGCGGCAAACGTCTGCTGTTACGAAGTCGGTAGCGAAGTAATTGATCTGTTCAAAGAACGCTTTCCGCAATCGGACGGTTTGCTGCAGCCTACTCGCGATGGGCACGCGCGCATCGATTTGCAGCAGGCCAATCGCGCACAACTAGTCAGCGCCGGCGTCCCGCCCGAGCGAATCCATCTGGCGCCCTTGTGCACAATGGACCGCAACGATCTCTTCTTTTCTTATCGCCACGAGAAAAAACTGAACGGGCGGGTCGGACGTCTGATGTCAGTAATCGGGACGTCGCGCTGACCTTAGCCGATTCCGAGCGTCCCGCCTCGGTAAACGAAATCCGGAGGAGGCGGTGGTTCCCGGTAGGGTTCGACGTCCCCTCGAATCACGAGCGTTCCCGCCATCATGTCGTGCAAGGCCTGCTGCTTTTCGGTAAAAGCGACCATGATAAAGCCGATAAAGCAAATCATGCCTGAGAGTATGCTGCCGAAGTATCGGCCCGTAGCTCTACCGAAACCAATACGGCGACCGTCAAGATCGGTGACTTTCAACCCAAGCAGTTTTTTGCCGACGGTGCCCTGCCAGGATGAGCTTTCCAGTAAGCTATGGTAAAGCCACCCGGCAGCGATAGACACCAAATTGCTTAGCATGTTGGCGAGCTCCAACACGGGTGAGTTCTCATCACCACCGCTCGCCGCAATGGCTAGCCCGAAGACTAGTCCCAACGGAAAGCAAACAGCCGCCATGAGCAAGCCGTCAACCAGATAGGCGACGAAGCGCAGCCAGAAACCAGCATAAACCGGGGTTTGAAAGGATTGGAACAACCGTCCGCCCTTTCTGATCTACTATCTACCGCCCGCCGAACAACCAGCCGTTCGCGCGCTGCACTCGATCGGCTGCGCCGACGACCCCGATCCCCATGTCTACGTCCTGATTCTTGGGCGGGTAACAAACTTCGTCGTTGCAACTTTGGTAGCGCAGCTTTGCTTTCAAAACCACCTCGCCACCTTGATAGTTCGCGGGCACGGTCACGTTGAATCGCAAAATCGCGCGGCCCTCATAGACAGCCAACGGTTCATTATTCGTGGCTTTCAGCTTGCGCACGATTGCGCGCGGATAGCTGACCGGGCCAACCGTGACCCCGCGCGGCGCTTCTATCTTTAACGCCGTCGGAATCGAATACTTATTCAGGGGGCGGTTGCTGTTGACGTGATAACCCGCCGGGATCTCGATAACGATGGCAGCTCGGACCGTGCGTCCCCGCTGCGCCTTATCGCTCGAGTAATAGCCCCTGACGCCAATGTTTGGATCGGGCACCGGCGCCGCGAACGTCGCCGGAATGCATATCAAAGCGGCCATCGTCGCCATGACGAAGGTCCGAGGTAATAGTCTGATTTTCATCATCATTTCAAAGAGTTTCATGGATTTGTGGAAACGGATTCTACCTTGCTTACCCCAAAATCAAAAAACGTCAACCGTGCCCTGTTGGGATTGGCTGCGCGCCGCGAGCTGGCCACAGGCGGCCAGGATGTCCCGCCCCCGTGGTCTGCGCACGAATGCGTGAACTCCCTTCGATTCCAGGATCTCCCGGAAGGTTTCCACCCGATCGGCGGGCGAAGGTTGATATGGCAGCGGTTCGGCCTGGTTATGAGGAATCAGATTCACCTTTCCTCGCAGCTCATAACGATTCAAAAGGTTCGCGAGTTGCCGGGCTTGTTCATCCGAGTCGTTGACGCCGGCGAGCATCACGTATTCGAACGTCATTCGCTCATTCGGCTTTAAAGACTTCTGAAAATCCTGACACGCGGCAAGCAATTCCCGGAGCGGCCACTTCTTATTAATCGGCATCAACTCGTCGCGCAGCTCGTCGTTTGGCGCGGCCAGCGATACCGCCAGGTGAGGACGATCGGGAACCGTGGCCAATTCGCGGATGCGAGGGACGACTCCGGCCGTCGAAACCGTAACTCGGTTCGGAACAATGTGAAGGCCGTGCGGTTCAGCCATGATGCGAATGGCCTTTACCAAAGCATCAAAATTCAAGAAGGGTTCACCCGCGCCCATGCCCACCAAATTGGTTCCCCGCGGCGGCTTTACGCCAATTCCGTAAGCATCGTTCAAAGCAAAAATAATCTGCTCGACGATTTCTCCGGCCGTAAGATTCCTTAACAAACCGAGTTGAGCCGTCAAACAGAAAGTGCATTGGAGCGGACATCCTGACTGGGACGAAAAACAAATCGTGTCGCGGCGCTCTTCGGGGATAAAGACAGTCTCGACCGGTCGATTATCATAGGTCTTGAACAGATAACGGCGCGTGCCGTCAGTCGAGAGGTAACGCGATTCAAGATTCAGGGTGGCTACGTTTGCCCGCTCGTCGAGGGCCGCGCGCAACTCTTTCGAAAGGTCGGTCATGTCCGCGACCGAACGCAGACGACGATCGTGAATACCGGCGAAGATCTGCCGGGCTCGATAGGCAGGCTCGCCCAGAGAGACAACAAATTCTTCTAATTCGACGGCCGTCAGCCCCGCGAGATTGATTGGTTCCGCAAACTCCATAACTGGATTTCTCTTGGTTTCGATTCTAACACCCGGCGTCGGCATCACTCATGTCAGGAGTCTATCGTTCTGACCCGATTGGATCTCAATTCCAGGAGACATCACCCTCGTGGTCAGATCCAATCCTCTTAAGGTACAATTCGGCCGCGATGAACGAAACTTGCACCCAAGCTGAGCAATTACTCAATTCGATTTTCGAAAGCGCGCACTTTAACGTCAGAGCCTCTGCGGTTGAATCCGAGACCGGCTGCATGCTCTCGATCGACGGAGAGGATAGTGGGTTGCTTTTGAATCAGGGTGGCGAACTGCTCGACGCCTTGCAACAGATTCTAAACCAGGCTTTGGGTCGCTCGCTGCCCCGGGGCGAAAGAATAATCTGCGACGCCAACGATTACCGGGCTGCCCGCGAAGCTGAATTGCGGGCCATGGCCGAGCACGCGGCCCGCCAGGTGCGCGATACCTCCTCCGCCTTTGTTTTCGGCCCCATGGAGCCGGGAGAACGACGTGTCATCCACCTTTCGCTGGCGGAAGAGAATGACCTGATCACCGAGTCGGTTGGTGAAGGCAACGCCCGGCGGCTGCGAGTTAGTTTGAAGCCACTTGCCGGTAGCTAACGCTCAAACTACCATGTTCCCTCAACTATCATCACCGTGGTCCTGCACTCAGATACGATCGTTGCCCTGTCTACGCCGCCCGGGCGCAGCGGGATTGGAGTCATCCGCGTAAGCGGCGCCGGCTCGCTTGGCATCCTACGACTGCTGGTAGCCTCGGATTCCTTTGACCCTCAACCGAACCTCCTGACCCTGAGAAATCTCTTCGACCCTCAGTCGGGCGAGACCATCGACGAAGCCCTCGTCTGTTACTTCAAAGCGCCGCACTCATTCACAGGTGAGGACCTTGTGGAACTGCATTGCCATGGCTCACCGGTTCTGCTGCGCGAGGTTATCGACATCGTCTTGCAGGCTGGCGCGAGGATGGCCGAGCCCGGAGAGTTTTCCCTTCGAGCCGTCGCGCACGGTCGCTTGAAGTTGGCGGAAGCTGAAGCGATTCGCGATCTCATCCACGCGCAAACTGATGCGGCGTTGCGGCAGGCGAATCGTCAGTTGAAAGGAGAGATCTCAAACGCGCTCCAACCTGCCAAGGACGAGTTGCTAAAAATAATCGTCAGGCTCGAATCCTCGCTCGAGTTCGTCGAGGACGATCTGCCTTCAGTGGAATCCCAAACCATTAGCGGCGAGCTGAAACGAGTAAGGACTTTGCTGGCGGAATTGGCCGGGACCTTTCGTCAGGGGAAACTTCTGAGAGAAGGTTTGAAGGTCGCCTTCGTGGGGCGGCCTAATGTAGGTAAGTCTAGTCTTTTCAATAGGTTACTGGGGCATAGCAGAGCTATTGTGACCGAGATACCAGGCACCACCCGAGACACCATTACCGAAGCGATCGGTCTCGACGGAGTTCCAGTTGTGCTGATTGATACTGCCGGCCTTCGCGCAGCAGCAGACGAGATCGAATCCATTGGTGTGGCGCGAACGCGCCGTGCGGCAGCCGATGCCGATCTACTGATTGTTGTTATTGACGGCTCGGAGCCTTTGAAAGAAGAAGATCGGTCGGTGCTGGCGGAAGTCGCGGACACCAAATTCATCGTCACGGTAAACAAGATTGACCTTCCCACATTTTCCCTGACCGACTTTGATTCTGTCGCTAGCGAAGTTTCTTCTCCGATCATTCCAGTTTCAGCAAAGACCGAAGCAGGACTTGAGAGTCTGCGCGCTGCTATACTGCAACCGTTCGCGAACGGCGCACATCATGGTGAATCGTTGCTGATCACGAACGCGCGCCATCATGACTTGCTGCTGCGCGCAGTCGACGCGATTGATTCGTCCGCAGACCTGCTTGGAAAAGGAACGAGTGAAGAACTCATTCTGGTCGGACTGCATAATGCTTTGCGGTATCTGGACGAGATCACGGGCGAGACGACCACTGAGGAAATCTTGGGTCAGATCTTTTCGACCTTTTGTATCGGCAAGTGAAGCGCACTGGAATTCTGAATCATGATCTTCGATGAGTTTTTCGACGTGGTGGTAATCGGGGCCGGTCATGCCGGTTGTGAGGCAGCGTCTGCCGCGGCTCGCCTGGGCGCCAACACCGCTCTGCTGACCCTGAATCTGGATCTGATCGGACAGATGTCCTGCAATCCGGCGATTGGCGGGATTGGGAAAGGCCATCTCGTGCGCGAGATTGATGCCCTTGGCGGAATTATGGGCCGGGTCATCGATCGAACGGGAATTCAGTTCCGCTTGTTGAATCGGTCGCGGGGCCCTGCCGTCCAGGCGCCGCGGGCCCAGGCTGATCGCGCGCTATACCGGGTCGAGATGCGGCGTACTCTCGAGGCGACGCCGAACCTGAATCTGCGACAGGGTCTGGTCACTAACCTAATTGTGAACGGCGGATCTGTTCATGGTGTCGAATTACAAGACGGCCGTCGCATTCGCGCTACGTCAATTGTGATTGCGACTGGGACGTTCCTGAACGGTCGAATCCACACGGGCCGGCAGACCTATGCGGGAGGACGCGCCGGCGAGCCGGCCGCGGTCGAGTTTGCAGAAGCCCTCAAGCGTCTCGGCTTTCGCGTCGGCCGGCTGAAGACTGGTACGCCGCCGCGGCTGGATGGAAGAACCGTTGATTGGGATGCGTTTGAGCCACAGCCCCCCGACGAACAGCCGGTGCCATTCTCCTTTGCCACAGATGGCATTGAACAGCGCCAGTTGAACTGTCATCTCGCTTACACGACCGAAAGGCTTCATGCGGCAATCCGTGAGAATCTGCATGAATCGCCGCTCTACTCCGGCCAGATAAAGGGCGTCGGTCCCCGCTACTGCCCATCGATTGAAGACAAGGTGGTGAAGTTCCCGGATAAGACCCGTCACCAGCTTTTCATCGAGCCAGAAGGATATGCGACCAACGAAGTCTACTTGAACGGATTTTCGACTTCCCTGCCCGCACAACTGCAGCAGGAGCTCGTTAGCATGATTCCGGGTTTCGAAAGCACGCAGGTTATCCGCCCTGGTTATGCGATCGAGTATGACTTCGTTGACCCCAGGGAACTTTCACCCTCGCTGGAGACTGCGAAACTAAAGGGACTGTTCCTGGCAGGTCAAATCAACGGAACGACAGGTTACGAAGAAGCAGCTTGTCAGGGCTTATTGGCGGGCATCAATGCGGCGCTCACGGCTTCTGGTCGGCCGACGTTCCGGCTGGACCGGCGCGAATCCTACATCGGCGTTTTGGTCGACGACCTAATCACGAACGGCGTCGACGAGCCTTACCGCATGTTCACTTCGCGCTCTGAGTACCGGCTGGCCTTGCGACATGACAACGCCGACGATCGTCTCGAACCCAAGGGCCGCGACCTCGGCTTGGTTGGCGACTCAGACTGGGAGCGTTTCAATCAAAAGAGGGCGCGCCTCGCAAAGGTTCGCACCGCCCTCAAGGAGAATCGGCTTCGCCGAGCAGACGAAGGATACGCTACCTGCCGAGAACTGACCGGACAGGACCTCGGAGAGTCCCTTACCCTAGCTGACTTGGCGCTGCGGCCGAACATTAACGCCGCCCTGATTAAGGGCTTTCTCCCGGCAGATCTGCGCGCGGAAATGCATACCGGGGACCTCGAGACCGCCCTCGCCGATCACCTCTACGCGGGCTATCTGGACACGCAAACGGCGGCAATTCGCAGGCTAAACCAGCACGACGGCTTGCACATTCCGACAGCCTTTGCGTTTAAAGAGGTTGGCAGCCTGTCCCATGAGATAGTCGAACGCCTGGAGAGAGCTCGCCCGCAGAGCTTCGGCCAAGCACGCAAGATACCCGGGATGACCCCCGCCGCTTTGTCAAACCTCCTCGTCCATCTTACCGCCGCGCAAAGAGTGGCCAGACCAGTGCATTCCTGAACCGCGAGAGGTTTCACGTGAAACATTTCGCCCTCCGTGACCTCCAAGCCTGAGAAACCGGTAGCATCAGTCCTATCTTTATGTTACTGTTTGCCGTCTCAACCAGTCTCTCAGGTCCGTCGAATGGCAAGAATCATAGCCATCGCAAATCAAAAAGGTGGCGTCGGAAAAACCACCACCGCCATCAATCTGGCGGCTTCTCTGGCAAAATCAGATCAAAAAGTCCTGATAATCGACATCGATCCCCAAGCCAATGCAACTTCCGGACTTGGGATCGCCAAAGGGACTCCTCGGCCAACCTCCTATAACGTTCTGGTGCTCAACAAGCCACTGCCGGAGGCGACTATCGCCACTGAGTTTGGCATCGACATCGTGCCTTCTGATCGCAACCTCGCGGGCGCCGAAATCGAAATGATTGATTTCCCGGAACGCGAACTCGTCCTCAAAAAGGCGGTCGAGGCGTTCGCGGAAGCGTACGACTTTATCCTGATCGATTGCCCTCCCGCGCTCAATCTGCTGACACTGAACGGCCTCGCTGCTGCTGATTCTCTCCTGATACCGATTCAATGTGAGTACTACGCACTCGAAGGCGTGTCCGACTTATTCAACACTCTCAGCCGCATTCGTCGAGTCATCAACCCGGACCTCAGAATCGAAGGTCTCTTGCTGACGATGTATGACGAGCGCACCAATCTGGCTCCCGCAGTTGCGGCCGACCTGCGCAGCTTCTACGGCAGTCTGGTGTTTGAAACCACTATTCCCAGGAATGTCCGTTTAGCCGAAGCGCCCAGCTACGGCCAACCGGTGGCGTTCTATGACCCGCGCTCTCGTGGTGCGGAAGCCTATTTTCAACTCGCGAAGGAGGTGCTGGCACATGACCAAGCCACCGTTGGGCCGGGGACTGAGCGCTCTGCTCCCGACAGATTCGTCGCCAGCGGATAACGAAGAGATTCTTGAGATTCAAATCGATCTCATCCGCCCCAGCGAACAACAGCCTCGAACCAGTTTTCAGGAGGATAAGCTCCAGGAGCTGGCGCAATCGATTCGCACGAGCGGGATTATCCAACCGCTTCTGGTGCGCAGACGAGGTGGCTTGTTCGAACTGGTCGCCGGCGAACGACGCTGGCGCGCTGCGCAACTCGCTGGGCTATCCAGGATCCCCGCGATCGTGCGCGAGATTCCGGATGACCGCCTCTTGGAGCTGGCTCTGATCGAGAACATTCAGCGGCAGGAACTAAATCCGATTGAGGAGGCGAACGCTTACAAACGGCTCATTGAATCTCTGGATCTTACGCAGGATGATATCGCTAAGCGGGTTGGTCGCGACCGTACCTTCGTCACGAATTATCTGCGCATCCTCAAACTTCCCACCGAGATCCAAAACCTGCTCGAGCTCGAGAAGCTAACGTTCGGTCATGCGCGCGCGTTGCTCGGCTTGAGCGACGACGCCATCCTGCAACGACGCTTTGCCCAGAAAATCGTCAAGCACAACTGGTCGGTCCGCGAGACTGAGCGCCGCATCAAGAACGCGTTCCGCGAAGAGAAACCAAAGGCCAAGGGCTCAATCTCAGATGTGGATCCAAACGTTCGAGCGGCCGAGGCCAAACTTCGTCGGCATCTCGGAACCCAGGTCCGCATCTTGTCAGCTAAGCCCGGTTCAGCCGGCAGGATCGAGATTGAATATTACAGCGACTCGGACTTGGGTCGAATTTACGAGCTCATCCTGTCGAGCAACAGGGACACGCAAGTCGGGGCGGCCACCGCTTCAGCCTCCAGCTCGTAGTACACGTAATACTGCTCTGTACAATCACTATGGTGTTTGCGTCCCCCACACCGAACAACTTAGCTACAACTTCCATCCTCGCTCCTGTTGAAGTTTCGAAGGTGTTTTTCTTGCCACGTTACAAACGATGTGTTAGCGTCCAGTTTCGCCGACGAAGTACTGTAATCATTAGCTTATCTCGGATAATTCCCGCCGAATAACTGCTATTAGTGTACATCGTACTATGCGTTATTTCCTTTCATGAATCTGCAAACTGAAAATCCCTCAGCTGATCCGTTCCTGGTTGCTCTGCGGCGCCGATTAAGCAAGCAGGCATTTGAAACCTGGTTCCAACCTCTACAGGTTTCCAGCAGCCGGCGAGACGGAGTTGTGCGGATCGCGGCGCCGAACGCCGCCGTCAAAGACTGGATTCTGTCGACCTACGGCGCGGCGCTCAACGAGTCCCTGCTCGAGCTTCAACTTGACGGGTGCCGGTTGGAATGGATTGTTTCTCACGTAAAGAACGAGCGGCCGGTTACGGTAGCCGCCACGCCGATCGGGAAGAGTTCGGAAGTGATCGTAGGGGCCGAGGCCGAAACGGCGCCCCCTGATCTCCCCAGTGTTTCGTCGGCGCCGCTGAACGACAAATACTCTTTCGATACCTTCGTCGTCGCTTCGTGCAATCGCTTTGCCCACGCCGCGGCCCAAGCCGTTGCGGAAGCGCCAGGCAAAACTTATAACCCTCTCTACCTCTACGGCGGTGTCGGCCTGGGGAAAACCCACCTGGTTCAGGCAACTGGCCAGGCGATTCGGAAAGCAAATCCGAGTCTGCAGGTCGCTTACGTTTCGCTGGAGCGGTTCATGAATGAACTAATCAATGCGATCCGCTACGGCTATGACAAGACGCACGTCTTTCGCGAGAGATATCGTTCCATTGACGTGCTCCTGATTGACGATGTCCAGTTTATTGCCGGCAAAGAGCGAACTCAGGAGGAGTTCTTTCACACGTTCAATGCTTTGTATGATCGCCAGAAACAGATTGTGCTCACTTCCGATTGTCCGCCCCGAGAGATACCTGAGATTGAAGAGCGTTTGCATTCGCGTTTTGAGTGGGGCTTGATTGCCGACCTCGAGCCACCTGACCTGGAAACCAAGATCGCCATCCTGCGCCGCAAAGCTGAACTGCAAAGGGCCGTCCTTCCCGATGATGTGGCACTTTTTCTCGCCAGCAACAGCAAGCACAACATTCGCGAGCTTGAAGGTTCTTTGATCCGCGTGCTGGCAATGGCATCGCTCAGAGGTTTGCCGCTCACCAAGACGCTCGCGCAGGAAGCGATGCGTGGTGTCTCGCGCCGTTCCGAAGAGCTCTCCGTCTCAATTGGTCTAATTCAGAAGGCCGTTGCAGATCACTACAAGTTGACTGTGGATAACTTGAGAGCGAGATCGAATGTGCGGCACTTCCTGGTGCCAAGGCAGGTTGCCATGTACCTGTGCAAGCGTCTGACCAAGAAAAGCTATCCGGAAATTGCTCGCGAGTTTGGCGGCAAACATCACACGACGGTCATTCATTCTGTGGAAAAGATCGAGAAGTCGATCACCACCGACGCAGACTTGAGCATATTAGTTAGGCGCCTGATAGATACTATCGGCGCGTAACTTAATCATCTTTTTCACAGGATGGATTTGTTCACCAGAAGGCTGCTGTGGAGCTAGCGCCGAAGATCACAGGACGATCGTAATGACCCAAGTTGATTTGATTATCTTTGCAGGCCGAAAACATTCCGGCTCACAAGCTTAGGCGCTTTTTCACAGTTCCACAGATACATACTACTAGTACTAAAGTTTCTTAAAGAATCTTTTCCTTAGGTAATTAAGTAGAAAACCTGTGCGTTACCAGGACAGTCAGCGAAAGTGTGATATAAGGAAAGAAAACTTTGTAGGAGCGGAGCAATGCAATTTGTGATAGCGCGAAGCGCGCTGCAAAAAGAACTGTCATTCGTTCAGGGAATCGTTGAGCGAAAGAACACTATTCCTGTTCTCGCGAATATTCTGATCGAGTCGGCTGGAGAGACCTCGATTCGGATTAGCGGCACTGATCTGGATGTCACTATCCGTTGTGACGCAGACGCGCAGGAGATTTCGTCGCAAGGCTCGATCTGTGTTCAGGCCCGCAAACTGTTTGATATTGCCAGACTGCTTCCTGATGCGCCGGTGAGTTTTCGCAAAGAAGAAAACGAATGGGTTACGGTTGAATGTGATCGATCAAAGTTCAGGCTGCCGGGAATTTCAAAAGATACTTTTCCAGAGCTGCCCGGTTTCAAGTCTACGCCGCTCAAGTTGCCGGCTTCGCTGGTGAAACACCTGATTGACCGGACCATCTTCGCGATCACCCAGGAAGAGGGCCGTTACACCCTGTCCGGCGCAAAGTTCGAGTTGGATAAGCAAGGCGTCAAGATGGTTACTACCGACGGTCATCGACTGGCCTATGTGTCAACGACTGAGGTAGACAAGGATCTGCTGGATGGAAGTCTGGACGTGCTCATTCCGCGAAAAACGCTAGCCGAACTCAATAAACTGACTGCGGATTTTGATGGCGACATAAGTCTGGGATCTGACGAGAACCATGTCTATTTCCAGGTAGGCTCAAGACTCCTGATTTCCAGACTACTTTCCGGGCAGTTTCCGAATTACGAGATGGTGATGCCCAAGAATAATGATCAGGCAGCGGTATTCGACACGTTGTCGCTAAACCAGGCGATTCGCCGAGTTGCGCTGATGGCCGACGATCGCTCGCATGCGGTGCGTTTTCGTTTAAGCAAGGAACAATTGCTGATTAGTTCGCAAAATGCGGAAGAAGGTGAGGCCCGCGAAACCGTGGGCACTGATTTCGCCGGCGAAGAGACCGAGATCGGTTTCAACGCTCAATATCTGCAGGATTTTCTCAACGTGGTCGGCACCGAAAAAATCGCCTTCGAATTCAAAGACGGAAATTCACAGGCTCAGCTGCGACCCGTTTCGGAAGAGAAGCAGGATTATCGATACGTCGTGATGCCCATGAGACTGTAAAATCGCACAGAGAACATCCACAGGTTTTCCACACGAGCGCCGGCGAAAGTTGGCGCTCGTTTTGTTTGCTATTCTGCCTAGTGGAAGCGTCGGAGAGTTCCGCGGCGTGTGGTAAAATTTTGTTGTGTTGCTTAACTCCATCCGGGCTGACGGCTTTAGAAATCTCGACGGTGAAATCGACTTTGGAAGCGGAATCAACATTCTTTACGGCAATAACGGCCAGGGTAAGACAAACTGGTTGGAAGCTATATATCTTCTCGCCTACGCCAAATCATTTCGCGCCCGACAACTTCACGACACCATAAATTTTGATAAGAGCGCGGCTGCCGTTCTGGGAAACGTTACTCATGGTAACGGGCTCGGACGCGAGTTAAGAGTCCAGCTTCACGGCAACACGAAACAGACGCTCGTAAACGGTAAGCGAGAGCCACTGGTCCGGTATGCAGCACAGCTTCACGCAGTCTGTTTCACGGCTGATGAGCTGGAGGTTATCCGCGGTGGTCCGGAAGCGCGCCGCAATTTCCTCGACCGTGGCGCCTTCTCGCTGCACCGTCCGTATCTTCAGGCGCTGACCAGCTATAACCGGGTAATCAAACAAAAAAAGAGGCTCTTGCAGGATGCCAGTGAAGGCCGTTTCAGTCTCGAGGCACTTGCCGAACAGCTCGATCCCTGGAACAGACAACTAGTGACCTTGAGCGCACAGGTGCATCGGGCTCGCACCGAATATGTTCTTTTATTGAACGACGCGCTCGAGCACAGTCTGTTCGATGACCAGATTTCTATTCGCTACGCCTCGTCTCAGGAAGGCAAAGGCGACCTGTCGGATTATGAGGGACTGATTGCCCATCGTTTGCAGTCGCGAATGCAGGCGGAAATGTTCGCCGCAGCCTGCCTCATCGGGCCGCATCGAGACGACTTACACGTCCTTTTTGGGGGCCGTGAACTGCGCAGTTTTGGCAGCTCCGGACAACAGCGTAGCGCGTTGATAACGCTTGATTTAGCAGCGATTTCAGTGTATCATTCCAAGCATCAGGATTATCCGATTTTCCTCGTCGACGACGTGGACGCAGAACTGGACGGAAATCGGATCGACCGCTTGCTGGAATACCTGGATGGACGCACGCAAACTTTCCTTACCACTTCCAAGAAGAGTCACTTCGAACGATTTAGTCAACGAGCGAAATTCTTTGAAGTTCGACAAGGTGTGGCGAGTGAGGAAACAGCCTCGAAGGCTGCAATCGTGACCGCTGGGAACGGCCAGGGCGTCGGCAAATGAAAGGTAAGTTAATTAATTGGCAACTGCACAATCAAATTTGAAGAACAAAAAAGAAACATACGATTCGTCTTCGATTGCGGTCCTGGAAGGACGCGATGCGGTCCGCAAACGGCCGGCCATGTATATCGGTTCGACCGGAGAGATTGGGCTGCATCACCTGGTTTACGAAGTAGTTGATAACTCGATCGACGAAGCGCTGGCCGGATACTGCGATTTAGTAGAAGTAGCGATTCACCTGGATAACTCGATCACCGTCATCGACAACGGCCGCGGCATTCCGGTCGACATGATGAAGAAGGAAAAGCGCTCGGCCGCAGAGGTCGTGATGACCAAGCTGCACGCCGGCGGCAAGTTCGATACAAACGCCTATAAAGTTTCCGGGGGATTGCACGGCGTCGGCGTCTCCTGCGTAAACTTTCTGGCCGAGAGCTTGCACCTCGAGGTGTGGCGCGACGGTCTCACTTACGAACAGGAGTACGAGCGCGGTTTGCCGGTGGCGCCGCTGAAACAAACCGGCAAGACCCGCAAGCGCGGCACCAAGATCACTTTCAAGCCTGATTCGCAAATTTTCGACACGATCGATTTCAGTTTTGACAAGCTTTCCGAGCGCCTCCGTGAAAAGGCCTTTCTCAACAAAGGCATTCGCATCACCATCAAAGACGAACGTGAGGAAAATGAAAAGTCACACGAGTTTTATTATCGCGGCGGCATTGCTGAGTTCGTAAAGCACCTCAACAAAAACAAAACGGTGCTGCACGATAAGCCGATCTATTTCGAAAAGATTAGCGACGCGCTTTCGATCGAAGTGGCCATTCAGTACAACGATGGCTATGACGAAAAGGTCTATTCGTTCGCCAACAACATCAACACCGTCGACGGCGGCACGCACCTTTCCGGTTTTCGGTCCGCGTTTACGCGCACCATTAATGCCTATGGGCAGTCTTCCGGCCTGGCGAAGAATTTCAAGGGCTCTTTGACCGGCGACGACGTGCGCGAAGGCTTGGTGGCCGTCATTTCGGTCAAACTTCCTCAGCCGCAGTTCGAAGGCCAGACTAAAGGCAAGCTCAACTCGGACGTTAAAGGCGCCGTTGAGTCCTTTCTCAACGATCGCCTGACTGAGTATCTCGAGCAGAATCCCACTGTGGCCCGCCGGATTGTCGGTAAGTCGCTGGACGCCGCCCGCGCGCGTGACGCGGCCCGTAAGGCCCGCGAAATCGTGCGTAAAGGCGCCATGGGTTCGACTATGCTCCCCGGTAAGCTGGCCGATTGTCAGGAGCGCGATCCAGCGAAGTCGGAAATCTATCTGGTCGAGGGCGACTCGGCCGGCGGCTCAGCCAAGCAGGGTCGCGACCGTAAGAACCAGGCCATCCTGCCGCTCAAGGGCAAGATTCTGAACGTCGAAAAAGCCCGCTTTGACAAGATGCTGGCGCACAACGAAATCAAAGCGCTGATCACAGCGCTCGGTACCGGCATCGGCAAAGAGGATTTCGACCTTACCAAGCTCCGCTATCACCGCATCATTCTGATGACCGACGCCGACGTTGACGGCTCGCACATTCGCACGCTCCTGCTTACCTTTTTCTTCCGGCAGATGCCCCAGCTCGTTGAGCAGGGTTACGTCTACATTGCCCAGCCGCCCCTTTTCAAAGTTAAGCGTGGCAAGAAAGAGGAGTACATCAAAGACGAAAGCTCAATGGTGCGTTATCTGATGCGCCAGGCCACGACCGACATGAAGGTCACGTCAGGCAGCGCGAAAACCGTCACCGAAGGCGCGCAACTGGCGCGCTCGCTCGAACGGATGGTTGATTTCAAACGCTATGCTGAGAAAGCGACCCGGCGTCTGCGCGGCGATTCTCATCTGCTCGAGACTCTGTTGGTGGCCTTTGGCGGAAAGAAAGGCGTGTTGCGCGAAGAAGGAGCTACTCTGCGCCGGAGTTTCCAGGACGGCGACTTGATGGCTCGCGTCGAAGGCGTGTTGGCCAAGGCCGGCTACAAGACCGAGTTAACTGAAGACGAAGAGCACGGCCTTTGGGAAATCGATACGAACACAATCTCAGGAGTTGCGGTGGCGATCGACTGGAACTTTGCCAGCTATGTCGAGTTTCAAAAAGCTGTCGAGTTATTCATGAAACTCGAGGATCGTCTGCCGCCGCCCTTCATCGCCGGCGAAAACGGCGCCAGTGAAGAAATCGCCACGCGCGAAGCTTTGCTCGAGCGCGTGCTCGCCGCCGCCAAAAAAGACCTGTCCATTCAACGTTACAAAGGTCTGGGCGAGATGAATCCTGAGCAGCTTTGGGAAACTACGATGAATCCCGACACCCGCACGCTCCTTCAGGTTCGTATCGATGACGCCGTCGAAACGGATGAAATTTTCACCGTTCTGATGGGCGACCAGGTCGAACCCCGCCGCAAATTCATCGAAGACAACGCGCTGGATGTGAGGAATCTGGACATCTGATATTTGGAGTGCGCTGACTTGTCAGCGCTTTCAATTCGTCGGCCCGAAAAGCGGCGACCAGTCGCCGCACTCCAAAAACTTCCCTCACAACTGATTCCAATTGTCCTGCCAGCTAGCCTCCGGGAAATTCCAAGGGGTTTGATCGAATCGCTTGCAACACTCTTGTCTTGCGATCAATATAGGTGCGCGAAGCGCAAGCCAACATGAGCAACCTAGAGTCACTGCTTTCTCCGCTGACCTTCCTCGGAAATCTGATCGAAGATTACGACCAACTCGCGCCTCTGAAAGATTTGGAATCCTGGTGGCGCGCCGAAGGCATGTCGATCTCAGAAGCGGTGGATCGAGCAGGCACGCCCTGGCTGCGCATGTTCGATCAGTTCGGCCAGCGCGTGGATGAGATCCTGTTTCCGCCGGAATACTGGAAGATGCTGAAACAGGGGTTTAAGGCCGGCGTAATCTGGCGGCCGTTCGCGGATGATTCAAAAGCTTCGCTGCGGATGCATTACCTCATCGACTACGTGACTTGTTTTTTCGACGCCGGACTCGGCTGTCCTTACATCGTTTCCATGTCGACGGCCGTGCCACTTAAAAAGTACGGCACGCCCGAGCTGCAAGACCGTTTTCTTCCACATCTGTTGCGACGCGATGAGAGTGTCTGGCAGGGTGCAACCTGGATGACAGAAGTGAAGGGCGGTTCGGATCTCGGTGCGAACGTCGAAACCACGGCGCGCAACGCCGGCGATCGATGGATTCTGAATGGCGACAAATACTTCGCGAGCAACGTCGGCGCGGAACTAGCAATCGTCGCCGCCCGGCCGGAAGGCGCGCCTAAAACTCCGCAGGGCCTGGCGCTGTTCCTGGTGCCGCGTTATCGGTCGGCGACTCAGGGCGCACACGTGACTGGAGCGCAAGCGTCCTCGCTTGCAAACAAGCATGACACAGAGCAACCGGGACGGTTGCGCTCCAGTCTCAACTACTTCATTCGCCGTTTGAAAAACAAGATCGGGACGCGCTCAGTTCCCACTGGCGAAGTCGAGTTGCGCGACAGCGAAGCCTACCTGCTCGGCAAACCGGAATGGGGCATCTATCTGATTCTCGAATCGCTCAATCTCTCGCGCGTGGGTAACATCGTCGGCAGCGTGGCCCTGGCGCAACGCGCGCTCGCAGACGCCCTCATGTTCGCCGAAGGCAGGGTCGCGTTTGGTAAGCCCATCATCCAGCATCCGCTTTTGCGCCGGCAGTTTGATGAGCGCTTTGCGCAGTTGCGGGACGCGCGCGCGTTGATGTGGGAAGCGATTCAACTGCTCGATGAAGTCTGGCAAGAGACGCCGCGCTATTCGGATCGCTATCACCTGTTTCGGCTGGTTGCGCATCTCGCGAAGTATTGGACGGCTGAGCTGGCGGTGCAGTTCGCGAAGTGGGGCATGGAAGTTCACGGCGGCATGGGCGTGCTGGCCGAGTACTCAGCCGAACGCTGGTTGCGCGAAGCGATGATTCTGCCGATCTGGGAAGGCACGCCGCACCGCCAGATGCTCGACGGCCTGGAAGTGATGGAGCGCAAGCGCGCCCACCAGTTGCTCTTCGATCACCTCGCCTCTCACGCCAATCCGACTGAACTGCAACATATCTCGTCTCGGATTGAGCAGCATTTGCAGTTGTCAGCAGAAGAAAAAGAAGCGGGGATCGAACCCATTTTCCGCGACCTTGCCACCTTCGCCGCGCGCACACTCGCGAAAAAGTACAAATGACAAGTTCCCAAAGCACTCCAGTTCTCGTGGTTTCAATACAAACCCCCGGCGATTGATGTATCATCGCGCGCAAAATTCTGCTGCTCGAGGATTGTTCGATGACAAAACGTCTAATCCCCTTCATCGTCCTTTGCTGCCTTCTGACCACTCTCTCCGCGCAAACCAAACCGACGCCGGCGGCGGATGATTACAACGCCATTTTCAAAGCGCTGAAATGGCGCTCGATTGGCCCCTTTCGCGGCGGACGCTCGAATTGCGGAACCGGAGTCGTCGGCGATCCCAGGACCTATTACATGGGCACCACGGGCGGCGGTCTCTGGAAAACCGATGACATGGGAATCACCTGGCGTAATGTCTCGGATGGGTTTTTTAAGACAGGTTCGGTCGGCGCGATCGCAGTCGCCGACAGCGATCCAAACGTCGTTTATGTCGGCATGGGTGAACATGCCGTGCGCGGGGTGATGACTCATTCAGGCGACGGAGTGTACAAGTCAACCGACGCCGGAAAGACCTGGAAGAAGATCGGACTGGAACTTACTCGACACATTTCCCGCATCGTCATCGATCCTAAGAACCCGAACATCGTCCTGGTAGCAGCCCAGGGCGCGTTATACAGCCCCTCACCGCAAAGGGGTATCTACAAATCAACCGACGGTGGCGTCACCTGGAAGAACGTTCTGTTCGTGAGCGAGAAAACCGGCGCGGCGGAATTGTCGACGGACATGACTAATCCGCGAATCCTGTACGCCGCGATGTGGGAGCACGGGCGTCTGCCCTGGAAGGTGATCAGTGGCGGTCCCGGCAGCGGTCTGTACAAATCGACTGACGGCGGCGATACGTGGGAAAAGATGAAGGAAGGTTTGCCGGAAGAAATGGGCAAGATGTCCATCGCGGTCAGTCGCTCGAATCCTGAAAAAGTTTACGCGCTGATCGAAAGCGATTCCGACAAAGAAGCGGGTGGATTATTTGTTTCGAACGATGCCGGCAAGAAGTGGAGCCGCATCACCAATGACCATCGTTTGGTGCAGCGGGCCTGGTACTACATTGAACTCTTCATCGATCCAAAGAACGAAAACACGATTTATGTGTTGAGTGCGCCAGCGCTACGTTCGACGGACGCAGGCAAGACCTGGGAAAACTTGTCCGGCACCCACGGCGATTTTCATGACCTTTGGATCAATCCCGACAATCCAAACAACTTCATCATTTCGAACGATGGCGGCTCGGCGATAACTTTTAACGGGGGCAAGAGCTGGAGCACGCAAAGTAACATGCCGACCGGGCAGTTTTATCGCATCAACGTCGACAATCAGTTTCCTTATCGCATCTACGGCGGACAACAGGACAACACCTCAGTGTCCATTGCCAGCCGTGAGTTAGGCAGCTCCGGAATCACCAACGCCGGCTGGGCGCCCTCGGCCGGCGGCGAGAGTGCCTTCCTCGCTTTTGATCCAAACGATCCGAAATATGTTTTGGGCGGAAGTTATCAGGGAACGATTGAAGTGCTCGACGTAAGAGCCAGGGGTGGGACGGGCATCATGGCTGCGCCCATTCAATACCTCGGCATGGACGCGAAAGACGCCAAATATCGTTTCAACTGGAATGCTCCGATCATCTGGAGCAAGCACGAGCCCGCTACTTTTTATCACGGTGCTCAATACGTGCTGAAGACCAGCGATTGGGGCCGGACCTGGAAAGAAGTTTCAGCCGACCTGACTCGCAATGAAAAAGAAAAGCAGGGCAAACCCGGCGGGCCTTACACGAACGAAGCAGTCGGCGCGGAAAACTACGGCACGCTGAGTTACATCACGGAATCACCTCATGAGAAAGGCGTGATTTGGACCGGCAGCGATGACGGACTGGTGTACCTGACTCGGGACGGTGGCGTCCGCTGGAAGAATGTAACGCCGAGCGGCCTGGCAGAGTGTCTAATCAATGCGATTGAAGTATCGCCTTATGACAAAGCAACTGCCTACATCGCCACAACCCGATACAAGTTCAACGACCACGCACCCGGTCTGTACAAAACGACAGATTACGGAGCCACCTGGACCAGGATTGACAGCGGCCTGCCGGCAAATGCCTTTACCCGCGTCGTGCGCGAGGACGACGTCCGCAAAGACCTTCTTTTCGGCGGCACTGAAATCGGTCTCTTTCTGTCGTGGGACGGCGGCCAGCACTGGTCGCCATTTCAATTGAACTTGCCCATCACTCCGATCACTGATCTGCGGATTCACCAGGGAAATCTGATCGCATCGACGTCAGGCAGAGCGTTCTGGGTTCTTGATGATCTGAGTGTACTGCGCCGCTATCAGAAGGACGCGCCGGCTTTCGCTATTTACCAGCCCGCCAATGCTTACCTGGTAAATGGGTCGAGCGAACTGGACGAGACGAGTGAAGAGTTCACCGGCGCGAACAGGTTCCGTGGGGTAAATCCGGCCACCGGAGTGGTGACCTATTACCAACTTCCCGAGTTGAAAAAAGACGATCAGATCACGATGGAGATTAAAGACGCGGACGGCAATCTCGTCCGGAGCTTTTCTTCAAAGGCTGATGAGAAGTACAAGAAATATGACGGCGCTCCCAGGGCCGAGCCGCTGCTGCCCAGGAACAAAGGCCTGAACCGCTTCGTCTGGGACATGCGCTACACGACGATGCCGGGCGTGCCTAATGTGAACATGGAAACCAGCTACCCCGGACACAAAGCGCCGCCCGGAAAATACTTTATTACTTTGAAGATGGCCAACCAGACGGTCTCAACTGAAACTGAGATACTTGCCAATCCGCTCTATCCGACGGACGCGGCCACTTACCGGGAATATCACAGCACGATGTCGAGCATGGAAAACGAGCTGGCCTTAATGCACCGAATGATAAATGACCTTTACGACAAGCAGAAGCAGTTGGAATCGCTGCTCAGTTCGTTGCCGGCGGGTGAGAAGTTCGCCGCGGTTAAGAAGGACGGCGAGGCGCTGCTCAGGAAGATGAAAGCCTGGGACGAAGACATGGTGCAGCGCAAATCAAAAGCGTACGACGATGTGGAAAACTTCCCGAACAAGTTCACCGCCAACTACATGTTCCTGATTAACCAGACCGAGAGTGACATCCCCCGGGTCAATCAGCCGTCGATGGATCGGATGAAGGAGCTGAATGGTCAGTGGTCAGCATTGAAAGCCCGAGCGAACGAAATTCTGAATCAGGACATTCCCGCGCTGAACAAGCGCCTGTGGGATGCGGGACTAGGGGCGATTTGGAAGTTCTAATCCTGGGAGCGCGGACGTCCCGTCCGCTTTGAGCTCAGCTGCGAAGCTGCGGGTCGTAGCTAAGCCCAAGGCGAGGCTTTGCGAGCCTTGGGTACTGGTTCGTTCGATTCGGCGAGCCGCGAAGCGGCGACAGAGACTGCGTAAACAGGTCCCGTTATCGGTGATCGCTGTCGCCCCTTCGGGGCTCGATACCCCAGGGTGCTTGACCCAAGGCTCGCAAAGCCTCGCCTTGGGCTTAGCTATGACCGCTGCTTCGCAGCTCGGTGAAGGGTTACGCTAGTATCGAGTAGCTACGATTAGATCCGTACAACGGTATCGGTGAGTCAAGTATATGAATCCCTTTGGGAGAGGTTGGGTGAGGGTGCGCAGCTTAGCGGGCGACCCAATTTGGAGTGCGCCGGCCTCGACGGCGCTTTGGATTCGCCACGTTGCAGAGCCGCTCCAATCCAATTAATATTCAATCAACGTATATACCGGCAGGCGGTGAAAAGAACATGCACACATTCCTGCTTAAGTTTTCGAGTATTCTTATTTTGGCAACAATGATTTCAGCCATGAGCGCCTGTAACACAACCCGAGTATCAGCCGGTGGACTTGGTTCCGCCATTCCCAACCCTGCCGTCGACGCGGCCCTGGCCACCACCAAAGGCGAGCAAACCGCAGTGCTGGCCGGCGGCTGTTTCTGGGGCGTGGAAGCGGTTTTCGAGCATGTCAAAGGAGTAAAACGAGTCGAGTCTGGTTATGCCGGCGGCTCAGCGGACACGGCCGATTACCGGGCGGTAAGCTCCGGCCGCACCGGTCACGCCGAATCGGTGCAGATCACTTACGATCCCTCGCAAATAACCTATGGCCAACTGCTCAAAGTCTTCTTTGCCGTGGCCCACGACCCCACGGAACTGAATCGGCAGGGACCAGACAGTGGCACACAGTATCGCTCGGCAATCTTCTACGCGAATGAAGAGCAAAAGCGCATTGCCGAAAGCTACGTCGCGCAACTGAACGAGGCCAAAGTCTTCCCGTCCAAAATCGCAACTCAGGTGGCGCCCCTGAAGTCTTTCTTTGCAGCAGAGGGCTATCACCAGGACTATCTGGTCAACCACCCAAACGAACCCTACATCGTCTATAACGACCTGCCTAAACTGGAGAACCTGCGCAAAGAATTGCCGGAGTTGTATCGGGAGAAGTAACGCGGCGGGTGAGATGACTGTCAGCGCAGAGAGCTTTCCTATCCCCTTTGGGAGAGGTTAGATGAGGGTGCGACGCTTAGCGGTGTCGCTTGGGAGTGAAAGCCGCACCGCCCGACCTACTTCCCGTCGCCGTTGGCTTCGAATGATTAGGTATTGAAGGGACGGCAATTCGATAAGTCCTTTATCTGTTTGGTTAATCCCTCTTAACCTGACTCATAGTCTATAGACTCATAGTCCATAGTATGGACTATGAGTCAAAGGGATCGCGCATTGACTGCGTTCGGCAAGAGCCTTCGCCGCGAACGCGAAACCAGGAGCCTTACGCAGGAGAAACTGGCTGAGAAAGCTAGTCTCGACCCGACCTATATCAGCGGCATTGAGAGGGGCGTCCGCAATCCCAGCCTCCTCAGCATTGTCCGCATTGCCAAAGCACTCGGCACCACAACTTCACACCTCAGTCGAGGGATTGAGGGCAGGAGGGTCGTGTCCGATGGCACGAATTAGAGCGATCGACTTGTTCTGTTGCGCCGGCGGTAGCAGCTGGGGCGCAAAGGCTGCTGGCGTATCAATAATCGCCGGTTTCGATCAATGGAAGCTCGCGGGAAAGGTTTTCAAATCAAACTTTCCCAAGGCTCGTTTCTATCCTGGCGACTTAGAAAAGTCGCAGGTTAGAAAGCTGGCCGAAGAACTGGGCGACATTGATCTCATTCTCGCATCACCCGAGTGTACGAATCACAGTGTTGCCAAAGGAAAGAAACGCAGATCAGAAAAAAGCAGAGAAACGGCATTTCAAGTTATTCGTTTTGCCCGCGCTTTCAAGTCTCGGTGGATCGTAATTGAGAATGTGGGCAGCATGAAGAAGTGGCGACAGTACAAAAAATTCAAAGCGCAGTTGGAAGCACTGGGTTACAAAATCCGCGAGCAGAGGCTAAACTCCGCTGACTTCAAAGTGCCACAGCAACGAAAGCGACTGTTTCTACTTTGCGATCGCGAAATGAAACCCAATAACATTCCGAAGATTGGCGGTCGGCGACTGACTGCCTCTTCATTCATAAATCTGAATGGACACTACCGTTGGTCGGCACTAAAACAGAAAAACCGCGCAAAGCCAACCCTCAAGCGTGCGAAGCTTGCCGAGGGGCATGTCGGCACGAACAAGCCTTTTCTCCTCGTGTATTACGGCTCGGATGTAGCGGGCGGGTGGCAACGACTTAATAGGCCGCTGCGGACAGTGACGACTGTCGATAGATTTGCTGTTGTAAAGCCATCGGCGAAAGGTCACAAGATGAGGATGCTTCAAGTGCCTGAGTTACAAGCCGCGATGGGCATGGAAGAGATGAGATTCTTACACGGCACAAGGCGTGACAAAATCAAGATGATTGGTAATGCTGTTTGTCCTCCGGTCATGCAGCATGTTGTTTCATCTCTTATCAGCGATCCTGCGCCGACAACCTCTAATGACTAAGCCTGCGAAAATAGTTTTTCGTCCAAGAGCCCGAATGCTCCTGCTTTTGGGTGACCAACTCATTCGCGATGCGGGCTTAGCAGTGTTTGAACTCGTCAAGAATTCCTACGACGCGGACGCCTCGCGGTGCACAGTCACGATGTACGATCTAACCAGTCCAAAAGACTCAAGAATTGTTATCCATGATACCGGCACTGGGATGGATATTGATACGGTTCTAAACGTCTGGCTAGAACCTGGCACGGAGAATCGAGCAGCCCAACGACGCCGCGGAAAGCGGTCATCCAAATATCGTCGTTTACCGTTGGGAGAGAAGGGGGTTGGGCGCTTTGCTGCGCACAAGCTCGGGCGCGAGATAGAACTCGTCAGCCGCATGGCTCATAAGAAGGAGGTTGTAGTTCGCATCAACTGGGATGAGTTCGAAAGGGCACGATACTTGTCCGATGTGAACATTTCCGTGTCAGAACGTCCCGCTCAACTTTTCCCGGGCTCAAAGCATGGCACTCGGATAGAGATTAAACGACTGAGAGAAACTTGGACCCGGGGAAAGGTTCGTGATTTATATCGAGCCGTAAACTCAATCTGTTCCCCCTACAATAAGCCGAAGGATTTTCAAGCAAGACTACTTCTCGAGCCTAAGTCAGATTGGCTGGACAAGCTACTTGATATCCGTACTGTGCTGAAGCTTTCGCTATTTCGAGCCTCCGGATACATACAGGGAAACGATCTCGTTTACAACTATCGTTTCGTTCCGCTCCCCGGAATGGAGAATAGAATCAAGGGACGGCTACGCTCGAAACTCCGAGCAGATCTGATGAGTGTTTACCCAAAGAAGGAAAAGTTTGATCTAGATCGCGACGGACGTATTGGAAAAGTCCGTTTCGAGTTTCATATCTATGATCGAGAGCCTGCCGTTTTGGAACTCACGAGCGATAAGCAGGGACTTAAGGACTTCCTTGATGCCAATGGAGGCGTGCGCGTTTACAGGGACCATATGCGTGTTTTTGATTTTGGCGAGCCGGGGAATGACTGGCTTGATCTAAATAGCCGGCGCGTCAATATTCCGACTCGAAGAATAAGTAACAATGTCATTCTTGGGGAGGTCTCGCTTGATTCACGCTCCAGCAGCGGTTTGATCGAGAAAACCAATCGCGAGGGTTTCATCGAGAATGATGCATATAAGAATTTTCAGCAAGCAGTTCTATTTGCGATAACTCAGGTCGAAGCGGAAAGACACATCGACAAACAGCGGCTTCGAAACCAGTACTCGCGGGTTAAGCAAAAAGAGCCGGTATTAGATGATTTGTCTCAGTTAAGAGCGCTGCTTGAAAAGAAAGGTTTGATACCTGAGCTCGGCAGCTACCTCGATCGCATCGAACGGCAGTTTATTGAAGTTCGTGAGCGACTCTTAACTGCTGCGGGACCGGGCCTGACACTAACTGTGGTAATTCACGAGGTCGAGAAAATCATCAAGGAAATGGTAATCGTCGTAAAGCGTGGCGCGCACAAATCAAGACTCACTTCTTTGGTCGAGCATTTAGCACAGATGATTGATGGTCTGGCGTATTTTGCAAGAAAGTCTGGTAATTCACGCGAGCGGGGAAGTCTTTTGATAAAACAAGCTTTATTCAACACAGAATTCAGACTGGAGGCTCATCGAATCAGAGCAGTTAGGGAAAGCGAGGATGGTGAGAAGGACTTTAGTATTAAGTGCGCGCGAAGACTCATCATTGCTAGTCTGATGAACCTCATCGACAATTCAATCTATTGGCTTGAAAGCAAGGGGGCTCAGAGAAAGTTAATCTATGTAGGAACGTCGCTGGAATTGGACAATAAACCGTCGATCGTAGTGGCCGACAATGGCCCCGGCTTTATCGATCCTCCAGAATATCTCACTGAGCCATTCTTTTCGCGCAAGCCCGATGGCATGGGCCTTGGGCTTCACATTGCGAACGAGGTCATGAAGATTCACAAGGGCCAGTTATTGTTTCCCGATAAGTCACAACTCTCCTTGCCTAAAGACTTCACCGGCGCGATCGTAGCGCTGCAATTCCCCAAGGAACTATGAATAGCCTGAAAACAGCTCGTGTTTTGATAGTGGACGACATTGCGGAGCAAGCAATGCCTGTAATAAAGGTGCTTGGAAGTCTCGGCATCGGCTGTGTGTATATACCCGGAGACAAGCTAGAAGACCTCGTAGACATGAAGCCTCTGAGTGGAATCAGACTGGCGTTTGTGGATATGGAACTCGCATCCGCAGGTACAATGCGCGAGATACTAGGAAAAACTGTTAACGTCTTAAGAAAGATTATCGCCGAAGATACAGCTCCAGTCATGTTTGTGGCCTGGACCCAAAATGATAATTACGTTGAGGAGTTTAGAATCATGTTGGGTGAGGCTATGCCGAAGCTGCGCCCCTTGTTTGTTCTTCCAATGCCCAAGCCATTTACGAAGAAAGGGAAAATCAGGTCGAGACAAGTGGTTAGGGATGTGAACCGCTTGTTAAAGGATCGTCGGCCCCTCGGTGTTCTTTGGTTATGGGAGCAGATGTCTCATGACGCGGCTACGGTAACGACTCAGGCGATTGCTGATTTGGTGACAGCGCGTAGTGACAGCGCGCAACCTCCGGCTGAATGGAAAACCTCGCTGAGTGAGATTCTGAGACTGTTGCTTGCAACGGGTGCGGGCCAAAACGAGGATATGCCGACTGTCAGCCAAGGGCTTCTTGAGGTGCTAAATTCGCTTCACCTGGACGGATTGGAACACCAAGATGCGGGTGCCTACCGTAGAGAAATAAACCCAATTCGCAAATTGAATAAGCCCGAGTTGTCCGCATCAGAGATGGCGACGCTTAATTCAATGTTATTACTTTCGCCTGCGGACCCTACAGATTCCGCGGTGAGACCTGGAAATGTGTACGTCCCCTCAACGATCTCTGGGCCAGGATGCCCGCATGTCCTTTGCGATCCGGACATTGAAGGACTAATGAACGACATTTTAAACCTTAAGAAGGACGGGGAATATAAAAGGCTTTCTGATAAGCTGAATTCTAACCTTGCGCCTGCGGCAAAGACCGGAATCAAGCGCGAACTAGCTACTCAATTCAAAAAGCTTGTGAAGGAGTGCAGGGTTATCTTGGTCGAGGTTACCGCTCCTTGCGACTTTTCCCAAAAAACTCGATCGGTTTCTCGTTTTGTCGCCGGACTGTTGGTCCCTGAGCCTTTGGTTAAGCTCATCAAAGATAAAAAAGAGTCGTCGAGAAGGTTAGAGGCTGTCCAGATAACAGGAATGGATGGAATCTGGTCATTAGTTCTATCGGCTAGATTTCCTTACGTGATCGGAAAGCCTGAAAAACTAATCAAAGAACCACCTGTATTTAGGCTTCGAAACTCTGTTGTTGTTGATATTCAGGCTTGGCTCGCGGCACAAAGTGCTAGGCCGGGCTACGTCTCGCTTCGTTAGGTCCACAGCCTTGTTTGTGGATCGTCTCTCAACGCCTTAACAAACTCACGTCGGAGATCATCAACGCTGCCGTACCGTAGATTGGGATCTCGCGCCGTAGCCTTTCGATAGAGTTCCGCCAATTTCTCGGTCAGTCCTATGTCACTAGGCGGGGGTCCAGTCGTTGTAAACAGTTCCCAAATAAGAATGCCCAGGCTATAGATGTCCGACCGTTCCGTGGCATTCATGAAATCGTCATACTGCTCTGGCGCTGTGTACCACATCGTTCCCCACCCACGATGAGTCTTCGTTCGAAAGGAAGTACTGACAGGCGCTGTTGAAAGGAACTTCGCCAGCCCGAAATCCGCTAAGACCCAACGACCGTCTGGCAACCGTAAGAGATTGTTTGGATTGACATCACGGTGGATCAGTTTTGGCTTGTTCTGGTGCAGAGCCTCTACCGCGTCCATCGCCGCATGAATAATGGTCTGGCTCTCACTAAAGTGAAGGATCGGTCGTTTCCTCTCGCTCATACGATGTCGTGCTTCTTCGAGGTAGCTCGTTAAGGAGTGCGTCGCCAAATCCATAATGAACGCTGGGAAGTTCCTCTCGGTGTCGAGGTTATCCTGATGAAGTGCGATTACGTTTCTGTGCGTGACCGCCTTCAACGCATGTATCTCGCGAAGGAACCTATGAAATATTTCCGCGTCCTGGACAATGTGCGAGTGGATTATCTTAATCGCGAACGCTTTGCCCGATTCGGTGTCAATACAAGAAAAGACTAGTCCACTCGTGCCCTCACCAAGTTGATCAATCAACTCGTAAACGCCAAAAGCCTTCGGAATTCTGATTGGTGACTGATTGAAGAGATCCGGCACATCTTTCTGTTCAGCTTGACGGATCAGGACGCCGGCCGTAAGAGCCAAAGCTTCACGTTGGTCTCTCCATTTCTCAAATATCCGGCGTCCGAATTCTGTCATGTGCACCAGTCCTACACGGGTTTCTTGGACAGTAGGATCTATGCTTGCGTAATTCTCCATCCTCATTAGGATTGAGCTGACCGTTCTCCCAAGAATGCGAGAAAGGTCGTTAACGAACGGAGTTCGCTCATGCTTCGGCTCATCGTGATGTTCTAAATAGTAATGAAGTACGACGAGAAACTCTGGCTCGCTCCAGGGGCGTCCGTATAGATGCTCGGGATTAGTCATTATTTCTCTTGGTTTGGAGCACTAAGTAAACATCCTACCGTAATGAAACTCTCTATCGCACGCGTAAGCCGGTGCGAATCTTCGGTTTGACATTCCCAAATGACAAATGTTTTCCATCCTCGCTTTCGAAGAGCCAGTCTATTCCGCTTATCGCGCGTGGCGTTTCCTTCGAGTTTGTTAACCCAGAACTTCCGACGGTAAGTGGGCGTCGTACAATTCTTGCAGCCACGATGCCGATGCCAAAAGCATCCGTGAACGAACAATGCGACGCGATTACTCACAAAAACAATGTCTGGATTACCAGGCAGATCCTTGCGATGAAGTCTAAATCGATAACCCATGCGATGTAATGCTGAACGCACACGCTTCTCTGGCGATGTATCCTTTCCGCGAATGCGGCTCATATTCCACGAGCGTCGTTCTTTGGTTAATCGATCTTGCATTGACGGAAGAG
>JBBPID010000136.1:0-6810 GCA_038040505.1 Acidobacteriota bacterium | reverse complement strand
TGCTTTTTCCCGTCCCCAGCACATTCTGGCCCGGGCCGGCTACCCAATAAGCCGCCGCCTGCAAGCGCGGTTTGTTAAGGGGTCTCTCAGAGCGATGGAGGAAGCCGTCAGGAAATGAAGATTTTGATTCTTAACCACGACGAGGTGGCCCGGCTGCTTCCTATGACCGAGTGCATCGAAGTCATGGATAAAGCCTTGCGGGCGTTGGCTCGGGGCGAGTTTTCCCAGCCACTTCGAACCATCCTAAAACCGCCGGCGGTGAAAGGCGTCCTGGCTCAGATGCCGGCGTTCCGCGCCGGCGACCAACCGGTGTTTGGCCTGAAGGCAATCTGCGTTTTTCCCGGGAATGCCGCCATCGGCAAGGATGCTCATCAGGGCGGCGTGCTTCTCTTCAGCGGCACCACCGGCGAACCGCTGGCGATGGCGAACGCTTCAGCGATTACCGCGATCCGCACCGCCGCAGTCAGTGCCGTGGCCACGCGAGCGCTGGCACGGGACGAACCGGCCGACCTGGCGATTATTGGCGCAGGAATTCAGGCGCGTTCACATCTCGAAGCGATGGCCGGCGTTCGATCGATCAAACGGACCCGGGTGGCCAGCTCCCGCCGTGAACGGGCGCGACAGTTCGCTGCCGAGATGCAACCGCGCTTCAAGTTTCCGATTGAAGCCGTTGATTCAGCAGAGGAGGCGATCCGCGACGCGAACGTGATTGTCACGGCCACCACTTCGCGTGACCCGGTAGTCAGGCATGAATGGATTTCGCCTGGCGTGCACATTAATGCGATTGGGACCTACTCGCCGGCCGCGCGCGAGATCGATACGGCAACCGTGGCGGCCGCCAGCTTCTTCGTCGATCGGCGCGAGTCGGCCTTGAATGAAGCCGGAGACTACCTCCTGGCAGCGAAAGAAGGCGCGATCGGGCCGGCGCACATTCGCGCGGAACTGGGCGAAGTGCTGATTGGTGAGCATCCCGGACGCAGGTCGCCTGACGAAATCACGATCTTCAAATCACTCGGCCTGGCGATTGAGGACCTCGCCGCGGTTGCGCATATCTACCAGAAGGCACAACAGCAAGGCGCGGGAAACTTGGTTGATTTTTGACGCTTCCGTAGACTCACTTCGCTAAAGTCAGCTCAGGCAGACCGGCGCCACGCAGCTCTTGATTCAGCGAAGGGATATCCTGTGACTTTAGACGCTGCCAGCTCTCCTTAAGGGCGCGGGACTCTTCGAGCACTGTGGGCACCGCCGCCGCGGCTTGTGGAGTGGGTGCGGCGTCCACACTTTCGAATAAGTTGAAAAGAGTCCTCACTCTAGCGGTGACTGTAGCGACCGTAGGCGCCGGACTCGCGGGTGCAGCTGCCGGCCCGCCCGGCGCTCCTCCCCCAGCCATGGCCTGCAGTTTCGCAGCCAGCTCATCGATCCGTTTCTTCAGATCCTCAGACGCACGAGGCCGGACTTCAGTGAGCTGTCCTCGGACGACTCTGACCGCGTCTGAGATTGAGCTCAAGGCTAACCACTCATCGTAAACCTGCCTGGAAAGTCGGAACTGCTCAGCCAAATCGGCAGTCGAAGCTTTGACTCTCGGATCCATCCGCAGCACGAGCGGCTGCGAATAACTCTTTCCGCCGGCGTGGAGCACGACGGTGTAATTACCCGGCATCGCCCAGGGCGAAGTCGCGGCCGGCGCCGTGTTGCGATAGATCGCCGCAATCGGATATTGCGGCGCCACCCCCGGCACTGGGGTGTAGCGCAAATCCCATAAGAATCGATGCACACCTGGCTGACTAGTGAGACTCTGCGGCGGTCTTATCCAATATGGCGGAATCGCCAGGTTTGGATCGGGCGTGGGAACGGGATCAGCGCTCGAATAGCGGCGCACCAGGGCGCCTCTTTGATCCTTGATTTCCAGACTGACCTCGCCGGAAGTTGAGGTCCCGATGTAGTAATCAATCATGGCCCCATCGGGTGGGTTTTCGCCTGCCGCTTCATCTGGCGGAAGAGGCGTGTCGGTATTCATATTCCAACGCACCCGCATTGCTGTTTGCGGCCGGAAAAGGAAAGCGGCCGCAGACTTTGTCGACGACTGCAACTGGCGCAGCGGAGTTATGTTGTCGAGAATCCAGAAGCCCCGGCCATGGGTCCCCACACAAATATCCTCGCCCTTGATGATCAGGTCGCGCACGGAGCTCGCGGCCATGTTCAACCTGAGGGACTGCCAGTTATCGCCGTCATCGAACGAAACATGAACCGCACGCTCAGTTCCGGCAAAGAGCAGACCTTTGCGGTCGGGATCCTCACGCACGACGTCGGTGTTTTCGTTTACCGGAATACCGTTAGTGATCTCAGTCCAGTTAGCTCCGCCATCGTGCGTACGGTAGATATGAGGCCGAAGGTCATCCAACCTCAAGGTGTTCACCGCTGCGTAAGCGGTGTTCTTATCGAAATGGCCGGCATCGAGAATCGATACCTTCTGCCAGGCTTTCATTTGTTTGGGCGTTACGTCTGTCCAATGCGCGCCGCCATCTGTGGTTCGATGTATCAGGCCGTCGTCGGTTCCGGCCCAGAGAACGTTAACGTCGAGCGGCGACGGAGCAACCGCATAGATCACGCCGCGTTGGGTGGGCTGGGCCGTGGGTTGCGCGCGATACTTGCCGATACTCTCCGGGATCTCAAACGTCTTGCGGGTGAGATCCGGACTAATCTGCTCCCAATTACGCCCGCCGTCTTTGGTCTTCCATAAAGTGTTGGCGGCAAAATAAAGCACGCGCGGATCAGCCGGCGAGAAAACGATCGGCTGGGTTCGCAGCATGCGAAAGTCGGGAGCTCGAAACGGTTTCGGCAGGATACTCTGCGCCTGCCCGGTGCGGCGGTCGTAACGTGTTAACTTTCCGCCGTACACGATGTCCGGATTCAGAGGATCGGGAACGACGTACCCGTACTCTTCGGCTCCGACTGGTGTCCAATCGCGAAAAGTTATCTCGCCGTCGTGGCCGCGACTGCTGACGCAGGCTGAGCCGCTTTCCTGTTGACCACTGCACAATCGATATGGAAAAGCGTTGTCGGCATTGACGTGATACATCTGTGCAGTCGATTGGTTGTACCAACTGCTGAATGACTTTCCTCCGTTAACCGTGATCACGGCTCCCTGATCGCTGGCCATGAAGACGATGTCGGGATTGTTCGGATTGATCCAAACGTTCTGATAGTCATCGCCGCCCGGCGCGCCCCGAAATGCGGCCCACGTCTTGCCCCCATCCGTCGACTTCCAACTGACAGTGCTGGCCATAATGATCACGTCCGGATTCTTCGGATCAAAGCGTGGAACAGATAGATCTCCGCCGCCAATTCTTCCCGCTGGCCGTGGATCCTTGGTCGCAATCGTCCAGCTCTCGCCACCGTCATCCGTGCGGAAAAGATTCACGCCAGTCGGTGTTCCTACGGACGCGAACAAACGATTTGGCGAGCTGGGAGCGATCGCGAGGTTGGCTTGAATGATTCCATCCGGCAATCCGCCTTTCAACTGGGTCCAGGTTTTGCCGTTATCTGTCGATTTAAAGATCCCGCCGCCAGTTCCGTTCCAGACACCGTTTTCCCAAGGGCCCTGCCGCGCCTCCCAAAGCGCTGCGTAAGCGATGTCCGGATTCCTCGGATCAATCAGGACGTCCGCGCCGCCCGTGTTCTCGTCTTTGAACAAAGCTCTTTGAAAGGTCTGCCCGCCGTCGGTCGAACGAAAGATGCCTCGCTCCTCGTTGGGACCATAAGGATGACCGGCCACGGCTACCAGGATGCGATTTGGATCTCGCGGATCGACGGCGATCTGCGGAATCTGTTGGCCATCGCGAAGTCCAAGGTGCGTCCAGGTCTTGCCGGCATCGGCCGATCGGTAGATACCATCGCCGACTGAAAGGTCCGGGCGCTGCAAGCCTTCACCACTGCCCACATAAACAATGTTCGGATCAGAAAGGGCCACGGCAATCGAACCCACCGATCCGGTCGGCTGGTCGTCAAAGATTGGCGTCCAGGTTCGGCCATAGTCGGTTGTCTTCCAAACGCCGCCGTTGACCTGCGCCATGTAGAAAACATTCGGCTGCTGCGGCACGCCGGCGATGGCGCGCACCCGTCCTGCACGATACGGCCCGATGTTGCGCCAACGAAGACCCTTGAAGAGGTCGGGACTGAATTGTTGAGCGATCGCCGGCACGCCCGTCATCAGAAAAAAGGCCAGCGCCATTGAGGCCGTAATTCGGCGTCGCCTGGAACTACATGGATGATTATTCATGTTGAGCAACCTTTTGAGGTGAAACAGCCGATTTCTTTTGGAGTGCGAAATTGCCGACAAGCCGGCGCACTCCAAACAACGCGTCCGTCGCGATTTTAGCCGCCGGCAATGAACGGCCGGGATTGCACGATGTAGATCTGGCCTTTCATATAGGCCCATTCGATGTCCTGGTCTTTGCCACCAAAGACGCGCTTGATCCTAATGGCTGCGGCTGCCAGGCGGCGAATCACTGCGTCGCTCAGCACCTCGCGCTCGCCGCTGATGGGAATTTCACGCACCCCGCCGTTCGCATCGAACGTCAGCAGGCTGTCTTCTTCTGAGCGGGTCAACACCTGGACCGCTAAGGCGCGCGGACGATAGACGACTTGCTCGGCGATCTTCTGGCCTTCGACGACTTTGATTCCCAGACCGCGTTTGGCGCTGATGTAAATAGCGTTCTTGTCGTCGCGGTCGTAGGGATTTGCCGTAATCATCACGCCGGAACTGTCCGAGTTGATTCCTTCCTGAATCAGCACGGCCATGAAAATCTCGGTATGCGGGATGCCCGCGCGTTCGCGCGCTTCATAGGCTTCAAAGTTCCAGATCGATGCCCAGACGGTTTTGATCGCTTCGATCAGCTGGTCATCGGTGCGGGCGTTGGGAACGCTGGTGTACAAACCAGCTCCGTTAAAGTTAGGCAGGTCTTCGCTGTTCGTCGAGCTGCGCGCGAAAACGCCCTTGCCGGGAAACTCCGAGTGCAGACGCCGCAGCACCTCGGCGCGCAGTTTCGCATTCACGCTTCCCTTCTGAAACCGTTCGCGCATTCTCGTTAGATAAGCGCGCCGATAGGCCGGATCATGCACGAACTTTTGATCGTCGAGCATCTCTCCGATGGCCCGATCCAGTTGGTTCTCTTTCAGAAACTCGTCGTAGTAGAAGAACGGAATGGTAAAGCCCGGCGGCACAATCACGCCCGGCAGACGCGCGCGGATCAACTCGCCGAGATTTGCCGACTTCGCGCCATAGGCGATGCTCGAGGCCGCCCTTTGCTCACTTAAACTTGCCAGTCGCCTGACCTTAAGATCTGATCGCGGCTTCATCACATCCAGCCGCTCCTTCAATCTCTTCAGATATTCATTAAGCGCATCGTTGTTGGCGAGCTTGATTGAATAATTGTCGCGGCGCGCGTCGAACTCGATCCAGCGGCCGTCATAGGCCTTGAAAAGCTCCTGCGCGTTCTTGATATAGACGTTGGGAATGCCCCAACCCTTCGCCAACAGATTGATGTGCGACAGCGGCGTCGAAGGCTTGCTGGTGATGATTCCGGCCACCGGCGGCAATTGCACCGGCACTTCGTCGAGCACCAGGATTTCGTTGAAACCGATCTCCACGTGCTCGTCCAGTTTCGGAATAATGTGAATTCGACCGAGGCCTTTGGCCACGTTCAGCGCCTGGTATTCCTGCTCTTTCGAAATATCGGTTTGCAGCACTCGCGGAAAATTGGCGATGTTTGCCGAGGCTTGTTCCTGTCGCGAAGAGTTTGGTTTGAAAGCCACCGGCGTGAAAAACGAGGCGTTGATGATGTCCGCAGTCAGCTTAATCTGCTCCGTCGGAATCAGGTCGCCTTCCCAGAATTCATACGTCCACCGCCGCACCGGTGTCTGATAAGCAATTGTGCCGAGAATAAATCGCCGGTTCGGTTTGAGATAGTTGTTCTCGAAGAATTTCTGGCCACGCTCGAGCGACAGATACGTGCCGTTAACAAAGTCTTTGTGAAATTTGTAGCGCCTAGTGTCGACGTAATAGATGCGATTGCGATTCTGACGATCAATAACGAACAGGACGTGGGGCAAAGCGTAGGGAGTGTTGGCGTCATAAACGACAGCCAACGAGTCGAATTGAGTTCGGGACTGGATCGTGCCGACTGATCTGGGCGGTTCTGAGGGAGTGCCGGTGCTTTTTTGCGCGCTGGCAATGCCGGCGGCGAAAATGAAAACCAAAGGCAACCAAAGGAGCGAACCCGATTTGTAACGAGCCGTCACGTTATCCCTGGTTCCCTTCCTCGAGCAGAGCTTTGCCTTCGATCTGGAGCAATTCTACCAGATCGTCGACGTGGCGGTGCTCAGTTAGATAACTGTTTATGTTGACGCGCAAAGCTCGCAGGCCATGGAGAATCGTGGAGGGGAAAAAAGCTTTTCCACTCTTTTCGATTCGTTGTTGGAACCGAGCTTGAATCCGATCCTGAGCTTCGGGCTCGAGCCTGCGCACACTTTCCGGCAAGTAGCGGAAACAGCACACGGCGGTTTCAATCTCACCAATTCTTTCAAAGTCTGCCAGCTCATCTAATCGCGCGGCCAGATGGTTCGTCAGCTCGATATGCCGCTCGACTGTTTCACCGTAGCCGCGCCGGCCCATAAACTTAAAGGCCATCCAGAGCTTGAGCGCGTTGAAACGGCGCGTGCCCATTTGTCCGAAACGGAAGAAATCGTACTTAACATCGGCGCCACCGCGATCTTCGTTGAGATATTCCGGCGTTATGTCGAACGAATCGC
>JBBPID010000002.1:18464-184580 GCA_038040505.1 Acidobacteriota bacterium | reverse complement strand
GCCGAGAAATCCTGTAATCGTTCATCCCGCGCAAAACGGCATTTCTGCCGGCAAACTCGCTGTCGCTGCACCAATCGTTTAGCTAGCTATCGAGCTGGTTTCAATCGTAATTGCATTCGGTCTGGCCTCGATTGTTGCAGCTCAACAACCCACCGGTCGCGAGGGCACGGCTTCAACACTCAAACAACAGTTGCTCGACCTTGAATCGAAAGAGACACAGTTGCGCATGCGTCTTGAGGAACTCGACGAACAGTTGAAGCCAGAGTCCATTGAGCGCGAGTTGGCTGGAATCGGCTCTACGCGTCCTGAGGAGTTGCGGGAGCACCGGCGCAAACTCCTGACGATTGAGCGGAACGGATTACAAACACAATTGGATCTGCTCGAAGAAGAACGCGCGCGAATCGAAGCGGCAATTGCTGCCGCCGAAAACGCAGCAAGTCTGGAATACGCGCCACCTTCACCCAGTCCGCTTCGGGTTACCGCACCTGCGAAGCAGATCCCAGAAATGATGTCGTTAAGAGATTTGAGGACCGCCGAATTTCCGCTTCACAAACTGTACGTCGCGGTCCCGATGTTGGTTGTGCTTGGCAGCGGATTCAGCTTGCTTCTTATCGTTGCAACACAGAAGGTCCAGGAGTGGATCGTCTCCACCAAGAATGGAGGCAGCGGTTTCCAAACCCATCTTTATTACTTTTCAGATCCATTCGCTACAACTGAGGCGCCCCCGCTAAAAAGTACTCAAGGTGTGCAGTTATGACGACACCGTTGCTGCTAAGCCTGATTTTATCGACCTTTCTTTTGTTCGTCGTGCTTAGGACATTCTCAGATTCCACGATGGCTTATGTCTCCATTTCATTGGTCCCGCTTGCGCTTGCCCTGACGGTGTTCGCGTTGCGCTCTCTATCCGCGGTTGAGCATTCATCAGATTATTCGTGGCCGAACCTGTACGAAAAGATCGTTTGGGCAAGCGTGGTTCAGACTGGTTTGGGAATCGGGCTGATTGTGTGGGCGCGTAATCGACGGCGTCCAGTTGTTCTCTTAGTGGTGGCTACTCTCTTAACAGCTGCGCCCGTTTGGCTGCGTGTAATGCGTTGGATGTGAGGCGCAGGACGAAACGTAAATTTGGAGGGAACTATGAACAGAATCAAACTTCTAATGCAACGGCACAGCACACTACTCATATTGCTGTTCGCTCACTTGCTTCTTCCCGCATCCGCGCAAGGGCAAAACTTTGATGGTTGGACGGCATTTGCTAAGGGACACGGTGTAATCGCTGACGCTTTCGAAGAACGAAAGTTTACCGCCGCGCTTGCCGTGCTCCGCCAGGACGGCACGGTGCTTATCACCCTTTATTCAGATCTCCAGCTACAAGCGCAGGGAACGTGGTCGGCGAGTAACTCCTCGCCTGAGGAGATTCTCTTGAAAATCACTGGCGGCGAGCTCAGCGGCAACGCGACGGGAACAGGAAAGCTGTTGCTTAGTAACGATAGGAGATCTATCAAAAAGCTAACGATTAAGGGTAAATTTTTTGATGGTCGCGAGATCGTGGTCACATTTGTCGCCGACCCTCCAGAGGATCCTCAGAAGGGAATCGAACCAAACTTCATCTCTGTCGAATGCGTCGCACCGATGCAACCATGCCCGCAAGGAAGTGTGGCGACCACTTTTTTTAAGTTGAGGTTTTGATGGTGTGACGTTTCGATCAATCAAAGAGCGCGGAATGACGCCGAAGGCTTTCGAGCGCGAGTTCGCGCTCGAAATTCTTAAGAGTGACAAGTTGCGGGTGACCATTTTGATCGGCGTCATCCTCAGCTCACTCCTGATCGTGCTTATTGTCGCGTTGCTCGACTTCGAACAATTTCAGCGATCATTCCACGGTAACTTCAGGGGGTTCATCACCACCTTTATCACGGTTATGGGAGTGACGTTGGTTTGTCTTGTGGTTGAGCGGGTAGTCATTGATCACTTGAGCCGCAAACAAGCCCATCCCTCTACTCTCATTCACTACTTGAGCTCGTTTATCGAAACCAGCATACCCACTTTGGCGATCATGATTGGGTCATTGTTCCTTGGGCCAATTTACGCCCTGTTCACGCCAGTAACGTTGCTTTATCCGGTCTTCATTGTGCTGTCGGCGTTGCGTCTAAATGCCAGGCTGTGCGTTTTCACCGGCGCCGTGGCGGCGATCGAGTACTCGACACTGGCGCTATATTTCGTCAACAAGTCCTCGAACGCGACGGTCGAGCCAATTCTCACCAGCATGCCTCATCACGTAATTAGGGGTCTCCTGCTGTTGATCACTGGCGTGGTTACGGGATTGGTTACAATTCAGATCAAGAAACGCACCTTTAACTCGTTGGCAACGGTTGAAGAACAAAATCGAATCAGGAGAACCTTCGGAGAGTATGTTTCTCCGCTAGTCATGGAGAAATTGCTGACATTGAAGCCGGATCTTGCCAGCGAACATCGCAGCGTGTGCGTGATGTTTCTGGATATCAGGAATTTCTCAACGTTCGCTGAAAAACGGACGCCTGAGGCGGTGGTTGCTTATCTCGAATCGCTCTTTGAATTTATGATCGAAATCGTGAACCGCCATCATGGAATCATCAACAAGTTTCTCGGCGACGGATTCATGGCGGTGTTCGGCGCCCCGGTCTCAGACGGAGCAGATTGCCTAAACGGCGTGGAAGCAGCTCGCGAAATCATTTTACGAGTCGAGAGGGAGGTTGCAGCGGCCAACGTGTTGCCTACGAGGGTAGGTATCGGCTTGCATGCCGGCGAAGCCGTGACTGGGAGTATCGGATCCGCACTGCGAAAGGAATATGCAGTTATTGGAGACGTGGTAAATGTAGCGTCGCGCATTGAGCAGTTGAATAAAGAATTTGGATCTCAGTTATTGATCTCTGAAACGGTCTGGCAGGCCGTCAGCGATAAATTCGACGACGCGACGTCTATCGGCGCAGTGCAGGTGAAAGGACGCGAAGCGCCGATCCAACTGTGGCGAGTTGTTTGATATGTGGTGTAGGCATGAGAGTTTTCTTCCATGGATTTTGTTCGTTACAGATTTTCGGCGATGATTCGAATCTCCGACCTGGCTGTTGTGACCTCCGCACCGCAGACAAAACATCTAAGTTGTTCCAAATGGCCAAGTTGCTGGCTCGCTGCATTGGCGCATTTACCAATTCGCTTCCGTTTCCTACGGTTTCTTACCATCCACTGCTGTTTTTTCTGGCCATATATTGGCCACTTGGAAAAACTGGGTCTCCTGGAGTTGCGACTGTAAGTGGCTGAAGAATTGAATGTTTATTGGTGGAGCAGAGGGGGATCGAACCCCTGACCTCCGCATTGCGAATCAGACTACCGGCAAAACGCTAAGTATTTGCCTTTTCGAAAGTTGCAGCCACCAAGAGAAATCAATGGTTTTCCCGTTCTTTCCCATTCCTTAACATCGCGTATCGGTAGCGTCCTGTTATTTTTGGCCACGTATTGGCCACTTGGATTTGAACCCAGAACCCTACCGTGTCAATCCGCGAACCGGCGCCGCGTAAAGCGCGTAAAGCGTTTTTGTAGCGTAGATTTTGATCGAAGCGGCTAGAGAAGTCACTTTATCTGAATTCTCTCGGCTCCGATGGACAAACCGGAGATTTCGCCTACCTTCTCGCGTCCAACGATGGCCGGCATTGAGTCTCGACACGCCACCGTTGGGTTATTTCCTCTCCCCAAGGATTATCCGGCATGAAGTCCCAAAGCGGCTTTCTAAAATTCATCATTCGTTCCGGGTTTCTCGCGGAGGGTGCGGTGTATCTCGCCGTTGGGTTGCTGGCCCTGCAGGTCGCGGTTGGTTTCGGCGGCGAGGTGGATGACACGAAAGGAGCTCTCCAGGAAATCGGCCGGCGCCCATTCGGGGGAACGCTTCTGGTAATCCTCGCCGTCGGCTTGCTGCACTATTCGGCGTGGAAGTTCGTTGAGGCGTTCAAGGACCCCGAAAACGTCGGCAAAGGCCTCCGGGTGTTGTACGGTGCCAGCGGTTTCCTCCATATCTATCTCGCATACATGGCGGCGAGGATAGTCCTGTCGGGGCTCGGCGTGATGGGCGGCGGGAAGAGTGGGGATCAATCCGCGCAGTCGGGGACGAGCTGGCTGATGTCGCAGGGGTTCGGACGCTGGCTGGTTGGGGCCGTGGGCGTGGTGGCCTTTGGGATCAGCATCAGTCAGCTCCTGGTGGCCTACCGGGCGAAGTTCCGCGAGAAACTCGCGCTGCGCGACATGCATGCTTGGGAGAAGATTGCGATGATCACTCTCGGCCGGATGGGCTTTTGCGCGCGGGCTTTGCTGATCGCACTTGTCGGCCTGTTTCTCGTGCAAGCGGCCGTAAATTCCGATCCCGATAACGCGGGCGGCATGGCCAAGGCGCTTGCGACTCTCATGGAACAACCGTTCGGCCCGTGGCTGCTCGGCGCCACCGCCGCTGGTTTGATTGCCCACGGCTTGTTCACCTGGGCCATGATGCGTTACCGCGATCTGGGCGGGAACGGATGAGGAAATAATCTATCCTCTCGCATTTCCGCAGGGACCCGTGGATCCGTGTCCGTATATGTCTTACTGCCCAAATCAAGTTCTTGGGAAAGGTTCTTGGGAAAGGTTGTCGAGTTTAAAGAATAGTCGAACTACTGACAGGACGAAAGAGAGGCCAACATAAAAGCAAATTGCCTCCACTTAGAAGTAATAGTTCGCCTCTTGCGCGGTCGTCCCTATCGCCCACGGCGGTAGAAGTAGCCGCCGCCGCCGAAGAGCAGAAGTAACACGACGATAATTATTATTATTGTAGTGGTGCTCATGGTGGCTACAACTTACCACTGTTCCGCGCAGCCGTCTATCCGATTTAGACAAGGCGCCGCGGATCTTTTGGGCACAGGAACCGAATATGGACGCAGAAAAGAAAGAAAGGGTTATGCTGGTGAAAAGAATCTCGCGGGATGAACTGAACCAAAGGATTGACCCCGAGGACAACTTTCCGCTTGTCGAGACGTTTGACCGCTGGGACCTATCATCACCAACATTGCCGGAGCGCCATTAATCTGCCACTTGAGAGAATGATGGAGCTTGCCACAACGGTACTATCCGACAAAGGCGCTGCGTGCTTTTGATGCACATCCTTACTAATTGAATTCTAGAGAGAAACCCTCAGTACTTGGGAAGTCGGTATTCCATGAAGGTTCTCCGGTTAAGCGCGATCTTAATCTCGGCAGGTCGGTGGTTTTGGAGGACGGCACAGCCATTGCGCTTGTTTCCTGCATGGTAGCAGAACTTACCCTAACGCGGATTCCGGTGTGCAAAACACACTACAGGGTGCGCGTTTACCGGGAGGGAAAACGAAAGGCCTTAAGGAGAAAGGCTGGGACTTGTTTCAAACTCGGGGCGATCGTGCTTACCGCAGTTTTGGCTACCGTTACAGTTCTCACTTACAACTCCTATCGCAGTTTTGCCCAACTGATCGATCAGCAAATAGCCGGCGGCTATTTAAGAAGCCACGCCGGGCTCTATGCTGCGCCACGTAAAATTGAAAAGGGCGCGCGCCTTTCCAAAGTCCAGCTTGCTACATCGTTGCAGCGAGCTGCGTACGCGCAGGATAAGGCAAGCAACATCTGGAGTGGCAGCTTCCTTATCAGCGAGAGCAGCATCAGGATCTTGCCCCGGCAGGGAACGGAAACGCACGAATGGATTGACGTCAACTTCGATAATCGCGGATACATTGCCTCGTTATCGTCTAATGACGTCTCGGATCTTTCCTCTTATGATCTGGAGCCAGAACTGTTAACAGTGGATGCCGGCCTCAAAACTGGTCAGCAGGAAACGCTCACCTATCAGGACATTCCTCCCGTCCTGGTCCAGGCTATTGTTGCTATCGAAGATCGACGATTCTTCAAGCACAACGGTGTCGATATTAGAGGCATCGGCCGCGCCTTTATCAATTGGACCACGAGTGGGTCATTAACGTTTGGTCAGGGTGGCTCAACTATCACACAGCAACTAGTCAAGAATACGTATCTCACGCCGGAAAAGACTCTGCAGCGCAAGTTTAACGAAGTCTTGATCGCAGTGGCTTTGGAGCAACGACTCTCCAAGCAGGATATTTTTGCGCTCTACTGTAACGAGGTCTATCTGGGTCACAGGAATGGTGTGGGAGTTCGTGGAGTAGCACAAGCGGCGAGAGTCTTCTTCGGTAAGGAGATGAGAGATATTTCGCTGGCGGAAGCTGCGACCATAGCCGGCATGATTCAGAGTCCAGCACGATATGCGCCAGACCGACATCCCGAGGCTGCCAGACTACGCCGCGACAAGGTGATTATGGCTATGGCCCGCGACGGAGTCGTCGATGTTGATGCATCGAAGCGAGAAAGAGAGCTACCGGTCATCGTCGCAGCCTTCGAGGGTAGCAGTAACGAGTTGGCTCCCTACTACGTCGACGCCGTTAATCGTGCGATGGATGATCTTCAGCAGGGTTTACAACCTGGTGCCGAGCAAAGTATCCGTGTGCAAACCACAATCGATCCTGACCTGCAAACCGCCGCTGAGAATGCCCTTCGCCACAAACTAGAACTTCTCAGCAAATCAGCCCGTGGAAAGGCACCGCCACAAGGAGCGATGGTGGCATTAGATGTACGTACGGGCCAGGTTTTGGCCATGGTGGGCGGCCGCAGCTACGCGGAGTCTCAACTGAACCGTGCAACGGACGCGAAACGACAACCCGGCTCTGTTTTTAAGCCATTTGTCTACGCGACTGCATTCGAAGCTGGGATTTCTCCGCTATCGACTTACCGTGACGCTCCGCAAACGTTTGAATATGACCATGCCACCTACTCGCCAGCCAACTACGGTAGAAGCTATTCCATGCATGACGTCTTGTTGCGTGAGGGTTTAATCCGCTCGCTCAATGTTGTGACGGTAGACCTAGCGATACGGACCGGGCTTGCCAGCGTCGCCGCTACCGCTGCTCGCTTTGGACTACCCAAGCCAGAAGTCTATCCGTCAATGGCGCTTGGTACTTCTGAGGCGACACCTCTGCAGATGGCCGCGGCGTATTCTGCTTTCGCTAACGGCGGGGAGATGTTCGAGCCTACTGTCATCGCTAGAGTTGTCGATATCAACAGCGGGGAAACGATCGTCAACGGACTTACTACGAGCCGGCAGGTCATAAAACCAGCGACGGCGTATATGATTACCGACATGTTGTCAGCTGTAACCCAACGCGGGACGGCGCGGCGAGCAAGAAGCAGCTTCAAGAATGTAGCCATCGCGGGCAAGACCGGCACCTCGCGTGATGGGTGGTTCGTCGGTTACACGCCTGGCTTGGTGTGCGCCGTATGGGTGGGCTTTGACGACAACCAGCAGTTGGGACTGACAGGCGCTGAGGCAGCACTTCCGGCATGGATTGATTTCATGAAGGAAGCACTTGCAATTCGACCAAGTCTGGGCGGCCCATCCTTTCTGAAACCGATAGGCATCGCCAGTGTGAAAATCGACCCGGAGAGCGGTCAGCTAGCCGGACCATACTGCCCAACGGCACAAACGGTCAGCGTCGCCTCGCAGTTCGCGCCGGTGGTGGAATGTTACAAGCACCAGCCGCAACTTGAAATTATAGATGAGGCTTACGATGTGACTTTGGAGGGTTCGGACGAAACCTCCATCTTGAATACTGACTTGCGTGCCGTTGGATTGAATCAGTCCGGTCAGTCGTCGGATAAGTTGGTAACGCGATACGAAGTGAATAGTCACCTCGATGGTGAACCCCAGGCTGCGGCGCAGCCGAAACCAAATAGGCAGCCTACCCAAACAGAATTGAACCAGAGTGGCCGAGCAATCCTTGTCAGCGCACCGGTAAGTGACGACAACGGTGGTACTTCTAAAGTTGCCAGGGAGCGCCCTTGAGAAAAGAACTCCTCTTGAAGGTATCTTCAAATCGTTAGACAGCCGTGGCACCCTCATAACAGGAACAGCTCGTCGCTAAGTGGGTGTATAATATTGGCGGCTCTTGAAGGCCCTTGCAACATCGGGTAAAACTGCGGGTCTGCTCACGCGAATTGGTTGCTTTCCCCAAGGTGACCGCAGCATGGAGATTTACTCATGACTGTATTCGCACGACCTAATGAGACAGCTGAAAACCGGCTTCTCGCCTCCCTTCCGGCTGATGAGTATGAACGCCTGCGTCCGCGTTTGCAGCAAGTCTCGTTTTCTCTCGGTGAAGTCGTTTACGAATTCGGCGGACATTTGGATTACGTCTATTTCCCTACGAACTCAATCGTCTCTTTACTCTACACCATGGAAAACGGCTCGAGCGCTGAAATGGGCTTGACCGGTAATGATGGCGTGGTCGGAATTGCCCTCTTCATGGGAGGTGGCACGATGCCCAATCGTGCCGTGGTACAGAGCGCGGGCGCCGCATTTAAGATGAAGGCAAAAGTGCTGCAAGATGAGTTTGCGTTGGGTGGAAAATTCCAACAATTGCTGCTGCGCTATACCCAAGCATTGATTACTCAGATCTCACAGACGGCTGTTTGCAACCGTCTTCACGCAGTGGAGCAGCAACTTTGCCGCTGGCTGTTGCTGAGCCACGACCGTGTGAAGGGAGACGAGTTGATCATGACTCAGGAGCTGATTGCCGACATGTTAGGCGTACGCCGCGAAGGTGTGACCGTGGCTGCCGGTCGCCTGCATGATGCCGGTGCGATTAGTTACGTCCGCGGTCACATTCAGATCCTCGATCGCCAGAAGCTGGAAGAGACCGTCTGCGAGTGTTACCAGGTCGTCAAAGACGAGTTCGACCGGTTACTCGGAACAACTCATCCGGCTCTTCGGTAAACGGGACATCTTGGGGACCCTGGCGTTCGGCTCTAACCTTCTTGCGGTAAGTCTTGCACACTCTTCCCATTCGAATTCATCTGATTCAATGGCGCTTATCCTGAACTCCCGTATCATCGCGCTGCAAGCACCGAAGAGAAAGGCAAACCCAAGGGCTGCGAGGTACATGTCAAAGACGAGAATCAAATATGACGACGTACCAACATCACAACCTGGATGGCACGTCGCGGACTAAGTTTGGCTGCAACTTTCGGGTAGCCCATCCGGAACGGGAATAACGCTTGCGACGAAGAGTCCGAAACGCGGCCTACCACCTAAATCTGCAGATCAGATTTGTAGCGTGTCTAAGAGTTTAGTCGGAGCGAAATGTCCCTGATCAAGGAGACCGAAGCAAGACAGGAAAGCTTGCCGGCCCGGTGTTGAATTTCAGACAGATTTGAGTGCGCGTGCGATGTTCTAGCTGGACAAGCTACTCCGCGCTCTTATCTTGCTCGTCCTGGGCGTCAACCTCTTGACCATCCAAAGTATCCATAAGGAAGAGTGGAGTGTCGGGCTCCGTGTGGATGATTTCTTTAACCGGTTCTTTGGTCTCTCGGTCGCTGAACTCTTGACCAAGTTCGTAACCGGCTTGCCAGTACTTGGTGTCTTCGGAATTGATTCCAGCTTCAACTCCCCGTCTAAACTCGCGTGAATTCGCATCCGCATTGGTTTTTTGGTTCTCGCTCATTAGTAGTCTCCTCCGAGTTTATTAAACTCGTGCAAGAATGAATTAGCGTTGCCTTGTCCTAGTAATTGCCGTTAATAAATCTCCACTGTAGCTTTGGATTGAGATGGCACTTTTTCGACTTCCAGCCGCAATTGAGATCAGAACCCGCTAGATGTCCTCGACCTAACTTAAATAGCTACGGGCGTGGCGTATCGCTCGGCAAGATTGGCGACAAGGCTGGTCAACGCGGCGGGCTCGACCGGCTTCGGAATGTGCATCTGGTAGCCAGCCGAGAGCGCGCGCGTCTGGTCTTCGATTCCGGCGTAGGCTGTTAATGCGGCGGCTGGAATTTTTCCTCCACGCTCTACCGGAAGCTGGCGTACTTTGCTTATCAGCGCGTAGCCGTCCATCTCCGGCATCCCGATGTCGCTTACCAGGACGTCGAATTGTTGTTGCGCCATTCTTGCCAGCGCTTCACCGGCTGACCCGACAGAAGTAACTTCGGCGCCACTCTCCGTGAGCACTGCGGCGACAAGCTCGCGCGCGTCCGGTTCATCATCAACGATGAGCACCCTAAGATCACTAAGCGATGGCTCACTGTCGGTCGGAGTGCCAGCCACGATCATGGGCCGCGTCTTATCTACGTCGTCCAGTTCGTGATGTGCGCTCATTAGTGGAAATATAACCTTTAAGACTGTTCCCTCTCCTGCACCCGGACTTTCAGCCGTCACCGTCCCGCCGTGCATTTCAACCAACTGGCGCACGATGGAGAGCCCGAGTCCGAGCCCGCCATGCCTTCGGGTGATCGAGGAGTCGGCCTGGCGAAAGCGGTCAAAGATATGGAGCAGAAGCTCTGGGTCGATGCCTTGTCCCGTGTCGCTGATGGTGATCTCGGCGTCGGAGTGGAGGCGCTCAAGCCGAACTTCGACGCGTCCGCCTTCGGGTGTGAACTTGATCGCATTGGATAAAAGATTCGAGATAATTTGTTGAATTCGGTCAGGGTCGACAGACACCGCGCAGATTAGTGGATCAAGTTCAGTTTGGAGATGAATGTTTCTGGCTTCTGCCGCAGGGCGCACGCCATCGACGACTGCCTCGATCATCCTTGCGAGTTCGACCGGGCGCACGTCGAGACGGAGCTTGCCGGTGATGATGCGCGAGATGTCGAGCAGATCGTCAATGAGTTGTGTCTGCGCTCGGGCGTTGCGCAAGATAGTCTCAATGGCACGTTTTGACCCTTGCTCGTCGAGGTTGCCGCTGGCGAGCAAATTTGACCAGCCGAGGATCGAGGTCAGCGGGGTGCGCAATTCATGTGACACTGTGGCGAGAAACTCATCCTTGACCGTGTTGGCTGTATCAGCCTCCGCGCGTGCCGCCTGCGCGCTTTCCAAAAGCAGTCGGCGTTCTTCCTCCGCTCGCTTGCGGTCAGTGATGTCGCGGATGTTGCACTGAATAACTTGATGACCGTCTTCTTCATAGACGTTGCTGACAAACTCCACTTGCCGGACCTTTCCCGCCGTACTTTGAAGCGGCAAATCTTCGTAGCGGAGATAGCCTTTCACCTGCAACTCTCGAAACGCCTGTTGGCTTGCCTCCTTATCGCTGAACAGACCAATTTCCCAAAGTTCTTTCCCGAGAAATTCGTCGCGTGAGTAACCCAATAACTCGGTCATAAAAGGATTCACGTCGGTGATTCTTAAAGTGACGGCATTAAGAATGAGTATCCCGTCTCGTGCGGCCTCGAAAAGCCGACGGTAACGGATTTCCGAAGTCCGCAGTCCTTCTCGCGTCCGCTTGGGTTCGGTGATGTTATTGGTCTCATTGGGCAGGCCTGCTAGCAACGGACTTTCAATCAGCATAACTCGTTTTGGGGATAGCATGGGCGAACTCCTTGGTTTAATCAGGTCATGAAAGCCGACACGCCACAAGAAAGTGACTGGCCCAATGTCTGGTCGGACAAGTGGAACTCATAACACAGGCAAGGAAAAACCGTCTGTTCCCTAACACACATATAGGCCGAAACGCCTTACCCACCTACGGTGCATACGGCTGGCTTTTGATTCCAACCAGTGAAGGGACTTGCCGCGCGCCTATTGCGGGTGGAAGGTAATCGTATTCCCCTTTGATGATTCCGTAGCATTGGCAGGCTATTGCTTCCAAGCCCGCCCCATTTAGAATCGTGAGAGCGCCGCGCGTGTAACTGATCAAGTGCTGGTCCTGAAGCAAGCCAGCAGCCTTGTTTACCCCTTCGCGCCGCGTGCCCAGCATGTTGGACAAGAATTCCTGCGTGAGTTGAAACTCATCAGCCTGCATCCGGTCACGCGTCATCAGCAACCACCGAGCAAGACGCGCATCTACGGGATGGAACCGGTTGCAGACGGCGGATTGAGAGATCTGCGTTAGCAATGAGTGCGTGTAGCGTCGTAGCAAACGTGGCAATGAACCACCGTTGTCACATTCTTTTCGAAAGACCCCTGCCTTCATTCTCAAGGCAGAGCCCGCACCTTGCACTACGGCGTGATTAAGGGAGGTGTTAACCCCCATGAAGATGGGCACGCCGACCATGCCTTCCCGACCTACGAGTCCAACCTCGAGCGTGGCCCGGTCTTCAACACCGGCGAGCAAAGAGACAATGCCACTAGTGGGAAAATAGACGTCCAGGATAGAATCCCCTGGTTCGTAGAGGACCTTCTCGAAAATCAAAGGGATCTCTTCCAAGCTAGGGATCAGACGCTGATATTCTCTTCTTGGAAGGGCAGCGAGTAGTTTGTTGGTAGGCGAGATGCGCTCTTTTGTGTTTGGCATCGAGTGTTTCCTTGTTCCGGTGTGTTGCGCAAAGACAACAAACGGCACAAGAAGAGGTCTCTGCAACCAGACCCGATGTCGAATGGTGAATCTGTATAAAGAACAATGCTGGCAGAACGACTATACGGGTTCTAAGGCGCGACCGTCTGTGCCCTAACGCACATATACGAAAGCGGTGAGCAACGAGAGGACGGTTCCTCAAGGCGGGCTTCGCCGCGCAGGTTTCTTTTGCGGCTGGGTGCGCGATGGCAATTCAACTGAATGACAAAGAAAAAGAAGAAGACCAAGTTAGAGAAAATCACTCCTCGCGGCGTTCGAACCTTCTTCGCTGACCTGGGGCCGGGCTTGATCACTGGCGCGGCTGACGACGACCCTTCCGGCATTTCGACTTATTCGGTGACGGGTGCTGCGTTTGGATACGCGCCGCTCTGGACGGCGCTCTTTTCATTTCCTTTGATGGCCGCGGTGCAGTTGATGTGTGCGCGCCTGGGCATGGTCACCGGCCGGGGCCTCGCCTCAAACTTGCGGGTTAACTATCCGCGCGGCATCGTGTGGGCAGCTTGCGCTTTGTTAATCGTCGCGAACGTCGTCAACATCGGCGCCGACCTTGGCGGCATGGCCGAAGCCACCGGGATGATGACCGGCACCAGTCAATTCATCTGGACACCGATTTACGCGGTGCTGATTATCTCGCTGCTTTTCTGGACCTCCTATCGTCACATTGCCAAAGTTTTCAAGTGGCTCACGCTGATCTTGTTCGCTTACATCATCGCGGCGTTTCTCGCACATCCTGACTGGAGAGCCGTGTTGCGCTCGACGTTTGTGCCGCATGTTCAGTGGTCGAGCAATTATCTCGCCGCGTTTGTGGGAATTTTGGGAACTACCATTTCTCCTTACCTTTTCTTCTGGCAGGCCTCGCAGGAGGTGGAAGAGGACAGAAAGATCGGACGCAGCACAATTCGCGAGCGTGAAGGTGCGACCGATAAAGAGCTCCGCAAGTCGAGAACAGACGTGCTCACCGGAATGTTCTTTTCGAACCTCGTGATGTATTTCATCATTCTCACGACCGCCGCAACTTTGCACGCTCAAGGCAAAACCAGTATCGATACGGCGCAGCAGGCAGCCGAGGCCCTCAAGCCTCTCGCCGGCAACTTCGCTTACCTGCTTTTTACTTTGGGATTGATCGGCACGGGAATGCTGGGCGTGCCGGTGCTGGCGGGAGCGGCAGCTTACGCCATTGCGGAATTGCGCGTGTGGCGCGGCACGCTCGAAGACAAGCCGCGGATGGCAAAGAAATTCTATGCCGTCGTGGCTGTCTCGATGTTGCTGGGTCTATCGCTAAACTATGCGGGCATCCACGCAGTGAAGATGTTGTTTCTGGCAGCCGTATTGAACGGAGTCCTGGCACCGCCATTGATCGTCCTGGTTGTGTTGTTGACCAGCAACAAGAAGGTGATGGGTAAGCGAGTTAATCCTCCCGTGCTGACGTGGCTGGGCTGGGCCACGGCGGCGATCATGGCGGCGGCGGCAATCGGAATGTTCGCAACGCTGTGACGAGCTGCGGCGGTGATTAGCTCAAGAGGAAGATGTATCTGCTATTTGACTGTGTTAACTCAATAGCCGCCCACGTGGATTGCCGGGCGGTTCTCTTCGTCTGGCTCGGCTTGCCTGAGCACTTCACGGGTGACGGGAGCGGTGTCGCCTCGTCCGAAAGCCACGTAATCGAAAAGGTAGGCGATGGGGTTTTTCGAACCCCAGTGGAAATAGGCGTGCGGAACCTTTCCGGTTCGGTCGCGAAGATAGAGGAGAAAAGCAGCAATCGCGTTGGGGACCGCAGGCCCCTCCGCGCGCAACACGCGGTAGCCGCCCACCTCCGTGCCTTCCACTTTCATAGCATGAGCAAATTCAGAAGCATCCCGTACTTCTACTTCGAGAAACAGAATCGGGTCTTGAGCGGAGAGATTGTGATCCTGGCGGTTCTCTGCTATTTCTCGCCGATACTCTTCCGGGTTGCTCTCGGTTGGGCAATTGGTGATGATGCGAAGTGTCCCCTGGCTCGCCGCCTCGTCGAGGAAACGTTGCGCAGTCTCGTCTATCTCAACACTCTCGACTCGCAGCTCAGTGGTGCGCGCAATTCGCGAGAGAAGTGAAACCAGGATAATGAGCGCGATGAAGAATCCAGCTATCTTGATGCCGTCCGGACGCTCGATGACGTTGACCACTGTCGTATAGGCAAACACGAGCGAGATTAGCGCGAAAGCTATGCCCCACACCTTCTGTTTACGACGGAGTGCTGAGATTGTTACCGCCACCGCCGCCGAACTCATTAAGACCAGCACGCCGGTCGCATAGGCCCCGCCTTGTGCATTCACATCTGCCTTGAAGATGACTGTGATGGCAAACGCGATGATCGTGAAGACGATGACAAGCGGTCGCATCGCGCGAGTCCAGTCGGGCGCCATGCCGTAGCGCGGCAGGTAGCGAGGGACGATGTTGAGCAGTCCCGCCATCGCCGACGCGCCAGCGAACCACAAAATCAGAATTGTGCTGACATCGTAAACGGTGCCGAAGATAGGACCGAGGAATTGGTGCGCGAGATAAGCGAGGGCGCGGCCAGATGCTTCCCCGGCCGGCACGTCACCGTGCGCCGGGCGAAACTTCTCGGCCGAGATCAACAGCGTCGTGATAAAGCTACTGGCGATCAGCAGAACGCTCATAATGAGTGCGGCGACGAGGAGCAGCTTCTTCGTGTTGCGTATGCGTCCCCGTGGCTTTTCCTCTGTGTCGTTCGAGTCTCCCTTAACGAGCGGCATGACCGCGACCCCTGTCTCAAATCCCGAAAGGCCTAACGCCAGTTTCGGAAAGACCAGGAGCCCGATCAGAATGATCATCGTCCAGTTGCCGCCGACTAGTGGGTGAGCGAGCAACGCGTTCTGCCAATTTGAAATGACCGACGGGTTTTGCGCCACATGGTACAAACCTACGCAGAGGACGATTAGGTTGAGGAGGAGATAGACGGAAACGAGTACGACGGCGATCCCGATGGCCTCTTTGAAGCCTTTGATGAAGACGCCTGAAAGAAGAGTAATCAGTGCGAGCGTAAGGCCGACGTTCACGGCTGTCGGGTGGAAGTCGTGCAACAGATCGTGCACGAGCGGGTTTTCCACGACGTGCGCCGTAGCGTCTGCCGCCGAGAGCGTGATGGTGATGATGAAATCGGTCGCCACAAAGCCGAGCAGCATGAGGATAAAGAGCTTGCCCTGCCACCACGAGAGGAGCTTCGCGAGCATTGAGATGGAACCTTCACCATGTGGGCTTTCGTGCGCGACGCGGCGGTAGATTGGGAGCGCGCCCAACAGCGTCAGCAGCACGAGGATTATCGTCGCCACTGGAGAGAGAGCGCCGGCGGCTAGGAAGGCGATGCCCGGTTGGTAGCCGAGCGTTGAAAAGTAATCAACGCCCGTCAAGCACATTACTTTGTACCAAGCGTGATGGCGGTGGATGTCTTTCTCGCGCTTGAACGGCCCTTCCATTTCCTTGATCGAGCCCTCGAGCAACCAGCGTCTGAACGCGCCAATCGGCAGCTTGGGCCGCACCAATTGAGACGTCTGGGCAGTCGTAACCATCGGCCCTGCTCCCTTGTACCTGTGATTATCTAACTGCTTGAATTGTGGTTGTCATTCTACTTCAAGTTTGTCAGGGTTACAGAATTATCTTGGCGATGAGGAGCCGCTGTGCCTACATCATCGACGGGCTTCGCCGCGCAGGGTTCTCGGGCGGCTGGCTGCAGGTAAGTAGCGCGCCGGCTTCAGAAGCAAAAGGCTTCTTTATTTGAGAATAGTAAAGCCCTTCAACGCCCGCCTTGAAAACTCCTGCATAGCTCGCTCTGTTTCGGATGAAGCGCCTGCGTCGGCATCTTCGACGTAAAGCAAAATGAACTCACTACGTTTAGCGTCATCTACCAGGCGCACAAAACGTTGAAACCTTATTGAATCACTGACGCGATAGCCCTTGCTCTTCAGAAATGACGCGGCGTGAGCGACATCTGATTGTGGATTCTCCTTGAGTGCGGCTGAAACATTGGGAATGCTTTCTGCATCTACAATATACGTTTGCCCGCCAAGACTAATAGTTTTTGTAACAGGATAATCGTATGTAGCATTGACGTTGGGCAGGTAGCCTTCAAACTGCACCATGTACATGCGCTTGATGCGCTTCTGATTATCGACGTCTACAAAGAAATGCTGTTCGACTTGCGCTCTGTCATACAAGATGAACTTCTGCCACCCAAGGTATCTAAATCTCTTCTCAAATCTGACGCGAATATAAGGCAGATAAATAGAAGTTAAAACCTGGCCTTTGACACGCCGCGTCTGATTAGTTTCAGTCTTCGCCGAAGGCTGAGCTACCGCAAAACCAGAGAGCAAGCTGCTTGCAAGTGTGAGAATCAAAAGCAGAGTTTTCTTCATCGTTACATTTCTCATCTTCCGCTCATCAATCTGAGCAGCAGAACGGTTGATTCGAGCGGCGATTCTCGATTCGAAATAACCGCTCACTCTAAGACAAACGTTTTGGACTCGCCGAGGTCTTAAGGGGGTCAGCTTAACGACGTGTTGGCCCGCGCGTCGCTCATCTGAGCCGCTTGAAGTACACGATCTCCGGATCGCCTTCAACAAGATTATGAATAACGCCGCTCAATACATATTCCAACTTGGCCAGCAGCACCTGCATCGGCAGGTTTGAAAGGTTTGTCGAGGTAAACAATTTAGAAGTTTGGCAGAGCGACTCCATGTGCTGTAACAATGCCTCGCCCGCACCACGCCGCCGATGGCCGGAATGCACGTACAGCATGTCAATATGTCCGTTACAGTAGAAGGTGTAGTTCAACACGCCGTAACCGATGACTTCTTCTTCAGAAACGGCAACAAAGCAGGTGCCTGAAACTACCGCATGCCGAATAAACTCTCGACGGTCGCTTTCACAGCGTGCGATCAGGTCGAGCGAGCAAAGGGCCTCAACATCACTCTCGTTGGCGGGACGAATCAAAATCATATTTCTCACTCGATAACAGAAAGCATTACACGCGACTAAACATAGCCAAGCCGGACCTTGAGCCTACTAGATGGCAGATGGGTTCTTATTTATCGTTATGGCACCCTCGTCTGATCGGACTAACGCTGGAATTCAAGTGGCGGCGCGATTGCGGACAACGTTGATTCCATCTTTCAGGTTCAGAGACGAGCTACCGCGGCTCCACCTGGAACAATTTGTTGGGCGACGACATGGCAACAGTCACTACTGTGATTGATTGACTAAGCTGAAAGTGCGTGGCAACTGCTTCTGCATTCTCCTTTATAGTTCGATTTCCATCAATGCTTAAGAGTGGAAGATAAAGGGCGCTTGCTTCTGTCTCAATCCAATTCGCGAATCGAATATCACGTTGCATCCGGTTATGAAACGCCTCTTCGGGGCTACTACATTCCGCTACAATGCTTCGCGCCCAGTCACGTCCTGAGTAATGGGCTTTCTGGAAATCGGGAGTGGGGATCAACCAAATTGCGCGATTCTGGTTCGATGACACTTCGGTTAATTGTCTCGGTAACAAACCCGTACCCTCAACCAACAAAGATTTACGCTTCGGGATGGAAAACAAATCCTCATGAATCAGCTGAAGTGTTCTTGATAACAAGCGATTGCGTTCTGCACGAGCCTGTCAGGAGGTTGCATCCAGCGTTGATCCCACGAAGCCGCCGACCATTTCGTTAAAGTCGAGTGACGAACAGGATCGAGGCGTCGAGGTTGAACTTCAAAAGCTTCGTCAACGTGGTACACCTCAAGGTCAAAGCGATTCCCGATGATTTCGCTGATTGAACTCTTGCCCGCGCAGGGAGAACCCCCAACCAAAACACATTCTCCAGCTTGCGCTCTGAATCTGACATAAGTTAGAACGGTGCGAGCCGCCCAGCGTTCAACGAGTGGTTCGGCGTCGCGTTATCTTTTAGCGATGGAAACCAAATATCTTTTTCCGTCATTCTCAAGATGCTTCATCGAATATCCAGCCTCGTCAGCATATTGTTCAAGAGTTAAAGGGTCAATGTGCATCCACTCGAACCAGTCACTCATTTGTCCCTTGTACTCGAAACGCACTGTACGCTCGCCCAAGTAGCAACCTTTGGCAACCTTCGCCTCCGCATATCTCCTGTAACTCTCGTCCAAAGAGTCTCGCGGATCAATCGAATCGGTGATTAGCCTGCCGGAGTCAGTCAGGAGATTGCGAAGATGTTTGAGAAACATTACGAGTCCAGCCAGATTCCGCACAATCCGGATGTTGAGAATGACCATCACTGTATCCAATGGCGCGGGACGTGAATCAAAAACGTCGCCGACAATTGGATTGGGAACGCCTCGATGCCGCATGACTTCCACGGCTTTAGGCGAAATTTCGACTGATGTGACATCGAGACCCTTCTCGTAAAATCGCCAAAGAGTGAGAGCCTGCTCCAGCACCGATGTCGAGAACTCTGCCGGACGCAATGCTGGACGGCAACCTGGTCAACTGAGGGCAGCCCGTCTGGATAGAAGAACTGTCGGGCATAGATAGGGGGATATGCAATTCCGTCATCCCTTCGTAGAACGCAGTACGCATCTCTTTCACCATTCAGGTAGTCCAGCATGGCTTGTCCGTGCAAGTCCATTGTTTCTGTAATCATTCTCACTTCCCTCAAAGCCGAACAGCGAATGGTTCGACTAACAACGAAGAAGCCAAACGGTGGAAATTGACTGGCGCGAGGCGAATGACATTCAACCTTGAAGGAGCTTTCGCTCTCCGCGCCCAATTAATACCTAGCTACCTGACGCCGAACGCCATTGCGATGGCAGAAACGTTCGTGTCTACTTTCTTAGTTGCGCTTTTCATCCCTGCATACAACCAATCACAAGGCTCCTGTAGCTTTCTTTTCAATCCTCAGAGGGTGCCCTCCGCATAACATGTCCACGTTTTGGCCACTCGAGAAAACCGAAGTGAATAAGCAGAATTGGTAAGTATTTGATTGCGAGGAACTTATTGGTGGAGCAGAGGGGGATCGAACCCCTGACCTCCGCATTGCGAACGCGGCGCTCTGCCAAACTGAGCTACTGCCCCACGCCGGATGAGAATACCGTTTCGGGTTTCAGGTTTCAAGGAGTCATCCGCAGATTAGGCGAATTACACGAAACGGGAAGGCATGCCATGATGTGAAGTTAAATGAGGGAATTGCTAGTTCGGCGCAAGCTGGCAGCTGGCGCTACATTTCTTTTGGCTCGCGACGATGGGACGCACTGCCTCCCGACGAAACATCTCGCTCAATAGGCGTCCCAGCCTGAAGTGCAAATCGCACAGCCGGCTCACTCATGCGGTGTCATCTCCACCCGACCTGAGCGCCAGCCTTTCTCTTTCGCTGCCAAAAGCATGTGCACCACCACTGAGGTGATGATGATCAGGCCGCCGACGATCGCCCAGCTCGAAGGCCGCTCGCCGATGAAAAGAAAAACCCAGATAGGGTTCAGCACCGGCTCGATGTAACCAACGATGCTCGCGTCCAAAGATTTCAGACCACGAGCCATTGCGGCGGTGAACAGCGCATAGGCCACGCCAATCTGAATGATTCCGAGATAGGCAACGCTGCCGATATCCGCGACGCTGACGCCGCGGCGGGCTGCCGAGAAGAATGCCGGCGCGCAAATCAGAACCACAATCAGGTTGCCGTAAATCGCCGAGGACGCGCGGTTCACGTCGCGGGCTTTGGAATGTCGCATCAGGAGAAAGTAGAGAGCAAAGCAAACGCCCGATGCCAGGGCCAGAAGATTTCCGTCCACGTCCTGTGGCCGCAACTTACCTACAAAGAACAGAGACATGCCGGCGACGCATACGGCCACCGTTACCAGATCGCGCAGGCGAAACTTTTCTTTGTAGAAAAGTGGTTCCAGGATGAGCACGTAAACCGGCGCGGTGTACTGGAGAAAGATGGCGTTGGCCGCGGTGGTCAACTTGGTGGCCAAAACAAAAAGCAGCAGGAGCGCGGCGTAGAGCACCGAAGTGACGGCGGTCACCCGGTTAAGGCCAAAGCCCTCCCGACGCGTAACGATCGCGATAGTGATAACTGCCAGCAGCGAGCGTCCGAATGAGAGTTCGACGGCGGAGAGGGAAGTTGCCTTGATGAAAAGACCGCCGGTGCTCCAGAGGATCGCCGCGCCCAGTACCAGCAGCAGCGGAGAAACACTCACCTTACGATCTGAATAAGAATATTTTCCATTTCTCATTTGACATTTCTCATATGTCATTTGCCGAGCCCAGGTTGTTCAGGTTAGTGTGATTTAGTGGATCGTTTTCGTTTCTCACGCCGCCAACCGATCCACGAATTCACACGAAGTTACACCAAACAGATCCTCATAAATGACCAATGAGAAATGTCAAATGAGAAATGGAAAATGGTTAGTTTACAACTTCATTTCGGGACGTTTCGGTTTGCGACGTAGTCTCTTGCTGAGTCACAGACTGTTCGCTTTTCTTGAGCTCGCGCAGATATTTTCCAAACTGCCCATTCCAGGGCGGAATCACCACCGACGCGGCGCCGTGCGCCTGGGCCTGACAGGCAAGCCGGATCAATGGTTTCGGCTCGACCGTGTCAATGTAGCCGAACTCTTTGATCTTCTTTCCTTCGCGCGCACCAACGTCGGCGAGTTTCTCAGCGCCCCCGAGCACACCTACCCAACAGGTCCCGCACGAAGCCGATCGACACTCGACCGGAATCGGACCGTCCATCCGTCGCGGATCGATGGCTACCCAGTCGCGCGAACGATCGTCGGCCGCGCCCCAGGCGAGATCCTGACCCTCTTTTAATTTGTATTTCGCTTTGTCATCGTTCTCGTCGTGGGTGACGGTGAATTGCTTGTTGATTGTTTTCAGAAAGCCGAGCAACCCCTGGCTATCATCCTTTGCCCGCACACGCATGATTTGCTCGGGAGACTTTTTCGCATGCTTTCGGTCAAGAGCAACACTTCCGGGACTCGCTTTGAACGGCGCGATTCCGACCTGCTGAACAGTCATAAAAGCCACTGCGGTGATGCCCACCACCAGCGATTCATTCTTTTTCAACTTCTGGGCGACGCCGCGCGCGACTGCGAGGATCTGGTCAGCCAACGAAGTGACCCCGACTTCACCCGGGGTAAAACTGGGAGGCCATTGCTCAGCGTGCTGGACGACGGCTTGCTTCACCTCTGGCCAGAACCGATGGCCAAAAAGGAAGTGATGCGACTTGTCGATCTGATTGACTAATTCAAAGTCGCCTTGCAGCAGCAGTTGCTGGATCAGCTTCTCGCGGTCATCGGTTGCCTGCAAAACCCGGTGTAGCGTCAGTGGGTAGAAAGCGAACCAGATTTCAGTCGCGTTGCGATCAACCTCGTGAATTGAGCGACGCAGAGTGGCCAGGGCCGCGGACCAGGCTTCCTCATCGTGTTGATTCAGGAATGTTTCAAAGGCTGTTTCGGTATTCATAGCTGCTCAGATAGAAATCCTCTACTAAATGAAAACGTGTAGTTTAGCAGCATCAAGCGCGGCGGCCAAAGGGCGAACGTGGGGAGGTAGTATCCCAGGTTAGCGGCGTTTAGAGTGCCAACTTGAGTTGGGTTCTTTCTTGCTTAACAAAAGCCCGACTAAAGTCGGGACTCTGAACACCGCTTATCAAAGTAGGACTACCCGCGGGGAAGTTGCTGGTGAAGTTCAAACTGCATCAGTACCCATCGCGTTTGACAACTAAACCTCAGTCGAGTACAAGTCGAACAAAAGCGGAGAAGGGTCGAAATCATGACGGAAGAAGGAACTGCGAAGGCCAAGAGCGGGAAAACATTCGATCGCGCTTACGGATTCTCTTTCAGCATTGCCGCGGGCCTGGTCTTATTCATTGCCGGACTGGTGATCAGCCTGACGTTGGGCGAGGGAACCAGCACCGGTCTCATCTTTGGCATTCCTTTGCTCGTAGCCGGACTTGTCATTCCGGTTTTTATGATGCGCGACCTTTTCAAGACGACCGAGATTAACGAACCCTGTCCGAATTGCGGAGCGACCATCCGGACCTCCGATGCGACCCTCCAGCTCAGGTGTCAGAGTTGTCAGCAGGTGATTAATGTGCGTGAGGGCAAGTTGTCTATCGGCAGACAGGTTGAATCTAGTGTTCACATGACCGGCAGCCAGGACCGCGTGGAATAGTCGCTGATTGTCAGGGCAAACATAATCGCCAGCCAGAAGAGCCCCGCCGCAATAACCAACCAGATCAGTCGCGAGCTGTAGCGCACGTGCATGAAGTAGAGCACGACGAACGTGGCTTTGATGACCGCAATCGTGAGCGCCACAACTGCATTCAGCGGCCCGGGAAAATCTCGAAAAGCAGCCATCACCGTCAAGCCGGTGCCCACCATCAAGACCAGAAAAATGGTGATGTAAACTCGCGGATAGACTATGTGTTCGCTCATAAAAGCAGAGGTCAGAGATCAGAAGTCAGAGATCAAAAAAGACGCTTTACGACAATTCAGAATCCAGATTCCAAATTTCAGATCTCAAATTTCAGATCTCAAATTTCAGATCCCAAGATCCATATTCCAAACTTAATCCTTCTTATCCGCCGTGCTCCAGGTGCCGACCCAGGAGGTACAGCAGCGGAAACAAAAATATCCAGACGATATCGACAAAGTGCCAGTAGAGCCCGGAGACTTCGACCGGCGCGTGATACTCGGGACTGAACCGGCCACGCCAGGCCATGATCGTGAGCACGATCAACAAGCCGACGCCGATGATCATATGCAGCGCGTGCAGGCCGGTCATGGCGAAATAGATCCAATAAAACATCTCGACCTGGCCGACCGGAACGCCGGGAGACAGATGCAGCTTGGTCTCGTCCGGCGGCTCACCCTCTTTTGCAATTGCCGGGTTAAATTTATTTCCCGGAATTAGCTGGCCGGGAATCAGGTGGTCGCGGTACTTGTCGCGATACTCAACGGCCTTAATACCCAAAAACGTGGTGCCCAGAAGAATCGTCAGCAGTAAACAAAGGATCGAATTGCGTCGTTTGCCAATCTGCGTGAAGTAAACCGCCATCGCCATCGTGAAGCTGCTGAAAATAAGCACGACGGTGTTGATTCCCCCCAGGTAGATATTCAGGTGATTGCTGGCGGCCGCGAAAGCTTCCGGATATTTGTAGCGATAGAGCGTGTACGCCAGAAACAGCGCGCCAAAGAACATGATCTCAGTGACGAGAAACACCCACATGCCGAGCGTCCCAGCTTCGCGCTGTTGCTCCATGTTCTCAAAGTGATGCTGCAACGCGCGGTGCGCGCCCGGCTCGTGACCTTCGTGTGTTGTAGCTAGTCCTTCCGGCATATTCCTAAATTGCAAACTTGGAAATGAAAATTGAAGATTTCAAATTCAGCGGTAAGACTAGAGCCGATTTTGCAATTCGCACTTTTCAATTTGCATTTTTCAATATTGACGGTCATCAAGTCTCAACCGGCTTTTCGCGTTCAAACTTCCCTACTACTTGCTTATGCTCTGGCGGCGCAAACTCGTACGCTTCGGTGGTGACCACCGGCGTCGTCAGGAAATTCTCAGTCGGCGGTGGCGACGCGGTCTGCCACTCCAATCCCGGCAGGTGCCAGGGATTCGCTGGCGCAATCGGGCCGTAACGCATCGACCAAATCAGATAGAAGAGCGGGATCAGTAATCCAAAGCCCAAAATCGAAGCGCCCGCGGTCGAAAGCACATGCAACACCTGCCAGGAAACCAAGTCGGCCGGATAGGTGTGATAGCGACGCGGCATGCCCATGTAACCCACCACGAATTGAGGCAGGAACGTGAGATTAAAGCCCACGTAAATCACCAGCGCCGAAAATCTTCCCCAACCCTCCGGATACAAACGCCCGCTGATTTTGGGCCACCAATAATGCAACCCGCCGAGGTAGCCGAACAGGGCGCCGCCCACCATGATGTAGTGAAAATGCGCTACCACGAAATAGGTGTCGCTGACATGAACGTCAACCGCCAGGGTGGCCAGAAAGAGGCCGGTCATTCCGCCGACAGTAAACAAACCAATGAAGCCCAGCGCATAAAGCATGGGCGTGTCGTAAGAAATCGAACCCTTGTAGAGAGTCGCGGTCCAGTTGAAGACCTTAATGGCGGACGGAATCGCGACCGCGAAACTCAGGAACGAAAAAATCATCCCCGCATAAACCGACTGGCTGGCGACAAACAGGTGATGACCCCAAACCAGAAAACCGAAAACCGCGATGGCCAGGCTGGAAAACGCGACGAACTTATAACCAAAAATATTCTTGCGCGAGAAGTTGGCGATCAGCTCGCTGACCACCCCCATGGCCGGCAGCACCATGATGTACACGGCCGGATGCGAGTAAAACCAGAAGAGGTGCTGGAACAGAATCGGATCGCCGCCGTTCGCCGGATCAAAGATGCCGACGTGCGCCAGCCGCTCGAGCGCGACCAGCAAAATCGTGATGGCGATCACCGGCGTGCCCAGGATCATGATCAAGCTGGTGGCGTAATGCGACCAGACAAAGAGCGGCAGCCGGTACCAGGTCAAACCGGGCGCGCGCATCGTGTGAATCGTGACGATGAAATTCAGACCGGTAAGGATCGATGAGAATCCGTTAATGAAAATGCCCAGACCCGCGGCTATCACGTAGGAGTTGGAGAAAGTGGTGCTGTAAGGAACATAGAAGGTCCAGCCGGTATCCACCCCGCCCGCCAGCAGCGCGTAGATGGTGACGACTCCGCCCAGGATATATAGGTACCAACTCAGCAGATTGATGCGCGGAAATGCGAGGTCCTTCGCGCCGATCATCATGGGAATCAAAAAGTTTCCCAGGGTCGCGGGAATCGACGGAATCAAAAAGAAGAAGACCATGATGATTCCGTGCTGCGTGAACATCTTGTTGTAGGTGCTGGACTGCACCAGATCGCCCTGTGGCGTCAGCAGCTCCAGGCGAATGGCCATCGCATAAAGACTGCCGATGAAAAAGAAGAAGCTGATCGCGCCCAGGTAAAGCAGCGCGATGCGCTTGTGATCTTTGGTCAGGAGCCACGATTTCAACCCGTACTCGGCGTTGAGATAATTCGTCCGCGGCGGTTTTGGAACTTCGAATTCTTCCATCTCGGTTAAAGAGGTCCGATAGGACCGATGCGTCTTATTTCTTAGCTGCCGGGGTTGCGCTCGGTTTCGCACTTGCCGGTGGCGGTTTCGACGTCTGTGTTTCGGTGCGCACAGTCGACAAAGACTTAATATAGGCCGTGACCTGTAAAAGCTGTTCTTCGTTCATTTGCCCCTGGAAGGTCGGCATGATCGGGCCAAAGCCCGAGACGATCTTTGCTTGCGGATTCATGATCGACTCGCGCAAGTAAGCTTCGTCGGCTGGGACCGTCTGTCCGTTGGTCAAAGTGACGTTGCTGCCGAACAGTCCCAAAAGCGACGGCCCACGGCCGCCTTCACCGTTGGCTCCGTGACAGGAAGCGCAACCCAGCGACTCGAACATTTGCTGACCGGCAGCCGCCGGTGACATTTGATTGGCGTTTCCGCTCAACCAATTCTCAAACTCGGTCGGTTCCATCACGACTACCCAGCCGCGCATTCCTGAATGGTTCATCCCACAGTATTCAGCGCAAAAGAAGTGATAGCGCCCCGGCTTGGTGGCTTCGAACCACTGGGTGGTGTATTTGCCGGGCACGACATCGGCTTTGATCCGAAACGCGGGCACGAACACGTCGTGAATCACATCTTCCGTGGTCATGATCAGTTTGACCTTGCGTCCGACCGGGACGTGCAGTTCGTTGATTTCGCGTTGGCCGGTGGGATGTTGAAACTTCCACATCCATTGCTTGCCGACTACGTAAACTTCGAGGGCGTTTGTCGGCGGGCGATACTGGCGATAAAAAACACTGGCGCCCCAAAAGAAAAAACTCATCGCAATCAGCAGAGGAATTACCGACCAGAGCGTTTCCAGCTTGGTCGAGCCCTCAATCGGCCGCGGAATCTCAGATGGGTTGCGCCGCCGGTAGCGGATGACGAAGAAAATAATGGCGCCGGCAATCAGCAGGGTAAAAAAGACCGTGACTCCGCTGAGATAGAAATATAAGGCGTCTACGTCGCTTGAAAGGGTAGACGCACTCTCCGGCATTAAGGGAAGTGACGATTGCATCATTTCCAACTAACTCACATCCGAGACTTTCGTTTCTGGTTCTCTCGCCAGCGCCGTCCCGGCGCCCCTTTTTCTCAAAGCCATCAGTAAACCGACAATCAAGACGACAGTAAGGCCGCCCGCAATCTTCACCACGTTCATCACCACAAGGCCATACTTTCCGGTCGCCGGATCGTAGTGATAACAGTAGAGCATCAGCGCGTCGACCGGAGAACCGATCTTATTTTGCGAAGCTTCAACCAGACCCAGACGCACATGGTCCGGGTCATAAGTGATGCCATAGAAATATCGCGCGAGCTTTCCTTCCGGGGTCAGCACCATGATGCCGCTCGCATGCGCGAACTGCTTCGTTTGCTCGTCCCAGGCGTAGCGAAAGCCTACCGCCTCAGTCAGGCGCTTGATGTTAGCTTCATCACCGGTCAGAAAATGCCATCCCGCCTCGCCGCTCGCGCGATTGTAGGCTTTCACGTAAGTTGCTTTCTTGGCGGCAGCCAGCTCTGGTGTCTCTTTCGGATCGAAACTCACTGTAACTACTTCAAACTGTTCGCCGATATTGAAGGAAACGCGTCTGAGCGACCCCATCATTCCATTCAGCACCTGATTGCAGAGCATCGGACAACTGTAATAGACAAGCGAAAGAATCACCGGTTTGCCTTTGAAGTACTGCGCCAGTTGAACCTGGTTGCCGTGTTCGTCTTTGAAGACCGCGTCGAGTGGGACTTGACCGTTAAGTTTCTGATCGATCCCGATGTTCTTGAGAGCCTTTGGCAACCCGGCCGCCACCGGTCCCGACCCGGGTCGCGCGCCGTATAGTGGCGAATTGGGTTGCGGCACGCCGGGCTGAGCGTGCGCAGTGAGCAGTAAGCAGTGAGCAGTGAGCAGCAGAAGCATGACGCGGAGATAGGGAGACACGGAGACACGGAGAAAGAAACCCTTCTCTCCGCGTCTCCCCATCTCCGAGTCTCCGTGTCGCTTCATTTGCGTTCTGCCTACTGCTTACTGCCCACTGCTCACCGGCTTCTGCTCACTGTTTTTTGTCCTCTCACCGGCAATCCCTGCTTCAGAAGTTCTTCCTTGGCCTTCTCGATCGACATGCCGTAGCGCAGTCCATTTTGATCGACCGGGCCGTGCTCGAGCACTTCATTCCATTGCTCTCTCAGGATCCTAATCTCCCACAGCGGATCTTTTGGCTTGCCTGAGTCTTCGGAATGTTTCGTAGCCGGCTCTTCTGTTTTTGCCGTTTCGCTCTTTTTTCCCAATTCTTCGGCAAAGCCCGGCGCGCCCTGTAAGCGCGGTTCAGGAGGCAAACGGTCTTTGCCCGTAGGCGCCATGCGTGATCGCGGCTGTTCGTTTTCTCTAAGCGCTTCGGTGCGCTCAAAAGCCAGAAACAAACCCCAGAGGGCGACGTGCGTAACAATCGTCAGGACCAGCAGGCCGAGCACAAACTTCGCGATACTGCCGACTTGAACGTCACTGGCCTCGTGCGTGACGTCGACGTTCTTGATGTAAGAAACGTCAGGCGTCTCAGTCACGTGGTCTTTGGGTTTCGAGTCGCTCATCAAATTAGTTCTTAGAGCTTAGAGCTTAGAGCTTAGAGTTTGGAACTCGGCCTTCCGATAAACGTTCTGCTCACTGCTCACTGCTCACTGCTCACTGCTCACTGCTCACTGCTCACTCTTCAGTGCCCCGCGTGCGCTTCCAAAGCTTGCTCGAGCTGGGGATCATTGATCGGCACTAACGATCTCTTCTGTAACTGCCAGGCAAAGGTCGCCAGCCATAGTCCGCCGATCGCCAACGGCAGGACGACGTCCATCCAGCTCAGATGAAAATGCTCGCGGTTGTAGGTCGGCTCGATCAGCCAGAGCACGTCAACCGCGCGCATCACCAGAATCAACACCGCCAGCAACGCAAGTTTCTGCGGACTCTTCTTGGCCGCGCGCGACAGCAAGGTCAGGAACGGAAACACGAATTGCAGGATCACAATTCCCAGCGCGATTGCTCCCCAACCGCTGTGTTTGCGCGCCACATACCAGACTGTTTCTTCCGGAAGATTGGCCGACCAGATAATCAGGTATTGCGAGAACGCGAAATACGTCCAGAGCATCACCAGCGCCAGCAGAAGATTGCCCCAATCATGAAAATGATTAGTCTGTACCACGGTGTTCATGGGCGGCCGCTTTGAAAGCCAGGACATCATCAGAATCCCAAAGGCCAGCGCGCTCAGGGCCCACGAGGCGACGAAGATCAAACCATAGATAGTTGAAAACCAGGCGGGGTCAAGCGACATTACCCAGTCGATCGAAGCAAACGTTATCGTCAGGATCAGTATTCCCAGCCCTGGCCCGCTCACCATCTGCAAACGCTTTTTCAACTTCGAATCGGCCGTCCGGTCCTGCTGCAATGAAAGCCAGTTGAGCAATAAGGCCATCAACGACCAAAGCGCGAAATACACCGCTGCCCGCGTCATAAAGAAAGCCGGATTTAAATAATGGGCAGCCTTTTCCCGCAACGCCGGTACCTGATCCATTTCCGCGCGATTTGTCCACGAATAGATTTGATTCAAACCTAAAATTACCGGAATAAACAGCAACAGAATCAAAGGCAGCGTGCGGGTCGAAGCTTCCAACACCCGGCGAATTACCAATCCCCACGCGCCGCCCGTGAGGTGCTGCAGCATCAGCAAAGCCAAACTGCCCACCGTAATTCCGGTCCAAAAGATGAAGCCCACCAGATAAGCGTGAAAGAACTGCGCGCGATCGATGAACACGCCGGCGATGGCCAGCACGGAAAAGAAGACGCCCGCGATCAGCGCGACGTTGCGCATTCGATTGAGCTCTAGCGGAGGTGTGTAACCTGTCTGGACCATTTCGTTTCGACGCGGGGGACTCTCGCTCCCGCGCGTGCCTACCTAACGTTGCCCGTTGCCTCCCGGCTTTGCCGCTGCGTTTCGACTCGGCTGCGCCGGCGCCGCAGGCGGTGCTTGGCTCAACTGCAAGGCGCGAATGTAAGCGATTATGTTCCAGCGATCCGCCACCGGAATCTGCGAAGCATGGCTCGGCATCGCGCCCCACCCGTTCGTAATTACGTCAAAGAAATGTCCCACCGGGGCCTGCCGCAACTTGTCCTGATGAAATGACGCGGGCGCCGGCTTGTTGAACCCGCGTCGCGCCACCATCCCATCGCCATAGCCGGTCGCGCCATGACAGGACGAGCAGTAGATCTGATAGCGATCCTGACCGCGATCGAGAACTTCTTTGGTGACCGGAAAAGGAAACGTTTCCACGTCGTCGGGAAACATCGTCGAGGGATTAGCAGCGGCGGAAGGCGTGGTCCCGGTTGTCGTGACGCCGGATTTTTTCCCGAAATAGAATTCGCGATCCTGACGCAGGAAGCCGCGCGGCACGGTGCCTTCAAGCGGCGGGCGCGATCCATTTCCATCTTTGTAGAACTTGCTCTCGCGATAGGCGATGACCTTCGGCTGGTCCTGCATGTCTCGCCGGCAACCGGTGAGCAGTGAGCAGTGTGCAGTGAGCAGTAAAAGAAAGAGAGCGCCGCGCCAGGGCAAGCGCCAACAGAACGAGCGCTCGGGTCTGCTCACTGCACACTGCTCACTGCTCACTGGTTCAGAGGTCAACATCATTTACTTCTCTGGCTTCCAAATTCTTTAAGAAGCGAATTGCCTCATCATGGTCGAACTTTGGATCCTTGGCTTCGATCACCAGAAAGAAACTATCGCGCGTGGCGAGCGCAAAGTTCGGCGCGTTGAAAACCGGATGATATGGCTGAGGCAGTTTGTTCAGCGCCAACATTCCCAGTACGGCTGCAAACGCCGCCCCCAGGATCGTGCATTCAAAGGTGATCGGGATGAAGGCCGGCCAACTGTTAAAGGGCTTGCCGCCGACATTGATCGGATAGTCGATCACTTCCATCCAGTACTGCATGAAGAACCCACCCACTCCGCCGAGGATGCCGCCAATCAAAACGATCAGCGGCAGGCTGGTCCGGGTGAAACCGATCGCTTCAGAGAGTTCTTCGATCGGAAACGGCGAATAGCCATTGATCCTTCGATAACCAGCGGCGTAGGTTTCGCGGGCCGCCGCGACCAGCGCGCTCGGGTTATCGAACTGGCCCATTACACCGTAGAGTCTGGGTGGCTTTGTCTTAACCATAATAGGACTTATAAGACCTATTCGACCTATCCTTCTTCAACTTCCGCTTCCGGCAGAATTGTTCGCATCTCAAAAATTGAAATCATCGGCAGGAAGCGAATGAACAGAAACAGCAGCGCCAAAAAGAATCCAATCGTGCCGATGAACATCGACCAATCCCACTGCGTCGGCCGGTAGAATCCCCACGACGACGGCAGAAAGTCGCGATGCAGACTGGTGACGACGATCACAAAGCGTTCCAGCCACATCCCAATGCTCACCACAAACGAGATAAGCCACAGCCACAACAGATTGGCGCGAATCTTTTTGAACCAGAGCAACTGGGGCGTCAGCCCGTTGCAGAAAATCAGCGTCCAGTAATAAGGGGCATACGGACCGTGCATGCGGTTCCAGATCATGAACTGCTCGTACTGGTTCCCGCTGTACCAGCCGAAGAAGGCCTCCATCAAATAGCCATATGCAACAATCAACCCTGTCGCCAGCATCACCTTTGCCATGTTGTGCATATGACGCATGGTGATGAAGCTCTGCAGGCCATAAACCTTCCGCAAGGGAATCGTCAGCAACAGGACCATGGCGAAGCCCGCATAAATCGCGCCGGCTACGAAGTACGGCGGAAAAATCGTGGCGTGCCATCCCGGAATGATGCCGACGGCAAAGTCGAAACTGACGATTGTGTGTACCGAAAGCACGAGCGGAGTCGCCAGCCCTGCCAACAGCAGGTACGCCATTTCGTAGCGATGCCAGTGCCGCGCGGAACCGCGCCAGCCCATCGCCAGCAAGCCGTAAATCATGCGGAACACTTTGCTGTTCGCGCGATCGCGCAGCGTGGCAAAGTCGGGAATCAAACCGACGAACCAAAACATCGCAGAGACGGTCGCATAGGTTGAGACGGCGAACACGTCCCACATGAGCGGGCTGCGGAACTGCGGCCAGATGCCCATCGTGTTCGGATAAGGGAAGAGCCAGTAACCAAGCCATGGCCGCCCCAGGTGCATCAACGGGAAGACTCCGGCCTGGGCCACCGCAAACAGCGTCATTGCTTCGGCAAAGCGATTGATCGAGGTGCGCCACTTCTGTCTCAGCAAAAGCAGAATCGCTGAAATCAAGGTGCCCGCATGGCCGATGCCGATCCACCAAACAAAATTCAGAATGTCCAGGCCCCAGCCGACGGGAACGTTGACTCCCCACAGTCCGATCCCTTTGAAAAGCAGGTTGGTGATGGCCAGGAGCATGAGCTGGAACAGCGCAAACGAAATCGCAAAGCCGATGAACCACCCAATCGGCGTCTTTCGTTTCAGCACGATCGAACTGATCTTGTCGGTGACTGAGCCGAAGGTCAGCTCAGATCCCACGACCGCATGCGTCGCGTGAATTGAAATGTCTCGCTCGTCTGGTTGCTGTTCCATGCTTGGAATAGGACCCTATGGGACCTATGTAGCTTTTATCTCGGGATTCGGATTCCTCAGCGCCGACAAATAAGTCGTGCGCGGCCGGGTGTTCAATTCTCCCAGCAGCGAATAATCTCGCTCCAACGCTTTCAACTTGGAAACTTTGCTGTTCGGATCGTTGATGTTGCCAAACACGATCGCTTCGGTCGGACACACCGATTGGCAGGCGGTCACAATCTCGCCGTCGCGGACGGGTCTGCCTTCCAACTCAGACTGAATCTTGGCCGCCTGAATTCGCTGCACACAGTAAGTGCATTTTTCCATCACGCCGCGGCTGCGCACCGACACATCCGGATTGCGCATCAACTGATAAGTTGGAGTCTCCCAATCCTGATACAGGAAGAAATTAAAGCGCCGCACTTTGTAAGGGCAATTGTTCGAACAGTATTTGGTCCCGACGCAGCGGTTGTAGACCATGTCGTTCAGACCTTCAGCGCTGTGGACCGTCGCGTGCACCGGACAGACAGGTTCACAGGGTGCGTTCTCGCAATGCATGCAGGGAACCGGTTGAAAGAACGGCCCGCCGTCGGGTTCGTTCGGGTCTTCACCTTTGAAGTAGGCATCGATGCGAATCCAGTGCATCTCGCGACTGCGCACTACCTGTTCCTTGCCCACGATCGGAATATTGTTTTCCGATTGGCAGGCGATCACGCAGCCGTTGCAGCCCACACAACTGTTCAAGTCGATCGACATGCCCCAGGCGTATCCATTGCCCTGGTTTTTGTAATCGAACTCGGGATACAGCGAGAGTTCGTGCAGCTCTTTCTTTTCTTTCTCAGCTTCCTCACGCAGATCCTCTTTGTCTTTTAGGTATTCTTCGAGCGAACTCTCGCGCAGCAATTTGCGCCCCTGCATTAGAAAGTGGGTCTGGGTGGTTGCCAGTTGGAACTGGCCGGCAACCTTGGTCGCTTGCGCACCCGACGCATACCACGCCGCCCTGGACGAGCGGACGTCGTAAGCATTAAAGCCGCCCTGCGGCAGACGCACATCCGGCCAGACGATCGTCGCGCTGCCGACCTGGCCGGCGCGCGTGCGCCCATAGCCGAGATGAATCGTGATCACATCGTCGGGCTGGCCGGGCATAATCCATACGGGGCAAGGCTTGCTGATGACGCGGCCGTCGAGTTTCAATTCGATCTGATCGACGTAAGCCTCGCGGCCTTTCTTACCTTGTTCGTAATCTTGAGAGGTCACGCCGAGCTTTCTGGCCGTGTTTAGGCTGACCATCGCCACGTTGTCCCAGGTTATTTTGGTTAAAGGCTTTGGCAGTTCCTGCAACCAACCGTTGTTGGCAAACCGGCCGTCGTAGATGGTTGGGTCGGTGCGGAAGATGAGCTCGTAGGGCCCTGGGGCTGGCGGTTGGGAGCCGGCCGAATTCAGAGACGAAGCCCAATCGGATTTTGGTGAAACGGTTTTGGTCGGCAGCGCCGTGTTAGGAATAAAGCCGTCATGCAGCCACTTTCGCCAAGAGGATTCAAAGTCTGTCGAGATATTGCTCGTCACACCCACCCGGTCGCTACCGGTCCCGGTACTGAATCCCTGGCCAGGGTTCCGTGCTGGTGAACTAGCTGGCGTGGGCGAAGGTTTCGGCGCGGCCGCTGATCCCGGACTTCCGACCCCTGGTTGGCTACGCCAGTAGTCCTTCACCATGTCGTAAGGCTTGCGATCGTAGTTGTCACTAAACAGCGCGAGAATTTCCGACGCCGTCTTGCCTTCATAGAGCGGAGCGATTAAGGGCTGCACGATCGTGACGGTGCCGTCGTAGGTCCGCGTGTCGCCCCACGATTCCAGATAGTGCGTTGCCGGAATGTGCCAGTGACAAATCTCAGAGGTCTCGTTGTTGTAGAGATTCAGATGAGCGCGCAGCTTAACTTTATCCAGCCGCTCAAAATTCAATCTGAGATCGGTTGGAGTGTTGTAAGCCGGATTGCCGCCGAGAATCATAAGCATCTCGACTTTGCCGCCATCGATATCGTTTACCAATTCTTGCAGCGATTGCGCTTGATCGACTGAGTTGGCTTCAATTGGATCAGTGTAGAAGACGGTCTTGCCAACGTTGCCCAGCGCGGCGTTCATTGAGTGCGCCAGGGCGTGAATCACCGGCGGCTGATCGTCGCCAACAATTACGATTGAGGCGCCCTTGTGTTGCTGAAGATCTTTCGAGATGGCTTTTAGCCAACCGGGGCCCGTGGTCGAGCCGATCGCAGGCTCTCTGTCAGCGGCAACGGAGGGCGAGGGCGTTCCCACCAGCGAACGAACTATGGCTTCGAGCTCACTCGGCTTCACTGAAAATCGATGATCCGCATTAGCGCCAGTTGTCGTTGGCGTGCTCTCGATCACATACAGCCGGCTCATCTCAGCTTTCTCGCCATTGATGCGGCGCTTCGCCGCATAGTCGCGCGCGTATCGAAGTGTTCCCGGCAGCGCTGCCAGGAAATCCGAACCGATGGAGAGAATGCGTTCGGCTTTGCTGAAGTCAAAGATCGTGTTGACCGGCTGGCCGAACGCCATCATGGCGCCAGCGCGCGCATTGTCACGGTTGGCGGGTTCGTACTGATGCCACTTTGCTTCAGGAAAGTCGGTAAGGATCTGTTTCAATTGTGCGGCCAGCGCCGGCGACGTGATCGTTTCGGTCAGGAAACGCAGCCCGGCGCCTCTTTTGGCCCTCAGTCCGTCGCCTTCCTTTTCGATAGCCCCGCGAATCTCACCAACGAACTGGGACCAGGGCCGCGTGTCTCCTCGATAGAGCGGTGTCTGTGAACGATCCGGATCGTAAAGCGTAAGAATCGACGCTTGCGAAAAGATGTCCGTTGCACTCGAACCTTTATCATTAGGATCGCTGTTGCGATTGTTCGGATGATCGGGATTGCCTTCGAGCTTGGTCGGACGACCTTCGTTGCTGCGCGCCAGCAAAGGAGTTGCTATCCCGCTTAAAGAGAATGCAGTCGCAAAGTAAAGGCCCTGTCCGGGAACTCCTTCTTCAGGTTGCCGGACATAAGGAACGATCTTTTCGGGCGGCTGAATCACACACCCGCTCAAGCCGGCAAGCGCCAGCGACGCGCCCATAAGTTTAAGGAACGTGCGTCGCTCAACCGGATCGTTCCATTCTTCGGCAGCGTGGGGAAATTCGCGCTGCACGAATTCTTCGAAGATGGGCGAATCGGCGAGCTCTTCCAGGCTGCGCCAGTATTGCTTACGCTCGCCCGCCGACGAAGTGTCCGCGGCCTCGGCCCCCAATATGCGGTCGCGGAGCAGCTTGAAATTGATGTGACGATCTTCGTTCATTGATCTGTTCCCTCCACCTTTGGGGGAGGGTTACGGTGGGGGGCTAGTGGCGCCGTAGGCCCTCACCCCCAACCCCTCTCCCATGGAGAGAGGGGAGTATGACTCGAATCTACCGGTGACAAGTGGAACAGCTTGTCAAAACATTCGGTTCCTGAATGTGATACTTCTTCTTTAGATCCACTCCTTCAGCAATCTCAGCCTTAGTGCTGTTTCGCTGTCGCCATTCCATGTCGAAAACTTTCTCTTTTGGTCGCACAAAGTTTTCTGGTCGGCGATGACAATCGAGACACCATTCCATCTGTAGTGAAGATGCTTGCGAAACCACCGGCATCTGATCGATACGACCGTGACAGGTGGTGCAACCGACCCCTTTGTTCACATGAATCGAGTGGTTGAAGTAAGAAAAGTCCGGCAGGTCATGCACGCGAATCCATTCCAGGGGCTTGCCGGTCTTCAGACTTGCCCGCACCGGTTCGAGATAAGGACTGTCCGCCCAGATCTGCTTGTGACAATTCATGCAGACCGCCGTCGAAGGCATGCCTGCTGAGGCTGCGGTTTCAACGGTGGTGTGGCAATAGCGACAATCGATGCCGTCATCGCCGACGTGGTGCTTATGACTGAATTGAATCGGCTGTTGGGTCTCGATGAACTGGCCGGTGTTCCAGCCCGACCGAGTGATCTCGGCCGTGACCCAGAGGGCGGCGAACAGAATTAAGACCGCGCCGTAAATCGTGGCCCGCGCCAGATAGTTCGTGCTATGACGGAAGATCTGTGGCATCGCCGCAAGATTCGGTTATCAGCCACGGGGGGCACACTAACTCGCGAATCTCTCGCTTCACAAACTCTTTAATGCTCTTTAATGCAGTTCAGGTCTGATTACTTTAGCCGAGATAAGCAGATTTTTTCAAACTATTATTCGTTAGGTGATAGCATTGCGAGCTACAAATAATGTTTCTGGGACACTATGCAGTTGGCCTGGCAGCCAAACAGGTCGCACCTCGCGCTTCACTCGGAGTGTTAGTGGCCGCGCCTATTCTGCTCGATTTGCTCTGGCCAATTTTGCTGTTGCTGGGTTGGGAACACGTGACGATCGAGCCAAACCGGAATCCTTTCCTCAGACTCTTTTTCGATTCTTATCCTATTTCACACGGTCTGATTGCGGTCGCAGCCTGGGCGACCTTGTTTGGTTCGTTGTATTTCGGATTGACGCGTTATTTGCCTGGAGCGATTGCCATCTGGTTAGGCGTCGTCAGCCATTGGGTAATGGATCTAGTCGTGCACCGGCCCGACCTGCCGCTTTATTCGGGCAGTCGTCTGTGGGGGTTCTGGTTGTGGAATTATCGAGGCGTGACGATTGGAATTGAATTGGCGCTGTTGGCCCTGGGAGTCTTTCTTTATCTGCGCCAGACTCGGGCCAGGGACTGGATTGGAAAATACGTTTTCTGGGCCTTCGTGCTGTTTCTGCTGGTCGCGTATGGCGCGGCGTTTGGCCCGCCACCTCGCAGTATCAGAATGGTAATCATCGCTACGCTCAGCACGGCGATTTTCATTCCCTGGGCCTGGTGGTTTGATCGGCATCGAGAACCGCTGGTGGTTGACGCGCCGCTTACATCCGACCAGGCCGATCGGCGGCCCAAAGAAAAGAAAGTCATACACGCCGGCGGGTAATCAAACCGATTAGCGCCACAAACAGCGCGGCGCCGATAATCGACCAGACCACCGGAAAATTCGTTCCGCCAACCGGAATCGCCAGAATCTCAGGCAGCTTTAGCAACCCAGCCAGCCACGTACCCAGCAGCGCGCCTACAAAGCCCAGGGCAATTGACACCAGGCATCCGCCACGCGAATAGCCGCCGATTGCCTGACCCAGCGCGCCGCAGATTCCGGCTATCAAAAGCAGCACGAGAAGTTGAATAAGCATGATTTTCCTCCCTAACTGTCACTCGATCTTGCTTCAGCCTGGCGCTAAAGGTTATTCCCCAGGCTTCCCCGCCGAAAACATTCGTACAACCAACCGGTGGTCTGCCCCCATCAAAAACCTTCCAAATTGGCGAGCGAATATCGTATAATTCGCTTCAGTCATTTGGACGTGGGCCTTTCCCCCCTGCGACCCTTTGATAAGTACTTAGCGGTCTTGCCCATCGATTAATCAGACTGAATCTTCACCCTCGACATTCGCCGACGATTCAGCGGCCACAATTTCAATTCAGGAGTTCAAAGTATGTCAAAAGTTCTCTCAATATTACTGATTATCGCAGCCACGTTCACAGTCGCGCTGGCTCAGGAGCCGACACAAAACCAGGGTGACCCGCCCAACCGGGGCGTCGCGCCCAAAGTCGTGAACGGTATCGGCCGCGCCGATGTCCGAGTTTTTGACGAGAGCGGCAATCCTATCAGAAACGCCTACGTCAAACTAGAATCCACCCGCACTGATGGGTTCTTCTGCGAAAGCTGGGGCGACACGGATGACCGTGGCACCATCGCTCTACCGCCGCTGCACATGGGCACCTTGAAGCTCAAGATCAAAGCCAAAGGTTTCAAAACGCAGGAACTGGAAGTCCCGGCCGAGAGCTTGTCAGAGCCCGTGCGAGTGACGTTGGCACGGAAAAAGTAACTAACGTAGGGTGAACCCGATCAAGAAATAAACTCTTTGTGCCGTTAGGCACGAAATGTTTATAGGGACGATCCCAAAACAAATGAAAAGCTCCGAAGGAGCGAAATGTTTAAGCTTCACGGCCAACATTTCACTCCTTCGGAGCTTTTCATTGTTTCAATGCCCTGGTTGCTACAAACGTTTTTGCTCCTAACGGAGCACCTCGGTTCTAGACTCCCGCCGGTTGGGCGGCGTTCGTGGGCACGTAGTAAAGAATTCGATTACAGTTGTCGCAAGTAATGATTTCGTCGCCTCTTCGCACATCAGCCATGATTTGTGGCCGCAGGGCCATGTAGCACGCCGTGCAGGCGCCGTTGCGCGCCTCGGCCATGGCCACGCCGTCGCGAATCCGTGATGCAATTCGCTTGTACATAGCGCTGGTAGCTTTGGGCAGTTCATTTATCAGGCGTTCACGTTCGGCGCCTGCAACCTCGAGCTCTTGCTGCTTTACCTGGGCCTGCTCGTCAAAGCCCTTGAACCGCTCGGCCATGTCAGCGCCCAGTTTCTCGACCTCCGGCGCACGCTCACTCAATTCCTTTTCGGCCTGATCGGCAATCTCCATTTGTTCGAGAATCTGCGTCTCGTGCGTGGAGATCTGTTTCCGCGCCGCGTCGGCCTCGCGAATTGCAGCCGTGTATTCGTCGGTCTTCTTGGCCGACATCAAATTCCGTTCGGCACGTTCGGCGCGTTGTTTCTGTTCGAAGGTTTCAGCTTCCAGGCGGGTGCGTTCGTGGCGGGCGTTGTCGCGGCGTTCTTCCAGCCCGCGAATTTCAAAAGCGCGCTGATCGAACTCACTTTCGATCTCGGCGCGCCTCTCAGGGATGCTTTCTATCTCGGCCTGTAGTCTTCTTATATTAGTATCAGCGTTCTGCAAAGCGATTAACTGCGCTAACTCCGCTTTCACTCTTTATCGGCTCCTCGCAATATTGGGTTTATGGACGGTGGCATTCATGAACCCATAATCACACAGGGGCGGGCGTAGGCGCAAGTTAAGCGATCTCCTCGCGCCGCCCTGAGGAACTGCAGGCTTCTTTTCAGGGACATCCGAAGGTCGTTTGCAGAATGGGCGGATATTCAGAACGGCTGGTGAGGGCTGAGTTCAGTCGGCGCCCGCAGCCTTCGCCGCGTTAATCCGGCCGCCGCTGGATATCTTTCCCTTAAGAGCCGGAACGGCATCGACGGATTTCAAAAGAAGGGCGCGCAGATCCTCGACCGACATTTTCGGATTTTGAGCCAGCACCAGGGCTGCCACTCCGGCGACGACAGGCGTCGCCATCGAGGTGCCGCTTTTTTCTTCAAAGCCGTGCTGGAGATAGGTGCTGAGGATTTCCGCGCCCGGCGCCGCGATGTGAACCGACTTGGCGCCGTAGTTTGAAAAGGCAGCTAACTCGTCATAGCGATTCAGAGCCGCGACACTTATGACATTACCGAGATTGTAGCCGGAGGGGTAATGTGGATTCTGATCGTTGTCTGAGCTCGCGTTGCCGGCGGCCGCCACGAAGAGAATGCCTTCTTCGCCGGCTTTGCGAATGACATCTTCCAAGGCGCGGGACTTGGCGGTCGAGCCCCAGCTCGCCGAAATGATTCGCACGTTAACCCCGGCGCGTTTGCGATCGATCACGTAGTTGATTGCTTCGATGGCGTCTTTAGTCGTGCCCGCGCCTTCGGCATTCATGAACTTCAGCGGCATGATCTTTACGTTCCAGTTGACTCCGGCGATGCCGATGCCGTTGCCTCCTTCAGCGCCGATGATCCCCGCGCAATGCGTGCCGTGCCCATTGTCGTCCATCGGGTCGCCGTTATCTTCGGTTACGTTAAAGCCGTGGATATCGTCGACCGGGCCTTCGGGTGTCAGATCGTCATCGCGGTAAGCCATGATGATGGGCGGCCGCGACCAGATGTTGTTCGCCAGGTCGGGATGCGAATAATCAACGCCGCTGTCGATCACCGCGACCACGACTTGATCGCTTCCGGTGGTGACGGTCCAGGCGCGCATGGCGCCGATGTCCGCCCCCGCGGCTCCGCCATTCTGGCCGCTGTTGAATAGTCCCCACTGGCGAAGGAACATCTCGTCGTCGGCGTGGAGGTGCTTCCGCCCGCGGTCATCGTGATCCAGCTTGATTTCGCTGTTGGCCTCGGCGTACTCAACTTCCGGCAGCGCCCGGTATTGCGCGATCACCGACTCCGCGTCCTTACCATCTTCGTCTTCGATTACCTCAAGACCGGCGACTGCCTCAATCTGGTCTTCAACCTGATCATTGAGTCGCGCCGCGATGCTCTCGATCGTGCTTTGGGTAACGCCGGCGCGAAAACGCACCAGCACTTCGGTCTTAGCGACGTTCTGCGGTTCCGCCTCATCGCCATCGTCCGCGCGATCATCGCGAATCTGCGAAGACGTCGCAGATGCCGGCGCACTCTGGCGGTGCTTTTGCCACTTGCGAATCGCGCCCGCGAACGCGGCTACCATGACGAGCACGGCTGCGAGGACGATGTGTATCCAGATGTTATTGCGGCCCATGATGAACTTGGTACTTTGTGCTTTGTACTTAGTACTTTGCTTTGAGGGTTGGCGAAACTTGCGCTAAACATCAAAGATCAAAGCCCGAAGTACAACCCTTTTTCAAATTCGATAATTTTCGCCGTCAAAATTCACCAATCTTAATTGGCGTCCGTTAGTGCGATACTCATAGGTCTGGCCTTTCGCGATCAGGCGAATTCGCGAGCCAGGCGTGATCACCTGGGCGCTCATCTCATCCTCGATCGGCGCACCCAGGGCGGCGTCAGGAAAGTCCGCCTGCTCCACTGAGCCTTCCTTGATCTCGTGTTCGTTAACCTTGAGGCGCCTTGCGAGATCGTTGCGCGCTCGCACCAACGCTTCCGCCATTGTCTGTTTTTCAAGTCCCATCGGGTCGTGCCCCTTGTCTGCGATTGAAAACGATCAAAACACCGTCACTGTTCCCACGGATTTTCCGCCCCTCATTTAGACAAAATCACCAAAGCGATGCTGCAAGAGGGCGACGATGGCAATTGCTGCCGTCTCGGCGCGCAGAGTGCGGCCGCCAAGGGTAACGATTTCCCAGCCCGCATCACGTCCGAGCTCAAGCTCTTCATCGGCCCAGCCACCCTCGGGACCAACCACCGCAATGATACCCGCCGGGCGTTCGGCAAAGTCATTCGAGTGGTCAGCCAACGATCGGCCTTCCCGCTCAGAAAACATTAGCCTGGTCACGGTTAATAAATCGTCGCCTTCCAATCCGGACGCCAGCAGGGAATTGAGGCTAAGCGGTGAGGTAACCCCGGGGACGAAAGCCCGGCCCGCCTGCTTGGCGGCCTCCAGAGCAATTCGGCGCCAGCGTGTTACTCGCTTCTGCTCGCGCTCATCACTCAGCCGCACGTCCGATCGATCCGTGCCCAGCGGGATTATTCTTCTGACGCCTAACTCGGTGGCTTTCTGAATTACCAGATCAAACTTTTCACCTTTGAGCAAAGCAATCGCGAGAGTCAGATTCAACGGGGATTCCGGGCTAGCCGGCTGGACTTCCGAAATCACCCGCACGTCGGTTGAGTTCTTGCCAATTGTTTCAACGGCGCAGTGAAACTCACGTCCAGCGCCATCGAAGACATAGATCTCATCGCCCGTGCGCAGCCGCAGGACGTCGCGCAGGTGTCGCGTCTCCTCCAGGCTCAACGCCAACGATTTTTTGTCCGCCGTGAATGCCGCCGGCGGCGCATAGAATCTTCGTCGAGTCATAAACTGCCAAAAGTATCAGAAGCCCGACCGTCAGGGAGGGCAAGTTTCGCGAGGCCCTCCCTGACGGTCGGGCTTCCGACACCCTATCCTTAAGCGACCAATGCAACCCACTCACCGTCCTGTGCCGATTCAATAGAAGCGGCCCCGAGATCGCGCAAACGTTCTGCAACCAGCTCGGCCTGCGAATCCAGAATTCCCGACAAGATCAGTCGTCCACAGGTAGCGCCCAGCAGTAAGGGAAGCAGCTCGATAATTACCGGGGCGGTCAGATTCGCACAAACCAGATCCGCGGAAGCGGTTTGCTCATCGACAGTCGTGACCTGAAAGTCGATTTGGTTTCCGACGCCATTTAGCCTGGCGTTCTCGCGCGCGATCTTGACAGCCTCGGGGTCAGTATCTACAGCTTGCACCGGCGCGCCAGAAAACATTTTAGCCGCGGCAATGGCCAGAATGCCGGTGCCGGTGCCGACGTCCAAAAAGCTGCCGCCACGGAAATACTTCTCGACTAATTGCAGACAAAGGCGGGTGGTTTCATGCGTGCCTGTGCCAAAGGCCATTCCCGGTTCGATGCGAATTACCAGGCGATCCGGCGCGACGTTGATTTCGCTCCATGGCGGGGCAATTACAAAACGACCGACTTCAACCGGCTTCCATTCTTTCTTCCATTCCGCCAGCCAGTCGCGATCGATGACTTCGGTGATTTTCAAATCGATGAGCGACGAATCGGCGAGATTGTAGATCCGGAGCGCGTTGAGTAGAGCGGATCGAATATCCAATGTCGTCACCGGATGGTTGTAATAGCCGATGACCATGGTGTGGGCGGCTGATTCGCGGGTCTCAGTTCCCAGAGCGCCGGCCTCCATCAGTCCGTATTCAATCGCTTCGCCGGCTTCGCGAATGCAAGTTGCTTCGACCGCCGGCCACGGTTCGCCTGTCACTGCTTGATTCCCAGATCATCGAGCACCGGCCCGCGTTCGCGCCAACCCTCTTCCACTTTCACGAACAATTCCAGGTGGCAACGATGGCCCAGTAGTTTTTCGATGTCGTGTCGCGCGCTGATGCCGATTTGTTTCAATCGCTGAGCACCGCGGCCAATGATGATTTTCTTCTGCGAATCTCTCTCCACAAAGATTGCGCAGTAAATGCGCGCAAAGTCCTCGCGCACCTCTTCCCACTTCTCGGTTATCACGGCCGTGACGTAAGGAATCTCTTCGCCGGTCGTTTCCAGGATCTTCTCGCGGACAATTTCCGCGGCCATCGCGCGCACCGGCTGATCCGTCAATTCATCGCTTGCATAGAGCGGTTCACTCTCAGGCAAGAGCCCGGTGATCTCGGAGAGCAATTGCTCGATCTGGTCGCCCTTCAAAGCCGAGATTGGGACCGTTGCCTGCCACTCATGCTCTGCCTGATACCATTCGATCAGCGGCAGCAACTTTGATTTGTCCTTCAGCTTATCGGTCTTGTTAAGCAGCAACAGCGCAGGTTTATCGGATTGTTTGACGAGGTCGAGGACGAAACGATCGCCATTTCCGGTTGCAGCCGAAGCGTCGCGAATCAGGCAAACCACATCGACGCTCAGCAAAGCATCGTGTACCGCAGTCATCATCCGGCGATTGAGTTCATAGCCAGGTTTGTGTACGCCCGGAGTGTCGACCAGCACAATCTGTCCGTCGGGCCGGGTTACGATGCCGACAATTTTGAAGCGAGTTGTTTGCGGCTTGTTGGAAACGGCGGCGATCTTTTCGCCGACGAGGCGGTTCAGCAGCGTCGATTTACCGGCGTTGGGCCGGCCGATGAGAGCGACGTAACCGGCGCGAAAACTTGGAGCAGTACTATTCTTTTGAATCGGAGACATCGGGAGGAATCACGATTTCTTCAGGCGGGACGATGACGACTTCGCCATCTTTCCAGGTTGCGATGGGATTGCCGAGGCGCTTATGCATCAGCAGGGCGTCGCGGACGGCGCGCTGCAAGACCACACCGATTTCGATCGCGTGGGCCGCAAAATAGTTATTTGAAAGAATCGACTTTTCTGACTCACTCATGGCCTTGTCGATGCGAAGCTCGCCCAGGAATCCTGATCGCTAATTGAGAAAGGAATCTCAGTTCCCTCCGAGGCGATCGGCAACGAATTCACCGATTCAGAATTATCATACACCGACCACGCGTCGGCCAAAGGCTTGTAGAGTTCCCAAAAGTTTTTCAAGCCTGCGTCGTACCTTCTCCGAATAACTTGTTCGGGCACATCATGCCCTCCGGCACGTACGCGTTCACGGACTCGTTGCACGGCAAGCTCGGCACTTCGCAACCAGAGAAACATTAGTTGAAATGCATAGCCCCGGCTGCGCAATTTCTTAATCCATCTGGCATAGTGCTTCGCTGACAGCGTGCTCTCGAACGCAAAAGTCTTTTGTTGTCTCGCGAGTTCATGCAATCGATTCAGCATTACCCGTCCCGCTTTTACTGCCACGCTAGCGGGATCAAAACCAGATAGTCCCTGCGCAATCGGGTCGGCATTAATGTATTCGAGGACTCTCAACTCATCCCGCAAGAGGAACGGAGCCAAAGTCGTCTTTCCCGAGCCGTTTGGACCAGCTATGATAATTACCTGAGGGCCCGTTACCATAATGATGGATCCCTACAACCCTCTTAGGGGCTGCCCAAAAGTAAACTCGACGAGATGTCCGTCCGGATCGCGCACCATTGTGAAATAGCCAACGACGCCGCCGATATCGGTGAGAGGTTCGACGAGGATGTCCTGCTGCCGGGCGAGCTCGGCGATCCGATCTACTTCTGCTCGCGAGTCACACTGAAAGCCGAAGTGATCGAGACGCGCCTTCACTTCATCCTGAACTATTACCAAAACAAAGACGGGATCTTCTCCGGACTTTGCCGGCGCCCCCAGCCAAACGTTGTGGCGACCTTCGGGCCGGCGGTCGCGCACGATCGAAAGGCCGCATAGCGAAGTATAAAAGTCGACCGAGCGATTAATGTCGCTGACGTTAATCGTGATGTGTGTCCAGCGGGTTGGCATCGATGGCTCTCTCCGTGAGCCGAAGGTGACACGGGCGTCCTGCCCGTGAATCACCTGCGAAATACGCGTGCCACGATGATTATTGATCACTTCGCCTTTTCAGCGAAGATTTGCACCAGGTGCAGCAGTGTCTCGGTGCTTTTCTCCAGGCCACGGACAGAGTTGAATTCGCGTTTGCCGTGGAAATTCTGGCCACCCGTGAAGAGATTCGGACAAGGCAATCCCTGGAAAGTAAGCCGGGCGCCGTCGGTGCCACCGCGAATTGGCTTGATCTTCGGCTTCAGGCCCGCCCGGCGGGCGGCTTCCATCGCATTTTCCGTCAACTGCGGATAGTCCTTCAGCACTTCCTTCATATTCTTGTAATTCTCTTTGACCTCGATGCTGATCTTGACCTTGGGGAACCGGCGTTGGGTCAGCCGGACCATTTGGCGCAACATCTTCTCTTTCGCGTTGAGCCCGCTCAGGTCAAAATCGCGTAGCAGGACTTTCAGACTCGACTCTTCGACATCGGCGACCCCGGTATATGGATGGACGAAGCCAATCCGATCGGCGGTTGTTTCCGGCAACATGTTTTGCGGGAAACGCGAAAGGTAATCCGCGAGCGCGTACATCGCATTGACCATGATTCCTTTGGCAGTACCGGGATGCGTGCTCTTGCCTTTAAAAGTGACCGTAGCCGTGCGCGCACTCCAGGTCTCGTTGCTGATCTCTCCTAGTTCTTCACCGTCCACGGTGTAAGCGAACTTCGCGCCGAAACCTTTTATGTCGAATTTCTCAATACCGGCTCCAACCTCTTCATCCGGGGTGAAAGCAATCGCGATGGCGCCGTGTTTGAGCTGCGGATTCTGTCTGAGCGTATCAATCATCGTCATGATTTCCGCGACACCTGATTTGTCATCAGAGCCGAGCAGAGTTGTCCCGTCAGCGGTGATGATGTCATCGCCAATCATCTCTCTGAGGAGTGGGTTCTTAGCTACACTGATAACCTGGGTCTTGTCGTTCGGCAGGATGATGTCGCCGCCCTTGTAGTTCTTATGGATGATCGCATTAACGTTCGCTCCCGAAACAGCCGGCGACGTATCCATGTGCGCAATCAGCCCGATCACCGGGGCTTTTGAATTGTCGGCCAGGTTTCCCGGGATCATCGCATAGACAATGCAGTACTCGCTGACGCTGACATTTTCCGCGCCCAGCTCTTTCAGTTCCTTTTCCAGGAGCTTGGCCAGATCAAATTGTTTCTTCGTGCTCGGAACGGTCGGCTGATCCTCGGCTGATTGCGTATCAATTTTTACATAACGGAGAAACCGGTCCAGCGCGGTTTCGGTCGGCGGCTTTAACTGGTTCTGCGCAGCCGCCACCACGGAGCAGGCGAGCACAACAATAAGAGCGAAAATTGATTTCATTTTGAACCTCTCGAGCTCTGGATTTTTCTTAAAAGGAGAGTTGTGACTCAAATGGATGCCCAAAAGCAGGAGCGCGCTGCTTTGAATTGAGCAGAAACGGGGGCCTCGTTACCAACGGTCGCGGTCTACTTCGCAGCCATCTCGCCGTTCAGCTTCATAATCTCGAGCGTCATCTCGGCCGCCGCGTACATGTCCTTCACGTCCAGCCATTCCTTGACGGTGTGAATGGCGCGCATCCCGGTGCCGAGATTGGCGCACTCAATGCCTTTGCGATTGAAAACGTTTGCGTCGCAGCCACCGCCCGAGGCCATCGTTTTCACGTCCAGACCCATGCGCTTGGCGGCTTGAATCACGAGCTGCACTACATGAGAGCTGTCGGCCACGTCCATCGACGAGTATTCGCGTTCGACATGAGCTTCGACTGAAGCCTTCGTCGTCTTGCCGGCTACCGTCACCTCGTATTTGGCGGCCGCGTCCTCGAAACATTTGGTCATGTGTTGGGTTTGGGCTTCGAGCTTCTCTTCGCTGTGCGAGCGCGCTTCGCCTTTCAGCACGACGAGATTGGGAATGATATTCGTAGCCATCCCGCCCTCAATCTGACCAATGTTCGCGGTCGTCTCTTCGTCGATACGGCCCAGCTTCATCGCGGTGATGGCTTCGGCGGCAATTTTGATCGCGGAAATTCCTTCTTCCGGGGCGACGCCCGCATGCGACTCGAGTCCGTGAATCCGGTACTCCATGTGATTCGCTGACGGTCCTTTGGTGAAGAGAAAACCAGGGTCGTCCGAGTCGAACACAATCCCGTACTTTGCTTTCAATTTCGAGACATCGACATTCTTCGCCCCGAGCAGGCCGACCTCTTCACAGATCGAAAAAATCGCTTCGATGGGAGCGTGCGGGATTTTCTGTTCCTGAAGGCAACGAATGACCTCGACGATGACCGCACAGCCCGACTTGTCATCGCCGCCCAGCACGGTCGTTTCGTCAGTGCGGATGATGTCGCCTTCAACGATCGGTTTGACACCCTCGCCGGGCACGACGGTGTCCATGTGCGCGCTCATCATGATCGAGGCAGCGCCGGAAATCGTGCCGGGGAAACGCGCGATCACGTTGCCCGAGTTACCGCCGACCGCACGGCCGGCATCATCGATCTCAACCTGCGCGCCCATCTCTTCGCAGTACTTCTTGATGCATGCGGCGACTTCGCGCTCTTTGCGCGAGTGACTGTCGATCTGCACCAGCTCGAGCAGAAGGTTCTTGATGCGTTCCTGATTAATCATCGGACCTCCGTCACAATCAGAGTCTCAAAGTACAGGTTTCAAGCTACAAGTTCGGGAGCGAACTTTGAAACTTCAGACCTAAGACTTGAAACAGGTTTGCGCCATCCTACTACACGTCATCGCGCTGACGCTACGGACGAGCGGCCCGCCAGGCCTCGCCGCGATGCGTAAGTTCATCAAGCGCCTTTTGCAGCTCGTCGCGTTTCGCTTTCAATTCGTCTTCGTCAGCATCCGGTGGAACGAAAATTACGGGCGCGATCCCGACCAGCGCGCGGCTGAAGGGTTTCGGCACCTGGAATCCATCCCAACTTTTCTTTGCTTCCCAAAACTTTCCCGCGGTGATCGAAAACGGCAGGATGGGATGGCCGGTCTTTTTTGCCAGGAGCACCGCGCCCATCTTGGCGACATAAACCGGACCCTTGGGACCATCAACGGTAAACGCCGTGGGACAGCCGGCGCGCATCAGCCGCACCATTTCCACGACCGCGCCGGTGGCTCCGCGAGTCGAAGAACCGCGGGCCGCGCCGTAACCGAAACGCTGGATGAAGCGGGTGATATATTCACCGTCAAAACTCCGTGAAGTCATCACCACGATGCGACGGCTGCGCCAGAAGTAAGTCGAGAGAAACACGCGGTTATGCCAGAAAGTGTAGATGGGAATTTTTTCCCGCGAGGCCGCTTCCCAATTTTCCCACCCTTCGATCTCGAACTTAACGGTCCGGCCAATTAATTTGATCAGAATAAAGAAAGCGAGATCCGCAGCGCGAATCAGGAAACGATCGGTGAAGGAATAGGACGAAAGATCGGCGAACGAGTAGGCCCGGGCGGTGTTGACTGATTGCTCGCGATGCGTAGCGGAGTGGGAGACTATTTTCCGTTTGTCATTTTGCATTTTTCATTTGCCATCTACCTATGGCTGCGACCCAGGGCCTGATTTGGCATGTTTCAGATCTCCTCTTATCTCTAAGCGGGAACAACCCACGAAGTCACACTAAACAAGTCCCATAAATGGCAAATGCAAAATGTCCAATGAGATATGGAAAATGGCTTTGCAGACACCTCACTCATACAAACTTGGTTCGCCGGGCGGCCGCGTCTTCCAGCGCCGGTGAATCCAAAGCCACTGGTCAGGGTAGAGCCGCACATATTTCTCGACTACGCCGGTGAAAAGTTGGGTGAACCGGCTCACATCTTCCTGCTCGTCACCTGCGCTGGTGAAATCGAGGGGCTTATCAATCTTCAGGATAAAACGTTGCCGCTGTTTATCCCACGGCGCGAACACCGGCAGCACCAAAGCCCCGGTGCGCAAAGCCAACTTTGCCAGGACGAATGTGGTTGAGGCGGGCCGGCCAAAGAAATCTACAAAGATCCCCTCGCGATCCAATGTATTCAGGTCGACCAGAATCCCCAGCGTGTCGCCGGCCTGCAGCAATTGCAGCATTTCGCGCGCGGCTGAGCGCTTGTCTATGGTGCGGTTACCTTGCCGGGAGCGCAACCGATCAATCAGTTCCTCGATCCTCGGATTATCGATCCGGCGCACCAGAAAGCTCAACGGATGTCCGAACAACGAAAGCCCAAAACTCGAGAGCTCCCAGGCGCCGATATGCCCGGTGAACAGAATCACTCCGCGTCCACTCTTTTCCGCCGCTGCCAGATGTTCCAGTCCTTCGCATTCGATCAGCGCCTGGAGAGACTCTGGCCGCGACTTTCCGAAATGGCTGAAGACGCCGAGCAGGCGCCCCAGACTCTTAAAAGTGCCGCGCAGTAATTCCCGGCGACGGCCGGCGTCTAATTCGGGAAAGGCCAACTCCAGGTTGCGCGTCCCGGTGCGACGAAGCCGGCTCGAAAAATAATAACCAAGCCGACCCAGAGTCGATCCGGCTGTAAGGGTGAGACGAAGCGGCAAGGCAGAAAGCAGGGCCAGCAACGAGCGGGCAATTACGTATTCCAGATTGATTTGCAGCCTGGACTTGTTCATCGGCAGATGCGAGTGAAGGCAGAGTGTAACGCACCCTCTTGGAAGAACCGAACTTGGCGCTTTGAACTTGAATTTTGTCGCGCCGACGACAGCGGACGGTGGCTAGTCATCCTGACTGAATTGGAAGTTCAAGCGCTAAGTACGAAGGAGTCAGGGAACAGCCTCGCCTCAGGCGAATCTTGCTCGTCACATATCCTTTCCTCTGATATATTCTGCAACGCGATTGGCATCGATTTCGTATTTGAAGTTAGGAAAGGGCCATCGGCCAAACTCTCCTCTGCCGAATTTGCGACTTAATGGTCGAGAACATTCACGACAGGTGCCACATTCTCGTCGTTGAGAACAGCGATGATGTTCGCGCCGGTCTGGCCGCCGAGCTGACCAATCTCGGCCACTATGTCGTGTCAACCGGCGAGCGCGACGAGGCCCTGGCCCGAACCGATCTGGGGCGATTCGATTTGATCGTCAGCGATTTGGTTCATCAGGAAAACTCTCCTGACACTGCTAGTGTGCGCTCGTTCAAAGTCGGCGTGACCAGTTCGCGAACCCGACGCGCAATTCAGGAGCTGCACGACATTATTGAAAAGACGCTGGCGTTCAAGCTCCAACGAATCGATGCCGCACAAAAGAGCGACGATGTGCGTGAGAAGATAGATCTCGAGCTCCCCAGCGATCTTTCGCTAATGAACTCAGTGCTCGAGTACCTGCTGGATCGCGTAGCCAAGTTGGGTCTGGTTCAGATTGAGCAATCGAATTTGTTTGTGGCGCTGGACGAAGCTTTTGTGAATGCGGTCAAGCATGGTAATCGGAACGATCGCGAGAAGCTCTTACGCGTCACCGCTGAGCTCTCGGCGCGCGAAGCAATCTTTACTGTCGAAGATGAGGGGGACGGGTTTGACGTGCGCGAGATTCCCGATCCGCGCGACCCGGCAAATCTGTTCAAGTCTTCCGGTCGCGGCGTGCTACTGATTTACAACATCATGGACGAAGTCGAGTACAGCGAGCGCGGCACCCGCCTAAAAATGGTAAAGCGTCCGGAAATTCTGCCGCATACAGGCTCAGTCTAAGTTGCCGCCGTCCGACCCATCGGACCGACTCGAACAAACGCCCCTGCCGTTGCAAACCAGGCAGCGACAAGTTAGAACTCTCAGTTAAGTCCTGCATCGCAAAATCCACGGTGAAGAAAAAGCACACTCGAACTTCCAGCAGGTGGTCGATCGGTATTCTTGCTCTGGTGGCCCTGACCGCGGGAGTCCCGAGAGTTATCGGCGCGCTCATGGTACGCAAGGAACCTTTCGGGGACGCCTATTGCTACATCGAGCAGGTAACCAGCATGCGATGGAAGATGGCTGCCGGCACTTTCTCAGTAGCTGATCTTTTTGGGTTTTGGCTGCCACTCTATCAATTCGTTTGCTCTATCTTCAGCCTGGCAGTCAATGAACCTGTCTATGTCAGCAAACTGGTGTCCGCGGTGGCCGGAACTGGTATCTGTATCCTGGTTTATTTGTGCGCGAACATTCTCACCTCGAACCAGAAGCTCTCGCTGGCAGCGGCTCTGGCAATCGCACTCAATCCTTTCCACATTCAGTATTCCATGTCGGCGATGACGGACATGCCGCATGCGCTCCTGGTTATAGGCTGTTTGTATTTCGTGCTTATCGGTAAGTGGACACTCGCGGCCTGCCTGGGCGCGGCGGCTTGCCTGATTCGTTTGGAGAGCTGGACGTTGATTGCAGTCTTTCCTACGGTCGAATACCTGCGGCGGCGGAAGGTGCCGATCTTGAATACGCTGATTATTGCTACCGGGCCGGCGTTTTGGTTGTTCATTTGTTGGGTAGCGAAAGGAACCCCGTTCGCGTCATTTCAGGCCCAACGTCAATACATGCTCTCGAGGCTTGCCGCTCACCCGGAATTTGGTCAGCTAACCTTCGATCGAATGTTGATCGACGCGAACCGCCTTCTTTATGGCGTAAACGTGGCGGTGTTGGCGGGCTGCATCGTCGGCCTGGTATTACTCGTTCGTCAGTGGCAGAAGAATCGCGAGTGGTTGAGGGCCAACGACCTGATGGTTTGTCTGACTTTCTTTTCGGCGTACCTCGGCTTTATCGCCCTGGCGTATCTGAGCAAGAAGCAGAGCGACATCTGGCCCCGCTATGGACTGGTGATGTTCGCGCTTGGGTTGCCGGTGCTGGCTTACTCAGCGAAGCAGATCTTGAGAAGTTCTTCGGTTCTGGCAAAGGGCGGGCTCGCGTTTGTATTGGTTCTGGGTCTGCTCCAGTTTCGAACTCAGGGCGAAGACCTGGCCCGGTTCGTAACGCAGAAAACTCGGCCGGAAATCATCGCGAATTACCTGAGACAAGAATACGTTGCCGATCCCTCAATCAAAATCTTCTGCGACAGTCCTGAGGTACGAATCATTTCCGGAATTCCCGGAGAGCACTACTACCACTCTTTTTCCGAGGGCGTTCCCAGGGACAGGGAAGGCTTCGTCGGGTTCCTGCGCCAGAACGGAATAACGCTTCTGGTAATACCCGAAGAAACCGAGACTTCCACGCCGAGTCAGTTGTATCCCGGCCTAGTGAAAGAAACGGGTGGTATTTTTGAAAGCATCGTCCCGCCTCCCGACGATCGGCGCGCGGATAGTCTCTACCGGCTACGAGCAAACACGTCGTCGCCCGCGGGTTAGGTCACTAGAGCATCGGAACAAAATGGCAATGGCGCTTCGGGAAAATAATGGTTAAGGGCCGGTCATTTCTGTCGGCGTGGTGCTGGTGGTTGCCGCCCGCGATTGTGGCGCTGGTTCTGATCCTGCTGTTTGTCGATCCGTTCATTGGAGATTGGGACGCCCTCGAATACACGCTCAGCGCCCTGCGCGGCTATCCCTCGTCAATGGCCCTGGGTCGCAACCTTTTCATTTTTTACAATCACGCTGTCTACCTGGCCGCCCATGCGACCTTTGGTCTGCAACCGCCGCAGGCGTATTTGCTCTTCAAGTATGTTGTCGTCGCCCAGGGTGTGTTGACGGTCGTTGCCTGCTGGATTCTGACGCGTGACGTCTCCGCCTCAAATCATGCGGCTACCATTTCTGCACTGCTGGTGACTTTTTCGCCTGTCTTTGTTCTTTACAGCGGACAGGTAATGACCGATGTGCCCGCGCTCCTGCTGACTGCGCTGTCACTGATTATTCACCTCCGAGGCCTCGAGCAAAAAAAGGTTTGGCTGGTCATCATGGGAGCGGCGTTGTTGGGCGCGGGAGTGAACCTGCGTGAGTCGGTGGCTTTTTACCTTCCCTGGTTAGTGTTCGCGCCGTTTGTCTGCGGATGGCGGCCACACCGTCGGGCGCTGATGCTGGTAATTGTCGCGGTCATAGTCTTTGCAATTCTTGCGGGGTGTGGTTTTGCTTACTGGTTCGTTTTCGATCCCAATTACCGCGCGGCGTGGTACGGCTGGCGAGAATCAATGCGCGCCGAATCCGCGCTGCACCCGATCGGCATCCGCAATGTCTGGCCCTGGCTGCTTTTCTTTCTGACTACCTCGCCGTTGGTGTTTTTGACTTTGCCTTTCGCTATTGTTTGGGAATGGCGCCGGCACAAGCTATCGCCGATCCTTTTGTTAGCCGTCGTCGGGTTGTTTGCCAACTTGCTGCAGCTTTTGAATTACGGCACAGCCATTGGGTGGCGTTATCTTTCAACCGGACTTCCCGCACTTGTGCCGCTATGCGCGGCCTATCTCTTTCAAAAGCTGACGAAGCGTTTGGGAAGTGAGCGACGCGCGTTCGTTACCGTGACCGCCGCGATCGTCTTGGTTGGTGTTTTGTTCGGAGTGTACTTGTGGCCTTTACGCAGCGCGTCGATGGAAGTAAGAGCAGCGTCGAAGCTATACGATCGAGAACTTGGGAAGCTTCCGCGTGACGCAGTGATGGTCTCCGGCGCCCAGACAGTAGCGATCATTTACTGGCGCGGCATCGGCGCGGGTGACTGGCAAGTAATTGGACCGGGGTCCGGCTGGCCTGGCCCACAACTTCCTCAGGTGTTGGACGATAAGCTCAAGCAGGGCCGTCGCGTCTTTCTCGACATAGACCCACGATGGTGGCAGCCGTGTGGTTGGCATCTCAACGAAGTAAAGGAACTCGTCAGCATCGAGCCGCGCTATCACTTCCGGCGGGTGACCAAAACCATCTATGAAGTCCGCCCCGTGGAAGATTCGTCTGCAGTCGACCAACCTCATCTGGAGAATCTGCTGCCTGAGAAACGTCCTGCCGGCGCCACAAAATGTTTTAGTACTGGATGAGTTTTAAAGTTAGGCGGTGGTGAACTGTGCGACTGCCGGCTGTAGAGGCATGACATATTCCTGGGTCGACGGATATAGCGTCTCTTGCCAGTGAGGCTTGTCGGCAACCATCACGCTCCCGGCATCGGCATCCACAGGTCGCGAGAAGAGGTAGCCCTGGCCGTATTGGCATTTAAGTTTGCTCAGCTGTTTCAGTTGACTCAAGGTTTCGATTCCCTCGGCCACAACTTCCATGCCCATGTTTTCTGCCAGCGAGACGATGGTGCGGACGATCTCGATGTTTTCGGCCGCTTCACCGATGCGTCCTACGAACGAGCGATCAATCTTCAGAGTATTGACCGGGAACCGGTGCAGGTAGCCCAGCGATGAGTAGCCGGTGCCAAAGTCGTCGATGCTCAGTTGTACGCCCAGGCCTTTCAGACGCTTCAGCAGCTGAACTGCCGTCTCAGCATTGTCCATGACCGCGCTCTCGGTGATCTCAAGCTTCAGATATCTGGCTTCAACATTCGTCTCTTCCAGGATGTCGCGAATCTGATCAACTAATGCGGGCTGGGCTACCTGTTTGCCCGACAGATTGACACTCATAAACAGCGAGCGATTAGCAGGGTTCTGCCATTGCCATTTAGTAAGTTGCTGGCAGGCCTTTCTTAGAATCCAAAGGCCTAAAGGAACTATCAAGCCCGTATCTTCGGCCAGTGGAATAAAGTCCGACGGGTTGATGAATCCGCGTTCCGGATGCTGCCAGCGAATCAGAGCTTCAAAGCCGGCCAACTGTCCGTTATCGAGCGAGACGATCGGCTGATAATAAACGCGCAGCTCTTCGCGATCGATTGCCCGGCGCAGGTCGTTTTCCATTTGCAGCACGTACACCGCGTGGGTGTGCATGCCCTTGTCGAACACTTCGTAGCACGCCTTGCCCTGCGCCTTGGCCCGGTACATCGCGGTGTCGGCGTCGCGCAGCATCGCTTCGGGGTGGTCGTAACCAGTTGAGCTGAGCGCAATGCCGATACTTGTGGTGGTGAATACTTCGTGACCGCTGAGATTGAACGGCGACTGCAGTTTCTCCTGGATGCGGCGAGCCATCTCCGCAGCTTCAGAGCAATTGTGGATGCCATCGAGAAGGATCGCGAATTCGTCTCCGCCCAAACGGGCGACCATATCGACTTCGCGAGTGCAGCTCTCCAGCCGCCGGGCCATCGCGATTAGCAGTTGGTCACCAATCGAGTGTCCTAAACTGTCGTTGACGTTCTTGAACCGATCCAAATCCAGAAAGAGCACTGCGAATTGATAGTCCTCATGTTGCCGGGCGCGTTCGATGACGAACTTGAGGTTCTCAGCCAGCAACGCGCGATTGGGCAGTTTGGTGAGCGCATCGTGAAACGCGGCGTGTCGAAAGTGATCTTTGCTCTCCTGTAGCTGGATGCTGATTCGTTCCTGCTCGGCAATATGCCGGTTAAGTTCTTCGACGTGACGCTCAGCCTGCTCAGCACGCTCACGCTCAGCTTCAGCACGGGCCCTTTCCGCTTCAGCTCGATCGCGTTCCGCTTGTTCAGCCTGTGCGGACGTGGCCTTAATCTGATCGAGGTATTTGTGATAGGTGAGATAGAGGATGAAAATTACCGGCCCGCCCACGATCAGGATCGTCAGGCCCGCTCTTTCAATCGAATTCGAAGCCACCGCGGCCACCGCCGCGCCTGCGAGATAAGTAATCGAAGTCCAAAGATAATGCTTCTGCCAGGTTTCCCAGATCGATTCGCCGGTTTTGAAGGCCAGTCCAACCGCACAGATACCGCTGCTTATTACGTACTGAACCAGCGCCATCGTCGCGATGGCGGCAACAAAACTTGACCATTCAAGAGAGCGCAGGTTGGCCGTCGGTCCAAAGAAAAGACGCAACACGACGACCGTGACAAAGGTCGAGCAGATCATCATGCCGCAGTTGAAAAGAACCGTGAGCATCCTTCCGCGGATGCGAAGACCGCCAAACAGGCCATCTACCAGGGCCAAAAGCAAGCCTGCGAATCCGCCGTAAACCAGCAGTACCAGAAAGATAAAAGTGTCCGAAACGGTGATGTTGGCGTTGACGCGCGGAATCTGCACTGAAAGTCTCGAACTGACGAGGATCATTAATCCGGCCAGTACCAGGAAGCGCAGATCGAATCTCGGCATCGGCAGGATGTAACCGGCAAAGGCGAGCGTGATCGCTCCCAGGGCCACGATCGTCCATTTATAGACGCTCGCGAGTCTTTCCTTGTCCGTTGTTTGAAGTACAGCTGCCACGACTCTCCTCGACCCGTTTATTCGTGCAGATAAATCGTTTCGTAATCACTGTGGAACTGATAGCCGGCCTTTTGATAAAGGGCCGCGACCTTCTCGTTATTCTCCCTGACTGTCAAACAGACCACCTGACTACCCGCCAACAGAATTGACGATAACTGCGACAGACAACGAAGTCCGTAACCCTTACGTCGTTCTTCAGGGTGCACATGGACTGCTTCCAGATAAGCGACCTCGGGAGTTGAACCGACCACATCGGCCTTAAAGGTCAGCCGGCCATTCTGGCTCCACACCCAAATTCGGCCCTGCTCAATCCGGCGCACCGTGCGCTGGCGAAAGCCGGACGGATCTTTTTGCAGCGGACTTATCCCGCCTTCCTCAAGGGCCATGGAGGCATTGACCGACAGGACCCTCTGCAAATCGTTGGTGTTGGCGAGTCGAAGCTCTACCGTTTCGAAGGCCGGCGTAGGTTCGTTGAGGTGCAGCAATTGCTCGCGGCGCACCAGACGGGGCTCTTGTCCGTGACGGGCGTAATATTTCCAGAAGGCAGTAACCCTATCGCGCTCGCCCCGGACCAGATGAGTGTCCTGGCAGTTACGAGCCAGACGCGCAAATTCGCAAACCGAGCGTTCAGTCCGCGTTTCGATCAGAGACGCGTGACCGAGCAAAGCCACACCTTCCAGCTCGCCGTAAGAATCGCGCGCGCCATAGAAAGATCCGCGGTTGTGCGGGCTGACCATTCCGTTGTCTCGAATCTGGCTGGCCATGAAGACCGTGTGCAACGGGCGCTGAGCCAGGAAACCGAGCACCTCGGATTCGTGGTTCTTATCGAGCTCTTCGATCGTGCAAGCTTTTGCCGGCGGGTCGAGATGCCGAAATCCCGCCGGTGTTTCCAAACCCATCAGGGTGACGGTCATGCCTGCTCCTTTGCTGTTCTCTCTAAGTCCGTTACCAGGTTGATGGACATCATGTGGTCGACTCGCCTATCGGACGGCCGCCATATAGGGTCCGCTATCACCGCTAATCATTGCCTTCATGGCCAGAACAGTGTTGTCGCCGAGAATGACACCATCACCAATCACTGCTTTGTCACCGAGAATGACGCCATCACCGAGGATGACTCCGTCACCCAGAATGACGCCATCGCCCAAAATGACTCCGCGACAGAAGATCGTGCCATCGCCCAGAAAACCACCGGCGCTTTTGAAAATGCTGTCTCCCAGAATCACGCTATCGCCGAGAATGACTCCGTCACCGAGGATGACTCCGTCCCCGAGAATCACCCCATCGCCCAGGATTACCCCATCGCCCAGGATTACTCCCGTTGCGTAGTACGATTGATACTTTGTAATCAGGCTGGTTCCTCTGGCGTACTGGTGTTTGAAAAAGATTCCCTGCGACCACGGGAAAGTTTGGCCCGCGATCGTTGTGCGCGGATCCGGAGCCGCGGTAGTTGTCAGCAACGGCTCGCCGGGTTTCGTGCTCAAAGTAATGTCGGTCCGAACCAGCTTTGCCAGTCGGGCTGCACCTTCCGCGTTCACTTCGCCGGTGCCTTGCTCAAGCATGTTCCACCCGGCTAATGGCTGCGCCGTATACATCAAAATCGCCTTCACCATGTTCGGCGTTAGCTTCGGATTGAGTTGGAGCATAACGGCGGCCACGCCGGAAACCACTGGCGCTGCCATTGAGCTGCCGCTCAGATACATCAAGCGCTTGTTGTCGTTGTTGCTGACTCCGGCGTCCAACTGTGGATTTTGGGTTACGAGGACATTGAGACTCACCGGGCTTCCCAGCAAGCCAGTACCCAGCAGGCCGCCGCTACCGGCATCGGACTCTGCGTAGATAAGTTTGTTGCCGGGGGCAATCAGATCGGGTTTTAGAAGATTGTCGTAATGAGTTACGCCATTGGCATCAGTCCAATGACTGCGAGTAGGCCCTCGGGAACTATAGGTAGCTACGCCGTCGTCACTGCGGGCATTGGTTCCGAAGGTATTCGCGGCGCCGACGGTGATAACCGAAGGATCGTTGGCGGGCGAATGAATCGAGCCGTAAATCTTTTTGCCGTTCGAGTCCTTGCCGTTATTCCCGGCGGCAACCACAACCACAATTCCTTTGTCGACCAAAGCTCGCGCTGCCCGGCAGATCGGATCATTCTTGTAGGAACTAACCGCTGGAGCTCCCAAGCTCATGTTGACGATGCGAATGTTGTACTTGTCTTTATTGAGCGGGTTGGTTGAACTGACCGCCTTCGTTGGATCAGCAGGACTGATAATCCAGTTGAGTGCGCTGAGCAAAGCTGACGCCGTTCCGGTGCCCTGCGAATTCAAGACCCGCAGGTTGATGATCGATGCTCCCGGCGCAATTCCCTGATAAGTGATGCCGTTTGAGTAGCTGGCTGCACCAGCGGTAGCCGCGACGTGACTACCATGCCCATAGGGATCGTCTGCCGGAATATTCTGTCCGGTAAAGTCCTTGCTGAATTTGATCCGGGCTGCGCCGGTCGTGAAAGCTTCGTGCCCAGTGTCGATTCCTGAATCAAGAATCGCAATTCCGACGCCCGTTCCATCCACCGCCCTCGCCCCCAACAAACCGGCAAGTAGTCCGGGCGCCTCGCGCACCTGATCCATTCCAGTGGTGGCCGTGACGTGGCCAAATGACTCGAGCGTCACATCAGGAGAGAGATAATTCGTTCCATTGCTGGCGGCGAGTGCTTCGATTTCTCTTACCGGTAGGTTGACCTTTATCGCGCCCAGTTGCGCCATGCTTTCGCTCACTGTCACGCCAGAGCGTTTTAGTAATTCACTTACGGCGGGGTTGTGCACGTCGTCCACCTGCAGAATTGCCGTCACCCGGCCGTTCGGGCCGGCGCTCTTGATCAGCTCTTGCAGATCCGGCGAAAGTTTTTCGCCTTCGAACTCTTCATTGATGGGGCTCTTACGCTTGTCCCGATTTGCGGAAGCGGTCGTATCGGCGCCAGCTCCGTCGATCGAGATTGGTTCGAAGAGTCGGGCCAGGGTTTGATCTGTAGCGATGAATTGGGAATAGGCTGCCGGGCTCGCGCCGCCCATAACCTGAAGATGGTTCGATTCGATTGCTGACCTGATTGCGGCTGACGCGATCAGCGTTGCGCGAACGCCCGCATATTGATTGAGTTGATCGACAAAGAGAATGATCTTTCCTGAGGCCTGGAGCGCTTCTGCGAGTACAGCCTGTACTCGATTCGCGAATTCATCGCTGGTCCGAGCGCCTTTTGCGAGTGCCTCAAGACTGAGCCGGAAGACGTGACGATTGCGGAGAGATGCTGGCACATCACCGGATGCGATCTTAATAGCCAGGCCGCTCGCGATGGCGTCACGATCCAGATCAGACTCGCCGACGATTACTGGAGTACGTTCCTGGGCGGTCAGCCGGTCAACGACACGGGCGATGTCGGCCTCGTGGCCGCTCGATGATTCGAGATGACCTCGTTGAGCTAACAGGGTCAGGTCCGTCGCATATTTTGAAAGTAGGGGGAATTCCGGATTGGTCTGATCGGTTTCGGTGCGCTGAGCAGCAGCGTGCGGAATCAGAGCGAGACTCGCGCATACCAATAGGGAGAGAATCGTGATCCACGTTACAAAGGGTGCAGTTTTCTTTCTTATTTTCATTATTTCCGTTTACTCGCCGGCGTTCGACTCTTGCCGGGGCGAATTCAATGTTAAGGAATGCCGGAGTGGCGGTTTACCTTGCGTCTTCTAAAGAGCGCCACACAGAGACACTCCACGGGCGCGGCTGCTAGTGCGAGCCTCATGCCAAGTGAGCAGTTTCAAAGCAAACGTTTTCAGGAAAGGTCTTAACGGTGATAGGCAGAAAGCGTACGGGTCATCAGAACGTTCAGCCTGACAGTTAACCTCAGTCAGATTGGAGTGGAGGTAGTCTTAATGAGAAGCGGTATCCCTGCGGGGGCCTGGGTCTTAGGGAGTAACCTCTTGATAACCTCGACCCTTCCAGAAATTCCAGTTCATAAGAATGAGTTCGACTGGTAAAGGACCAATCATGCACGTTCGAGACGAATCGGCGTTGTCATCCCGGCGGGCCAGGCCTTTGAAAACATTAAGCTTCGTACGGCTTGCCCCTTGCGCTATAATGCCCCCGGCTTTGGTTGAGTTGCGCTAAAGTTCAGGCAATCATCGAACCGATAGGTCAATAAATGTTCGAACGTTACACGGAAAAGGCGCGACGGGTGATTTTTTTCGCCCGGTACGAAGCTTCGCAGTTCGGGGCTCCGGCAATTGAACCTGAGCATCTGCTGCTCGGTCTGATGCGCGAAGACAAAACGCTTACCGGCCGCTTCTTTCCTCGAGCCCAAATCACAATTGAATCGATCAGGAGAGAAATCGAGGGGCGCACGCTACTGCGGGAGCGAATTCCGACCTCGGTTGAACTGCCGCTCGCGCCGGAAACCAAGCGAGTCCTTCATTTTTCACACGAAGAGTCAGATCGCCTGCAACACCGACACATCGGCACAGAGCACTTGCTGCTAGGGCTTTTGCGCGAAGAGCGTTCGATGGCTGCGCAGATCCTGTTCGAACGAGGATTGCGCCTCGCCGCAGTGCGGGACGAGATCGCTCGCCAGAGCGGCGCGGATGCGCGCCATCGCAAAGACATTCCGCATCTGCTCGAGTTTTCCCGCGACCTCACCGAAGACGCGTCGAACGATCGCCTCGATCCTTTGATCGGACGTGACGGTGAAATTGAGAGGGTGGTACAAATCCTCTGTCGCCGAACCAAAAACAATCCAGTGCTGATCGGTGAACCGGGCGTGGGCAAGACGGCGATTGTCGAAGGTCTCGCGCAGCGAATTGTCCGCGGCGATGTTCCTTCATTCCTTGAGAACAAGCGAATCCTTTCCCTGGATATTAGTTTAATTGTGGCGGGCACGAAGTACCGCGGCCAGTTCGAAGAGCGCTTGAAACAGATCATGCGCGAACTGATCGAGAATCCGCAGTACATCGTGTTCATCGACGAGCTGCATACGCTGGTAGGAGCGGGTTCGGCGGAAGGCTCTCTGGACGCAGCGAATATTTTGAAGCCGGCACTTTCGCGCGGTGAGATTCAATGTATCGGAGCCACGACACCGGCGGAGTTTCGCAAGTCAATCGAAAAGGATCGTTCGCTCGAACGGCGCTTTCAAGCAGTCAAAGTGCCGCCGCCGTCGGAAGACGAGGCAGTTCAGATTCTTGAAGGAGTGCGCGAGCGTTACGAAAGTTTTCACCAGGTGCGTTACACAGAAGATGCGCTCGAAGCTGCGGTGCGGCAATCGACCCGCTACATTCCCGATCGATTTCTTCCTGACAAGGCGATCGATGTGATCGACGAAGCCGGCGCCCGGGTCAAACTTCGGGCGCGGGCTGAACAAGGTAATCTGGATGCCCTGACGGCGTCGCTGACGGAATGGGAACGCGCCACTTATGGCCGTGCTCAGGCTCCAATCGAAGAGGAAGAGGACGCAATCGTGATGGCGGAAGTGAGTCGCGCCGATGTCGAAGAAGTCATCGCGCGTTGGACAGGCATTCCGATTACCTCGCTGAAGGAAGAAGAGTCCAAGAAGTTACTCCGCATCGAAGCTGAATTGCACAAGCGCGTGATCTCTCAACGACCGGCGATTTCGGCTTTGGCGCGCGCGATTCGCCGCTCGCGCGCTGGCTTAAAGAATCCGCACCGGCCAGTCGGCTCGTTTTTGTTTCTGGGACCGACCGGTGTCGGCAAGACCGAGGTGGCGCGCTGTCTGGCCCAGTTCCTGTTCGGGAGCGAGCGTTCAATGATCCGCTTTGACATGTCAGAGTTCATGGAAAAGCATTCGGTGTCAAAGTTGATTGGTTCGCCACCGGGATACGTGGGCCATGAAGAAGGCGGCCAGCTAACCGAAAGAGTGAAGCGCTCTCCCTATGCGGTTTTACTATTTGACGAGATCGAAAAAGCGCACCCGGATATCTACAACATTCTGCTTCAGGTCTTCGAAGATGGGATACTGACCGATGCTTTGGGGAACACCATCGATTTTAAGAATGCCATCATCATCATGACCTCAAACATCGGCGCGCGGTTTATTCAGAAGAAGGGCGCCATGGGTTTTCAGGGCTCAAGCGATGTGTCGCGCGCTAAAATGGAAGAGATGGTGATGAATTCTGTGCGTCAGACCTTCAACCCCGAGTTTATCAACCGCCTCGACGAGATCATCGTGTTTGACGAATTGGGCGACGTTGAGCTGTTCGACGTCCTTCAGTTACAGATCGACCAGATCAACAGCACGATGTCCAACCATGGCTTCATAGTCCGGGTCACCGATGACGCCAAGCGCTGGATCGTCAACAAAACCTGCGCCGATCGCTCTTATGGAGCGCGCCCGCTGCGCCGCGCATTGCAAAAACATGTTGAAGATCCGCTCTCAGAAGCATTGATCCAAGGCCAGCTCGGCGATGCGACCCTGGTCGAAATGTTCGTGGATGGTGAAACCTTGAACTTTCGCTCGATCTCGATCGATGAGACCGGACTCGAACAGGCCGGTGATCTGGTGGTAACCCCCTAACTAACTTTGGATCGAAAGTTTAGCGCCGGGTTCTTTCCTCCAGCCGGGCTCGTTACGATTCCCCTGCCTGAGCTCACGCTCTAAACCTCGTTTATTTTATCCACTTTGGACTTTAACTTTATTTTCCCTGTATAATGCGCCGCTTTGTTAGGTTGGAAACTGGCAACGAGCGAGGGCTGCGGTGAATCCAAGTGCTCCCCAGGCAGCGCAACCGCGCCGGATTTGTGTTACGGTTTTCCTGAATTAAGCGCTGAACTTTTTCATAGTCCTGTAATACGTCCCCAGAGGAACCTCTAAGGGAACCGGCACTTATGCACTTTTATCGCGTTGTCTCGCTGGCCATACTAAGCGTCGTCCTCGGCACTGCCGCTTCTTTCCTCGCAGAGCCCGTTCGCGCGCAACAACCACAACCTCGCGTGGTCGAAAATGTCGATATCATCGGCAATCGGCGCCTGCGTAAAGATGACATCATCTATTACATTCAGACCCGTCCGGGTGACAACTACAACCCGGATCAAGTGGCCCGCGACCTGCAAACCATCCTGTCCCTGGGTTTTTTCGACAAAGTTGGCACGCGCGTAACCGAGGAAGTCGGACCACGCGGCGGCGTCAATATTACTTTCGTCGTCGTCGAACTTCCGATCATTCGCGATATTCAGTTCGAAGGACTGAAAAGCGTTTCTGAGTCCGATGTGCTCAAGACCTTTCGTGAGCGACGCGTGGGCGTTTCCAAGGAAGCGATTGAGGACCCGGTCAAAGTGCGGAATGCCACCCGGGTCTTGAAAGAGCTGCTCTCGGCTAAGGGCCATCCGAACGCGACTATTGACGTAAATCGAGAGCAGATCTCGGCTACCTCCATCGCTATTACCTTTGACGTGACTGAAGGGCCGCGTGTGCGCGTCGCTGAAATTCAGTTTGAAGGCAGCAAAGTCTTCAAGAGTGGCAAACTTCGCGATCAAATGAAGTACGTCAAGGAAGCAGGTTTGATTTCCCGTTTCAAAGAGTTGGACATCCTCGATCGCGCTAAGCTCGATTACGACCTCCATCGGGTTGATAATTACATGAGGTCGAAGGGCTATCTGCAGGCTCGCCACGGCGAACCCAGGATTGAAGGTCTCGGCCCTCGCCGCACCGGTTTTCCTATCCTGCCACTTCCGTTCTTGTCCTCAGTCGACGACACCTTGCGGATTACAGTTCCCATTATTGAGGGAAAGCTTTATCGGCTGGGTGATATGAAGATCGAGGGGAACTCAATTTTTTCTGAGCAGGTAATTAAGAGCGTAATCGGATTGCAAAAAGGGGAATACGCCGATGGCGAAGCCCTGAGCAAGGCGCTTTACGAGAACCTCAAGAAAGCCTACGGTGCGCAGGGTTTCATTCAGTACACGGCGGAAGTCACGCCCACCTTCAAAGATAATCCGCAGAACCCCAGCGAGGGTGTTGCCGATTTCCTGGTCACCATAGACGAAGGCAAGCAATTCACTCTGCGCCGCCTGGAGTTCACGGGCAACACATTTACCCGTGATAACGTGCTGCGTCGTGAAGTCCTGATCAACGAAGGTGACATTTACAATCAGAATTCCTTCGAATACTCCATCGTCCGGCTGAACCAACTCGGTTACTTCAATCCGATTGATAAGGATAAGGATGCCGATTATCGGACTAACGAGGAAGAGGGCCTGGTTGATGTCACGGTAAAGGTCTCAGAGAAAGGCCGGCAGCAGATTTCGTTCAACGGCGGTCTTTCCGGAATCGGCGGGTCGTTTTTTGGCCTCGAGTACTCGACCAACAACCTTTTCGGCCGCGGCGAAGTGCTTTCGCTGAATCTGGCGGCGGGCAACCGGCAACGGTCCTTTCAGTTCTCGTTCACTGAACCCTACATTAGGAACCGACCGATTACCGCCGGCTTTTCGGTATTCGCCTACTCACAGCAATTCTTTGGTGAAGGGACCTTTCTTTCGACCAACTCTGCCGCCAATCAGGGGTTGTTCGGCAACGCGTTCGATTTCATAAACACCAGCGAAGAAAACCTTTTCACGCGCGAGTCGCTCGGGGCTTCAGTTTTTGCCAGCGCTCCCCTGTCAGAGTTTTATAAGAAGCGGCCTTTCACACAGTTTTCGCGCGTGGGACTCTCTTATCAGATCGCGCGATCAAACGTGAAAGATCCGGCGGTCAACGAAAGCGGCTCGCCTGAGCAGTTTATTCCGGTAATCTATCGCCAGCCGAATATTCTTACCAGCCGCGTGACTGCCACTTTTGCTTACGACTCGCGTAACGCCAACATAGATCCTACGGCGGGACGATCGCTTTCCATCGGCCTCGGCTTTGCCGGCCTCGGCGGTGATGTGCGCACCTATCAACCGACACTCGAGTTCACTCAGTTTTTCGCTGTTCGCAAGAAACGGTCTGAGAACCCCGAAGTATTTGGCTTTAGAATTTTGGCCGGCACCGTAGGGAGTTTCGCTACCACCGAGAAGATTCGAAACGCGAACTCGCTGGCCTTCGTTGATGGCGTGCCTATCTATGAGCGGTATTTCCTTGGGGATGAGTTCACCATCCGCGGGTACAACGTCAGATCCATCAGTCCGGTCACGCCGCTCGACAACTACATCACGTCGCGCAACGTGGTTGTTGCGACAAACAACTCGGGCACACCCATCCCGGTTCCGGGCATCTCGCCAACTCTGGCGACCATAGGAGTGTTCACCGGATCCACCGGCAGCAATATCGCCCAATTACCTCGCGCTTATACGGCCACCGGCGCCGACACCCAGGTGCTCGGGAATTTCGAGTATCGAATACCCATCTTTGGGAGAACCGTAAGCGCGGCCTTGTTTGTCGATGTCGGCTCGGCCTTCAATCTCCGGTCAAAACGCGAGCAGAGTTATTCCAGTGAATTCCTCGCCGACCAGCCCTTTCTTTCAACCGTGGGAGCAGTGCCATGTCCTCGAGTGGGTATAAATGTATCAATTACCCTCACTACGTTGGCGGCCTGCAACAACTTCGCAAATCTGGCTCTGACGAGCGCCGGCGGACTAGTCCTTCGCGACGCCCGCCTGGTGTCCCGCTCAGAGTTTGACGAGGCCCTGCGGATCGGTCCGGTCGACCCTTTCACCCTGCTACCCTTCGGAATGCAGCAGGTCTTTTTGCGCGGCGAAGCACAAACGAACACGGTGGTGCGCCTCAACCAAAGCTTGTTTGCAAAGTTTACCGACATCCGCAGCAGCATGGGAGCTGAGGTCCGCTTCCAGGTGCCCATTCTTAACGTGCCTTTTCGCCTTATTTATGCGTATAATCCCAACGCGCGTCAGGACCAGATCATTGACGGATTTCCCTTCTTCTTTAACGAGAAAAAGAGCGTCTTTCGTTTCAGCGTAGGCCGCACTTTCTGAGCGTTTCCGAGGATTGTGGCCAGCTGACGGCGCCTTAGCAACCCAAACCAGCGGACTGCACAACTAACACTTGAGCCCAGCCGCTTCTCAATAATTTAAGGAGTAGTTCAAAGAGTTATGAAAATATTTCGTGCGATAACCGCGGTCGCTTTTTTCGCGGTGATTACAGTGGTGTCCGTTGACGCGCAGCCGCGCACGACCACCCCCGCGCAGACACAGGCACCCGCGCAGGCCGGCAACATGCCGGATGCCAAGATCGCGCTGGTCAACACCGAAGACTTTGCTGATGAAAAGACCGGCATCTTGCGCCTTGTGGCCGCCATGAAGCGGGTGGACGCTGAGTTTCAGCCTCGGCGCACCGAGTTGCAGTCACTCCAGCAACAGATCGAGAAGGCCACCGCTGATCTGAGTAAGGCCGCCCCGGTGCAGGATCCTAAAGTCACGGCGCAGCAAAACGAAAAGATCGAGCAGATGAAGAAGGATTTCCAGCGCAAGGGCGAGGATGCCCAGGCTGCTTATCAAAAACGTCTGCAGGACGTTCTGGGACCGGTTTACGACGAGATTGGTAAAGCCCTGGACGCCTACGCCAAGGCCAAGGGCATCACCTTGATTCTGGACGTCACCAAGATCCAGGGTATTGTGGCTGCCTCAGAGTCGCTGGACATCACCAGAGCGTTTATCACGGAGTTCAACAGCAAGAACCCGGCAACTGCGTCTTTGACACCGCCGAAATAAATGCGCGCTATTAGGCGGCTCAGGCTTGGATGCGGAGGTGCGGCGACAGCGCTCGGCTCCGCATCTTCGACTTGGAGGTCCAACGGATTTCGATGAAAAGAACTTCTCTAATCATTTCCTTTATTTTCGTGGTGCTGGTGACCGTGGCGCCTGCTTTCGCTCAGGCGCCCGCTACCCAACCCCGCCCGCAAGCTCCGGTTACGAACGTGCCGGTAAGTAAAGTCGCGGTAATTTTTTCTGAAGCCTTTCAGGATTCGAAGCAGGGAATCGCCCGGTTCACCGTGTTGTTGACCAAGTTGAACTCAGAGTTCCAGAAAACCCAGGACGAGTTGAATCAGACCGCTGCGAGAATCAATCAACTCAACGAGGACGTGAACAAGACGAGAGCTGTTGCCGATCCGAAAGTCACCCAACAGAAAATCGATCAGCTCGACCAGCTGAAAAAGGACTACCAGCGCAAAGGCGAGGACGCCCAGGCCGCTTATCAAAAACGGCGGCTCGAGATATTGAGTCCGCTTCAGGACGACGTTGGTAAGGCTCTGAATGCTTATGCCAAGTCGCACGCGATTAGCATCATTATTGATGGCAGCCAGGTGCAGGGAATCGTTTACGCGTCGGAGACAATCGACATTACCAAGGCTTTCATCAGCGACTTTAACAGCAAGAATCCCGCGACCGCATCAGTGACGACGCCCAAGTGACGTTCGCTCAAGCACGGTTCACACAGAGAGTGCTCGCAAGACAAGCTAAGGCTTGAACCTTTCGGTTCAGGCACGGTAAATTTCGTTAAACTCATGGAAACGGTTCTCGATTCCGAAGGCATCAAGAAGCTCCTCCCGCATCGCTATCCGTTTCTGCTGGTCGATCGGATCATCGAATTAGAACCCCTCCAACGCATAGTCGGAATCAAACAGGTCAGCATCAACGAATCTTTCTTTCAGGGTCATTTTCCCGGCGCTCCGGTGATGCCGGGCGTTTTGGTAATTGAGGCGCTGGCGCAATGCGGCGCCCTGCTGGCCCTGAGAGAAATCGAAGATCGTGACCAGAAACTCGTGCTGTTCACGGGTATCAAGGAGGCGCGTTTTCGACGGCCAGTTGTTCCCGGCGACACCTTGATGCTGGAAGTCACTGCCTTGCGATTTGGCCCGCGCATTCAACGCATGCGGGGCGAAGCCAGGGTTGATGGGCAACTGTGTGCCGACGCCGAGCTGATGAGCATAATCGCCGACCGTCCCAAATCTTCGCCATGAACGCTTCTTCCACTCAAAGCCGCGCCGAATCGTTGATGCAGATTCATTCGACTGCAGTGGTCAGTGCTAAAGCCCAAATCGGTAGCGGCTGTTACATCGGGCCCTTCTCAGTAATCGGAGACGAGGTGACCCTCGGCGAAGGCGTGCGCATCGACAGCCACTGTGTTATCGACGGGCGCACTCGGATTGGCGCCGAGACGCACATTTTTCCGTTCGTCTCGATAGGTTTGCCGCCCCAGGATTTGAAGTTTGCCGGCGAGTCCACCGAGACGGAAATCGGACGGCGTAGTCGCATTCGCGAGTTTGTGACTATTCATCGCGGCACTACGGGCGGCGGCGGGCTTACTAAAATCGGCGACGATTGCTTCCTGATGGCCCAGGCGCACGTAGCCCATGATTGCCAACTGGGAAACGGGGTAATTTTGGCGAACGCGGCTACGCTTGCCGGTCATGTGCTGGTCGATGACGGCGCGAACATCGGCGCCTACTCCGGCGTGCACCAGTTTTGCCGCGTAGGGCGCGAGGCATACGTGGGGGGCTACTCGGTGGTCGTAAAGGACGCCTTGCCTTTTGCCCTGACCGTCGGCAACCACGCAAAGTGTTACGGACTCAACAAAGTCGGTATTCGCCGGCGCGGTTACTCGCCTGAGACCATCGCCGCCCTTCATCACGCCTTTCATCTGTTACTGTCTTCGAAACTGAACACCACCCAGGCACTCGAACGCATCCGCGCGGAAACCAAAGACTCTTCTGAAGTAGACGAACTGGTGCGTTTTGTTGAGACTTCGAAGCGTGGAGTGGTCAAGTAGGGGTTTGGGTATTGGGTCTAGGGTGTTGGCAACACTCGAAAGGAGACTCACAAAATGTTAAGAAGTTACAGAGACCTGTTGGTGTGGCAGAAGGCAGTTGATCTTGCCATCCTGATTTATCGTTTTAGCGAGGGCTTTCCCAGAACGGAAATATACGGGTTAACCTCACAGTTGCGACGTGCAGGCGTCTCGGTCCCGTCTAATATCGCTGAAGGCTATGGTCGGAGCAGTCGAAAAGAGTATCTTCAGTTCCTCTCAATTGCTCAAGGCTCATTGAAAGAACTGGAAACCCAAACCATAATCGCGCAGCGATTGAATTACGCGACCGCTGCCCAGGCAGAACGAGTACTGTCCGAATCTGAAGTTGTCGGTAAGATGCTTGGCAGTCTTATTCGTTCGCTACGAGCCAAGAGCGCTTAGCTCCCTTAGAAAGATACTCCACAACGCCCTACACCCAACGCCCCTACACCCTATGAAGTTTGGTCTAATAGCAGGGAACGGCAAATTTCCTTTTCTGGTGCTCGAAGGCGCCAAGCGCGCCGGAGCCTCAGTCGCCGTAGCTGCCATCCGCGAAGAAACTGATCCTGAAATTGAAAACCTCGCTGAGCGACTTACCTGGGTCGGTATCGGTCAACTGGGAAAGTTGCTGCGTTTCTTTAAGGATGAAGGCGTTGAGAAGGCGATTATGGCGGGTCAGGTAAAGCACGTGCAGATCTTCAGCGGAGCAATTCCGGATTTGCGCATGCTGAAGATGCTCTTGCGGCTTCCTCGCCGCAACACCGACGCGCTGATCGGCGCCGTAGCTTCTGAATTGGCTACCGAGGGAATCGACCTGATCGATTCGACCTACTTTCTAAAGGATCAACTGCCACCACCCGGTACGTTGACCAAGCGCGCGCCTGACGAAGGCGAACGCGGCGACATTGAATACGGCCTGGAGATCGCAAGCGAGATAGCCCGGCTTGATCTGGGGCAGACGATCGTCCTGCGCGATCGCGCATGCGTGGCGATAGAGGCTATGGAAGGCACCGACGCCGTGATTCGGCGAGCCGGGCAACTGGTGCGGAACCGACTTACGGTGGTGAAGATCGCCAAACCTGATCAGGACATGCGCTTTGACGTGCCCGTGGTCGGCGTCCCGACGATTGAGTCGATGATTGAATCCGGCGCGACCTGCCTTTGTCTGACAGCTAACAAGACACTGATGTTTGACCGCGAAGAGATGATTAACTTAGCGAACCGTAACAAGATCGCTATTGTGGCGGTCTAGCGGTGGCACGTGCCTCTGGCCCGTGATTCACGAGCAGGATGCGCGTGCCACGACCTCCGCGCTTCCTTGACTTGCCCGCGCTTTAGTTATAAAAACTCGACGCGCAACATCCAAAAATCAGCAAGTTCGATTAAACCGTCTCAGCGTGGTCTAACCGACTTTTCTCAAAAAGGAGTTACCAATCATGGCATTACGTTTAGGAGACATCGCCCCGGATTTCACTGCCGAGTCCACCGAAGGAACGATTAGTTTTCACGAGTGGCTGGGTAATAGTTGGGGCGTTCTGTTTTCACATCCCAAAGATTTCACGCCTGTCTGCACGACTGAGTTGGGCGAGGCGGCGCGGCTGAAACCCGAATTTGACCAGCGAAACGTTAAGGTCATCGGTCTCAGCGTCGATCCGGCCGATTCACATAAGCGCTGGGCGGAAGACATCCGCGAAACTCAGGGCACGGCGCTGAACTTCCCCGTGATTGCCGATCCGGATCACAAAGTCGCGGAACTCTACGACATGATCCATCCGGAAATCAGCGATGTGTTTACCGTGCGATCAGTTTTCATTGTCGGGCCTGACAAAAAGGTCAAGCTGATGATTACTTACCCGGCCAGCACCGGCAGGAACTTTGACGAAGTACTGCGCGTGATCGACTCGCTGCAGCTGACCGCCGGGTATAGCGTAGCGACGCCGGTCAACTGGAAAGATGGCGACGATGTGATCATCGTGCCTTCATTGTCGGACGACGCAGCTAAAGAGAAGTTTCCGGGCGGCTGGAAGACGGTGAAGCCATACCTGCGGATCGTGCCACAGCCGAACAAGCCGCAGACTAAAACCGCCGAACAGAGTTGAGATAGTTCGGGGCAGTAGCCCGACCGTAAGGGAGGGCGCCAGGCTTTGGTTTGGCATGGGGCACGGGAAGCCGTGCCCCTTGTTATCTTCGCAGACCAATATTTTGATTACCTGAATCATGAGAGCCATAGTCACCACCCGAAACGGCAGTGTTGAAGCGATGAAAGTCGAAGAGCGCCCCGATCCCGTTCCCGCAAAGGGTCAGGTGCTGATTCGGGTGAAAGCCGCCGGACTGAACTTCGCCGACATCCTGGCGCGTCAGGGCCTTTATCCCGACGGTCCGCCGAAACCCTGCATCATGGGCTATGAAGTTGCCGGATTGATCGAAGCGGTTGGCGAGGATGTTCCGAACAGCTTGATAGGCAGACCATCAATCGCTATGACGAGGTTTGGCGGACAAGCAGAGTTGGTCGCGGTATCGGCTTTACAGGTTTTTGAGAAGCCGGACAACCTGACCTTCGAACAGGGCGCGGCCATCCCCGTGAATTACCTGACCGCGTGGGCGCTTTTGGTAACCATGGGCGGCCTGTCAAAAGGTGACTCAGTGCTGATTCACAATGCCGGCGGCGGCGTCGGACTCGCAGCGCTCGATATCGCGAAACACATCGGAGCCAGGACTTACGGAACTGCCAGCGCCGGGAAACACGATTTCCTCAAACAAAGGGGATTGGATCACGCGATCGATTATCGAAATCAGGATTGGCTGCCGGTCTTAAAAGATCTCACGGACGGTCGCGGCGTTGAGCTGGCGATCGATCCGCTGGGCGGAGCGAGTTGGAAAAAGACTTATCGCGCGTTGCGGACCACCGGGCGCATGGGAGTTTTTGGCATGTCGACCGCATCGGCTAACGGAATCCGCGGGAAGCTGCGCGCGCTAAAAGCCGTGGTCCAAACACCCAAATTTCATCCACTGGGCCTGATGAGCCGCAACAAGGGAGTGTTTGGTCTCAACCTCGGTCACATGTGGGGAGAAGCGAACAAAGTTGCCAGCTGGACGCAGGAGATCATGCGCGGCGTGGCGGAGGGATGGGTGCAACCTCACGTCGATCGAGCGTTTCCTTTCGAACAGATTGCGGACGCTCACAGCTACATGGAAGCGCGAAAGAACATCGGCAAGGTGGTACTGGTGCCTTGAAAAGGGTTGCAGAAGAAGGTGCGAAGCGAAGCAAGGCGACGTTGAAATTCAAATCTGAGTAATCTTTTCGTGATCCGAAACATCACGAAACTCAAATTCTTCTTTCCATTAATGTCGAGATGCGGGTATAGGTTTCATTGTAAACCTATTTTCGAGACGCTAGAATGCAGCGAACCTTAAGGGACTGAGAACCGCGCGATTCCCATGGCTGATTCCAAGAGCGCGACTGCACGCACAGGTTTTGGCGCGACGATGCGCCGCGATGCGTGGTGGGTTGAACTGATTCCGGTAGTGCTGATCCTGGGGGCGTTCAGTGTCTATGCGACCTGGCGAACCTTCGAAAACAACTATTACGAGTTTGGCCCCTACCTTTCACCGTTCTATTCGCCATTAATCAAACCAAAGTGGTGGCCGCTGTCACCGGCAATTCTGATTCTCTGGGCGCCGCTCGGTTTTCGCGCTACCTGTTACTACTACCGTAAAGCCTACTATCGAGCGTTCTTTCTCGATCCGCCGGGATGCGCCATCGGCGAATCACATGCGCATCGTTACAGCGGCGAAACTCGGTTTCCCTTCATCCTCCAAAACCTGCATCGTTATTTTCTTTACGTCGCGATCATCTTTCTGGTCATCCTGTGGTACGACGCGATCTCGGCTTTCTGGTTTGACTCGCCGGCCGGTAAACATTTCGGAGTCGGCGTGGGCTCACTGGTGTTACTGACGAACATCATTCTACTCTCGTGCTACACGTTGTCATGCCATTCGCTCAGACACATCATTGGCGGCAATGTGGATTGTTTCTCGTGTGTGGTGGCTGGTGGACCTCGGCATACTGCCTGGCGAGGCGTTTCGTTTCTTAACGCGCGGCACATGCTTTTCGCCTGGTTGAGCCTGTTCTCGGTAGGGCTCGCCGATCTGTACGTTCGGCTGGTGTCGGCGGGCGTGATTAGCGATTTGAGATTACTGTGACGGAAAAATACCAGACCCACGAGCACGACGTTTTGATCATCGGCGCGGGTGGCGCGGGATTGCGCGCGGCGATCGAAGCGCTGGCTCAGGGCGCTCGCGTCGCCGTGGTTTGCAAGTCGCTGCTTGGCAAAGCGCACACGGTCATGGCCGAGGGTGGCATTGCGGCGGCCATGGCCAACGTTGACCGGACCGATAATTGGCGCGCGCATTTTCGCGACACGATGCGTGGCGGAAAATTTCTGAACAACTGGCGGATGGCCCAGATCCATGCGCAAGAAGCGCCCGAGCGCGTTCGCGAGCTGGAACAGTGGGGCGCGCTTTTTGACCGGACGGCCGATGGAAATATCCTGCAGCGCGCTTTTGGCGGCCACACTTTCAAACGACTCTGCCACGTCGGTGATCGCACGGGCCTCGAGATGATTCGCACGCTGCAGGATCGCGGTGTCAACCTGGGTATCGATGTCTACATGGAGTGCGCGATCACGCGACTTCTGAAAGACGGCGACCGGATCGCCGGAGCGTTCGGATACTGGCGAGAAAATGGGCGCTTTATTGTCTTCAAGGCGAAGTCAGTTGTCATCGCCACGGGCGGCATCGGCAAGGCCTGGCGGATCACTTCAAATTCGTGGGAATACACCGGGGACGGGATGGCCCTGGCCTACGATGCGGGCGCTGAATTGATGGACATGGAATTCGTGCAGTTCCATCCCACGGGAATGGTCTGGCCGCCGGGCGTGCAGGGAATTCTGGTCACGGAAGCAGTTCGCGGTGAAGGCGGCGTGCTGCGCAACAAAGACGGCGAGCGTTTTATGGAGCGCTATGATCCCGAACGAATGGATCTTTCGACACGCGACGTCGTGGCGCGCGCGATTTACACCGAAGCGAAAGAAGGCCGCGGCACGGAACACGGCGGCGCCTACCTCGATATATCGCACAAGCCGGCTGAGTATGTGAAGAAAAAGCTGCCGAGCATGTATCACCAGTTTCGGGAACTCGCTGACGTGGACATCACCAAAGGGCCGATGGAAGTTGGGCCGACCTGCCATTACATGATGGGCGGAATCCGCGTCGATGCCGAAACCGCGCAATCGAATGTGCCGGGACTGTTCGCCGCCGGCGAAGCCGCCGCCGGTTTGCATGGCGGGAACCGGCTGGGCGGAAACTCGCTTTCAGATCTGCTCGTGTTCGGCCGGCGGGCGGGATTGAGCGCCGCGGAACATGCCGGGCAAGTTAGTCCTACCGCTGCTGACGAGGCTGAGGTCGACGAGGCCACGCGCGAAATGCTCGCTCCTTTCGAGCGCAGCGACGGCGACAGTCCTTACGACCTGCATCGCGACTTACAGGAAACGATGCAGAACTACGTAGGTATTTTTCGCAGCGAAGAGGATCTAAAACGTGGTCTTGATGAGATTCAGAAACTGAAACAGCGCGCGACCCGGGTTCAGGTTGACGGCTCGCGCTTATTCAATCCCGGCTGGCATCTGGCCCGCGATCTCAAAGCCATGCTGACGGTTTCTGAAGCCGTGGCTCTCAGCGCGCTGGAGCGCAGAGAAAGTCGCGGCGCGCACAGCCGAATCGATTATCCTGACTATGACGAGCATTGGAGCAAGCTGAATAACATCATCTCGCGCGATGGCGAGGCGATGCGGTTGAGTCAGGCGCCGATTGGGGAGGTGCCGCCGGATTTGAACCAAATCATCGAGCAAAAATAATTTTTCAGAGACGGGCTACTGCCCGCCAAGCGAGAATGGCTGACGCAACTTTCAAAGTCTTTCGTGGCGACCGTGAAGGCGGCGACCTGGTCGAATACCAGGTGCCGATCGCCCCGGGCATGGTCGTGCTTGATGCGTTGCATTACATTCAAGCGCACGCCGCGCCTGATCTCGCCGTGCGCTGGAACTGCAAAGCCGGTAAGTGTGGCTCCTGCTCGGCGGAAGTCAATGGCCGGCCTCGCCTGACCTGCAAAACGCGACTCGACGCCCTGCCGCTTGACGAACCGATTACGGTCCAGCCGATAAAGGCTTTCCCGGTACTTAAGGACCTGGTTACCGACGTCTCCTGGAATTATCGAGTCAACCGTAAGATTCCGCCCTTCACGCCCCGGCCTGACGTGGAATGGAAGATGGATCAGCGCGAAGTCGATCGCGTGCAGGAGTTTCGTAAGTGTATCGAATGCTTTCTCTGCCAGGACGTTTGCCACGTGTTGCGGGATCACGAAAAACATGAGCAGTTCGGCGGCCCGCGCTTCTTTGTGCGCATCGCGGGGCTGGAAATGCACCCCCTGGACGGCTTGAATCGAACGGAATTACTCAAGAACGAACTGGGCATCGGCTTGTGCAACATCACCAAGTGCTGCACCGAAGTCTGCCCCGAAGACATCCACATCACCGACAACGCCATCATCCCGCTGAAAGAGCGCGTGGTAGATGACTTTTATGATCCAGTGCGCTGGTTCCTGCGAAAACTGACGCGCCGGAAGACGAAATGATTCCTGGCTTGTGGGAGGCCCGCACTGTTGATAAGCTCATCGCAAATTCAAACGAATCCAAGGAAGATGTCATGCCAGAGTTCGTGAAGGTAGCGAAGACTGACGAGATTCCCAGCGGCCAGGCAAAGTTAATCGAGGTAAATGGAAACGAAATTGCTGTCTTCAACATCGCAGGTTCGTTTCACGCCATCGACAACACTTGCACTCATGTGGGCGGACCGCTTTGCGAAGGTGAAATCAACGGCACCGAGGTAACTTGCCCCTGGCACGGAGCCGCGTTCGATGTGACCAGCGGCCAGGTCCTGGGCCCGCCGGCCGCCAGCAGCGTAAACAGCTATAGCGTGCGCGTGGACGGTTCGGACATCGAAGTCGAAATCTAAAGATCACCCGGAGGGCCGGCATGGATCTACAACTAAAACCCATTTCGACAGGTGGCATCCCGGAAGCCATTTCAAAGGCGGAACTTTATCGCAATCTAAATGAGCCGGGGGAAGCAGAATCGATATGCCGCGATATCCTGGCCGCCGATTCGGACAATCAAACCGCGTTGCGTCTGCTCGGCCTGTCGATCACGGATCAATTCACCGGCAATGCACCGGACCGTTACAGCGAAGCGGAGGCTACCTTCCAGCAGTTGACCGACCCATACGAGCGCCTTTACTACGCTGGAATTCTTCACGAGCGGCAAGCCAAGGCCCAACTGGCGGCCGGTCGATCTCCCTACATGGTCACGCCTCTGTTCGAAAAAGCGTTGGATTACTTTGCCCAGGCGGAAGCGATCAGGCCCCGCGGAAATGACGACGCGATCTTGCGCTGGAACCGTTGCGTGCGCATTTTGCAGGGGCGTTTGGGTTCCGACTGGCAGAAGCTGATGGAAACGATCGACGCCGGCGATAGCCCGCCGATTTAGCGAGCCTATTCCAAAATCCCCACGCTTATTCGGTGTCCTGATCTCTAAATCAGTGGCTTCTGTGTTTTGCCTTCTTTGCCCGGCAAAGTACTTGACACAGCAGACTCTTTGGCTTTAGAGTTTGCTTGCCCATGACGGTGAGACTTGCTCCAACCCCGCCCGACCCTCCGCCCGCGCTCCACGATCGGGCGATGGATAATCTGCGTTATATCCGCGAAACGATGGAGCGGGCCGCGTCTTTCACGGCCGTGCCGGGATGGGGCCAGGTCGCGATTGGATGCTCGGCGCTGATCGCAACTTACATCGCCGCTCATCAGCGAACGCCGCGCGGATGGCTGGGAACCTGGATCGCGGAAGCCATCATCTCGCTCTTGATTGCCGGCTGGTTGATGGATAGAAAGGCCCGAGCTACCGGCGTCCCTTTGTTCTCGGGTCCGGGTCGCAAAGTGCTCTTCAGCCTTTCGCCCCCGATGGTCGCCGGTGCGCTTTTGACCGTCGTACTGTTCCGGGCGGGACTAACCGGATCAATTCCGGGAATGTGGCTGCTCTTGTATGGCACCGGAGTAGTGACTGGCGGAATGTTTTCCGTGAGCGTCGTCCCGATGATGGGAATTTGCTTTATGGTAATGGGCGCGGCGGGCCTGTTTACTCCGAGCTCCTGGGGTAACTGGCTAATGGCCGCCGGCTTTGGCGGACTGCACATAATTTTTGGAGCAATCATTGCGAGGAGATATGGCGGCTAAAACACAAGCACTGAAGCACGACACCAGGAAAGCGCGCCCGGAAAGGACCAAGCTGAAGTCCGTGCATGAGGCGCCAATGAGCATGCATGAGATTGATCGCTTGATTCACGAGCGGCTCAGACTGGGCATCATCAGCGCACTCGCGGTCAACGCGTCGCTGACCTTTAACGAACTCAAGCATTCGGTGAAGACCAGCGACGGCAATCTTAGTGTCCATGCGCGCAAACTTGAAGACGCGGGCTACGTATCCTGTGTCAAGAGTTTCGAGGGCCGAACACCTAAGACCGAATACAGTCTGACCATCGTCGGACGGCGGGCCCTGGAACGCTATCTCAACCACATGGAGGCGGTGATCGGCCGGATGCGAAAGTCGACCTAGCTCCCTGCGTCCCAAAATTTTTTTGCCTTTTAGCTTTGCTCGGCAAAGCGCTTTGCCAAGGATCTCGACCGGAGAAACGACATGAATACGAATGTGAATCTCGCCGCCCCCATCGGGGTATTGGCGCTTCTGGGGACCGGTTTTCTTTTCGGCGTGGCCATACTCGGGTTGATTCAATCGCTGATCGTGAAAAAGCAGGGACGCGCGAAGGTCATCCTGCTGGCAATGGGATTAATCGTGGGCGCTTACCTGGCGGCGATTCTCATCTTTTCGTTTGTCAGCAAAGAAACGGCTCTCGCTCGCGGAGTTGAGAAGCATTTCTGCGAAATCGATTGCCATCTTGCCTATTCGATCGTAAACACCCGGCAGACAAAGACCCTGGGAACCCCCACCAACCAATCTACCGCGCACGGGCTTTACACCATCGTCACCATTAAGACCCGGTTTGACGAACACACAATTTCCTCGCAGCGGGGCGATGCACAGCTTTTTCCCAACAGTCGTGTCTTGACGCTGATCGATGAGCGCGGCAACAAGTACGCACCCTCGAGTGAAGGTCAACGCGCCCTCGAAGCGGCGCAGACCGCCGGAACGGCCCTGACGACGGCGCTGCGGCCCGGGGAAGCCTACACCACCGAAGTTGCTTTCGATTTGCCGCCCGACGTTAAAGCCGCCACCTTGCTCGTTAACGAAGGTGAGTGGGTGACACACGTCGTGATCGGTCACGAAAACAGCCCGCTGCACAGGCAAACCAAGTTTCAACTCTGAACCCGAAGCTCGAAATAAAAAAATGGAAAAGTATGATGTGGTGGTAGTAGGCGCCGGATTGGCCGGCCTGCAGTGTGCCCGCTTGCTCGGCGAACGCGGCTTTTCGGTGTTGCTCGCAGATCGCAAAGCCTCTCTGGATCAATCGATACATACCACCGGAATATTTGTTCGCCGCACCCTGGAAGATTTTGCCCTTCCGGAAGATTGTCTGGGTCCGCCAGTGCGACACGTAACCCTTTATTCGCCGGCGCGCCACCCACTGGAACTGAGCAGTCCACACGACGAATTTCGCGTCGGCCGGATGGCTGATTTGTATCAGCGCTTTCTCAACAAATGCATCAACGCGGGAGTCGAGTGGTTGCCGCGAGTGCAGTATGCCGGGTTCTCACCTCTCAAAAATGATTTGGTTGTGCGGTTCGATGGCCCGTCATTTTCACGCTGGGTACAAACCCGATTTCTGGTGGGAGCCGACGGAGCAAATTCACGAGTAAGCCGCGATCTGGGTCTCGACGCAAACACTGAATGGATCGTCGGAGTGGAAGAAGTGCTCACCGGCGTTCCTTTGGAAGGTCCGCCGCGATTTCATTGTTTCCTGGACCCGCTTCTGGCGCCGGGGTATCTGGCCTGGGTGGTCCACGACGGCAGGGAAGTTCATCTCGGCGTCGGCGGCTATCCAGCACGGTTTGAGCCGCTTAGAGCCTTAAAGGAATTTCGCGCAAGTCTGACCGGCGTAGTGGATTTGCGCGAAGCGCAATTAAGGGAACGTCGCGGCGGCAGAATTCCGGTCGGTGGCGTCTTGCGACGAATCGCTAATTCTCAAGGGCTGCTCGTCGGTGACGCTGCCGGCGCCGTATCCCCACTGACGGCGGGCGGATTGGATCCCTGCATGAGACTCTCGACGTTTGCCGCGGCTGCGATTGAAAGCTACCTGGAAAGTCGCGACGTTAAAGCGTTGGACGCCTACTCAGGCGAATTGTTTCGCGCGCGATTTGTGTCCCGGCTCTGGATGCGTCGAGTGATCGCCACGATTCAGATACCGTTGTTAATCGAACTCGGCTGTGCTGCTTTTCGTCTGCCGGTGCTTGATTCATTGGCCTGGCATGTCTTTTTCGGCCGGGGCTCGTTTCCGGATTTGAACCCAACGTTAGCGGCTCAACCTGCAGCGTAAGGTTTTACGGACAACAAAAAAAGCCCTGGAACGGAAGCAACGGGTGAGCAGTGTACCTAATCACGGATTGCTCATGTGGACAGCCACATTGTCGCGAATATCGTTTGAGTCGACAATCGCAATACTAAATCGCGAATTATGTTCGAGCCATTCAAATTTGATCGCGCTAACCACGCCTCTAATCCGAGGAGCACTTCGATGATTAAACGCATCGCCGCCATTATTTTCATTTTTCTATGCACTGCCGTGGCCTGGGCAATTCTCGGCACCACGATCTTTCAAAGGACCTACAGCTCAGATAGCTCATCTGAAAGCCGCGTATCTTCAACCTGGGGAACATCGCAGAACCAGGCCCCACCGACGGCTTCCTTTGAAGAATTGGTGCCTAAGAAAGAAGTCACGACCGAGAATGGCAAGAAGATCGAGCGAGAGACCCAGGAGAAACTGGTCAAACGGCTGCCGCTGGAAAGCAGCCACTTAAAAGTCGATCTCAATCTCGAGCACCGGCAGAAAGGGCTGCTTTGGTACAGCACTTACAAAGTAGGTTTCGCCGGCGCGTATGTGTTTCGCAACACCAGTGAAAAGGATCAGAAAGTGACTTTCACTCTGAATTTTCCCACCGCGCAGGCAATCTATGACGATCTGGTTTTCACGATTGATGACGCTCCGGTAGCCGCGAGCAATGCCCAAAACGGCGTCAGCGGAACTGTGCCGATCGCAGCCGGGAAGGCCGCCACGCTGAAAGTCGCCTACAAATCCCAGGGTTTGAATGACTGGCATTATAGTTTCGGCGGGGCTGTCATCAACGGCAACGATCAGTCACAACCACGGGGAGATATTTCACAGGTCCGGGATTTTTCCTTGCAGATGACCACGAATTTTAAGGACATCGATTTTCCCGACAACACGCTTTCACCGACTGAGAAATTCGAAAGTGGCAACGGTTGGAATCTCAATTGGAATTACAAGAACCTGGTTTCCGGTTATCAGATTGCGATGACGATGCCCGAAAAATTACAACCCGGACCATTGGCAGGCCGGATCAGTTTCTTTGCGCCCGTATCGCTGTTTTTCTTTTTCTTCCTAATGCTCATCATCACCACGATGCGCGGCATCGAACTGCACCCGATGAACTACTTTTTTCTCTCTGCTGCCTTCTTTAGTTTTCATCTGCTCCTCGCTTACCTGGTCGATCACGTCTCGATACATCTGGCATTTGGGATTTCTTCAGCCGTCTCGATCTTTCTGGTGGTGTCCTATCTGCGGCTGGTCGTCGGCACACGGTTCGCGACCAGGGAGGCCGCGCTCGCGCAATTTATCTACCTGGTGGCGTTTTCTTACGCGTTCTTCCTGAAAGGCTTTACCGGTCTGGCGATCACGATCGGTTCAATCCTTACTTTGTTCGTGGTGATGCAGGTGACGGGCAGGATTCGCTGGAAAGATAAGTTTGCGCCGCCCGAGCCGGCGCCGGCAAGCAATGCCGCTTGACCACCAGTTTCTGCGATTGGAGTGGACGATGGAAGTTGTGAGCGTAATGGACAGGGATTCAATCTTTAAGAAGCCTTCAAAGAAAGACTTCTGGCGGCGTCAGTTTGCTGAGCAAGTTTCGAGGCCGCAAGTAATTTTCGATGTGATGTTCGGAATCGTCGCCCCAATTCTATGCTTTGCTTTTGATCCTTTCGTTTTTCGCGGAGGCTTAGCGGGTCCGCCGCTCCTCGATAACTACCAGTTGCCTGTGTATTTCTTCAGTGGATTGCAAATCATCGTGTTGGGACTTTGGCTGCTCGGCAGAGCGGGATTTCAAGTTTGGAACGAGCTGGTCGGATTTGGCTTACTTGTGGGCGGGATTTTCTGCTTAACGATTGGACTGGGGCTCCTTCCCTTTAGCGTCGCGGGTTTGGTGCTGCTAATTGGAATATTTGGATTCACACCATTTCTTACGGGCATCGTTTATCTGCGAAACGGAGTTAGAGCACTGCGGAGCCCGCGGACGGACACTTCGATTTTCACCCGTGCACTCATCGCGCTACTCGGCTCTTTGTTCGTTATCGGCGCGCCTTTGCTATTAGCATTTTCAATTCGCCAGACGATCGCGAGTTCTATCGACGACATCGTGCGTGGCGATCCCTCCCAGGCGTCGTCAGCTGTGAACCGAATGGGGCCACTGAAATATTTTGTGGGCACTGAATCGAATAAAATCGTTTCGGCTTACCTGAGCACGTCAGATCCTTCACGAAAACAGCTGCTGAAGAGCTGTTACCTGGAAATCACCGGAGAGGACATTGAGCGCCGCGTGGCAATTATGCAAGATTGATATTTGCGCTTGAATAGGTACCGACTTCCGCAGCCTACGTAACTCAGGTTGTGAATCCCACGGTGGCTTTGCGATGGAAAAGTGAATCAAGCGAATAGCGATTCATGTCCACGAACCACAACAGAACAAAATTCACCAGCGCATATTGAAGGTTATGGGCGACGGTGTTCGCCTGGCCAAGGATCACCATTCCGAACGTAAGTCCGATCAGCAGCACGCCGGACAACGTCAATCCGACGCGCGTGAACAAGCCGAGCATAATCAAAGCGCCCGAGATCACTTCGGCAAAAGGAATGAAGTAGGCAAACGGCATCACCATCGCCGCCGGAAGTTTGCCGGAAAATTGTTGGTTCATTCCGCCGACGAAATTAGTGACGCCCAGCCTGAACTTGGGAATTCCGTAAAACAGGAAGATTACGCCGCTGGTCGCGCGCAACAGCGCGTAGGCAATTTCACGGTGATTCATAGAATCTCTCCATGCTCTGAGTAGCTTTTTGTTGACGGCGTCGTATCGCCTTCGGTGAATTCGACTTCTCCTTAACTGCGGATCTGTCTGGCCCGTTTCGGCTGAACTTTCTTTTAACCAGGTAGGCCAATCCTAAACCAGTCACGAACAGTCCGCCGGCGATCAATGGATGTATCATGGCTTTGGTGTAGAAGCTAATTTTTGCCACGTGGCCGGGATAGCCGCCCCGCTCGAGCAAAGATCCCGAAGGCGAATCCAGACCGTTGTGTGGACCGGCGCTGGGATGATCAAGTTTTTGTGCTCGAAACATACCCAACTCCATAAACCTGTCCACCAATCGGGGCGCGAGCGCGGCCGCAGTTGAAAGGGCCTTGCCCGCGCTGCCCACAAAAAGATCGCGTACCGGATTTTCGGCCGCGTAAAGAATCGCTTCCGCAACGGTGGCCGGAGCATAAACCGGAGCCGGATTCTTTGGTTCACTCCGCATGTAGTTCTGTGCGTGTTGGCGGTAAGGAGTATCAATCGACGAAGGTTTGATCAGAGTGATCGAGATTGGCGCCCCGTCATGCTCAAGTTCCATTCGAAACGCATCAGTAAACCCTTTGACCGCATGTTTGGAAGCGCAGTAAACGCCCTGGAGTGGAATAGCACGATCGGAAAGAGCGCTGCCGAGATTGATAATCGACCCTCCGCGAGTTTTCAAATGCTCGGCTGCGATCAACGATCCGTGTACCAAACCCCAGTAATTCGTATCAAACAATTTCCGTTGATCTCGCAGCGGGATGTCTTCGATTCTTCCGTAGATCGAAACACCCGCGTTGTTAACCCAGGTGTCGAACCCTCCGAATCTTTCAACCGCAAAGTCGGCGACACTTCGTACCTGCTGAGGATCGCCAACGTCGGCCACGACGTAATCAGCCCGGGCGCCGCGCTCTCTGAGTTCGTTCGCTAGCTTTCGCAGCGATTCTTCAGTCCGAGCTACCAGCACCACACCGGCGCCTCGCGCAGCCGCCATGCGGGCGGTAACCAGGCCGATCCCGCTGGTGGCTCCGGTGATTACGACCACCTGATGCGATAGCTTTTTCAGATTGATTGACATTGTTCTCAAGGCCCCCTAGCCCAGCTCGACCGTGTACTCTTTTAACGCCAAGAGACAGCGCTCGTCGGAAATTGAGACACCTCGATTCTCTCCGCCATCTCAACTAACCAGGGAAACGAAGTAGTGAAAGCGCAGATAAAGTTGGTACAGCAGTCGCTATGCAATTCGCGGACTCAAACAGGGACTGCCGCCGGTGAGCGTGGACTTTTTCGTCGCGATCCTGGCGACAATTAGAATCTGGCGGTCAGTCCCACGCGCACTCCGCGCGGAGAACCCGGTGAGATATTGTTGTTGCCATCCGCGTTCAGGTAATACTTCCGGTTAAGCAGATTTTCAAAATGCGTCTGAAGTTTGAATTGTTCGTTAATACGGAAATAAACAGCCGCATCCAGTTTGAGGTAGCCGGGAAGAACGACTTTGTTATCGATCGCCGCGAACATGTCCGAGCGCTGAACGATGCCGAGGCCCAATCCTAACCGCGGCAGCGCTTGATACTTGTTCCAGAGAGAAAACGTATGGCGGGGCACCTGGGCGATTCTCGCTCCGATGGGAGCGGCCGTGGTGGCGCTGGAAATAAACGCATCCTGATAAGCGTATCCTCCGGCCAAATTCCACGAGCGGGTGACACTCCCGTTCCATCCCACTTCAAATCCATTTGTGCGCTGACTACCCGTTTGCAGGATCTTAGTCGGATCGTTTGGGTCCGTCGCCCGCGTGTTAGTTCGATCCTGACGGTAGACTGCCGTGGTAAAAGCGAGGTTACGGCGGACGTCCCACTTGGCCCCCGCTTCGTAGTTACTGAACTTCTCGGGCTTCACTTGCTGAGTGATGCTGGTAAGGGAAGAGAACTGATCGCCGCTGCTGGGCAGATAAGACACACTGTAATTCGCATAGAGAGACAAAGCCGAAACCGGTTTTATGACCACTCCGGTTCGGGGCGAAACCAGCCGGTCAATGCGTCTTAGATTCTCGGCGTTGCGGTTATTGCGAAACTGAAGGTCAAAGTAATCGAAGCGAAGGCCGCCGATTAGCCTAACATAACGGGAAATCTCAATTTGATCCTGAACATAGCTCGCCGCGAGATTGGTCCTTAAATGATTGTCCGCATCCGTCGCGCTCTGCCGGAACGTCACTGGGGTGCTGACAACCGGAGAGTCGTAGGGGATGAAAACGGAGGTAGTCGTGTTGTTGAAGAAACCGGTGTTGCGAAAGTTATCCGTTAGCTGTCGTCCGATCTCTACTCCGCCCAGCAAGGTGTGCTTAATCCGTCCCGTGGACATCATGTAAGTGAGATCGAATTGATTGAAAAGGTTTCGGCGTTGGGTGGCATTGTTATAAGCCGATAGCGCAACCTGGGCTTTCGTGGCGTTCACCGCGCCGGGAACAAAATTCTGATAGTCGCGGTCATAATCGCCAACCTGCGTGCGGTTGCTGATACTGAGGCGTCCAACCTGATGTTGGACGCTTGCAGAAAAGAGATCCACTCGGGCCCGGACATGACTGTTGTTGGCATCGCCGAAATAAGTTTCGATGGGAAGGTCCGCCGGTTTTCCCTGAAACGATGGAATTCCGCGGTCAGCCACCCGCGCATCATGGAAATGTTCAAAACCGAAAGTGATCCTGGTTCGCGATCCGGGGGCGATAGTAAGGGTGGGATTGATTCCGTACCGCTTGAGCCTCACGAATTGTCGAAAGCTGCCCGAGTTCTCGTATAACCCGTTTACTCGAAATGCGACTTTGTCGCTGAGCGGCTGATCAATATCCGCCGTCAGTCGTTTGTTCTTGAACGAGCCAGCCTGTAGGGAGATTTCGCGAAGAGCAGAAAAACCGGCTTCCTTGGTTGCCCGATTGATAACGCCGCCACCGCCACCCCGGCCAAAGGTCATTGCGTTAGGGCCTTTCAACGCTTCTATGCGTTCGACGTTATAGAGATCGCGATAATACTGAACGTCATCCCTCACGCCATTGAGAAAAAAGTCCGCGCTGGTGCTGTTGCCGCGAATTACCAGTTGGTCCCGATTGTTTTCACCCTGATGGGCAGTAATACCCGGAACATAATTAACCACGTCAGCGATGCTATCCATCGACTGTTCTCTAATCTGTTCGCTGGTCACCACTGAAATCGATTGTGGAATATCGCGCAGGGGTATGAGCGTTTTCGTGGCGCTGCTTATCGAATCAGTCCGATAGCCCACGACGTCGGCCGCAACGACAGTGACGGTCGCGGTCGAGCCCGCCAACGGCAAGACGATTTCCAGATTGTCCGGCCGGACTTTCCTGAGGTTGACCTGCTGAGTGACTTCGGCGAAGCCGTCGGCGGCGACTCTCAACTCATATGCGCCCGCGGCGAGTGTGAAAGAGAACTCACCATTCTGATCGGTAACCGCCGAGGTCTTTGAATTCGCGGTTTGGATTTCAACCGTAGCACCCGCCACGCGGGCGTGGTTAGGATCGAGAACTCTTCCGCGTAATTGCGGTAACGGCTCCTGTGCGCAGCAGAAGGGCGCCGCAGCCATAACGATCAGAAAGACCAGTGAATATTTGTTAGATAAGTTAGCGAACACTCAAAAACCTCAGTTTTAAGACCAGATTGGCTGATTTTGAAAGTCATTTTCAACTTTGGCAGTATACGAAACCCGTTTTGGGCCTGTCAATTAACGATTAAGCGGGTAGCAAGCACACTGGTGCGTGATGCAGGTGTGGATCCACTTTCTCGCTGGGTCGCGGGGCTGGGGTGCTAATATTGCGGCGAACCACAGTGGCTACAAAGAAAACCAAATCAGCCGAGCAACCTCAGCGGGGAGGGGTTAAGCGCACTCGCGCACGCGAGGGTTCCGGAGTCTCTTCTAAAGAGTTCCTCGCGCTTAAGTCGCCCAAGGGTGATCTGATCCTGGAGGTCCGGGGAGAGCGGGTGTCGCTTACCAGTCTGGATCGGGTCTATTGGCCGGCGGAAAAGATTACGAAGTTTGCTCTGCTTTGTTATTACCTGCAAGTCGAATCGTTGATTATGCCGTTTCTAAAAGACCGGCCGGCGATTCTCCAGCGTTACCCGCGCGGGATCAAAGCCCCAATGTTTTTTCAGCAGGATCTCGAGAGCGCGCCCCCGTTCATCAAGTCGGTCCCTTTGGTTAATCAGGAGGGGCGTGAACTGAACTATGCGGTCTTTACCACGATCGGTTCGCTGCTGCACTTTGTAAATTTGGGAACGATTGAACAGCACCCCTGGCACTCGCCGATCAAACATCTGGATAAGCCCGATTACTTCATGCTCGATCTCGATCCGAAGGAAGCCCCGTGGAAAAATGTTCTGGATGTGGCCCTGGTCTGTCGTGAAGTTTTCGACGAACTTGGCTTGCCGGCTTTTCCCAAGACCTCCGGCTCTTCCGGTATCCACATTTACGTGCCGCTGAAACCCAAATACGATTACCGGAAAGTCGCCGCCGTTGCGTTCGCTTTGGCCGATGAGGTGGCCCAACGCGCGCCCAAAATCGCCACCACCCAGCGTTCGCTGGCTAAACGCCAAAAACAACAGGTATATGTCGACGCGATGCAAAATGCGCGCGGCAAAACCATTGCTGCGCCCTACAGCGCGCGAGCGCGAGACAAAGCGCCGGTCTCGATGCCCCTGACTTGGGAGCAGATTGAGAAGGGCGTGAAGATATCCGACTTCACAGTCAAGAACGTCCCGCAGCTCGCCGGCAAAGCGCACGATGCCTGGGCCGCCTTCTTCGAGCATCGCTTCACCCTCAAGCTCTAAGACCCGGCTTGGTGTCCGCCGCGGCTTTGTGGTTTACTTTTTCTGAATTCAAATCAAAGAAAAATCGGAGCCCCAACTGTGAGTGAAAGCTACGAGACTATTTTGCTCGATCGTCGCGATCGAGTTGCCGTAATCACCATCAATCGCCCTGAGAAGCGAAACGCGCTCAATATTCAAACGCGAGCCGAAGGCGCCGCGGTGCTCGATGAACTGCGGGCCGACGATTCCGTGCGCGTGGTGGTCATCACCGGTGCGGGCGACAAAGCTTTCATTGCGGGCGCGGATATTGCGGAATTTGCCGAGCGCACGGCGATCTCGCAACGCGAAATCATGCTCGAGCGGGGGCTATTCAACGCGGTGGACACGTTTCCCAAACCCATCATCGCGATGGTCAACGGTTATTGTTTGGGAGGGGGATGTGAGGTGGCCCTTGCCTGTGACGTGCGCGTCGCCAGCGAAAGCGCCTCGTTCGGACAGCCCGAAATCAATCTGGGAATTATCCCCGGCGGCGGCGGCACGCAACGCCTGACTCGACTGGTGGGCGAAGGTAAAGCGATGGAATTGATTTTGACCGGCGAGATCATCGACGCCAAGACCGCATTCCAGTTAGGACTGGTCAACCATGTGGTGCCGGCCGATCAACTCGAGACTAAGACTATGGAGATTGCCAACCGGATGGCCGACAAGAGTCCGATTGCTCTGCGCCTGGCAAAGGAAGCCATCAAGCTGGCGTCGAGATCGAATCTGGATGAAGGCTTACGCCGCGAAGTCGACCTGTTTGCGCTTTGCTTTTCGAGTGAAGACAAGGACGAGGGCGTGAAAGCTTTTCTCGAAAAACGAAAGGCTGAATTCAAAGGAAAATAGATCCGATCACTCAGGGATATGGTTAGCGAACTGGGAAAGGAAAGATGGGCGGTGCTCAGCGATCGCGGCTTGGAAGCTGCGGGCCTCGTCCACGAAGACGCCAGGCGGCTGGTTTTGCGGCTGGCGAGCGAAGGCCGTCACGGTCTCTGTATTATCACTGACGAAGCGGCGGGGCGATTGGGTGCGCCGAATTCCACACACGAACTCCCAACCGCCAAGAAGTTTTGAGTTTCGTGATTCTTAGTGTGAGTTGGTGAGCGTACTCCCATCACGGAACGATCCCGAAATAACGCGAAGCGACACGAAGAAGAGCCTCGCCGCTAGTCAATCATTAAGACCACCTTGCCGAAACTCTCGTTTGATTCCAGCCGTTGGTGGGCCACCCGAACTTCTTCAAGCCGGAAAACCTTGTCGATTACCGGACGCACGGCGCCGTTGGCAAGTAGCGGCACGACGTGCTCGGCAAACAATCTGGTCGCCGTCGATTTCTCTTCCAGCGAGCGCGTGCGCAGAGAAGTGCCTATGATGCGCAGGCGCTTGCCCATCACCACGGCATAATCTATCTCAGCCTTCGATCCGCTGGTGGTCCCGACAAAGATCAACCGGCCTCGGCTCGCGATCGATTCCAGGTTCGCTTTTAGATAGGCACCGCCCACCAGATCCAGAACCACGTCCACGCCTGAGCCATTCGTCCAATTCTTTACCGCCGTAGCAAAGTCCATTGGATCGCCGGACGCAACAAATGACTCTGTCAGCCCAAACTCTTTTGCTTTCTCTAGTTTCTCTGCGGTGCGCGAAGTCCCGTAAGCGGTCGCCCCGGCAGCGCGCACCAGTTGGATGGCCGCCGTCCCGACGCCCGAGCCCGCGGCATGTATCAGAACCCGTTCACCAATCTTCAGACGGCATTGCGAGAACAATGCGTCGTGCGCGGTCATAAAGACTTCAGGGACCGCGGCGGCCTCAGCCCAGTCCAGATTTGCAGGGACTTCCGCGAGCGTGCTCTCGGACGCCGTTAGGTATTCGGCTTGGCCGCCGCCGCCGATGATCCCGAAAACACGATCGCCCACTTTCCATCGCCGCGCGTCTTCCCCAATCTCGACCACTTCACCGGCGAATTCCATTCCCGGAATGTCTTGGGGATATCCGGGTGGCGCGGGATATCGGCCGAGTCGTTGCAGGATATCGGCGCGATTCAGGCCGGCCGCGCGCACGCGAACACGTACACGATCAGCAGTCGCGCGCGGCGCATCCGCGACGTCTTCAACTTCGAGGCCTTCAACACCGCCGAAGGAAACTATTCTGACTGCCTTCATGGGGAGGATTACTTCAGGAGCTTACGCGCGTGATCGAGCACGTTCTCGAGATTGAATCCGAGGTTCTCCAACGCCACATCGCCGGGTGCTGAAGCGCCAAAGCGATCGAGACAGATCACTTCACCGTCGGCGCCGGTGTAACGGTCCCAGCCCTGCCGGACTCCGGCTTCAATGGCCAGACGCGCGGTAATCGATTTTGGCAGAACTTCGTTGCGATAGGCTTGGGACTGCTCTTCGAATAATTCAGTGCAGGGCATTGAGACTACGCGCGTCGGGATGCCGTCTTTTTGTAGCTGATCGCGCGCTTCCAGGGCGAGTGAAACTTCTGAGCCGGTGGCGATCAGGATGAGCTGAGGAGCAACCCGGTCGCTATCGCTCCCGGTACTGACTTTATTGCTCGCGTCGTTGACTGCTTCTGCCAGCACGTATCCACCCTTACGCAAACCTTCGGCTGAGGAATACTTCTCGCGGTCAATCAGCGGCACCTTCTGACGTGTTAACGCCAGAGCCGTGGGCGCCTTACGACGCATGATTGCCAGCCGCCAGGCCTCGCGCACTTCATGAACGTCGGCCGGACGAACCACGAACAAGTGCGGGATTGCCCGCAGTGCGGCGAGATGCTCAATCGGTTGATGTGTCGGGCCGTCTTCACCGAGTCCAACCGAATCGTGCGTGAACACGTAAATCACCTGGACTTCCGACAGGCAGGCGAGCCGAATTGCCGGCCGCATGTAATCTGAAAAGCACATGAACGTGCCACCATACGGAATCAGCCCGCCGTTGAGGGCCATGCCCGTCAACGTCGCGCCCATCGCGTGCTCGCGGACACCAAAGTGAATGATGCGTCCCTCATAACTTCCCGCCTCAAAATCGCCGCTGTCCTTTATGTCCGTGTTGTTTGAGACACCGAGATCGGCGGAACCGCCAATCAGCATCGGCAGGTGTGGCGCCAGGGCATTGATTACCTGGCCGCTGGCAACGCGGGTCGCGACCGCCTTTGCGTCTGCGAAATCCGGCAGATGAGTTTCCCAATCTTTCGGCAGCTCGCCGCTCACGGTCTGCTGCCAAAGCTCGCCCAGCTCGTCATGCTTCTCCTGATATTGCTTGACCAATTCTTTCCATTCGCGCTCCTGTTGCGCACCGCGTTCCACGCTGCGGCGAAAATGAGCGAGGGCTTCTTCGGGAATAAAGAATTGTTTGTCTTCGGGCCAGCCCAGATGCCGCTTGGTTTCTTTCACTGCGTCTTCGCCCGGCGCATCACTGTGCGCTTTGCGGGTCCCGGCGGTGGGCATGCCGTAACCAATCGTGGTCTTGACGGAAATCAAAGACGGGCGGTCGGCGACTGATTGGGCGTCGCGAATCGCGGCCTCGATCGCGCCCAGGTCGTTTCCGTCTGCGACGGTCGAAGTGTGCCAGCCATAAGCTTCAAACCGTTTCGGCACATCTTCACTGAAAGCCAGACTGGTAAAGCCTTCGATGGTGACGTGATTGTCGTCGTAGAGATAGATCAGTTTGCCTAACTTCAAATGGCCGGCGAGAGAGGCGGCTTCGGAAGCTACCCCTTCCATCAAATCGCCATCCGAGACGATCCCATAAACGTAATGATCGATCAGCGGGAAGTCTTTCTGATTGAATTTCGCGGCCAGGTGGGCCGCGCCCATCGCCATCCCGACGCCGTTGGCAAAACCCTGACCCAGGGGGCCGGTGGTAATTTCAACTCCCGGCGTCAGACCGTATTCGGGATGGCCGGGAGTTTTTGATTCCCACTGGCGAAAGTTTTTGATCTCGTCGAGGGCAAGGTCATAGCCGGTAAGATGCAGCAAAGCATAAAGCAGCATCGAGCCGTGACCCGCGGAAAGCAGAAAGCGATCGCGGTTTTCCCACAACGGGTTCTTCGGGTTGTAGCGCATGAAGCGCGTCCACAAAACATAGGCCATTGGCGCCGCGCCGAGCGGCAAGCCCGGGTGTCCCGAGTTGGCTTTCTGCACAGCGTCGAGGGTCAACGCGCGAATCGTGTTGATGCAGAGTTGATCCAGCTCGGGCGTCGCTTCGGATTGTTCTTTCATTCTTGCGCTCATAGGTTTTCAGTTTCAGGTTTGAAGTTTCAAGTTTCAGGTTTCAGGTTTCAAGTCAACGAAACAACTTGAGACCTTAAACTTGAGACTTGAAACTCCCGATTAGTTTGTCGTAAAGCTGTTGTTGTCGCTCAATTGCCTGCGCATAAATCGCGTGACGCTTCATATCCGGCTCGAAAGCCTCACCTAAATCCCGATCAATTGTTTCGATACTGTCTATCTTGCCAACAGCTTCCAGCGCAAGCAAGGCGGCGCCGCGACAGGAAGCCTCTTTGATCCGGGAAACTTCAATCCGCCGTCCGAGCACGTCCGCCATCATTTGCGTCCAAACCCGCGATGACAAGAGAGCTTTACCGGTGGCCACGAACTCGGAAACGGCGATAACGGAATTCAAAGCGTGAGCAACTTGAGCAAAGCGATAGCAAATAGCCTCCATCGCAGCGCGCATGATCTCCACCGGTTTGGTCCTTCCGGTCAGGCCGGTGATCGAACCTTGAGCTGAGGTCGCCCAATTCGTAGAGCGTTCGCCAAACCAAAATGGCAGGACGGTCAAGCCGTGCGAATCAGGTTCGATGGCGGCCAGCGACCTCTGGATCTCGTTGTCATCGTAAAGGCCAGAGAGCGTTTGCTTCATCCATTGATACAACCCGCCGCCATCGGACAAAGCGCCGCCCAGAACGATCCGATTGCAATCGGCGCGATAACAAAACAATTCGGGTCTCAGCGATGCCGGGGGACTCTCGGCGCACACCGCCCGCATTGCCCCCGATGTTCCGATCATCAAGGCAGCGCGGTTTGACCCGGCGCAACCGGCGCCGATGTTATTTGCCGCACCATCGCCGATGGCCGGAAACCAGACTGCCCCTTCGAAAGCGGGCGAGGCTGAGGCAGCCGCACCAGCCTGGAACTGAAACGCTTCGCCGGGCGCGGCAATCGTGGGTAATCGTTCAACCGATAGATCCAATTCCTCGAGAAGTTCCTGATCCCAGGCGCATGCTTGCAGATTCAGCAACCCTGTCGCTGAGGCCATCGACAAACTCGTGGTGGCTGCTCCAAAAACTTTCAGGGAAAAATAATCGGAGAAAGAAAGCCAGCGCCGCACTTTGCGAAATAGTTCGGCGCGCTCTTTTCTTAGCCAGAGCAGCTTTGCCGGCCAGAAGCTGGGGTGAAAACGACAGCCAGTGCGCGCGTGAACTTTTCGCTCATCAAGTCTTGCGCGCAGCTCGATGGTTTCGTTGATTGCCCGGCGTTCCGCCCAGCCGAGTAATGGAGTGATGGCGTTTCCTTGATCATCGACGCCGAGCAAGCTGTGCCAGAAACACGATCCGGTCACATAGTCGATGCGTGAGACGCGCACTGGCAGTCGCAGTAAAGCCTGATTGAGCGAGTTGATTGCCAATGCCAACAATTCATCGGCATCGGGATCAACTTCACCACTCAACTCGGTAAAGATGTCGCTGGTCGGGGTGTAGATTAGGTCTTCAACCTGGTCTCCGCGGCTATCGAACAACGCCGCCCGAAAGCCAGAGCTGCCAATGTCGAACGAAAGCACGAGCGGACGTTCAGGCTCCAATTGCAGGGAAGCGAGCGCCGACAGATCAAGCTCTGGCCGGTCTTCGAGAACTGCTTCGTCGAGCACGGTGCTCATGCGGTTAACGGCAGGCAGAGACGAATGAAGTAATTGCGATACGCGTGGAGATTTGAAGCGCCAGCATCGCATAGGGAGGGCACGTTCGTCCAGTAAAATTCGGGAGCGGGGTAGGTTTGTGGTCACGGTTTTCGGGCGATCTCCGCCGACACAAAGCACGCTCGCCTTCCCGCTGGGATAGACAGCCACGACCAGGACTCTCGATTGTCTGATAGGTGATCAGCGGAACCTTGATGGGGTGGGTGGTGTCCAAATCCTCGTGTCCAATTCCCCTCAATCCCTGTAAATGTCGAGGAACTGAATGAGAAAGTTATCAGCCTTGTTGCTGCTCCTAATCTTCTTCAGCCAGATTATCGCCAAACAACCAGCTATTAAGCCACCGAGCTCTCTTGCCTTCGCTCACGTTACGGTTATTGATATGACGGGCGCCCCGCCGAGACCCGACGTGACGGTGGTCGTTACGGGCAATCGCATCGCGGCCATTGGTCAAACTGGAAAGGTTCGCATTCCCAAAGACGCGCAAGTCATCGATGCAACCGGCAAGTTTTTGATTCCAGGTTTGTGGGATGTGCACTTTCATATCAAGGAAGCGGAAAGAACGTTTCCTTTATTTATCGCCAACGGAGTCACCGGCGTTCGTAACATGGGTGGTGATTTTCAAAAGTTATTCGAGTGGCGAGAAGCAGTTGCTTCCGGGCGTCTCCTCGGTCTGCGCCTCGTGGCCTGTGGTCCCGTAATTGATGGGCCCAATCCAGCAAACCCCGACCACGCGATTCCGGTTAGCAGCGCTGCCGAAGGAAAACAGGCCGTGGATTTTCTTAAACGCAACGGCGCTGATTTTGTCAAAGTCTACGATAGCGTTCCGCGCGACGCTTATTTTGCGATTGTCCAGGCAGCTAAGGAACAAGGATTACCGTTGGTCGGGCATATTCCCTCTGCCATTACCATGTCGGAAGCATCAAACGCCGGTCAGAAAAGCGTTGAGCATTTAGGTACCTTTCTGGAAGGAAGTTCGACTGCTGAAATCGAGTTGCGAAATTGGCCATCGCCACCTATCAGGAACCAGGATTTCAGCGTGATCCCGGTCCGAATCGCCGCTCGCGGCACCCGGATGCTGGCTACATATAGTAATGAGCAAGCGGCGCAATTGATGGCGCTGCTTGCGAGGAATAATACCTGGCAAGTTCCCACCCTTCTGGCTAAGCAGGTTAATGCATTTGTTGACGACATCAGCAAAGCCCAGGATCCGCATTTTAAGTATGTTCCGGCATCAGTCAGAGAAGGGTGGAGTCCGGACAAGAACTTCTTTTATCGTTACCGCACGCCTGAGTTTATTGCTTACCAGAAAAGACTATTTCAAAAGGAGCTGGAAGTGGTCGGCGAGATGAATCGCGCCGGGGTGCCAATGATGGCCGGAACTGACGGCGGACCTTATACAGTTGCGGGCTTCGGTCTGCATCAGGAACTTGCGCTCTTAGTGAAGGCAGGATTAACGCCAATGCAAGCATTACAAGCAGCGACAAGTAATCCGGCGAGATTCCTCGGAGAATCAGCGACGCTGGGCACAATCGAGCCAGGGAAGATTGCCAACCTTGTTTTGCTGGAAGCCAATCCGCTTGAAAACATCAGAAACACCGAAAGCATTAGCGGAGTCGTAGTAAACGGTAAGTTCTTTCCCAAAATCGTGTTGCGAATGATGTTGGCCAACGTGGAGAAAGCAGCGAACCCAAGATAACCTCAATGTCGCCGGTTGTGCCCGTGGCTTAGTAACCGCCAACGACACACCCCGGAAATTACGCGAAGTCTCCCGAAGCAATTGCGAACCAGTGCTGATCTCGGACGCTCTGAGTGGTCCGCTTCGAGTCGGCGGTGACTCTTTGGGCACAGCCGCTGGTAGTTTTTCGCGCGCCGACGCTTAGGCGGTCAGGATGTCCTCGATCCACTCTTAAGTCGGGAGATTTCCGTGGCCGACGATCGACAGGGAATGCTAAGCTGTACCGGATTTCCGGACCATGCAAGCGCAAACACTCAACTGTCCGAACTGCGGCGCCGCGATTTCGTCAGACGCGCCGCAGTGTCGTTACTGCGAATCGAAACTGGCCACGATCGCCTGTCCATCCTGCTTTGCCATGATGTTTATTGGCAGCAGACACTGCCCCAAGTGCGGCGCCGCGGCCGCACTGCCGACGGCGGCACAACTCTCAGTACTAAAATGTCCGCGGTGCCGCATAGATTTGTCGGCTATCACGATTGGCGACAGCGCGATGCGAGAATGCGAACGCTGCGGCGGCCTCTGGATTGAGGTGGCGGCCTTTACGGAGATCTGCGCCGACCGCGAGCAGCAATCGGCAGTCCTGGGCGCCGCCTTGCCGGCGCCGGTGCGGAAGTTGCCGCCCAGCGCTGATTCAGAAAAGATTAGTTATGCTCCGTGTCCGCAATGCGCCCAGTTGATGAACCGCGTGAACTTTGCCCGGTGCTCAGGCGTAATCGTGGATGTTTGCCGAGGTCATGGCACCTGGTTCGATCGCGACGAGCTCAGCGGCATTGTCCAGTTCATTCGCGACGGTGGATTCGACCTCGCGCGGCGGAAAGAGAAACAAGAGATTGAGTCCGAGCGACAGCAACTGCGCACTGAGCAAATGATCGCCGCCGGCCGGGAAAGCTCGATATTCAGGAGTTCGGATGACGAACGCCTGGGCGGTATCTCAGCTACAGGTGAGCTGCTGAAGTTCCTGCTGAAGTGAACCTTCTAAATCTATGGGCGTCGCCAAACTAACTGACCGGAATACAGTCGTGCCGGAAAGCAAGTACGCGCGGATCGAGCGCGAGCGGCGCTATCTTCTGCAGGACTTGCCTGAGGGTTTGAGCCGCGCGGATCATCACCTGCAGATTACCGACAACTACATCACCGGCACGCGCCTGCGCATCCGCAAAGTGCGGGACCCGAGAACCAATAAATGGATCGTAAAGTTCACCCAGAAGTTCGCGCCTAATCCTGAAGATTTGTCACGCACGATCATCACGAACACGTATCTCAACGCAATCGAAGCCGAAACGCTCGGCTTGTTTGCCGCCAACGAAATTCGCAAGAATCGCTACCCGTTTGAATTCGAGGGCCGGCGTTTTTCGGTTGATATGTTTCTGGGCGATCTGTTCGGACTGGTTTTAGCCGAAGTCAGTTTCGAGAGCGATGACGAGCCGGACATTTTTGCGAAACCGCCATTTGCTGTTGCCGACGTCACCAACAACGAATTATTTAGCGGTGGGCGGCTAAGTGAGTTGACCTTTGAAGACATCCGCGACGAAATTGCCCGTCACGGCCTAACCAGAGCGGAATCCGGTTGATGAAGGTATGACTAAGAAAATCAAAGTAGGTGTGTTAGTTGGGCTAGCCGTAATTGTGCTGGCCGGTTGCCGCAAGTCGGCGAGCAATCAGAATGTGAACGCCAACGCCAACAGCGCCGGTCACGAGGCGCCCGTCGGCGGAGCCGCCCCCGCGGGAGAGAAGTTCTTTTTTCGCGGCACGATTGCGAACAAGTTGAGAATCGAAATGGCGCTGGTGCGCGAAGGCGAGCGGCTTAACGGAAACTATTTTTATCCGCGCGTTGGCAAGAACATCAACCTCAACGGCACCGTTGATAAGAACGGAACCGTCGATCTGAAGGAGACGGACGAGAACGGAAAAGATACCGGCGTCTTCAAAGGCCAGTGGAAGCCGGCCACGAACACTCCGGATACCAGCCTGTACGAAATCGAAGGCAAATGGTCACGGCCGGACGGCTCGAAAGAAACTCCTTTCCGGGTCGTGCAACAACCTATTCAATTCAGCGGGCCGGTGCGCGTCAATCCCAAGGTGATCAAGGAAGCCAACAAGGAGAACCGGTATACGGTTGAAGCTGAATACCCGCAGATCGAAGGTGACGCTCGCTTCGATAGATTCAACCGCGAAGCGCGCGCCATGATCACCAAAGATGTGGGTGCTTTTAAAGCCTCTGAGACTCCGACCGAAGAGGACGGGGATTTACCTGACGACAGCGGTGAGTCAAGCCAAAACATTGGTTACGAGATTCGCTATGCAACCGACGATCTGATTAGCGTTGAATTCATAGAGGATTCCTACTCGCGCGGCGCGGCCCACGGAAATCAAATAACGAGTGTGCTCAACTACGACGTCAAGAATGGAAAGGCACTCGCGCTGGCTGATTTATTCAATCCAAAGTCCAACTATCTGAGCGTGATCTCAGCCTACTGCAGCAAGGATTTGAAGGCGCAGGCGCAGAAAGACAAACAAACCATGCTCAGCGACGACATGATTCAGTCGGGAGCTTCAGCGCGGGCTGACAATTACAAAGCCTGGGCGATCACGAAAAAGGGTCTCTGGATCACCTTTGATCCTTATCAGGTGGCCGCGTACGCGGCGGGTCCGCAGTACGTCCTGGTTCCTTATTCAGCTTTGAAAGACATCATCAAACCGGATGGCCCGGTGGGTGCGTTAGCGAAATAAAAGAGGCGCCAGTGAATCGCTCGATTGGATTGTTTGTAATTTTAGGCGGGCTGTTCGTGGCCCTTCTCGGTTTGCTGATCTATACTGGCATTCTCAATTGGTTCGGGCGTTTGCCCGGCGACATCCGGTATGAAAGCGACAATGTTCGAGTGTATGTGCCGATCGTCTCGATGGTGCTCGCGTCTTTGGTGTTGAGCCTGCTCTTCTATCTACTGCGCCGGTTCTTTTGAGCCACCAATTGCCGGTAAGCTTCTGCGCGTTTCATTCCAAATTCCCGGGCGGCCTGTTTCAAAGCGGTTTTGGCGTCCAGGCCGGTGCTCTCAAGTTCATTAACTCGTTCGCCGAGATCGCGGGATGACGATCCCGACTGGGCCGATTCCGGGCCGGCTCCGCTTACAATCAAAACCATCTCGCCGCGCGGTTTCTCTTTTTCAGAAAGACGCTGCGCCAGCTCATCCAGCCCTCCGCGCAAGATCTCTTCATGGAGTTTTGTTAGTTCGCGGGCCAGCACCGCCTGGCGATTACCGAGCACCTCGGCCGCAGCTTTCAGAGTTTCCGCGATCCGGTGCGGTGCTTCGTAAAAGACGATCGTGGCCGGCACGGTCTGAAGCTCTTCCAGTTTTTTGCGGCGCTCGTTCGCACGTGGCGGCACAAAGCCGGCAAAGAAAAACTGATCCGAGGGCAAACCCGAAGCGATCAAAGCGGCGATCAGCGCCGACGCGCCCGGAATCGGTACCACGGGAATCCGGCGTTCGATGGCCGCCTGGACAATTCGAAATCCGGGATCGCTAATCAGCGGCGTTCCGGCGTCCGAGACCAGGGCCACGCTTTTTCCCGCCTCGAGATCGCGGCAAAGTTCTTCGGCGCGAGAGCGTTCGTTGTGCTCGTGATAACTGACAGTCGCCGTTTTGATTCCGAAATGATTGAGCAGCACCCGGGTGTGCCGCGTGTCTTCGCAGGCGACGAGGTCAACTTCGCGCAACGTGCGCAGCGCACGTTGGCTAATGTCTTCCAAATTGCCGATGGGCGTCGCGACCAGGTATAGAGTGCCGGCCATTCCGAGCGCATTGTGGCATTGCCGGCAAGACAAACGAAAGCCCCGCGCGCTGGAGAGTTTGAGCGGCGGGGCTTATCTGGGCGCACGCGTATAGCGCGCGCCTGCGCGTTAACTCAACCGGCTTAGTAAGTCAGCCTCAAGTTGTACGCTTCAGCCAGCACGTGAAGGCTGGATCTGAGCTCGCTCAGATCTTCGTCCACTCGCGCACTGCCTGTCCGCAATCGCAGATAGCGATCAAGTTGCGCGCCTCGATTCAGCACCCGGCGCGCCTCGTCATAACTGTCGCGCGGATCGCGGCCGTTGTTGGAAGCGTTTCTCAACTCCCTGACTTCGCGCCGAAATTCGCGCACTTCCGAAACTGCGGTGTTGTCGCTGTTGCCGACCCAAAAGACACCTAACACTCTCCGGCCGCGGCTGACATTAAGGTCGCCTTCCAAGCGCGCTGCCGAGTTGTCGAGCCCGCGAATTGCTTCACGCAATTGGCGGCGATCTACCTGGGCATATTGATCTCGAGAGTCATAGCGGCCATAAGCTCGATCGTCAGACCGATCGCGATATACCTGAGCCGAGGCCCCGATCGGAATCGCCACGATCAGTAAGGCTCCCGTCATCAATGCCTTTAGTAATAAGTTATTTTTCATTCTGTCCCTCCCTGATTTGCCAAACTTCACGGTTAGATGAAGGCAAGCAGGAGGCCGCTGTCCGGGCTGGGCCGAAAACGCGAGACTTACAAGTAAGTCGTAAGCGGAAAAGAAGAAAACGCGGGATATTATGATTCGCTGAGCAGAATTGAAAAGTGTTTGCGGATATGTGCGTCAGTTAAAAGTGACTCGTTACCGATCTTATCGACCACTTGCCACTGCGGTGAATCGGACACAGAACGAGCCAAAAGCAGTTCGCTGTTCGAGCGTGGCCGGCCCAGGTGTTTGATGTTGGCGCAGGCCAGACCGTCGCCGCGTACGATCCCATCCCGAGGCGCTCGCGGCCATCCACTCTCGATCGTTAACGTGCGCACGCCCCGCCGCAGAGTCAGCCGGCATCCGACCATGGTGGCCGAACCGCGATGAAATCGGTGACCGTCTTTCTGTTCGATTTGAATCGCGGCGCCATGCCGATTGGCGACGGCGGCCAGGGCCGTAAAAGTGATTGTGAGCCAGTCGGTGGCCGTTCGCCGCAGCAGATCATTGCGCGCCCGTAAATCCAAATACCCGGCGAGGTCGGCGCGTCCCGCTGACCGCGCGCGCTGCATGGCTTCGGCCAGCACCAACTCCCATGAGTCTTCCATTTCGGTCATGAGAAGAAAGGAAAAAGTAAAAAGTAAAAAGGCAAAAGTAAACAGCCCCTCGCGGGTACCGAGCAGACTGGCTGAGATAGCTAAATTTAGACTGGCTAAAGACAGCTAAATTGAAGACTTGAAATCTTCGCCTCTCTTTTTTTGCCTTTTGCCTTTTTACTTTTTCCTTGCTGATGATGGTATCATGCCGGCCCGATTTGGTTCCCTCTTAATATGACGGTTTATCTAGCCTGCCGCGACGGTCGTTGGCAAATGAGAAGCGCGCGCGCAATCAGGTTCCCGGCCTTAGCTTTGACCGTAGTCTGCGTCGCGGCGAGCCTATTGGTGATCTCTCCGGCGCAGGGACAGCGGCGGTCTGCTGCTGCAGCTTCACGCGGCGCGGCGCCTCGTCCGCGACTCGTCTTGCTCATTGTCGTCGATCAGTTTCGATACGACTATTTGACGCGCTACGGAGATCTTTTTGGTAAAAAGGGCATCGGCCGTTTGCTGCGCGAGGGCTCTTCCTGGACTGAAGCCAATTACGATCACATGCCCACCTTTACCGCTCCGGGACACTCGGTGTTGCTAACGGGAGCATGGCCCTCGCTGACCGGCATCATCGCGAACGAATGGTACGAACAGGCGACGGGACGAAGAGTAAAGTCCATTACGGACGACAGCACCGACATGCTCGCCGGCAAACCCGGAGAAAAAGGCTACAGCCCGCGCCGGCTGATGTGTTCGACCGTGGGCGACGAATTGCGTCTTGCCGACAATGACCGATCAAAGGTAATTGGAATCTCGACCAAGAACCGCTCGGCGATCTTGCCGGCCGGCCGGCGCGCGACTGCGGCTTACTGGTTCAGCGACGAAACCGGGAATATGACCTCGAGCACTTATTATTTCGATCGGATGCCTGACTGGGTGACGCGCTTTAACGGTCGACGCATGGCTGATAGTTGGTTTCGGGCGCGCTGGGAGCGGCTGTTGCCAGAGGCCGAGTATTTGAAACGCACGGGTAACGACGATGTGCCGTGGGAGAACCTGGACAAGTCTTCCAGTGATACGAACTTTTTCCCGCACGTCATTACCGGCGGCGCCGCTACGCCGAGCAGAATGTTCTTCAAAGCTTTGGCCTATACTCCGTTTGCAAATGACCTGCTGTTGGCTTTCACTGAAGAAGCAATCACCAACGAGCAGCTGGGCGACGATAGCGATACGGACGTGCTGTCGGTGAGTTTTTCGGCCAACGACTATGTGGGTCACCGGTTCGGGCCAAACAGCCAGGAAGTGATGGACATGACCGTGCGCGTTGACCGGCAGATTGGCACGCTGCTGGACTTTATTGACGCGCGGGTCGGTCTGCAAAATACGATCGTGGCCTTTACGGCTGATCATGGAGCATCGCCGGTGCCGGAGCTGGCGGCGCTGCAGAAACTTCCCGGTCGTCGCTGGGAAAAATCCGACATGCTCAAGCTGGTCCAGGCCGGCTTGAAAGCAAAGTACGGCCGTAGCGATCGTCCCGCGACGGATTACATTCGGACTTTCACCAGCCGGCAGGAGACTGAGGAAGGTTTTCTCAACGGCAACTTTTATCTTAATCGGGCGGCGCTGAACCGCGACGGAATCAGTCTGGAAGAGTGCGGGCGCGTGGTTGGCGAACTGGCCATGCAGATGCCCGGAGTGGCGCGCTTTTATACCCGATGGCAGTTGGTAAATGGGCAAATCCCAGCCGGCGATGACATCGCGCGACGGGTGCTGCATGGGTTCTATCCGCAAAGAAGTGGGGACGTGGTCCTGGTTTACGAGCCGTACACGAATTTGCACGATCCGCCTGATGATCCGACTGATCCCTTTTCGTCGGCCACGCACGGCTCCCCTTACAGTTATGACACTCACGTGCCTTTGATTATCATGGGTCGAAGCTTTAGCCCGGGTAATTACGCCCAACCGGCAACCCCGGGGGATCTGGCCCCCACGCTGGCGCACGTGCTGAACGTCCAGGCCCCCAGTTGTTCGGCTGCCCGCGTGTTGGTGGAAGCGCTGGGTAGCAGTCGGCAGCGAAAATCAAGCATAATCAGATAAAATAATAATCTAAGAGCTATCAAATGAAATCACCTTTTACTAACCGGCGGGCGATCGCCCTTGCGACTGTGCTGGTCATCATGAGCCTGATCTCGTTGGTGACCGGGTGGGGAGCCAGGGCCCAGAATCAGGGTCTGCCAAAACCCAGCGGACACGTGAATGACTTTGCGGAACTGGTTGACGCCGAGACCCGCCAGCGGATCGAAACAGTGCTGGGCAATCTAAAGCAGCGGACCGACCTTGAGTTTGTGATTGCTACCGTCAAGACGGCGGGCGACGAAGACCTCTATAGTTATTCTTTACGAATCGCGACCGATTGGAACGTGGGCGCTCCGGCCAGTCCCGGCAAGAGTCTCTTGCTGGTCATGGTGGGTGATACCGGAAAGTTCTTTGTGCAGTTCAGCAAGACGGCGCGCGCTGATCTTCCCGACGGTCTGATCGGCGAAATGAGCCGGCAGATGCGCACCCGAATCGCCGGCGCCGGCTTTAGCCAGGCACTGCTCACCGGCATGAAGACGTTTGTGAATGGGGTCGGCGAAAAGAAGGACTTCACTTTTGAAACCCTGGACCAGGCGGCCGGCCAGGAAATGATCGCGCAGACCCGTCCTCGGGTGGTAGCGAGTCCGCCGGAGCAACCTTCGGAAACACCCGCAGCTCAACCCTCGCCGACCGCGACACCTGAGGCCGCTCCGAGCAGCACGCCGCCACCGGTTGAGACGACACCGTCACCGGAAACCGTAACTCAAAGTCCTACGCCTTTGCCTGAAGTAACCGCAAGTCCCTCTGCCGTCGCAGTCCCCAGCGCGACCCCGCAAGAGAGTCCGGCCGCGAGCGTGTCACCAACCACCGGAAACGCGACCCGGCCGAACGCGTCGACTAATGGACCATCGAGTCCGGACGATGAAAAGGAGCAGGTAGAGGTCACGCTCAGTCTGCCGCCGGTACAAAGAATCGACGCGCTCACCTTATTCATCGCTAATCATCCGAAGTCACTGGCCTTGCCACGAGCTAACGAGCTGCTAATCGTTGCCCGGGCGATGCGTGGCGACGAGCTGTTGAAGGCTGGCGATGTTGAGGGCGGATTGAAGCAGTTTCGTCTGGCGATTTCCGGCGCCCCGGTGGACATGAGCGACCGCCTTTTCATTGAAGTCATTGCCCGCATTCCGATGAACCTTTTTGTGCGCGGCCAGCGAGCGGCGGCCATCGAGGCGGCTCATCAAGCCGAGGCTTTAGCCAAACTAAATCCACGGCGAGTGCTGGCCGTCGGCGAGTTCTTTGTGTCTATTGAAGATGTAAATGAAGCGAACCGTCTCGCCGAATTAGCGGTGCAACTGGCGCCCGAATCGGCCCCCGCGCATCAGGCGTTGGGCGCGGCCCGTCATATCGGCCTGCGGCTGGAAGAAGCCGAGAGTGAATACGCGCGGGCGCTGGCGCTTGATTCGAAGTCACCGGCAAGGTTGGCGCTGGCCGATCTCAAGCGCGCGGCCGGCAAATACAATGACGCGCTGGTCCTATATCGCGAACAACTGCAGGTCAATCCTAAAAATAATTCCGCGCGCGCCGGCGTGGTGATCTCACTTCTGGAGCTCGGTAAGAAGGATGAGGCCGATCAGGAGTTATCTCACGCCCTGATGGAAAAAGAGCAGGCGACCAATTTGCCGTTATTGGTGGGCACCGCTTACTGGTTCCTGGCGCATAACGACGCTGCCCGCGGGCTCGAGTTGGCGCAGAAAGCAGCGACACTCGAACCGAGATATTCATGGGCGCAAATTGCGATGGCCCGCGCGCTGATTGCGGACAAACGTCCGCTGGCGGCCGAGCGCGCGTTGCGCCACGTGCGCCAATACAGCCGGTTTCCGACTCTGGATTACGAACTGGCAAATATGCTCGCGTCAGTCGGTTTGTACGATGAGGCAGCGCAGGAATTGGCGCACTCTTTCAAGATCAAGGATGGACAAATCGAAACGCGTCTGGCCGGCCGCACCGTTGCGCGCGCAGCGAGCTTTACTGAGTTACTCGGGCTCGAACGCCGGGCCGCGATCTTCCAATCCACGCCCGCAGACACAGAAGCAAACGCCAAGATGCTGAAAGCGCTGCTGGCGCTGCAAACCGCGCTGGATCAGCCTTCCGCCAGGGAAGACGAATTGATTGCCATCGCCCAGGACTTTACCGAAGCCAATGACGGCATGCGCACCTATCGCCAGATCCACGTGGCCGGAAAATTTCTGCGGAAAGGCGTCGCCATGTCGACGGTCGTTGACTTGATGGATCAGGCGACTCTCGGCGTGGAAAACGCGCTCAGCGTCCCCGCGGCAACGGTGGCTGTGCAGGCTGAAGAACTAGCCGACATTCGCGCGCGCCTGGTGGCCCAGGGTGGCACGCCAAATGTGCCGGACGCGCCACGCACGGCGCTGTCGGGAATACTGCGAGGACGAATTGAAGACTATGCGGGCACGGCCCTCTACAATCTGGACAAACCCGTGGACGCCGCGACGCGGTTCCGGCGCGCGGTGAGTGCCTCGCCCGAACAAACACCGCTTTGGCGATCGGCGCTTTGGCATTTGGGTGCGGCGCTCGAAGCCGGCGGCAAGAGCGATCAGGCCCTGCTCTATTACATCAAGAGTTATGTTGCCGGTGCTCCCGATCCAGCGCGCCGCGCGGTCATCGAAAATGTTTACAAGAAAGTGAACGGGACTTTGGATGGACTCGATGACAAGATTGGTCCCGGCTTTACTACCGCGACGGCGCCCACGCCATCACCCAGTCCGACTCCTGAGTAGGTAGAACGGGTGTCTCGCTCGTGAAGTTCACGCGCAGGATGCGCGTGCAACGGTCATTCTTTCGGCCCGCCGATTTTGCTTGTAATGATGTTTGCCGCCCCCCGACTCTCTCCTTGCCTCACTTACCTGGATTGAAGAACACTGCTTGACGACTCGAATTAGGAGCGTATACTGCCCGCATTGAATCGCTCCCGGACCGCACACATCACCGGATGTTTTCGGTAGCTAGCTTCCCCTTCCTGCTTTAAGGAGTTTCTAATGTTCAAAAATAGCTTACGGACCGCATCTGCGTCCTTAGTTGGTTGTGCCATTCTTTTCCTAATACTGTTTTCGGTAGTGCGCTCGAATTCTGGAGTGCAAACTGTTGTTAGTCAGAGATTATCACCGGGCGCCCCAAATTCTAATAAGGCAAAACAAGGCGATAAACCGACAAGGTTGGACGATATCAGGAAGGAATTTCCGAAGGTTGACTACGACGCGCCGGAACCTGAGGACCCGGTTCAGAAAGCAAAACGGCGAAAAAAAGGAAAGCGATATGACAATGGTTATCTGAGCAAAGACCCTGGTCACTCAAGAGGACTAGTCACCGAGTGGGACCTTGGTCTTTCAGCATTCCCGATTGCTCAAAGCGACGTCGTAGTGATTGCAAAAACAATCACGCGCGAAGCGTTTCTATCTAACGATAAAACCGGTATCTATACAGAACTTTCGGTGGAAGTTGAAGAAGCGCTCAAGGGTGAACATTTATTATCTGGGAAAGTAATCGATGTCAGCAGATTAGGAGGAGTGGTTCGCTATTCCACCGGGCAGGAAAGTTTCTTCCACATCGCAGGGCAAAATATGCCCCAAGCCAATAGACGGTATCTCTTTTTCTTAAAGTCAATAAAAGACAGCGAAGATTTTCAAATCATAACGGCATACGAACTTGGACCTTCGGGAGTAAAGGCACTGGACACTCCCAATCAATTCTCGCAATACAATGGAACCGATGAAAGTAGTTTCATGAACACGGTTCGAAACGCCCTCTTACAACCGTAGACAGTACGGGCAGCACAGGAGAACTATTATGATGCCCCCACTGAAATGGTTACTGTCAATAGTGGCTGTTTGCGCGATAATGATTCTTGGCCCAAAGCTCACTTTGGGGTGTAGCTTTCCGCCTCTTAACCCCGCGCCATATGAGTATCTAATGTCGTGGATGCCCGGGCCGCGTGTTGTCCACTTCACTATTGACGACCAGTACAACTCAACGGATAGGGAGCAATTGGCGCATGGTGTTCAAAACTGGAGTACTTGGAACCTGGTTAATTGTTCTTTTGTAGAGTTCGCAGGTGGAGAAAGCCAACACTACGGTTCAGAAGTCTACACTAATCAATATACACCGCCCGCTAATAACGTCTACGTCGTAAGAATGCTTTCTCAAGGGTCCCCATTCGGCACTGGCATCTTAATGGATTACAGTCAAGGGCGGGTTCTGAGTGCCAAAATAATGATGAACCCTGAGCAACCTAACATTTCTAGCATTGCGACTTATTCGTGGGCTACTAGTCATGAAATTGGGCACACCTTTGGTTTGGCCCACAGCAACGAGAATAATCCTCTCCAACCTGGCTCTTCGGTGATGGCTGGTTACGTTAACAATTATGAAGATAATCGAAGTCTGCCGACAAGTTGTGATGTAATAGTAACGGCTGGACTCTATTGCTTTTGCACTCCCGTCGAGTGCGGCGAAGACGAGGTTTGGAACGAATCGATTTGTGAGTGTGAGCCCGACCAGAGTACACCAGAAGGCTGCCAAGCATCAGGATGGTACTGGAACTTTAGTAACGGCGGTTGCAATAGTTCGCCGGTTGAGTGTCCTGGCGAATGCTGGCATATAGAGGGTGGCGGCTATGACCCGATAGACTTGTGTATGCATGAGTTCGGTTGTCCGCCGGGGTACGAGGCCGACAGCAATGGCTGCTGCACTAGTATTTACTCTCCCGTTCTTATCGACGTGGCGGGCAATGGGTTCTCGATGACTGATGTTGGCAATGGAGTATCTTTTGATTTTAGAGGTACTGGTACGCCACAACGACTTTCGTGGACGTCAGTTGGCTCAGACGATGCTTGGCTGGTTCTTGACCGCAACGGTAATGGAACGGTTGATAACGCGATGGAGTTGTTCGGGACGCTCACACCGCAGCCTCAGCCACCGCGAGGAGCCAATAAGAACGGGTTTCTTGCCTTGGCCGAATATGATAAAGCCACGAATGGCGGCAATGGGGACGGAATAATCGACCAGAGAGATGGGGTCTTCTCCAGTCTGCGACTCTGGCAGGATACGAACCACAACGGAATTTCCGCGCCATCAGAATTGCATACTCTGCTTGAACTTCAAGTCGATTCGATTGCACTCCGTTACAAGATTTCAAAGAAAACTGACGAGTTCGGAAACATGTTCCGCTACCGTGCGAAGGTCAACGATACAAAGCACAGTCACGTCGGTCGCTGGGCTTGGGATGTGTTCCTGCGTAGCGCTCCGTGATGCCCCAATCCGATCTACCTTGGCGTTACCCAAGAACTTTCAAAAAAGTACGGCTGTGCCATCTGATTCGCGGAAGGCCTTCGGCCTTCAGGCAAGTTCGATATTGAATGTCGGGCTACGCCCAAATGTCGGAAGCCCGACCGTAAGGGAGGGCTGGTGGCATTGAGATTCAGATTGCGCGAGATCGCCGCTTTGAGCGGCCACATCGTTGCCCGCTCTGACGGTCGGGCTTCTGACACGCGACTTTGATGGGCGCAGCCCCAAATTGATGTGCCACTCGACGGAAGCGCGGAGCGCTTCCGCACATCAGGCGGCATAGCCGAATCTTGTTAGCTGAACTTTTTAGGCAAACCCACCGCCTTAGAAAAAGAAAACACCCGCAAGTTCCATGACCTGCGGGTGTTTGCTGTCACTGAGCACTCCCTGACGGTCGGGCTAGTGCCGCGGAAGTGGCCCGGGTGTCTCGCCCGTTAAGTTCACGCGCAGCATACGCGTGCCACTCTAGTTGTTCTTTTCCACTGCCGCCGCGCGCGGCTTGCCCTCGGCGTCGTACTCTTCGACGGTGCCAAACTTAGCCAGCACCGCGCGAGTCTTGGCCGCATCGCCGACCGCCACAATTTGCATGTGCTCGAGGTCGACGTACTTCTGAGCGATCCGTTGCACGTCTTCGGCGGTAATGGCCTGGACCTTCTGCGGGTACATCGCCCAGTAGTTCGCCGGCAGATCGTATAGTGTCGAACAGATTCGGAAAAATTAAGCAGGTTTGGGCTCTCTCAGGCGTCAGGGGGCCACTGGGGATCGGCACTCCGGCGCTGCTTATCCTGAATACGAAGCGAAACAGAATTTTAGCGGGTTTGGCGCGGCTGTCAAACTACCAGTAGCGTCCTGCTTTGGCCAGCGTTCAGAGTACCGACTTTAGTCGGGCTTTTTGTTAAGCAAGAAAGAACCCAACTAAAGTTGGTACTCTAAACGCCGCTAAATTAGGTCGCTACTAAATTACCAGTGCTCTTCCCGACGCTCGGTGTCCCCCGACTATTGCGTGTTCGGATAAACGAGGGTCAAAGGATCCGGCAAAGGAATGCGGCGAATGGTTCCATCCTTCGCGACCTTAGTGAGCGAGTATTGTGGCTTGTCCGGATTGCCCTTCGTGATCTCGTCGACATTGCCGACCACCAGAATGACCAGCTTCTCAGGCTGGAGATACTTTTGCGCCACCCTAAGGACATCGTCAGCAGTAACGGCGCGAATCCGATCGCGATAGGTTGCCCAGTAGTCAGGCGCGCGCTTGGTAAACTCGTCCTGCGCGAAAATCCCGGCCACCTGCCCGGCCGTCGCGAAGTTGCGCGGGAAAACCTCGATAAGAAAGTTCTTGGCGGTCTCGAGCTCCTCCGCTGATACTTTGGTCGTGCGTACCCGTTCGATCTCTTCCAGAATGATGGCGATCGCCTGGGTGGTCGTCGGGTTCTTCGATTGGAAGCTGGCCCGAAAGATCCCGGGATTGTAAATGCCGAATCCAAAACTCGAGCCCGCGCTATAAGCCAACCCTTCGTCGGAGCGCACGCGTGAAGTGATGCGCGACGTAAAGCCGCCACCGCCGAGGATGTCGTTCATGATTCCGATGGCGTAGTAGTCCGGGTTGTCGCGCATCGTGCCCACGTGTCCAATGCTGACGCGACCCTGGTTCACATCGGCCTTATGCACCGTGTACACGCCGGCGACCGACGTGTAGGGCGCCTTGGGAACTTCGGGCAGACCTTGTTTACTGGCGGGCCATCCCTTCATCGCAGCTTCGAGTTTCGCGATCATCTCTCGGGTATTAAAGTCGCCGGAAACCGCGAAGATAAATGCCCCCGGCTGGTAGTATTTCTGGTGGAAAGCGACCATGTCTTCGCGGGTAATGCCTTCGATCGAGGCTTTGGTTGATTGCCTCGCGGAGAAATGGTTGGCGCCATAGATCAAGCGGGCCCATTCGCGTTCTTCGATGTTCGTCGTGCTGTCGTTGCGTCGTTCCATGTTTTGCAGGATTTGGCTCTTAGCGAGTTTGAGCCGGTCTTCCTGAAAGCGCGGGTTCCTTAACATGTCGAAGTAGAGCGCCAGGCCCTGATCGATGTCTTTGGTCAACAAATTGAGACTTGCGTTGCCCTGGAGCGGGCCGATGTTGCTGGCAATGAAGGCCGCGAGAAAATCCGCCGCTTCGTCAAATTCTTCGGCGGTCTTCGAGGTCGTGCCGGCCGCGCGCATTTGGCTGCCGGTAAGCGAGGCCAGTCCTTCTTTGCCGGCCGGGTCAAGGTACACGCCGGTGCGGACGAGCGTCGAGACCGTGACCAGAGGCAGATCGTGGTCTTCCACGAGGTAAGCAACCACGCCGTTGGAAAGCACGTGTCGATACTGCTCACGTTTAGGCGGGGTGAAGCTCAGGGTCGTGTACTTCAAGTCGCGCGGGTGCGGGGGAATGGGTTGCTGTGCCGGAAGACTGAATGGCGACAATGTCAGCAACGCCAGCGCCAGGAGTGCTGAAAGCATGTTTCGATTTTTCATAATTACTGTTTACCTCCCTCGAGCTGCTTGAGGCGATCTTCCAGCATCTTCTTGACGACCTTGAAAAAGTTCTGTTTCTCTGCGGGAGCTGACGCGGCCCGTTGATCTAACTGGGTAAGCATCATCTTGAGCTGTTCGGGCTTCGCCTGCGCGAGCATTCCTTTCATCTGTCCGATCTGAGTTTTCTCTTCCGGGGTCAAACCGGCGAGGGCCGGATCTTCTTTTTCGTCGCCCGCCTTCTTCTTTGTGTAATAGATGGCGATGGTCCGGTTTTCAGGCTTGAAATAAGTGTTCGCCACGCGGCGGATATCTTCCGGGGTGACGGCCTGGTGGCGAGGAGGATCGGTATTGATCGTCTCCCAACCGCGGTTGTTGTCGCGCAGCAGCAGCTGGACCATCAGGCCAAAGTTGGACTGAATGCCGCGAAACGCGCCGGCTGCGTACTGGTTCTTCACCTTCTGCAGTTCCTTCGCGTCAACTAACTCTTTCTGGAGCCTTTCGATTTCTTTGTAAAGCGACTGCTCTACCTCCTCAGGCGACTTGCCCGGCTTGGCGATTCCGCTCAACTGGAAGTAGCCCTCATACTTGCGCGAGTTGCCAAAGCCGCTGGCGTTATTCGCGACCGCCTGTTGCAGCACGAGCGCCTTGTAGAGTCGTCCGGTGCGGCCGCTGAGCAGACTGCCGAGGATGTCCAGGGCGAAAGCGTCGGGGTGGCCCTCAGCGACGGTGTGAAAGCGAATGCGCACCTCCGGGTTGGTTTCGGCATAGGCGACCATCCGCTTCTCTGCCAGCTGCGGCATTTCAGTCGTGCGCACTGGCTCGGGTGGGCGCGGGCCGCGCTGCAGGCGTCCGAAATATTGTTTGGCCAGCTCAACTGCGCGGGCCGGATCAATGTCTCCGACCAGACAGGCCGTCAGATTGTTGGGAGCATAGTTAACCGCAAAGTAGTCGAGCGCTTCCTCGCGAGTGATGCCTTCCAGGTCGCTGGGCCAGCCGACGACGGGCCAGCCGTAGGGAGACGACTGCCAGAACATCGACTCGTACTGTTCGTCGAATTTTCCGGTAGGCGTGCTGTCAGTTCTGAGGCGACGTTCTTCGTGTACCACGTCACGCTCTGAATAGAACTCGCGGAAGACAGGGTTCTTTAACCGATCGGATTCCATCCAGAACCAGAGTTCCAGCTTGTTAGCCGGGACGTTTATGAAATACACGGTGAAATCGTTGCTGGTGCCGGCGTTCATGCCGGAGCCGCCGGCCGTGGTGTAGACGCGATCGAACTCGTCCTTGATAATCAAGTCTTTTTCGCGTTTGGTGAGCTCGTCAAACTTGGCGAGCAATTGTTTGTGACGGTCGGAGCGGTACTTCGGATCCTTGGCGTCGGTGATTTCACCGAGTCTGGCTTTCTGAATGAGGGCTTGCTGTTCCTTCCTCAGTTCGGCCCGCACCTCGTCCATTTCCTTTATGAGTTTTAGATTTTCGGCGATGTCTTTGGTGCCGATGGCGTGCGTGCCCTTGAACATCATGTGCTCAAAGAGGTGCGAGAGACCGGTAATACCCGGGCGCTCGTTAACTGAGCCGACGTGGGCTATCCAGCCGGCGGCCACGTTGGGGTCGCCCTTGCGGGGCACCAACAACACTCGCATCCCGTTGTCGAGGACGACTTCCTGCACGGGCACTTTCTGCGCAGCGGCGGCGCCGGCCAGCATAAACAACAAAGCGGCACTGATCAGTTTTAGATACGGGCGCATAAAATACTCCTTGGGGATTCAAACATAACTCGGAATAGTGCGGGTTTGGGCTCTCTCAGGCGTCAGGGGGCCACTGGGGATCGGCACTCTGGCCGCTGCTGATCCTGAATACGAAGCGAAACAAAATCTATTCGGGTTCGGGCCAAGTGTCAAGCGACGAAGAGGTGTAATTTTGGAGAAATGGCATGGGGCGTTCCACCCGTGAATCACTCGAAGGTTGCGGTTGCCACTCTCAAATCTCATCGACTCGATCCGTGACTTTCTTGCGCACTCTTTGGAGCCAGCAAAGATATTGCCAACGTGTAAAGCTCAGCTCTTTGGTTGCGGGAACGTTGGTTTTCAACTTCACTTAAAGATTGACAAATACTGCTTGACCGGTCCAACCACTAGAGTATACTGCGCGCAATCACCGGCTCCCTACCCCACATCACCGGATGTTTCGGTAGTCAGCATCATTGATCCTCGAACCCAAAAGCAAGGAGACCCACGATGATGAATCCCCGAGTGAAGTTCACACTAATTGCGGTAATGTTCCTCAGTCTCGCAAGTGTTGGCATAGGCGCGTATAAAACAAAAGCGAACAGGCAGTCAAAGTCTGACGCCGCTGGTCAAGGTCAAGAGAGAATCGTAGTAGACAAGTCCCGGTCGGATGCTCCAGTAAAAATAACGCTCGTAAAGACCAAGAAGCGGGTGATTGAGGATAACAAGAAATTCTCGGATGATGACGACTGGCTTCAAGGCTTGACGCTACGAGTCGTCAATCGTTCGGATAAAGCTGTAACGTACGTCGGAATCCACGTTATCTTTAGAAGAACTGAAGATCAGGAAGCAGGTCTTCCTGTTGCGTGGCCTCTTAATTACGGATTCAATCCTTTTGACCTTAACCCCGGAGATAGGTTCCCCCCTCCTGAAGTCGCGCCTATTCTCGCCGGCGCCGATAGCGAAATCAGGCTTTCAGAGGCCGAATACGAAGAAGTGAAAAAATCTTTGGCGGAGATCGGATTCCCCGCTAGCCGTAGAATCGAGCTGGATATCATAATTATTGGCTTCAGTGATGGAACGGCCTGGAATAACGGCCACATGTTCCGTCGCGATCCCAATTCACTTGGAGGTCCGCTCAAGGGTTGGAGGCTCTTGGACGAGCCTGGAAACGGAAAGGCGCAGCCGGAACGTCCCAAAGGCAGTGTGCAGAGGCACCCTGCCTTTTTCATGAACGCAGCCTTTAACAATTATCATAAATCGGATTGGCGGGTCTCAAAGGTTTTACCGACCGCTGGACGGGTAACAGACGTTGTCACATGCGGGACTGTCATTTACGAAATCGTTAGTTGCGGCAATCTACCGGGTTATAACTGTCGCAAGAACCAAGCAGACTTATTCTACAACCCTATATCACAACCCCAAGCAACTAGAGCAAACTATACTCCTTGCACTGCCGTTGTTAACGGCGTAACAATTTCCTGCGGTCCGCTTGTACTTTCCACGGAAAGAATACCGTGCCCGACTCCTACACCTAGACCAGGCGAATGCCTCGGAGATGCTGACTACTTTTCTTATCCCTCGAGTGGTTGCATTGTTGGATTGCTTTTCGGTGGACCTTGCATTCGTAGTTCAACGTTTCAAAGCCGCTGTGCGGACCCGACTGGCTATGATTGGGACAGCTGTAGTTGTCCGGATGGGATTAATACGTCGCCGATACTCGTAGATGTTGACGGCAGCGGGTTCTCAATGACTGACGCCGCGGGTGGAGCAGTTTTTAACATTCTCAACGATGGCGTTCCGTTGCAGATTTCATGGACCTCGGCTAGTTCTACCAATGCCTTTCTTGTGCTCGACCGTAACGGCAATGGCACGATTGATAGCGGACAGGAGCTCTTCGGCGACATCACGCCTCAACCGCCATCGGCGGTGCCGAATGGATTTCTGGCGCTAGCCGAGTACGACAAACCGGGAAACGGTGGTAATGGCGACGGACTGATCGACAACCGGGACGCTATTTTTGGTTCTTTACGCCTCTGGCAAGATTCCAACCATAATGGAATCTCTGAGCCGTCCGAGTTGCACACGCTGGCGAGTCTTTCTGTTGAGTCCATCTCGGTTGACTACAAAGAATCTAAGCGGACTGATCAATATGGCAACAGGTTCCGATATCGAGCGAAGGTTACAGATTCGAAGCATGCGAACGCGGGCCATTGGGCTTGGGATGTGTTCCTGCTGGTAAAATGAGTCGCCTTTGAGCAAAGTATTGAGAACGAATACCCGCAGGTTCGCTTGGCTTGCGGGTATTTTGGTATCTGCAGGGCGGGCGAATAAGCGGTGGCGCACTTTACCTCAATTTCGCCGCCAATCAGCCAACGCAACGCCGCCTTTGGGCCATCCAAGCCGACGTCCACAGCGCCGTTCAGAGTGCCGGCTTTAGTCAGCTTTTGTTAAGCAAGAAAGGAATCCAACCAAAGTTGGTACTCTAAACGCCGCTAAATTAGGCCGCTAAGAATGTTCCGCCAGTGGCGGGCGGGTGACGCATCGAACTATAATAATATTCATTAATCCGATCTCAGCTATGTTCAAACTAAAATTTCTCTCCGGGCTCCTCGCATTGTCAATTCTCGCGTTGTCGGGCCCAGCAATTTATGCACAAACCCCGGCAGCGGCCGGCTCCCGTTACGACGTAACCAACTATCGCATCGAAGTTCAGCTGAATCCCGACGAGCACATGCTGCGGGCCGGCGCGGACATAACGTTTGTTCCGGTGGAACCGACCCGCTCAGTCGTGTTTGAGCTGAATGGTTCGCTTCACGTTGATAGCATCGAAAAAGACGGCAAAGCGCTAACGAGTTTTGTGCAGGACGCGGTGGGCGCTGGAGCCATCGGTCCGAACGTGCGCATCGACCTGGGCCAGGTGGTGCCGGCGGCGCAACCGGTCACTATCCGAATTCGCTGGAGCGGGGCGCTGACTTCACCGGAAGGCGGGCCGCTGGCAAACAAGCGGCTGGCTTACGTGGGTCCGGAAGGTTCTTATCTGATGTACGCCTCGCGCTGGTTTCCTTTTCACGATTATGCCGCCGACCGCGCGACCGCGGAGATCACGGTAATCGTTCCCACCGGAATGCAGGTGGGTGGAATCAGCGACGAAGCAGTAAATCCGCAAGTTGATAAGCTCGGCACCACTCGCTTTCGCTTTGTCAACAAACAGCCGGTCCTGCCTGGTAACTTTGTCGCCGGCCAATTGGTATCCAAGTCGCTGCGCTTTGGCAGGTACGAAATGCAATTCTTTGTTAAGCCGGGCAGCGAGAACCGCATCGCGAATTATGGCGAGGTGATGGGACGGGCCCTGGAGTTTTACACGAAAGAATATGGCGCGCCCGCTTTCGGCACGCGCTTCATCGTGGCGCAGACCGACGACGAATCCATGGAAGCTTATTCAGGTCCGGGGATTCTGTTTCTGGCTTCACGGTTTTTCGACTCGACCCGGCCGGCCCAGGAAGATCGGCTGCAGCGCGAAGTCGCTTATCAATGGTGGGGACAGACGGTCGGCCTAAAGTCATTCGATGATGCGTGGGTGTCGCAAGGCCTCGCCGAATGGAGTGCGTTTGCGTTCCGCGAAGCGACGTTGACCGGAGCTCAACTCGACGCGGCCCAACGTGAAGAGCAAGAGCGGGCCCTCACTTTTGAACAAACTTCGTCAATCGTGCGCGCGCCCGGTGCTCTGGACGACCAGTCGGCTGCTTATCAGTCGATCGTTTTCTACAAAGGCGCGATGGTTTTCCGCATGCTGCGCGAATCGATGGGCAAGGACAAATTCGGTTATCTGCTGCAAAAGTTTCTGGATACCTACCGGAACAAAAACGCTGCGATTGACGACTTCGAGCGTTTGACCACGCAGGTCGCGGGCAAGAACATGCGCTACTTTTTCGCGCAGTGGGTCGAAGGCACCGGCGTACCGGAGTTCAGCGTTGACTATCAAATCATTCGCACGCGCGCCGGCCGGTTCCGGACCCGTGGAACGGTGCGGCAGAATTTCGAGAACCTCCGCCTGCCGGTCGAGTTGACTCTTCATTCCGAAGGCGACTCGCAAACCAAGATCCTCTACCTGGATGGCAAGAGTGAAGACTTTGATTTCGAATCAAGTGGCCAGCCGATTAACGCCGAAGTCGATCCGAACGACAAGATTCTGCGCATGTCCGACGAGCTCAAAGTAGCGATCGTCGCCCGCCGCGGCATCGAGCTCTTTCGTGAAGGCCAGTATTCCGAAGCACAGCAGCAGCTGGAAGCAGCACTAAAGCTCGACCGCAATAACTCCTGGGTCTATTACAACCTGGGCCTGGTCTATTTCGAGCAGAAAAACTGGCAGCTGGCGCTGGACAATTTCCAGGCAGCGATTGACGGCACCTCGAGCAAGCCCGCCTGGATCGAAGCGTGGGCGCGCATCAAGCGGGGGAACGCCTATGACGCCAAGGGCGATCGCGAGCGCGCCGTGGTGGAATACAACCGGGCCTTGCAGACCGGCAGCAACTACGACAACGCTCAAAAGGTGGCCCAGAAGTTCATTAACACGCCCTACGATCCCAAGGCGCCCGCCGAGCAGGCCCAGAACGCACCGAGCGAGAAGTAATCAGCCGCGTTCACGCGGCTTTCCCGCAGGGTTGCTAGACCAGCCGTTTTACGGCTGGCCAGCGAGCGTCGAAAATCACTAGCCCGCTTTTAGCGGGCTTTTTATTTGTGGCTTAAGCCGATTTCGTAAGCGCGCTAAAGCGCGCTAATCTAGAGCCTGCACCGCGCATCAACCCAGCGCTAAAAGCGCTGGTCTAGTAACCCTTGCGGGCAAGCCCGCTAAAGCGGACTCAGAACCGATCCTCGTTCAGCCGTATGAAACCCCATCCTACTGATTCCCAGTCCCGCAAACTCAAGCCTGAACAGCAGATTGCCGCGCACACGCTCGACCGGCATCTTTCGGTCACCGCCGGCCCGGGTTCGGGAAAGACGTTCGTCCTGGTCGAGCGCTACCTGGAAATTCTGCGCACGCAAAACGTTTCGGTCGATAACATTGTAGCCATCACTTTCACGAATCGGGCCGCCAATGAGATGCGCCAGCGCGTGCGGCACAAGATCGACGCGTTCCTGCAGACGACTTCAGGTAGTGAACGGCAAACCTGGCTGCGTCACAAACGGGCGCTTGAAGGCGCGGTCGTCACTACCATCCACGGTTTCTGCTCGCGGCTGCTGCACGAGTTTCCCGTCGAGGCCAACATCGATCCGCAATTTGTCCTGCTGGACGAGCATCAATCCGCAATGATGCTTGAGGCCGTCGTCGAAGAATCACTCACCGATGCCATTCATCACGGCCAGGAAAAGATTGTGCTGTTAACGCAGGGAGCAACCCGCGCGGTGCTTGCCGCAGCCTTAGTCGAGCTTTATCGAAGGTATCGCGGTGAAGGCCTGTCGCTGCAGAACCTCGAAAAGCTTTCGATTGCGAACCACGCGACTGACGCTGATTACACGGCAGCCTTCAGCACGTTAGAGAGGGCGATGGCCGATCTGATTAACTCTCGCAGGCTGACGAAAGATGCCGAACGGAGGCGGTTCAAAGCTGAACAGGAGTGGCCCGCCCTTCGCCAGCTTCTGTCCCGGCCGCTAACTGAGGAAACCATCGCGGCCTATTGCCAGGCGACTGAAGATTTCTGGGAAGCACGGCCGAGGAAGGGAAGCACTCCAGTTGTCGAGCGACTCGATGAATTGCTCTGGGGCGTCGATTCAAAACCCATTGACCGTTTGGGCGGGATTGTGCCCTCTCTCGGTTTTGATCTGCTGGCGAAAGATTACGCGCTCGCCCTTCTGAAGTTGTTGCGCGAAATCGAGCGGCGTCTGGAGAGTGAGAAGCAACGGCTGTCAGTGCTGGACTTTGATGATCTGCAACTGCGTACTCTCCAGCTCTTGAAGCAGCCTGAAGTACTGACTCGGGTTACTGAGCGCTACCAATTCTTCCTGGTGGATGAGTTTCAGGACACCAACGGGCTGCAGCGCGACCTGATGAGAGCTCTGGCGCTGCAACGCCGCGCGAATCTATTCATCGTCGGCGATCGCAAACAGTCGATTTACGGATTTCGCGGCGCCGATGTCGATGTCTTCAGCGAGATGACGGCAGCCATCGTGGCCAGTGGCGGCGTGCCGCAACCGCTGCATCTGAATTTTCGCAGCCGGAAGCCATTGATTGCCGCCTTCAATTTCCTCTTCGCCCGGATTTTCAATGCGCGGACGGAAGTGCCTGCTGCTGAGTTAGGACAACTGGGCTATGTGACGCACGAGCCCAGCGTGGCCGAGCGAGTCAGCGAAGACCAGCAACCGTTAGTGGAATTGATGGTCAGTGTTTCAGATGACGACCGCAGGTTTGCTCGCGAACTTACTGAAGACGAGGACGAGGCCGATCCTTTGGGCGTTCCCGAACGCGACGCCGAACAAATTGCTTCGCGGATTAGCTCGCTGGTTGCCGGGAGCGCAAACATCCTGTCTGCACAACCAGGAGGCGGGCAGGACGCCGGCGCTTCCAGCTTGCGGTACGGCCATATCGCGATCCTGTTCCGGGCCTTTACCGGAGTGTGGACTTACGAGGGCGCGTTGCGACGCGCAGGAATTCCTTACCTGACCGTCCAGGGCAAAGGCTTTTACCAACGGGAGGAAATCACCGATCTGATTCAACTGCTGCGCTTCCTTGATAACAACACGGACGAACTGGCTTTGGCGGCGGTGCTGCGATCGCCGCTCGGCGGGATCTCTGACGATGCGCTGCTGGCCCTGCGCTGTGCGCCCCGAATTACAGATGTCGACGAGCCGGAGCGCCTGCATCGGCGGCATCTGCTGCGCGCGCTAAAAACTCACCGGGAGATCAAGTTCATCGATGAGGCGGATCATATCGCGCTCGATCGGATCGCAGCGTGGCTTGATTCGCTAATCGCGCGGCGAAATCGCTACAGCATTTCAGATCTGCTGCGGTTCGCGGTCGCCTCGTCAGAATTCAACGTGGTCATTGCCGCCAACTTTGATGGCGCCCAACGGGTCGCGAATGTCGAGAAGCTATTTCGCCTGGCCGAGCAATTCGAACAATCGGGTTACCTGATTCGCGACTTTGTCCGTTACGTCGAGGAGTTTGAAGCCATCGGCGGTCGCGAAAGCGAAGGCCAGATGGACGAGTCGGCCAACGTGGTGCGTTTGATGACGATTCATCAAGCCAAAGGCCTGGAGTTCCGCGTAGTCATAATTCCCGATCTGCATCGTGAGCAAAAACCGCGCGACCTCTGGTTTGCGCTCGACCGTCATCAGGGTTTGAGCGTGCGCGTACCGGATGGCCGCGGCCAGGCCGTGCGCGGATCGCTCTACAATCATCTGCGCCAGCGCGCGCGCTGGCGCGAGGAATTCGAGAGCATGCGACTGCTCTATGTCGCCGCTACCCGCGCGCAGGATCGCCTGATTCTTTCCGGCGCGGTGGCGCAAAAGGATTTGAAAAATCTCGCTAAGACCGAACGCGAGCAATGGCTGGCGTGGATCTGGCAGGCGCTGGAACTCGACGAGTATCCGCAGAGCAGTGTTCTGACATTTGACGAACACGTTCAGGTAGCCGTCACTGTCGATCGAGAGCAGGAGGCCAGAGAGCGACGCCGGTGGGTGCGCGAACCCGAAAAGCCAAAAGAAAAACTTGATCCCGCTCGATCGCTTGACGAATTGTTTCCGCTGATTGCTCGGGTAACCGCCGATCGTGGGCGGGCCTTGCGCCACTTCAGCGTGACGCAACTGATCAATTTTCAGCGTTGCCCGCGGCAGTACTATTTCGATCGAATGTTGCGTGCCCCCGGGGCGGAAGAACGCGCTGTCTGGAATGACGCCGAAGCACCCGAACCGCCGGCGAACCTCACCGCCACCTTGAAAGGCGCGGTCATCCATCGCTTCTGTGAAACTTTTCGCGACGGCGATAATCCCGAAGACAGACTGCTGACGAGCTTTGCCGAAGTTCTTTCCCAGCGGCAATCAGAGTTGGCGGGACGCGTCTTTGATATCGACACCGATCAAGCAGTAGTTGACCTGATGCCGCTGGCGCAGAACTATCTGGCCAGTGAAGTCTTTCTGCGGGTGACCGCGGCGCATCGATTCCACGAAGATAACGTCAATTCGCAATCTGCAATTCGCCATCCGCAGTCATCCTCTCCCGGTCTTTGGAGCGAATTGCGATTCCGATTGCGACGGGACGTGGGATTTCTCACCGGCACAATTGACAAGCTACTAATCACACCGGCTGCCGAAAATGGCGGCATCGACGTCGAGGTCATCGACTTTAAGACGAATAGGTTTAGCCGGCAGAGCGCTTCGCCGCAGACCCGGGTCCGCAGCGCTGCAGTAACGACCGCCGGCAAACAAATAAACACTGCTTCGGGATCGCGCTCAGTTCCCGGGCAGGGCCTGTTTGATTTTGACGCCGTGCCTGAGGTCCTTCCGGTGAATGAAGTTACGCCCGCTTATCAATCTGAGACCTCGTTCCAGGCGCAAGCTGAGTCCATCGCGCGCGATTATCAACTCCAGATGCAAGCCTACGCGCTCGCGCTGCGGGAGTTATTGCCAAAGGATGTGAAAGTGAACAGCCTGCGGGCGACGCTGCATTTTATCGATCCCAACCTGGAAATTGCCTTAGCCGGTGAAATGCTCGAACCTGAAACCTGCAAACGCATGATCGACGAAGCGATGCTCCAGATTGTCTCGCTGGAAGGGACGCTCGACGCGGAATCCTTTCCGCCGCTGCCGGCTACTCACTGCCGGATGTGCAACTTTCTTGAGCTGTGTCCGGCGGGCCGCGAGTGGCTGCGGGTTAAGGGTTAGACAGGATTGACAGGATTTACAAAGATCGGTATGCGAAATTAGTTCGCGCTCGGCGGGAAGAGAGTGGTTGGAGAGGAAAGAGTTAGACAGGATCCACAGGATTTACACGATCGGTAAAAAATCGGTTGGCGCCCCGGGTCATCCGGCATTTTCTCCTCTTGTAAATCTTGTTAATCCTGTCAATTCTCTGTCCGGGATATCAGTCGCCTTCCTTGTTCAATCACTCGCACTTCGCGTATAAAGCTTCGCGCGGGGGTCGCTTAACACGATGGTAACTTTGAAATCCTTTGATGGCGGAGAGTTCGTCGGCTATATCGCTTTGCCCGCCAGCGGTCACGGACCGGGCATCGTTGTGTTGCAGGAGATCTTCGGCGTCAACCAGTTCCTGCGCGACGTTTGTGAATGGTACGCCGCGCGCGGGTTCGTCGCGCTCTGTCCCGATTTGTTCTGGCGGCAAGAGCCGGGGGTGGACATGAGCGATAAGACCGAAGCTGAATGGCAGAAAGCGTTCGCTCTCTATCAAGGTCTCGACGAAGCCAAAGCGGTGGACGATTCAGCCGCGGCAGTCGCGTTCTTGCGACAACACCCGGCGTGTAGCGGCCGAGTAGGCGCAGTTGGATTCTGCCTCGGCGGAAATCTTGCGTGGTTGCTCTCAACGCGCTTCAAACCTGACTGCGCGGTCGGTTACTACGGAGTGAGTATTGAGAAGACTTTGAATGAAGCCGCGAACCTCAGCTCACCGCTGATGCTGCACATTGCCGGAAAAGATCAGTACTGTCCGCCGGCAGCCCAGCAACTAATTCACGAAGCTCTCGATCAGAATTCGCTGGTTACGATTCATGATTACCCCGAGCAGGACCACGCGTTTGGCCGTCTCGGAGGCGAACACTATGACGAGAAGTCGGCCGAGCTCGCGCATCTGCGCACCCTCGAATTCTTTGTGCGCAACCTGGCGGGAGCGGGATTCGCGAGCGCGCAGCAGACGCTCTCTGCGCGTTGGGATGAACACGTCAAATATGAATTCGCGACTCGTGACACAGAAGATACTTTGAGGACGATGGTTGACGACGCTTACGTAAATCACGTTCCGGTGCTCACCGGCGGCGTTGGCCACGACCAGCTGCGCGAGTTCTACTCCGGAGCGTTCATTCCGCAAATGCCACCCGACACCTCGATGACGCCGGTGTCGCGCACGATCGGCGTCGACCAGGTGGTTGACGAGATGGTTTTCGAATTCACGCACACGATCAAGATGGACTGGATGCTGCCGGGCGTGGCGCCGACCGGTAAGCATGTCCGGATTCCGCTGGTGGTGATTGTCCATTTTCGTGATGGCAAGCTGGCCCACGAACACATCTACTGGGATCAGGCATCGGTGTTGGCGCAGTTAGGTTTGATAGAGACAGCAAAGCTTCCGATCGCGGGGGTTGAGACGGCTGAGAAAGTGCTCGATCCGAGTTTGCCGGCTAATAAGTTGATGGAGCGTTGACGCTTCAAGCACAGAAGTATCGTTCGTGTTTCTTAGTGTGATTTAGTGGATCAAGAGTCGGTTGCATCAGGAACGATCCACGAAATCACACGAACCAACTCAACTCCGGGCGAGAGTCGATTTCACGCGTGGCCGAAAAGCCAAACAATAAGAACGCACCCACGACCCACCCAGTCAGTCGGCTGCGTCGCGATCTCGGCACCGTCGAATCTTATGCGGCGCTGATTGGCATTCTGATTGGCGCCGGCATTTTCAAAGTCACCAGCGACGCCTGGTCGTTGACTGGTCCCAGCGTAATTCTGGGATACCTTGTGTTGATGCCGGCGGTCCTGGCGACGTCGATCCCTTATGCGGCCTATCTTTCAACATCACTCGGCCGTGAGCCGGGAGGTGAGTACCTTCACATCTCACGCACCCTGGGCGGATTCGCCACGGCATACATTGGTACCTGGCTGAAGATCATTGCCTACATCGGAGCAGGCGCCTATCTCGCTAACGCCCTGGCCGATTATCTCATCGCCCTTACCGGCGGACGCTTTACTGGCGATTTGATTCATCAATCGCTGGCGGTCGGCAGTTTGCTTTTCTTCTACATCATTCACGTAATAGGAGTGCGCTGGTTTGGAAGGATCCAGGTGGCCATGTGCGCGCTGCTCGGGTTGTCGATCGTCGTGTTGGTTATTCCCGGCCTGTTTGCGATCCGCCCGGCAAACTACCTGCCGTTTTTCACTCACGGTTCCGGCGGATTCCTATTGAGCCTGGCTCCGATCTTCTTTTCTTATGCCGGCTTTGAATCGCTGGCGCAGACTGCGGGAGAAACCAAGAACAGCACACGGAGTCTGCCGATGGTATTCCTCAAAGGCATCAGCGCGGCCGCCCTTATATTCTTCCTGATGTCGGTAGTTGCATTTGGGGTCTTGCCGGGGGCACGCTTGCAGACGAGCAGTGCGCCCATGACGGAAGCGGCCTCGACCTACTTGCCCTGGGGGGCGGCAATGTTTGTGACGGTGGGCGCGATCATGGCGATCACGACCTCGCTGAATCCGACGCTGATTGTTCCATCGCGGCTGGCAATTATTTTTGTCGCGGACGGGTTGGCGCCCCCGTGGCTGGGGCACATTAATCGGCGAACGGCCACCCCGGTTCGTGCTTTGACGCTGACGCTCCTCGCTTCCGCCCTACTGTTAATCAGCAAACAGCTCTCACTGGCATTGACCATTGCGGTGTTTGCTCTGTTCCTGCTCTACTTTTTGCACAGCCTGACGTTCCTGCTGTTGCCGCGCCGAAATCCGCAGCTCTACCAACAGATCACCGTCGGGCTTCCAATTTGGTTACAACGCGCAGCGGCCTTACTGTCGGTGCTGTCCATGGGCGCGCTGATTGTGGTGCAAGTCGCTCAGGACATAGGCACTTTGAAAACACACAGCCTTAGCGAGAGAATTGCCAAACACTCGCTGACCAGCCTTGAATTGATACTGGTTTGGGCAGCGATAGGTGCTGGGCTTTATGGCTTAACGCGCTTGATGCGTGTAAAGAAGTCAGTACCACCTGCGTGAGCAGGTGGATCCAGCACGCACGCGGCGTTGAGCAGCGTTGAGTATTTGACCCACCCGCCAGCGCGAGTGGTACTGACTTCATGACGCAAGGTTCGACCGATCTGTCGAACATTTCTGATGAACATCGCAAACCGAAAAATCCTGATCACGGGCGCCAGTCGCGGCCTCGGCCGCGCGCTGGTCTTTGCCTGTGCCCGATCGGGCGCGCGCGAGGTCTTTGCCTGCGCGCGCCAACCGGAAGACATCGAAGACCTGCAGGACGAAGCGTCGGCGATCGAAGCGCCAATCACTCCGATCAAACTGGACGTTACGGTCGAATCAGATGTGCGCGCCGCTGCTGAGCTTGGTTTCGTCGACATCCTTATCAACAATGCGGGCTTCGCCGGCTATGGCAATCCGCTCGAAATGGATTATGAAACTGTGGCGCAAGAGATGAACGTCAACTATTTCGGAGCGCTGCGAATGGCCCGGGCCCTGGCGCCGGCGATGATCGAACGTGGCGAGGGAATGATTGTGAACGTGGCCACGGCCTTCGCGAAAGTGAATTTGCCGCTCATCGGCACCTACTGCGCTTCCAAAGCTGCGCTGTTGTCACTCGGCCAGGCCCTGCGTGCTTATCTCTCCCACCAAGGCGTGCGGGTGATGACGGTCATGCCGACGACGATCGACACAGACATGAGTAAGGGCGCCGATGTTCCCAAGATGACGACCGAATTTGTCACCGCCGAAATCCTGCGCCATATTCGCGAGGAGACTCTCGATCCGCCAATCGGAGAAGAAGCGGAAAAACTTCTGTCGGGATTGCGAGATGATCCGCTGGCGCTCGAGAAGATGTTGGCGCAGATTCGGGTTTGAGAGCTCCGCTTGGAGCGAAATGTTTATAGAACTCAAGTCTCACAATCAATTAGCTCCTTCAGAGGCGAAATATTGATTGGCCGCGTGTTTCGCTCCTTACGGAGCTTAGTCAAATACGGACCAAATCGACTATAAACATCGCGCTCCTAACGGAGCTTAAGAGTTGAGCCTCCTTTCTAACTGGCAACCATTGAAACCAGAAACCCAAATCAACCGCCGCCGCGAAGAATTTCCCACCCTGGCTTCGGGCATACACTTGCTGAGTCACAGCCTCGGTCCCGTGCCTCGCGCGGCGCGTCAGTCGCTGCTGGCTTACTACGACGCCTGGGAACAGCACACCAGCGAAGACGCCTGGGCCACGAGTTGGTGGGAGATGTCCGCACAGGTCGGCGATCGCCTTGCTCGCGTTCTGGGCGGCGCGCCCGGGTCGGTGCAGATTCAGCCTAACGCCTCGGTCGCACTTTCTGCGGTCATTTCCTGTTTCGACTTTGCCTCAGACAAAAGGAACAAGGTAGTTACGACCGCGCTTGATTTTCCTTCAATGGAATATGTCTGGGATGCGCAGCGACGGCTGGGTGCAACCGTCGAGGTCGTGCACGCCGATGACGGTATCATGGTTCCGCTGGAGCACATTCTTGACGCGATCGATGACCAGACCGTTTTGGTCGCCCTCTCGCACGTTTCGTTTCGCAGTTCCTATCGGGTCGACGCCCGCGCAATTGTCGAACACGCACGACGAGTGGGCGCGCTGGTCCTGCTCGATGTCTACCAGTCAGCCGGCGCGTTGGAGCTGCAGGCAAGTGATTGGGAAGTCGACTTTCTAATTGGGGGCACGATCAAGTGGCTGTGCGGCGGCCCGGCCTGCGGCTATCTGTACGTGCGGCCCGATCTGCAAGGCGAATTGCAGCCGCGTTTGACGGGTTGGGTTGCTCACGCAGCTCCTTTTGATTTCGCGCCCGCGCCGATGCGTTACGACGAAACGGTGCGTCGCTTTGCGCAGGGCACGCCCAGCATCCCCGCGCTCTATTCGGTCCTGCCCGGACTTCAAATCATCGAAGAGGTCGGCGTGGCCACGATTCAAGCCGAATCACAGCGACGTACGGAATGGATGATCGACTTCGCTTTGGAACGAGGTTGGAAAGTGAACAGCCCGCGCGACGCCGACCAGCGCGGCGGCTCAGTAATGATCTATGTCGAAGATGGCCCGGCAATGGTCAGTCGTCTGGCAGAAAGAAAAGTTTTTGTCGACTGCCGTCCCGGCGTCGGGCTGCGCCTCTCTCCGCATTTCTTCAATACTGACGAAGAGGTGAGGGAAGCAATGGGGATTCTTGCTGAATTGATGTGAAAGTGCTTACACATCATATCTCACACTCGGACTGCCCGCCGGATAGAACACACCCAACAAGCGCAACTCTCCGGCGCCGGTATTCTCCACGCAATGCACCTGACCCTTTGGCAAATAAATGCACGAGCCGGGCGCTATCGGTGTGTGCGTCTCGCCCGCCCACATGCGGCCTTCGCCTTTCAAAATGAAAAGCACTTCCTCGTAATGATGAAAGTGATCCGGGGCCCGGCCGGGTGGAATTGAGCCGACAAATTGCGTGGCGTTAATGCTACCGACGCGATCGTCCACCATCACTCGGTACCAGCGATCGGCAGTTGGTTGGGCTGGCCGATCGGAAAGACGGAGGAGGGGAGCCGGAGTTGCTGCGGCGGCAATTGCGCTGGGGGCCTCGATAAATTCTGGTAGACGATTCGGATCGGGACATTGCGAACTAATCATAACTATTGAATTCGGACCGGAATTGTCGACCGCAAAGATTTCGCCGGGACGGATGTAGATGCCAGTGTCAGGCGTGAGGTCATGAGGATGTCCGTTGATGAAGACGTGCCCTAACACTTCGGCGTCGCTGGTTCGCTCGGCCGGCTCGCTCATGCGGACAGCATGTCCGCGCTCCCGGCCCAGCACGAAAAGGATCTCATCACAGTCATCATTGCGAATTCCCGGTGACAATCCGGGCGCGAATTCCAAAACGTGCAACGAAATCGCCTGGGCTCCGGTATCGCGGCCGATGCGGTTCCAGATGCTGACCGTGCCGGCGATCAAGGGAGCGCCTTCGCGCATTTCGGAAACGCGACAACCGCCGTCAAGAGTTACTGCCATGGGTTAATTTATCTCAGGTTCGGGAGAGCGGGACTTTTTGGAGAGCGCCGACTAGTCGGCGCTTTTCAAAGCGGTGACAAGTCACCGCACTCCATACCAAGCGGATCACCGTTCAGTCTTCAAGTGATGGGTGGTGTGTTCAGTAACAGACGAGCCCGCGACCTTCGCGAGATTCGAGGTCGTTTGGGCGTGCAACGGTGCGGCCGACTCTGATCCGGGGCGCAGTTGCGGCGCCGCATATCCGGCATCCAGAAGGTTCTGCACCTGGGCTTCTTCTGAATTGTCCGCCACCGCCTTACCAGGGCGCGTAAACAAGAGACCGTTGATCACTAATCCCAGCCCCAGCGCGAAAGTAATCGACCCGAGCCCGGTTACCACGTACAGAAAGAACAGTTCATCGGCTTTGCCCATGACCGTGGTCAGCGCCAGCGCCGGTATCCAGGCGCCGAGACCGATCAGGGCAGTGACAACTCCGGCCCGCAGGCGACGGAGCCGCTTCTCTTCCGGTGAATCGAGAAACTTTTCAATCTGGGGGAGAACATCTTCGGCCACACTCTTCAAATCACTCGCGTTATCGACCGCGCGAATCTTGTCCGCGACGGCCCGCCCAATCTCTTCGCGAGCCGAAATGGCTGAGGCGGTGATTGCGTCCGGTCTTTCCAGACTCAAACGCACCGGTCGCAAGTCTGTGCCGCAGGCGCGGCAATACTGGCTGGCCTGACGTTCCTCTGATCCACAGCTTGGGCAAAACATTTGTTGAGTGCTCTTCGATCCAGGTTCTTTCCGGCGCGTTTCGCTCACCGCTCAGTTTTCAGATGATGAGTCGTATGCTCGGTGACCGAGGCGCCGGCGGCATTGGAAAGGTTTGAAGTAGTTTGCGAGTGGAACGCAGGCTGGCCTTCTACTCCGGCCTTCAACTGCGGTGCTGCGTAGCCCTCGTCTAAGAGATTTTGTAACTTGGCGTCGGCCGAGTGATCCGCCACGCCTTTGCGCGGCTTGGTGAAGAGCAGACCGTTGAGCACAAATCCAAGACCGATCGCGAACGCAACTACACCCAACCCCACCACAATTAACACCGCTTCAGCATCCGGACCTCGGAGCACGGCAGACATGATTAATCCGAGGATGCCGGCGCCAAAACCGCTGGAGGCGATGATGATTCCGGCGCGGACTCGACGCAGACGCTTCTCTTCATAAGACTCAAGAAACTTTTCGATCTGTGGCAGGACGTCTTCGGCGACGCGTTTCAGATCGCGCGAATCATCCGTCTGGCGAATCTTATCGGCGACCGCGCGGCCGATCTCTTCGCGAGCGGTTACCGCCGAGGCCGTGATTGAGTCAGGCCGTTCAATACTCAGACGCACGCCCCGCAAGTCAGAACCACAAGCGCGACAAAACTGGCTTGCCTGGCGTTCTTCAGATCCACAGCTTGGGCAGAACATGTTGTTAACTCATACGGCGCTGGCGCGGCGCGAGTTCAGAGAACTTCTGCTGAAAACCGAAGTCACTGATCTTTAGACAGGATTAACAGGATTTACAAGAAGCATCGTAGATTGGCGAGTGTCAATCGGGATCCTTATTGCCTATCGTGTAAATCATGTAAATCCTGTCCATACTTCAACCGCCGCTCACCGCCGGCATGATGCAGATTTCCGCGTCCCCCTCGATTCCCGTCTGCAGGACGCGATCCCGCCGAACTACCTCGCTGTTAACAAAGACGTTGACATGCGGTCGCACTTCACCCTGTTCAGTCAATACGCGATCGCGCAATCCTCGATGAGCTTTCCACAGCTGACTCAAGGCGTCTCCCACATTAGCGGGCGAGCTATCGAGCCGGATTTCTGCGCGACCGCCGGTAAATTCGGTCAGGTAACCTGCGATTTGAAAGGTAATCATGCCTGCGACCAATCCTAACTGAGCACGCCAGCCAAGTCTATGGTTCACCCCGTAGGGTTGAAACGGGGCTCCAATGAATCACTAACTGAGCCCTCCCCTAACGGTCGGGCTAAGGCACCGCAACAATCATCAGTTTACGGAACGCTCTTGAAACAGCTAGACTCGAACAAACTTTACCCGCCGCCTCGTTATCGCGAGGTGCTAACGAGAAACAGTTTCGATGGCGATGGCGCAGCCAACCAAAAAGACAACCAACGCGAATGACGAGCTGAAAGAGCGTGTGCGCGCTTTTTGGCAGGCACATCCCTGCGGGATCAAGTTCAGCGAAGCCGAAATGGGTACGCGCGAATTCTTCGAGCGCGTTGAAGCTCATCGCTACACGAAAGAATGGCATATTCCCGAAGCAGCCAACTTTGCCGCGGCGCGCGGCCTGCGCGTGCTGGAGATTGGTTGTGGATTGGGCACGGACGGGGCGCAATTTGCCGCCGCCGGAGCTGACTATACGGGTATAGATCTTACCGAAGCGTCGATTGAGTTGGCGCGTCAGAAATTCGAGGTGGCAGGTTTGCGCGGCGAGTTCCGGGTGGCTGATGCTGAAGCGTTGGATTTTCCGGACAATTCGTTCGATCTGGTCTATTCGCACGGCGTGCTGCACCACACGCCCGACACGGCGAGTGCCGTGCACGAGATTCATCGCGTGCTGAAACCTGGCGGTCGGGCGATGGTCATGCTTTATCATCGCGGCAGCTATAACTACCGCATCGGGATTCGGGTGCTGCGCCGCGCGGGGGCCCGCTTGCTAAAAAGCGAAAGCGGAATCAAGATCGTAAATAGTTTGACCGGAGAGCCGATTGAATCGCTGCGCGATCATGCGCAACTGCTGAAGAGTGGAACCAATGGTTACCTGGCTAAGGAAGAGTTTCTGAGTCAGAGCACGGATGGCGCGGGAAATCCGTTGGCGCGAGTTTATTCGCGCCGCGAAGCACGTGAGCTGTTCAGTAACTTTCGCAAGGTGGATTTGCGCGCATACTTTCTCAATAAGCGGTTCATCCCGGTTATTGGAAACTTGTTGCCGCGCTCAATCGAATCAGCGTTGGCGTCCCGTTGGGGTTGGCATTTGTGGATCTATGCTGAGAAGTGATCCTGGGTCTTTGATCTTTGGACTTTGAAAAGGCACGGCCAGGTTGACTGGTTCATGCTAAGGCAAGCAAATACAAAGACCAAAGTTCAAAGATCAAAGACCGTTGTTTTTATGAAGAACATCCTGATTACCGGCGGTGCCGGTTTTATCGGATCGCACCTGGTGGATAAGCTGCTGGCTGAAGGCGGCTGGCGCATTACCGTGGTTGATGACTTCAACGACTTTTACGACCCATCGATTAAGCAAGCCAATGTTCGGGACCATCTGGAAAAGGATAATTACCGCCTCGTCAAGGCAGACATACGTGATCGCAAGGCGTTGGAACCGGCGTTTGCTGAGAACAACTTTGATTGCCTTGTACATCTTGCCGCCCGCGCCGGCGTGCGACCATCATTGAGCCAGCCGGCGCTTTACGCTGAGACGAACATCAACGGCACGCTCAACCTGCTTGAGTTGGCGCGGGAGCACGGTGTCAGGCAGTTTGTTTTTGGTTCTTCCTCTTCAGTCTACGGCGTGAATGAGAAAGTTCCGTTTAGCGAAGACGATCCTATCTTCAATCCGATTTCGCCGTACGCGGCGACCAAAGCGTCCGGTGAATTGATTTGTCACACTTACGCGCATCTTTATGAAATGCGAATCGTCTGCCTCCGGTTTTTTACCGTTTATGGCGCGCGACAGCGTCCCGATCTGGCGATCCACAAATTCGCCCGGCTAATCGATGCGGGCCGGCCCATTCCCGTGTTTGGCGACGGCACCACCCGGCGCGATTACACTTATGTCGACGACATCATTGCCGGAGTGCGGGCGGCGATTGATTATGATCAGAGCAAGTATGAGATTATCAATCTGGGCGAATCGCGGACAGTCGAGCTGCAGGAATTGATCGCGCTGTTGGAAAAGGCGCTGGATCGAAATGCGGAAATCGATTGGCAGCCACCGCAGCCGGGTGACGTGCCGCAAACCTTTGCGGATGTGACCAAAGCGCGCCGGCTGCTTGGCTATGACCCGCGCACTCAGATTGAAGAAGGAATTAACAAGTTTGTCGAGTGGTTTCGCGAAAGTCGAAACGCCAAACTTTAGTTTGTCGTCGACCTTCGAATAGGCGATCATGGCAGAGGCGCGACAAAACTAAAGGTAGCTCTGATCAATCTTGCAATACTCCCCTCCCTTTGGGAGGGGCTGGGGGATGGGGCGCAGCTAGAGCGACAACGCAGCCAAGCACTGAGCGGCGCGCTGAGCCCGCCCGCAAGCTTACTTGTTTAGAGCTTCAGTAACTACGTCCCTCGCCTGACCCCAAACGGAGGGAATGTGGATGTTTCATCGACAAACTGAAAGTTTGTCGGACAACAATCTATGGCAACTACCATAAATAACGTCCCCGCTGCGTTGCCCCGCGAGATGGAGCAGCACACCTACTCGATCATGTACGAGGTCGAGGGAAAGCATTGGTGGTTCATCGGACGTCGCAGGATTATCTCGGAATTTGTCGAGCGCGCCTGCCGTGAGATCGGCAAGCTGCGGCCACGCATTCTGGATGTTGGTTGCGGCACTGGCGCCAACCTGCAAATGCTCTCGCGCTTCGGAGTGGCCGAGGGTGTCGATGTCTCGCCGGCGGCGCTCGATTTTTGCCGCGCCCGCGGCCTGTCAAAAGTGCGGCAGGGCGCGGCCGAAGAGTTGCCGTATGAAGACGCGGCCTTTGATTTAGTAACCGGGCTTGATGTGGTCGAGCATCTCGATGATGATATTGCCGGTCTGAAGGAAATGCGTCGAGTACTGCGACCGGATGGACGCGCTGTGTTGTTCGTGCCGGCCTTCATGTTTCTCTGGGGCGTACAGGATGACATCAGCCATCACCGTCGCCGTTACACGTTGCCTGAGTTGAAGCGCAAACTTACCGAAGCAGGATTAACGTTTGAGCGCGGGTCTTACGCGAACCTTACCTTTTTTGCTCCAATCCTGATCGGTCGAGGGTTGATGCGCTTATTAGGATGGCGGCCAGCTTCCGAGAACAACCTCACTATTGGCGCTCTGAACGGACTGCTCGGTCGCATCCTGGGCGCTGAGAGCTGGTGGCTGCGCCGAATGAACTTTCCTTTCGGCGTCTCGATTGTCTGTGTAGCCAGGCGGACTGACTAGATGACAGCTTACAACGAACAGGAAGCAACCCTGCGCGACACGCCGGCTCCATTTCTGCCGGACGAGTCAGAGCCGGACATCTCAGTCTTTCTTCCCGTCTATAACGAAGAGCCAAATCTTCGACCTCTGCACGAGAAGCTCGATCAGGCGTTGGCCCAACTCGGGCGCAGCGCTGAGGTTGTGTATGTTGACGATGGTTCGACCGATGGGAGTCTGAATGTGCTGCGAGAGATTGCCGCGAAAGACTCGCGCGTGCGCGTGATTGCCCTCCGGCGCAATTACGGCCAGACCCCAGCGATGGCCGCCGGCATCCATGCGGCCCGCGGCCGCGTTCTGATTCCGATGGATGCCGACCTGCAAAACGATCCGGTCGACATTGCGCGCCTGCTCGACAAACTTGAGGAAGGTTATGACGTAGTTTCCGGTTGGAGAAAGAACCGTAAGGATCCTTTGCTGACGCGGAAGATTCCCTCGATGATGGCCAACTGGCTGATCTCAAAGATTGGCGGCGTGCCGTTGCACGATTATGGCTGTTCATTGAAAGCCTATCGCCGGGAATCACTTGCCGACGTCCAGCTTTACGGAGAGATGCATCGCTTCATTCCGATTTACGCATCCTGGTCGGGCGCGCGAGTCGCCGAGATTCCGGTCGAACATCATCCGCGCACAATGGGCAAATCCAAATACGGATTGTCGCGCACCATTAAAGTTGTGTTCGACCTGATGACCATCAAATTCATGGCGTCGTATCAGACCAAACCGCTCTACGTGTTTGGCTGGGCTGGCTTGCTGACGTTCCTGGTCTCGTTCCTGTGCGCGGTGTTTGCCTTCCTGATGAAGTTTGCCGACTGGCCGCACCACGCGGATTTCATTCAAACGCCGTTGCCGGTACTGACCATGGTGATGCTGGTGCTGGGAATTCAATTCTTCTTGATGGGGTTGCTGGCAGAAATGCTGGTCCGCACCTATCACGAGTCACAAGCGAAAGCGATTTACGCGGTGCGCGAAAAGATTGGGTTTTAGCAGTGAGCAGTGGGCGGTGAGCAGTGAGCCGTGGTTGCCCGTGCGACTGGAAGGTTAAGTTATGAAAAGAATGTTTGACACGATAATTTTTCCCGCAGGCGCGAAGGGCGACACTCCTGCTCACTGCTCACTGCGAACTGCCTACTGATTCTATGTGCGGCATAACCGGCTGGGCTAACCTCGATCCGCGCACCCCGCCACCCGAAGGTGGTGAGGAGTTGTTGCGTTCAATGTGCGACCGCATGGTCCACCGGGGGCCCGATTCGGAAGGTTATCTGCTCGATGACGGCATCGCCCTCGGCATGCGCCGGCTGGCCATCATCGATTTGATTACCGGCGAGCAGCCTACCTTCAACGAAGACCACAGTATCGCCGTCGTCCTCAACGGAGAGATTTACAACTACCGCGAATTGCGCGCCGACCTGGAAAGCCGGGGCCACACCTTTCGCAGCGCTTCGGACACCGAAATCCTGCCGCATCTTTACGAAGAGCACGGAGCCGGCATGGTCCGTCACCTCAACGGCATGTTCGCCTTCGCGCTCTGGGATGATCGCCGCCGGCGCCTATTCATCGCCCGGGATCGCTTTGGTGAAAAGCCGCTCTACTGGGGCGTCTTTGATCGAACTCTGCTGTTTGCTTCAGAGCCCAAAGTGCTGCTGGCTCATCCCGCCGTGCGGCCTAACCTTAATCTGAATGCTTTGCGGCAGTATCTGTCGTTCGATTATGTGCCGGCGCCGCTTTCAATCTATGAAGGAATCAGCAAACTGCCGGCCGCGCACACGCTGACTCTCGAAGGCGGCCAGATCAAGGTTGAGCGCTACTGGCGCTTGAGCTATCAAACGCGCCAGCCAATACCCACCGTGGCTGAAGCCGCCGAGCAGTTGCGCGAGCTGCTGGCGGATTCGGTCCGCATGCGTCTGGTTTCAGACGTGCCCCTGGGCGTCTTGTTGTCGGGCGGCATCGACTCCTCGATGGTGGCCGCGTTAGCTGTCCGCTCGGCGTCTGAGACTGTGAAGACTTTTTCGATCTCGTTTGCGGAAAGCTCGTTTGACGAGTCGCAGTACGCGCGCGCGGTCGCAAAATTTCTCGGCACGGATCATCACGAAGAGCGCTTCAGCGCCAGCCTGGCCGCGAATTTAGTAAGCGAAATCGGCGCCTGGATGGACGAGCCGGTGAGCGACCCGTCGGTCGTGCCCACCTATTTGCTGTCACGCTTTACCCGAAAGCACGTAACGGTTGCCCTGGGTGGCGACGGCGGCGATGAAATCTTTGCCGGCTATCCAATGTATTTTGGTCACCGCATGGCGCAGGCCTACCTGACCGTACCGCGCGTCCTGCGGCGAAGTCTGATCGAGCCGGTAATCAAACGGCTACCGGTAAAGACCAGGAACCTATCGTTCGACTATCGGGCCAAGCGATTCATCACCGCCTCGCATTACGACGAAGTCGCGCGCCATCACGTCTGGTTCGGCTCATTCACTCCGGATGATCAGAATGGACTGCTTTCCGACGAAGTGAAACGAGTTAGCGAAGGTGATATCTATCGAGATGCGCGCCGGATCTTTGCCGAATGCGACTCAAACGATCTGACCGAGTGCATGCAGAGTCTGGACACGCAGCTCTACCTGGCGGAAGACATTTTGACGAAAGTCGACCGGGCCAGCATGGCGGTCAGTTTGGAAGTGCGCGCGCCGTATCTCGATCAGCGGGTGGCTGAATTCGCGGCGTCATTGCCCTCGAGTTACAAGCTGCACGGCTACACGTCCAAGTACATTCTCAAACGCGCGGCCCGGGGACTGGTGCCGCCATTCGTCTGGCGGCGCGGTAAGAAGGGTTTTGGCGTTCCTTTCGCGAAATGGCTGAAAGGTGAGTTACGTCCGCTCGCGCGCGATTTGCTTTCGGCTGAGCGGCTGCGTCGCGGCGGTTTGTTCAATCCCGAATATGTGGCGCGCTTACAGGAAGAGCACGAGCGCGGCGTGGCGAATCATCGGAAGTTGCTGTGGACGCTGCTGTCGTTTGAATTGTGGCGGGAAAGTTTTGTCGAGACCCCGCGAAGAATCGAAACCTCGGTGGGCGCGTCGCAGTAATCCTGGCTTGCGCCGGCAGAGCTGAACGTCGACGGCGCTTGGATCTATTCCCTCTCCCTTTGGGAGAGGGTTAGGGTGAGGGTGCTATCAGCGCTCACCTAAGTCCCTCACCCCAGCCCTCTCCCAAAGGGAGAGGGAGTTGTCTGAATGCCTGACGTGCCACCGCACTCCAAAATGGCCACAGATCTCACACGCGCCTACAAGGATCTCTGGACCTGGTGCCGGGCGAAGGGTTTCGCTGGTTACGATCCGTATGACGCGCTGAACAGTCGCTTGTTCCAGGCCACGCCACTCAAGCAATCGCGTACTGCCCGCCTGGCCTGGACTCAGTTCCACAAACGCTCTCCAATCAATTTTCGCTCGCTGGCTCGCATTCCGCGCGAACGGAATTCAAAAGGCATTGCCCTCTTCGCGCTGGCGGCGCTGGCGCAATATCGCCAGACACAAACAAAAGAAGCCGAGGTTGAAGCCCGAGAGCTGCTGGACGATCTCATGTGGATGCGTCTGAAAGGCTTCAGCGGGGCGGCCTGGGGATACAACTTTGATTGGCAGTCGCGTTCCTTTTTCGCTCCGCGAGGCACGCCGACGGTCGTCCCCACGGCGTTTGCGGCGCGGGCCCTGAGCGAAGCGGCAGAGGTCTTTGGGCCCGAGGAATACTTACCCTTTGCACGGACGATTTGCGATTTCATCCTCAACGATCTCAAGCAGGTTGCCGAGGCTAGTGACGAAGTTTGCTTCAGCTACTCACCTTTGGATCATACCCAGGTTCTCAACGCGAGTTTGCTGGCGGGAGAAGCGTTAGCGAGGATCGGACAGCAAATGGGCGAGGCCAGTCTCTGCGAGTGGGCGATGCGGACCGCGCGCTACGTAGTGCGGAGGCAGCGGGCCGACGGTTCGTGGGCCTATGGCGCCGATAGTCACCAGGCATGGAGCGACACGTTTCACACTGCATTCATTCTGACCAGTCTCTCGCGCATCGTCGATGCTGTCGGGTCAGAACCGGGAACCGTAGCGACCGGCTTACTCGATGAGTTCGATAACAGTCTGCGCCGTGGTTACGAGTTCTGGCGCGAACGGTTCTTTCTGGAGAATGGTTGGCCCAAGTATTTTCCCGACCGGCTCTATCCAGCGGACGCGCACTCAACCGGTTCGGCAATCGTGGCCCTGGTCGAGCTGCGCGGGCGAATTTCGGGCACGATGCTGCTGGCGGAAAAAGTTGCCGGGTGGGCTGTCGAAAATCTGCGCGACGAAGCCGGATACTTTTATCACCAACGCCGGCGCTTTCATACTGTGCGCATTCCGTATCTGCGTTGGTCAGAAGGCTGGATGGCTTACGGACTGGCAAGGCTGTTGGAAGGAAAAAGTAAAAAGTAAAAAGGAAAAAGATAAATCAGGAGGATCATATGTCAAAGACTCCCAAAGACATCAGGGAAAGAGCCTTTGAGTTTGCCTTGCGAGTAATTAAGCTCTGCCAGCATCTCGACACAAAGCCAGGCGTCTCGCGAAGCCTTAGCTACCAACTTCTCAAGGCTGGCACTTCAGTCGGAGCCAATATCGAAGAAGCTCAGGCCGGTCAGAGCAGACCCGACTTCATCAGCAAGAACTCGATCGCTTTGAAAGAGGCAAGAGAATGCCACTATTGGTTGAGACTTCTCATCGCCGCTAAGATCATGCCCGAAAAGAGCGTGGCCGAGCTCAGAGATGAGGCCGATGAGCTCAAACGCATTCTTGGCTCAATAGTCGTGAGGACGAAGAGACGTACGATTTGAGTGTCTTCTCTTTTGCCTTTTTGCTTTTGCCTTTTTACTTCCATGCGTATCTGGATCGACTTAGCTAACTCTCCGCACGTGCCCTTTTTTGGCGCGCTGATTCCGGAGTTTACTTCGCGCGAGCACCTGGTTGAGATCTCCGCTCGCGATTTTGCCCAGACGGTCGAATTGGCGGGAAAAGCCGGGATGACCGCGCATGTTATTGGCGGACACGGTGGCGGCTCGATCACGGGCAAAGCGGGAAATCTCGTAGGCCGGGCAGCGGCATTGCGAAAGTGGGCGCGCGATCGCGGATTCGATCTGGCCGTTAGTCATAATTCTTACGCGCAAATTGCGGCGGCGTCGTCGCTGGGAATTCGGACCGTGACCCTGATGGATTACGAGCACCAGCCGGCGAATCATCTGGCGTTCCGGCTGGCTTCGCGCGTGATCGTACCGCGCTCGTTTCCCACGGCAGAGCTAAAGCGTTTTGGCGCTTCCATACGGAAAGTAAAGCGGTACGATGGCATTAAGGAAGACGTCTACCTGGCGGACTTCAATCCCGATCCGGAATTCGCGCAGGTTCTGACTGCGCTCGGCGTCGCTGAGACCGAGGTGCTGGTAGTTGCGCGGCCGCCGGCTCGCGAAGCGCTTTATCATCGTTTTGAAAATGAACTATTCGCCGAGCTGATTGACTACCTAAGCGCGCGCGATGGCGTGAAGATCATTCTGCTGCCTCGGTCCGACGTGCAGCGAGAGGAATTCGCAAAGCGAGAATCACCAAATCTGATCATGCCGCGCGAAGCGCTCGACGGCGCCAACTTGATCGCAGCGGCAGACCTGGTAATCAGCGCCGGCGGCACCATGAACCGCGAAGCCGCGGCCCTGGGCGTTCCCGCGGCCAGTGTTTATGCCGGAAAGTGGGCGGCGATTGATGAAGAGTTGGTACGCGAGGGACGGCTGCAACGCGTAAGTTCCGGGAAGGAGATTCGCTCTTTGTCGCTCACGAAGAAGGTGGGTCTCAATCCACGCGACGCTAAAGGCGTGCGCGCAGAGATTATTCGCCTAATCCTTGAGTGAGGTCACCCGCGCTCCCAAAACGCGGAGCCTTGAGTTTGAACCGACTCGCCCCGATTGCCGCCGGAGGTGACCAGGACCTGTGGCCTTCCGTTAGAATGTTCTAATATCCAATCGGCCAAGCTACGCGGCGTCGATATTGCGACGCAAAACTCAGCGCCTTAGCCGTTCTTAATGAAAGCTGAACCTGTCAAAGAGTTTCTGACTGATGCCCGCTCAGTGCGCGTTCCGGCGCGCGCTCCGCGTTGGGCGATCCCGGCGGTAAAAACCGGGCTGACGCTCGCCGATGTATCGGTCTCACTGCTTTCCTTTACCGCAGCTTTCTATCTTCGTCATCAGGAAGCCATCCTGTATCGCACCGCCGATGGGTCCCTCGGGTGGAGTAAAGAGTTCGCTCCCTACGCGGTCCTCTTGCCGCTGGTCGTTCCCATCAGGCTGCTCCTGCTGCGCTACTACGATTTGTATCGGGTGCGCGGCGAGTTTTCCTTTGTCGAGGACATTTCGCGCCTTTTCCGGGCCACCGCGATCGGCTCGCTGTTAATCGTGGCCGCTGCGTTTATGTACCGCGGCGGGATCGCCTATCGCACGTTCTCTTACTCACGCGCGCTCTTTCTGGTCGACTTTCTGCTGGCGCTGGCCGGCATGAGCGTGGTGAGAATGATCTTGCGTGGGGGACAAATCCTGGTGCGCCGCCGCGGTATCAACCTGATTCCGACGTTGATTGTCGGGCGGGGTCCGGAAGCAGCGCTGTGTATTCAGGAAATGCGCGCGCGGCCCGAGCTGGGCTATCGCGTGATCGGCATGGTCGAGAATGGCAAGTTGGATCCGTCGGTGCCGGCCAGCTTTGAAGGCGTGCCGGTAATAGCCGAGCTCAGGAATCTACCGGAAGCCATTCGCGAATCGGGAGCCAACGAAGTGATCATCTCTGACCCGGACGTGCCGGGTGAAACGCTCTTTGAAGTGATGATGCAAACCGGCCGCCGGCGAGGCGTCGAGTTTCGCATCGCGCCTACGCTGCTCAATTGTCTGCCCAGCAAGACCGAGATCGATCAGGTCGGCTCGCTGCCGATGGTCACGCTGTTTCGCTCGCCACTTTCGCGCGCCGCCCGTTTGGCGAAACGCATCTCTGATCTGGTAGTTGCCTTGCTGGCGCTGACCATCCTGGCGCCGCTGTGGCTCTTGATCGCGCTGCTGATCAAGTTGGATTCGCGCGGCCCTGTCTTTTACAAGCAGGAACGCGTCGGCATGGACGGCCGGATATTTCTCTTCTACAAATTCCGGACGATGCACGCTGGTACGGATGACACCAGTCACCGGGAATATCAGCGCATGTATATTAAAGGACAGCCTGATTCGAATTTGGGGGACGAGCAGCGGCCGGCTTATAAACTGCGGGGAGACGTGCGAGTAACTCGGCTAGGCAGAATTTTGCGGAAGCTGAGCCTGGATGAGTTGCCGCAACTTTTCAACGTGCTGCGTGGCGAGATGAGCGTGGTCGGGCCGCGGCCGCCGATTCCGTATGAAGTCGAGAGTTATGAGCTGTGGCATCGCAAGCGCCTCGACATGAAACCGGGAATCACGGGGCTGTGGCAGGTGTCGGGACGCAATCGCCTGCCTTTTGACGAGATGGTGCGCATGGATTTGTACTACATCGAGAATTGGTCTTTGCTGCTTGACCTGAAGATTATTCTGCAGACCCTCCCCGTGATGCTGCGGGGTGATGACGCGTATTGAGTTGCGAACCAATCTTCCGAACCGCGCTGAACGTTTATGCCAACCATTGAACGAAATCGCTCTCTTTGGTCTGAGTACGACTGGAGTCAAAGAGGGGAAGAGTGGTCTGTAGCCTGGGGCGGCTCTCAGTTTCAATGGCAGTTCTCGATCTTGCCACGCATCCAGTCCTTTCTTCCGGCCGGGACGATTCTGGAAATCGGCACCGGCTGGGGCAGATGGACTAACTATCTCAAGCATGAGTGCGACGAATTGATAGGGGTTGATCTGTCCCCAAACTGCATTGAATATTGCCGCGAGAGATTCGCAGACGACCGCCATCTCAGCCTTCACATAAATGACGGAAACTCTCTGGCAATGGTGCCTGATGGATCGATAGACTTTGTTTTTAGCTTTGATTCTCTGGTGCATGCCGAAGCCGACGTGCTCTCTGCGTACATCGTTCAACTCGCAAAAAAGCTGAAGCCGGACGGCGTAGGATTCATCCATCATTCAAACCTGGGCGCCTATCGCTTCTACTATTCGATGAAGCGAATGATACCGAAAGGTCGCGGCCTTCTGTGGCGGATGGGGTTGCTGGATAATGACGGCCTGAGGGCGTTGAGCATGAGCGCGGAGGCCTTTGAAGAGTGTGCGCGGAACGCCGGCCTGAAATGCATCAGCCAGGAAATAATCAATTGGGCCAGCAAACGCCTGATTGATTGTATTTCAATCTTTACTCCGGCCGGCTCGAAATGGGCGAGACCAAATGTGGTTACGCAGAATCCCAACTTTATGAAAGAGGCCGAAGACATTCGGAACCGGTCCGGGCTGCAAGGGTTGGGTTGAATGCGGCCCCGTCTTGATGCCGGTTTCGATGTGGTGAATGAGGAGCGTTATGAGCCAAACAGATGGAAACGAGAAATGCTGCGGCACACGGTGGCAACCCTCGCCTATCGCGGCGCGAAAGCGGTACGCGGCGCGCCGGATTCTTTTGCCTCGTTTCAGTCGGCAGAAACAACGCGCACCCCGGCGCAAATCCTGGCGCACATCGGTGACCTGCTCGATTGGGCCCTCTCGATCGCGAAAGGCGCTGAGACGTGGAACAATTCAACGCCGCTGGAATGGAAACAGGAAGTCGAACGATTTCACGCGGCTTTGAAGAGTTTTGATGACTATCTCGCTTCGGATGCAGAGTTGTCAGGCACTTGCGAAAGACTCTTTCAGGGAGCGATCGCCGATTCGCTCACCCACGTGGGGCAGTTAACCATCCTGCGGCGGATGGCCGGAGCTCCCATCAAAGGCGAGAACTATTCACGAGCAAAGATCGAAGCAGGCCGCGTCGGCGTCGAACAGGAAACCCCAAAACGAGAGTTCGATTGACGGGGACGCCCTCAGCTTTTCGTGATGCTTCGGTTACGTTGTCGATCAGCCTCGCGCGAAAACTCTTATTTAGGGTTCTTTCGTGTCGCTTGGTGTGATTTCGTGGATCGTATGGCTGCCAATCCTGAGCACACGATCCACGAAATCTAACGAAGCAACACGAACCAATGATGATCTCAGACGTCCAGTGAGTCCGCTTCGAACGGGTTGCGACTCTTTGAGCAAAGCCTCCTGGATCAGTTCCGGATCCACAAATCACACGATTCACGGCGGAGATATTCGGCTCCGATCATTGACATATCTTCCGAAGCTGCAAAGAATACCAGCGCAGTCTCACGACCCAACCGCTCGTCTCTTTTGAAAGGAGATTTCCCCATGGGCACTCTCATCGTCAGGGCGATCGCACTCGTTGCGTTTCCAATCATTGTTTTCGTTGGAGTCGGCTATCTCATGGGAAGACTAAGCGACCACGGACAGGTAGCACAGCAGCTTCTCAAAAAATTTAAGGACGAGGAAGAGAAGAAGCGAAAGCCTCTGGGACTGCGGCCATTTGGTTACAACCTGGAGGCGGTGACAGCTTACTGGGGTGCCCTCGACGGAAAGGCTAAGGAGGCTGAACGACTCAATCTGGAGCTGGATCTGGTGTTTCCGTTTATTTACGGGGCGGCGTTCGCCGGTTCTTTATTGTGCGCCTGGGTGGCGTTGGGCAGGCCATTCCACCCCGTGTGGATCCTGACGCCCTTGTTTGTCGAAGTCGTCGCCGACTGGATCGAGAACCTTATTCAGTTGAAGCAACTGAAACTCTTTACCAGCAATCAGGCTTTGCAAACGAGTTGGATTCAGGTTGCCAGTGTCGCCACGATTTTCAAGTACTGGCTTTTCCTCTTCTCGCTTGCTTTGGTCGTCGGCCTGGCTGTGTGGATGGTCTATAAGAACTGGCCGGGCGCACCGGCCAGATGATTTCATGAGAAAGGCGTTACTTGACGACAACCAAGTCGCTTCTGGGCGACATCAATAATCAATAAGAAGAATCAGGAGGGTGTTTATGAGGACCAAAGGTTCGTCGAACCGAATCGCTGCAATTATCTTTGTGCTCAGCCTGGTGTCTGGTTTAGGGATCGTCGCCAATGGCCAGGACCGCCGCAACCGCCGCTGGGATGGTTATCCAAACTGGGGCGGTTCCTATGAACTCCGGCAAACCGCTCTGAATGCCGGGTTCAATGAAGGTTCGAAGCAAGGCCGAGATGATCGGGCGCGTAACCGGCACGCTTCGTACTCGAGCTTCAGCGCCTATCAGAAAGCTACAAGTGATTACAGTTCAAAGCTCGGCGATCGCGAACTGTACCGGCGCTATTACCGCCGGGCGTTCGAGAGTGGTTACGACACTGAGAATCCGTCGCAATTCCAAAGTGTTGACCGTAACCGCGACAACGATCGCAATAGCGATAACAATCGCCGTGGCCGCAATTGGGATCGGTACGACAATTATGGAGGATCGTACCAATTAAGACAGACAGCCCTGAACGCCGGCTACAACGAAGGCATCAAGCAGGGACGCAACGACCGCAAGCGCGGCCGCCAGCGGAGCTATTCCGAATTTAGTTCCTATCAGAAAGCCACCACGGATTACAGTTCAAAACTTGGTGACCGCGAGCTGTATCGCCGTTACTACCGCGAAGGGTTCGAGAATGGCTATCAGGACGGGTGGAACGGGTACTAGTTTTGGGTTAGCTAGGGTAGAAACGGTGGGTGGAGAGAAAGCGGGGCAGGAGCCCGACCGTCAGCGAGGGCTACTGCCTTTAGAGCCGCATAGCGGCGAAATGTTTGTAGCACCTGCAAGAAATCAAACTCCTAAGCTCCTTAGAGGAGCGAAATGTTCTGGCGCCTATAGAAGAATGAAGAATGGTTCCCGCGTCGCAGTTAACTAAGAATCAGATTGATCGATTGGGTGGTCGCCTCCGCAAAGAAGATATAAGCGAAGACGACCTTCGGTTACTCGATAGCTATCGACGATCGTTTACAGAAGGCTACGAGGATGTCGTGGGCCAGATTCGAGATCACCTTAACCTAGAGCCAACGGGTCGACCGGCCAAATCTACTACATCCATAATAGATAAGCTTAAACGCGAGAGTATCCGCTTGAGCTAAATACAGGATATCGCTGGCTGTCGGATCATCGTGAAAGATGTTCCGACTCAGGATGAAGTAGTTGCTCGACTGAAACAGTTATTCGAGACGTTGAGCGTTGTCGATCGTCGAGAGCAGCCGAGCCACGGATATCGGGCGGTTCATGCCGTTGTGAGCGCAAGTAGTAAATTTATCGAGATCCAAGTACGCACATCGCTTCAACATCTCTGGGCTGAACTTTCTGAGAAATTCTCTGATGTCATTGATCCTGCGATTAAGTACGGTGGTGGTGACCCGAAGGTGCTCGAATCGCTATCCGTTGCGTCCCAGGAGATTGTTCAAGTTGAAATTGCTGAAAGTGTACTTCATGACATCCTGGGAGCAGTTGCTAAGGAGCGAAGATTGTCAGAAGATACGGGTCGCGACATAATGAAGGCTCAGCAGATTATAGCGGCCCATAGACGCCGTGTTGTGAGCCTTATCGCATCCATGGGGGAGGTTGTACCGGAAAACTAGAATGATTTTCTTGATTCAATATGATCGGAACTTAGGTCGCATTGTTACGATCAATTCCTTCAAGGACTCCGATCGAGAAAGAGCTGAAGAGTCGCGTCTTGAACTGGAGTTGGAGCTTAATCTGAAGGGTGTCGATGATGAGGTTGTGCTGCTTGAAGCAGGCAGCGAAAAGGCGCTAAGACGCACCCACCGTCGTTACTTTGAAGATCTGTCCGAGCTAACGTCCGCGCCAGCTCACTAACTCACGTGATACTACTCCACTCCCGCCAGCGCCACTCCCAGCAAAAGAATCTTCTTCGTCCCTTTGAAAAATGGCTCAATCTCGCAGTTTTCTCCAAGGCTGTGCGCGCCGTCGCAGGGACCGGCGCCGGTCGAGATCGACGAGATGCCTTCGCGCAAAGCGGCGCTGGAGTTGTTCGAGCCGGCGTTTGTAATCGGGGGATTGAATCCCATCACCCGATGCACCGCTTCGGCCAGACGCACCAGGTAAGACTCGCGATGGCCGGGAATCACCGCGGCTGGCGAAGCGCCGATGATATCTGTCTTTACTTGCATCCCGACGCGCGCGGCTTCTTCGTCCAAAATCACTTTAATTTGCTTTTCGAGATCAGCGATCACTTCATTACTGGTCGAGCGGAGATCGAGGGTGAACCAGGCGTCGGAGGCTTTCGCATTCACTACTTCCGAGCCCCCGAGCATGCCAATGTTCAAGTTTGAAGAGGGACGCGTAGGCACTCGTAATTGATAGATGCGATCGATCGCTCGCGACAGCGGCAGCGTCGCCGAGTACGGCGGAGTCTGCGAACGAGTGTGCCCGCCGGGCCCGATGAAATGATGGCGATACCAGTTGATCCCAATGCCGCCATAAGTAAATCCTTCGTAGCCTCCGTCGAGCGCGATGTACTGATCGATCTTTCCTTTGTTTTCTCTGACATAGGCCTCGGCGCCATTCATGGTGTTCTCTTCCTGCACCGTGAAGACAAAAACCAGATCGCCTTTGGTCTTGATCTTCGCGTCGTTCAAAGCGCGAATCATTGCCAGCAAAGCCTCGATATTGCGCGTGTCGTCGCCAATACCAGGCGCGTAAATGCGGCCATCGCGAATAGTTGCCTTAATCTGCAACCCGGGTTGGAAGACCGTGTCCAGATGCGCGTCAAAGACAATTACCGGACCTTTCCCTGTCCCTTTGCGTACTGCGATCAGGTTGCCGGTAGCGTCGAAGTGAATGTCGTCGAGCCGATATTTGCGCAACAGACTTTCGATGAACTTGGCGCGGCGTTGTTCTTGTCCCGAAGGCGCATTGATTTCAGTGATGGCGATCCACTCGCGCACAATGCTTTCGTGATTGCTATCGATGTAAGCATTTGCTGATTTGATCTGAGCGTGGTTCGCTAACGTCTGGACTTGTTCGATGTATTGCGCCACGCTCTGGATCTGGCCCCACGATAAGGTGTTTGAAATGAAGAGCAGGACAAGAAGTGAAATCAGTTTGCGCATGTAGTTTCCACCGTTGGTCGAATATAATTCGAACTCAGAGATTCTAAGCATTAAGAGATTGTTTCTGAAAGGTCGGTTCGCGCCGGAGGTGTTCGGGTTTGGACATCATCTCAGCGGCTGCAAGCGAGCGACTCCAAAACTGTGAAGGCAAGAGGGGAATCATCCAACCAGGTTGGCCCGTTGGGTCTTTGGCTTGAGCGGGCTTTGGCCGGTACGCTGTTTTTAGTTGTAGTGGCCGCGCCGAATTCCATTGCCGCAACTCAAGCGGCCTGGTTTCTTGGTCTGGTTTTCTGGGTCTTGCGTTTTGCAGTCTGGCCGCGGCCAAAGCTTGACCGCACGCCGTTGGACTATCCGATGTTCGGCTTTTTTCTGCTCACCGGCCTCTCGTCGTTTTTGTCCTACTCACAAATCATTTCCATCGGCAAACTTCGCGCTGCCTGCCTTTTCACCATCGTCTACCTGTTCGCCGAAAACATTCGCAGCCGGCGCCTGCTGCGCTTTCTGGCGATTACCCTGGTCGCGGCCTGCATGCTCAACGTGTTCTACACGATCGGCGAGTACGCTATTGGCCGCGGCGTCAAAGTACATGGAGTCAACGCCGGCAGTCCGCTTAATTTGGCGCAACTGGTTACCGAAGATGCGCGCACCCCTGGCAAAACCAAACAGCAGCGCAAGCGGGTTCAAAATATTCCGATTCAAAGCGGCGATACCCTGGAAGAAGTCGACGCCCGATCGCTGCGCAGCGCGGACGATCTGGCGGAAGCTCTGCAGACTTCAGAGACGGAACCGGCAAAGATCAGGGTTTACCGGGTTGAGTGGATCGCCGTGCTCGAAGTTCCCCGTGGCCGCCTGCTGCCCGGGACTACGACTGAAGAACGTCTGGGCATTCAGCGCTGGACTCACGGACGAGATTGGCGCGCCACCGGCTTTTTCAATCACTGGACGACGTATGCTGAAAGTCTGCAATTGATCGCGTCAATGGCGCTCGGTTTGTTAGTCGCTTTGCCGCGAAAGCGCAGCCGCAACGGATTGCTACTCGCGCTGGCGATCGCTGGGATGGGGGTCGCGCTGTTGCTTTCGGTGACCCGAGCCTCGTGGTTATCGCTGCTGGTCTCAGGAGCTTTGATTACGGCGCTCAGTCTCAGCCGGCGGGCGCTGCTGATCGCCGGAGCTTGCGCGTTACCTTTGGTCCTGTTAGGCCTGTTCGTTCTGCATCAGAAGCGAAACGTGGGCTTCTTTGATCAGAAAGACGATTCGATTGCCTGGCGGCAGAAAATCTGGCGGGAAGGGGTTCATTTATTGACCAGCAACCCACGTCATTTACTGGTGGGCGTCGGCATGGACTCAATCAAGGGACATTGGCGCGAATGGGGCTTGTTTGAAAACGGGCGCCTGCCGATGGGTCACATGCATTCCGACTATTTGCAGATTGCGCTCGAGCGTGGGGTGCCGGCGTTAATCGCCTGGTTGATTCTTTTGGGAGTCTACGCGCGCACGCTCTGGCGTCTGCGGCGATTAGTGCCCAAAGAGAATTGGATCGAGCGGGGAATGGTGCTGGGTGCTCTGGGCGGATTGTTGGGGTTCATGCTCAGCGGAGTAGTGCACTACAACTGGGGCGATTCGGAAGTAGTGATGATCTTTTATGTGATTATGGGGTTGAGTTTGGTGGTTGAAAGAGAGTTTCGTGAGAAGGCTGGATAAAGTCAGGATGCTCAATCCACGCGCTTACTCGGGTGATACCGGCCTTACAGATGCGCTTTTGAAATACGCACAGCTCTTTTTCAGCGGACATTTCTCACACAAGGGTCGATTGGTCTTACACAATTCCTTTCCATGCTGACGCAGCAGAGTGTGCGCGGCGATCAGCCAATCGCAATCCGGTTTCAGTTGACGGGCAATCGCTTCCTGAACCGAGCGATACGTCTGCGAATAGTTTTTCTTTTCTTCACCAAAACCGAGTCGCAAGAGCACCCGCAAACCGTTGGAGTCTAAGCCGAGTATCGGATAGCAGCGGGTAAACATGAGAATCTTTTCCGCGCTAGGCTCGCCAATTCCGGGGAACTTCCGCAACGCCTGTTTGGCTTTTGGCAATGGCAGTTCCAGGGCCGGTTTGAGATCGCCACCAAACTCGTTCATTGCGATCAGAGCAATCTCGCGTAAGCGCCTCACGCGCCGTTCGGGTTGCGCCCCGCCAAGTTTTGCGGCGCTCAAAAGATCACTGTGTACGGCAGCTAAGATCTCGTGTGGCTTGGCGCCGGTGGTTTGCCGCAACGTCGCGAACGCCGCCTCGCGACGTTCGTCACTCACGAGATAGGCGATGTTCTCAAGCAGCACCAGTTCAAATGCATCGTTGGTGATCGGCGGCCGCGGTGGACCGTAATGGGCCTCGAGCTTGGAGATGATCTTTTGCAGGACAGGGAGCGCCACTCGCACCTATGCCACTTCCCGCGGCACCTCGCTCATCAACGCCAGCAGATTACCTTCTGAGTCGCGAAAATCCGCCAGCCAGAGATCGTAGTCGGGCATGGGCGCTACCAGGTGAGGCTTGATGACGAATTCCACACCGCGGGCCTTGAAGACTTCATAGACTTTTTCGATGTCATCAACCTTGTAGTAGATGATCGACGCCGGATGATTGAGCTCAGGCCGATCCGCGATGCCCAGCATTATGCGGATGCCGCCACAATCGAAAAACGCCATGCCAGGCGGGGCCTGAAACAAGAAGGTCATGCCGAGCGTGTCGCGATAAAAAGCGATCGCCCTTTCGAGATCCTTCACATTGACGAAGATTTGGCCGATCCGCGAAAGGGTCGGACCGATTGGTATAGGAGCGGTCACGGCTTCTCCTCTATCAGACAACCAACTTTCTAATCCCAAAAACCTGCAAGTTTGATTGTGCCACCTACTTTTCGCATGTAGAGCACAATGCCCTCGCCTTCTGCGCCTAGCTCGTTTCTGACCATCAGGATTACCAGGAAGTCATCGTCATTGTACGTTATGTTGCCTAGTATTCTGTCACGTGCCGTATCAAGGCCACCCTTTTTCCATTCAGCAATTGTCTTGGCCTTCACACTTCCCAGGTGAAGCCGTTTTGTACCTGAATTAGGTTTAGATCCTGAGTCCTGGAAACGGCGGCGCATGTCGTCTGGTCCCGTAAGAATTTCCTGGTCGAAATAAAATGGGAAGTCAGCCATTTGGATCAGTTTTTCGACATCATTCCGGTTTATAGCGGCAAACCCGTCCGTGGCCAGCTTTTGTGCAAAAACTGCATCAGCTGCGCCTGGCGTTGAACTCGAGGTGGCGGCTGGTGTGCTTGAGGCGGTAGGTACGAGAGTTGGAGTAGTCGTCGGTAGCGACGTAGATACATTGGCAGTACTTCCATTCGCGCCATTCGTTGGTGACCTGGTTGTTGTCGAAAAAACCGGCAGAAACGAAAGGGCACAGAGAACAAAGACTATGGGGCCCAGCACTTTCACCCATTTCTTCGCTGCCTGACTAATCACCGGGATCTTAAATATTCCGAAGTCTGCTCCAGAAAAATATGGCGACAATAGAAGAATTAGTGCGAGAACGAGGAGGATTGCGCCAAACGAATCTGGTAATCCCAACACTTTGAAGAGACTTATCTTATCCATGAATAGTTGCTATTGAGGTGAAAGTCCTTCGGCATAATACGCCCTTTTGAAGACTTATCAATAATTCACTTTCCCTTCATGATAACTTGCGGCACGGCCCTGCATGCGCGACAATCACTAGGAATCGAGTAAGTCTAATCATGATCTGGTTGAGAACAGAATTAATGTTTCGATTTGTGCGCGCTCTCGCGTTGCCGATCATGTTGTTGTTCGTCTCGGGCTTTGGCGAATGCTATAAGCCGGTGACGAAGAACCAACTGCCTTCACATATCAAAACCGTCGCCGTGCCCGCGTTTCAGAACAACGCGCTCAGGTTCAAAATCGAGCACCGGTTCACCGAGGCGGTGATGAACGAGTTAATCCGTCGCGGCCACGGCTTGCGGGTGCAAAGCGACCGGGAAGGCGCCGATGCGGTGATTGATGGCGTGGTAAAGAGCTTTGGATTCTCGGGCGTGTTGCTGGATGACAAAGGCCGGGCCCGCGTCTTTGAAGTAACCATCACCGCGGCGGTAACTGTGCGCGACCAGCACGAGAACCGGGTGCTCTACGACAATCAGAATTTCATCTTTCGCGGCGAGTTTGAATTTGCCAACGACCCGCGCAATTTCTTCAACGAAGAAGACCCCGCGGTCCAGCGCATGGCGCGCAGTTTTGCCGAGTCGATCGTCTCGACCCTGGTCAACGGATTCGGCGTCAAAGACGACAAGTAAGATTTGCTCCCTCTCCCCGCTGGGAGAGGGCTGGGGTGAGGGTCTTAGGCTAAGAAGAGAAAGTGCGTCTTGTCGCGATTGAAATTCACTAAAAAGGAAAGCGGTTCGGTCAAAAGTTCTCGCTTCACTAAGCCCTCACCCTAACTGTCTCCCAGAGGGAGAGGGGAATCAAGAATCAGGGAACAAAAGTTCACATGCCGGTGCGTTCTCCAAAAGACCTTAACTCAGCCCTGAAACAGGGAAAGATTGAGCCTGTCTATTTCCTCTACGGTCCGGAAACATATCTGCGAGACCAGGCCGCCCGCGAGATTGCCGACGAAGCATTGCGCGAGACACTGCTGCGCGAATTCAACGATTCTTCCTTCAACCTGATCAGCGACGACGTCCGCTCTGCGCTGGCGATCGCCGAACAGCTTCCAATGATGTCCCCACGCCGCGTGGTCCGCATGCGAAACTTTGGCAAGCTTTCAGAGACCGACGAGAATCTTTTGCTTGAATATCTTGAACGCCCGGTGGAAACCTCCGTGGTAATTTTTGTGGGCGATGATATCGACAAGCGCAAGAAACTTGCGAAAACGCTTATGTCCGGCGCCGCCTTTGATTTCCAGCCGTTGAAGGCGCCGGAACTTCAGGCGTGGATTCGCGCTCATCTGAAGAAATTAAAGGCGGAAATTGAACCGGCAGCAGGGCGTCGAATCCTTGACGTAGTCCGGAACGACCTACATACCCTGACCAATGAATTGAACAAGCTGGCGGCGGCGGCCCTGCCGTCCGGCCGCATTACGCTGGAGCTGGTTGACCAACTGGTTGGCCGCTCACGGGAACATATGAACTGGGAGTTGACCGACCACATCCTCGCGGGCAATCGGAGGGCCGCGCTGAAGACTTTGAAGGATTTGCTTGACGATCAAGTCGAGCCGTTATTACTGATCGGCTTGATGGGAGGGACCTATCGCCGCATGGCCCTGGCAAAGGAACTGTTGTCCCAGGGAGCGGGGCAGGCACACATTTTTAGTGAAGTGCGAATGCCCTCGTTCAAGCAGAGAGATTATTTGGCAATGCTCGGCCGGGTTGAATCGAGGACTTTGGCGCGCGGACTTCAGCGTATTGCCGAAGCAGACCTGGCAATTAAGACTTCGAAAGCTACTCCGCGGATGCAGGTGGAAATGCTGGTTTGCGAATTGATGACCTGAGCACCCACCGACCTCTCCAAAAAACACAAATGAAGCGGACCGAGTGAACGATCCGCTTCATTGAAACCTTCAACAGTAGTTCGCTGTTCGGCGAACGATCCCGCGCTTACTTTGCGCCGGCTTGAGTTACCCTGACAGTTAGACGCGATTTATGCCGGGCTGCGGCATTGCGATGCAGCACGCCTTTCTGTACGGCCTTATCGATTTCCGAAACTGTCCTGGGAAGCAGCGTGGCAGCCTGTTTTGCGTCGCTATCCAGCGCGCTGCGCAGCTCCTTGACCGAAGAGCGCAAGCGGGTGCGGTTGCTGCGATTAACCAGACGGCGACGCTCGTTCTGTCTGACTCGCTTTTCTGCTGACTTGTGATTTGGCATCAAAAACTCCGTGAATTTCGTAAAACTAACTCTAATTTGTCGCTAATGCGAAATTAGAGACTATAGGGAGCGCAATCGCGAGTGTCAAGGCGGGACGCTTTGCGCCGAGGGCGTAGCCCACATCTTTGTTAAAGCCAGCACGGAAGGTCAGAGACCTTCCGCACATCGAGCGGCAAAGCCGCGAGTTTCTTCGGTTCTTCCGGGCGAAAACCGACTTCCTAATCATTCAACTGTACTGAACGCAGGATGTTCAGAAACACGTTCTGATAAGCGCTGTAGTCGCTCTCCTGACTGACCGCGATCATGTAGAACAACTCGCCGTTCCGCAGCTGGGTGGTGACCACGTTGACCACTTCCTGACGCCCGGTAGCTTCATTTACGTTTCCCAGCGTCAGCAGCAATCCAGATCGACCATCCACATCCATGCGCTGGTATCCGGTGCGCGCCCTCAGGCTGCCACTGCTTTGCTGCAGGCCATTGATGAATTCATTTGTGGCCTGTTGCAGGTTGCGGCTGCGCGTCTGAACCATGCCAAAGCTGACTCCATGCGTGAAGGTCGCCTGGCCATTGGCCGCCGCTCCGTATGCACCGTCGGGAGCAAACCAAATAGAACCTTGTTCCGAGACCTGGCGCCAGTTGTCGGGCACGCTCACGCTAAAAGTTCCCTGGTTATAGCTTCGATATCGTGATGAAGGATAGGCAACCCGGCCGCTCGGCGTACCGGGATAACCAGTACGATCACCGTTGGGATAATCATTAGGATCATTCGGGGAACGCTGATTCGGATAGCGTTGACCGCTACGCTGAATCTCGGCCATGGTCTGCGCCCGTGGATAGCCACGCAGGCGCTCCTTGATCCCAAAAAACTGGCGGTCGTCCTGCACGCGGTTTTGGATACTCAGATACTGCGCTTCCTGATTGATGCGGGCGTACCGATCGTTGGAGCTTGGATGATCACTTAGGAAACCGCCTCCCCCGCCACCCTGGGCCTGGATGGTGCGGAACATATTAGCCAGATCACGCGGATCGTAACCCGCGTTGGCCATGATTCGTGCGCCTAAAAGATCGGCCTCGGTTTCATACTCGCGGCTGAACTTCAGAAAATAAACACCGACGGGAAGTTGAGCCAGCTGTCCCACCGCCGGACCCGCCAGAATCGTTCCCAGGATGCCGGCAATCCCGGCGCCAATTGCATACTTCTGAGCTTTAGTCGCTTGCGCCGTACCGTGACGCAGAGCCACGTGGCTTAATTCGTGAGCCATCACGCCGGCCATTTCGCCTTCGGTTCGCGCGGCTTCGATCATGCCGCGATTGACATACATCGGCCCACCTGGCAACGCAAAGGCATTAATGTCTCGGGCATTAACGACTTTGAAATAGTAGCGAAACTCAGGATGCTGAAATTCGGACGGAATCCCCGCCACCAGGCGCTGACCGACTCGCTCGACATAAGCATTCACTTCCGAGTCACGGAGCAGTGGAAACTGTTGCTCGGCTTCCGCGGCGGCCTGTCGTCCCAGCCGGACGTCATCCGTAGGTTTGTATTTATTGCTGTGATAACTGATTTTGGTTTGCCCAAAAACGGCCAGGGGCATCAACACAATGGCCATCGACATTGCCCAAACCAGCCATCTATTTGAGCCCTGAGATCTCTGTTTAGTCATCGGAAATACTCCTCTCAAAATCTTGCGCACGCGCAGTCCTCAATGTTTGATGAGCCATGACGGAACTTGTTTGTCCGGTTACGTTAAGTCAACTTGAGTGCCACGGGCCCGCAACCTCGGTGTCTAATCAATGTTATTTTTTGCAGGCTTGATTACCTTGCCTTTAGCACGCTTCGCTCAACCTGACCGTGTTTATTAGGAATTCTTGCTGATCGGCAAGTCTGGCCAAGCCGGCCCAATGCTCCAATTTCGTTCATTAGAATACCGATATGGTTCATCCCCGACGAGGAGTCGACACGCTATTTTCGCGGCTTAATCTTCTCGTCGAGCCATCTCGTGGCGTCATCGAGAGGGGCGATGTGGTGGGGCCTTCCCTTAAATGCCCGAACCATCGAAACGATCAGGAAAATTGTCGAGGCCGTCCGAAAGATTCCTGACCCGAACCGGCTATCGGTGATTAGCGTCAGCATTCCAAACGCGCCGGTGAGGATCAGGATGGCGATCTGCAGAGCCAATCCCTGGGCAGCATGAAAGCGGGTCCGGGTTTCAGTGCGCGGCACCAACAAAAGTTCAACCACTGCAGCCACGGCGCCGATGTGACCCGGGATATACGGCAACAGGTTCGCCCACTTTTCCGGAATGCCCAGTCCCAGGACGCTATGCGATGACGGTTGTTGAATAAATGGCTGCGGCGGTGCTTGATAAATACCGAGTGGGGGAGCCGGCGGCGGTTGATAAATATCCGCAGCCGCCACCCGCGGCGGCTGATACGCGGCCGTCGGCCTCGGAGGCGGGGGAGCGAAAATCGATTGATAAGGGGACGCCAGTTTCTCGTCGATGAATCGCGTCGGAGCTTCGCTCTCTGCGTAGCCATTCACCGCTTCAGATTCATATCGGCCTCCGACGCTGCTCGTGGGCCGGTCCTCGACATTTTGGGTTGATGCCCCGGAAGGAGGTGAAACCAGAGTTTGCTCGGCTCGGTCGACAATATCGCGATCAAGCGGATTCGTATCGTATTTGCTTCGTTTGGGCTCCATCTGAGTTTCCTACGAGAGCCTCTACCGATCGGTTCAGGGTTTTGCGTCGGCGACAATCGAATACTCGACCGGTTCCCAGTGACCTTCGCGCTCTGAAATGCGGAAGGCCCTTAAACAGGGCTCTTTATCACCAAGTCCAACAATAAAGTAAACCGCCGAAGGATAGTAGGCAAGCCTGACGTCGGTAGCTGACGGTTCAGGATCTGTTGAGCGAGGATGGGAATGATAGATCGCCAGGAGTTGTTCGCCGCGAGTTCGCATCGTCCTTTGCGCCGCGAACAAATCTTCCGGGGCAGCTTCGTAGGTGACAAGCGGATCCGAAGCGACATTGCGGACTGGATAGACAGTTTGGGTTTGAGTCGATGAACCGCCGAGTAGACCGCAGCATTCGCGAGGAGCGTCCGCGATCGCGTGTTGAGCTATTTGGTCAACATGGTCTTGTAGGATTGAAATGGCCATGCGGGACCCTGATTCAAGAGGAGTGCTAAGAGCCTTCGACAATCTTCAGATGCAGCTCGTTCAACTGTTTTGGATCGACGTTGCCGGGCGCGTCTATCATTAGATCCTGCGCCGAAGCGGTTTTCGGAAAAGCCATCACGTCCCGAATATTGTCAGTTGGAACGAGCACCATCATCGTGCGTTCGATTCCGGAAGCAATGCCGCCATGCGGCGGTGTTCCGTAAGACAGCGCGTCAAGGAAGAAACCGAAGCGCGCGCGCGCATTTTCTTCCGTCATGCCCAGCGCGGTGAAAACCACTGACTGCACGTCGCGCCGATGAATTCTGATTGAGCCGCCCGCGACTTCGACACCATTGATGACTGCGTCATAAGCCTTTGCCCTTAACTCACCAAAGAGCGAAGTCTCTCCCTTGACAGCGCGTTCCAGTAAAGGCACGTCTTCATCCATCGGCGAGGTGAAGGGATGATGCATCGAATAGAAGCGCCCATCGTCGGGGTGAAACTCGAACATCGGAAACTCAGTTACCCATAAAGGGGCGAAGACGTTCTCAGGAATAAGTTTCTCTCGTCTCGCAACTTCATTGCGAAGCGCGCCGAGGCTGGCGGCCACGACCTCCGACTTGCCCGCTATCACCAAAACGAGATCACCCTTTTCGGCTTCGGCCAGTTCAGCCATTTGCGTGACCGTGTCGTTACCCAAAGCCTTGAGCAGAGACGAAGACAGTTCGTCGCCCAGCTTGATCCAGGCCAGCGCGCCCGCGCCGTAACGTCTGGCGAACTCCTGCAACTCGTCGAGCGCTTTCCGCGACGTCGCCCCACCGCCGCGAACCGTCAGTCCCTTAACTTTGCCGCCGTCTTTCAACGCGCTCGCGTAAGGCGGGAACGTCGTCCCTTCCAGCGCCGGCGCGAGGTCCTTTAGTTCCATCCCCTCGATGCGCAAATCCGGCTTGTCTGAGCCGAAACGCTGCATCACATCGGCAAAGGTGAACCGCGGAAAAGGAGTCGGAAGGTCGACGCCAACCAGCCTGAAGATGCGCGCGAACAGTCCTTCGGCCAACCGGTAGATTTGATCTGGAGTGGCGAAACTCATCTCAACGTCGAGTTGCGAAAACTCCGGCTGGCGATCGGCGCGCAAGTCTTCATCGCGAAAGCAACGCGCAATCTGGTAGTACTTATCCAGCCCGGCAATCATACAGATCTGTTTGAGGATTTGCGGCGACTGCGGCAGCGCGAAAAACTTTCCCGGTTGCACGCGAGACGGGACGATGTAATCGCGGGCGCCCTCGGGCGTTGACTTGATCAGGTTGGGAGTCTCGATCTGGGTAAAGCCCTGTTCGTCCATGAAGCGATTGATTTCCAGCAGCACCCGGTGACGCAGGCGGAGGTTCGCTTGCAGCTGCGGGCGGCGTAAATCCAGATAGCGATACTTCAAACGCAGATCTTCGCTGGCCAGCGATTCATCGGCCGCGTCGAGCTGGAAGGGAAGTGTGCGCGCGTCGTTGAGGATTACAATCTCAGCGGCCTGCACCTCGATGTTTCCGGTTTCGAGTTTTGGATTGCGCGCGCTCTGGTCGCGCATGACCACTTCGCCGGTGACTACCAGGACGTATTCACCACGAACTTCCTTGGCCTTGGCATGCGCGTCCGGCGCCTTCTCCTGGTTCACGACGATCTGAGTGATGCCATCGCGGTCGCGCAGATCGATAAAAGTCAGCGGCCCAAAGTCGCGCCGCCGCGCACACCAGCCCATCAGGGTCACCCGCCCGCCCGCATGTTCGTCGCGCAGCGCTCCGCATGAATGGGTGCGCTCACGTGTGCCAAGGTTTTCGATCATCTAAGGAAAAAAGTGCTTTGGTCTTGGTACTTTGAACTTGGCTCTCTAAGCCGTCAAGCGGCTCGATCCGCCAGCGCGCAAAGTACGAAGCTCAAAGCACAAAGTTCAAAGTACAATTCAGTTGCTAGAACAGAACGCTCCCGCCATCAACATTAATTGCCTGGCCATTGATGCCACGACCATCTTCCGAGGCCAGCAATAACGCTACTGCTGCGACTTCGCTGGCCGTGACCATGCGGTTCTGCGGGCTCATTCGTTTGAGGGCCTCTATCGCTTCATCTGCGGTTATGCCTGTTCTTTTTACGATGTTCTCGACACCGCGTTCAGTCATTTCCGTGTCCACATAGCCCGGACAGATGGCGTTGACGGTGATTCCAATCGAGGCGACTTCCAGCGCCAGCGTCCGCGTCAGACCCAACACCCCATGTTTCGAAGCGGCATAAGCCGAGATGTAAGGCGCTCCCGTTTTCCCCGCGATCGAAGCGATATTAATTATTCGTCCCCAGTGGCCGGCGAGCATTCCCGGCAGCGCGAAGCGGGTGCAGTGAAACGTGCCCGTCAGGTTTACCGCCAAATGCCGCTGCCACATCGCCTCGTCGGTTTTCACGAAAGGCGCAGTCTCGGCTATTCCGGCGTTGTTCACCAGAATGTCGGGCACCCGCCCGAACTTTTTGCTGGAAAGTTCAAAAGCCCGCTCGACATCTCCGACCAGCGCAACATCGCATTCGAACGCGGCAGCCTCAGTCGAGAATTCGCCGCGAATCTCATCCGCTACCTTTTCAATTTGCGTGCGGGTGCGCGCGGCCAGCGCTACCGAAGCGCCCTCACGCGCAAAAGCAGTCGCGATGGCCTGGCCGATGCCGCGGCCGCCGCCGGTTATGAATGCGAGTCTGTTGGCCAGTTTCATAGAATTGCCGCAAAGAGACAAAAAGAAGAGAAAACAGTTTGGTCGACTTATTCCAACGGGTCAAATAGCCGAGTGGGGTCCCCGCTTTTTGAGAGGTTTCGGTTTCTCCACATAAGAGATCCACGAAAATACACGAAAGAGAAGTGTTGGATCCCACTGTTTTCGTGTGATTTCGTGGATCGTTCTGGCCCCAGCGGGAAAACACGAAACCAAACTAAGCGTCATCGCCCCGTAAACTTGGGTGGTCGCTTTTCGACAAACGCGCGCACGCCTTCGCGGCCATCTTCAGATTCGAAGCAGCGCACCTGCGCCTCCATTTCGTACTGGAGCATCTTTTCCAAATTGTCGTGCGCGCTGGCATAGACGGCGTGTTTGGCGGCGGCGATCGAAACAGCCGGACCATCGCGGAGACGCTCGGCGAGCTTGCGCGTCTCAGGCTCCAAATCCCCGGGCGCCACCACTCGATTCAACAGACCCAGCCGCATGGCTTCCTCTGCACTCAGGGTGTCTCCAAGAAAGAAGAGTTCGCAGGCGATGTTCGACGAAACCAGACGCGGCAGAAAATACGTTCCGCCCCAATCGGGATGGAATCCGAGCTTTACGAATGACTGGCTGAAAGTCGCGGTAGAGGAAGCGATGCGCAGATCGCATGCGAGCGCCAAATTGAAGCCTGCGCCGGACGCCGGTCCTTCGATGGAAGCGATTACCGGTTTTGTCATGTGGCGAATTGCCAGCACCACGCGGCGGGCAGCGCCCAGAATGCGGGCAAACTCTTCGCTGTCCTCACGCTCTACGAGCTCGCACATGAACTGCACGTCGCCGCCGGCGCAAAACGCGCGGCCTTCGCCATTAAGGATCACGACGCGTACATGCGGATCGCTGCCGGCTTCTTCCAGGGCCTCGGCCAAATCGCGGCGCATGTGGCCGACGAAAGCATTGAGCCGTTCGGGCCTGTTCAGCGTGATCGTCACGATCCCGTTGTCTTCGGCAACCTTAATCTGTTCGTCTGACATAATTAAGAGTGAGCAGTGAGTAGTGAGCGGTGAGCAGTAAGAATCAGCGAGCGAATGCTGCTCACTGCTCACAGCCCACTGCTCACTTTCCGGTAAACTCAGCCTTGCGTTTGTTCACGTAGGCATCGAGTCCTTCCTTCGCATCTTCAGAGAGGAACAACTGCTGCTGCAGCTCGCGTTCGAGGGCCAAAGCCGACTCAAACGGAATTTCCGCCCCGGTTTGCACGGCCCGCTTGATCCGGCCGACGGCGCGGGCCGCTTTTGCCGGCGTCGTAAACTGTGTCGCGTACTCCATCACCTGCGACATGAACGAGGGGCCGTTGTCAGCCTCAAAAATCTGATTAACGAGGCCGAGTTCCTGACCTCTCTCAAAATCAAACAGTTCGCCAGTAGCCATTAATTCAATCGCTTTTGATTTGCCCACGATCCGCGCCAATCTTTGAGTGCCACCGGTCCCAGGCAGTACGCCGAGCGAAACTTCCGGCAGTCCCATTTTGCCGGCCTGGCGTCGCGCCACCCGCAGATCCGCGGCCATCGCGACTTCCAAGCCGCCGCCGACGCAGTGCCCATTGATTGCTGCAATCACCAGCTTGGGAGTCTGCTCCAAACGGCCCAGCGTCTCGTTCGCATGCAGGCAAAAATAATACTTGAACTCAGGCGTGACGTTGCTCAGCATCTGAATATTCGCGCCGGCGCAAAAGAACTTTTCGCCGCTGCCCGTGATCACAATCACCTGCACGCTCTCGTCCAGGCGCGCTTCCAGAATCCGCGCATCGAGCTGCTGCATCATCTCGTACGAGTAAGTGTTAGCGGGAGGATCGTTGAGCGTCAGGACCGCGACCCCTCGCTCGACGCGATAGTCGATCAGGACGCGATTAATTTCGCTCATTGGAGATTGGGTTGCCATTTTGTTAGTCGCGCCGGTCAGGCTGTGCGCCAGACGCTGATTTTTTCGGCCATTCGAGAACTGGCCAAAGCCGGCTCTTCATCCTCCCGAGCCAGAAACCCCGCCAGGAACAGCTGGGTAATATTATCGACGAGTTGAGAGACAGACAACTTGCCTCGAGGATCGTACCAGTTATAAATCCAGTTCATCATCCCGAACAGGGCGTACGTCGCGACTGTCACATCCAATCGCCGGGCTGCCTTGCGGCGCGGACCGTTTCGCTTTGAGGCGCGGGAACTTGGGCCGGCTGGTGAGCTATTTTGCAACTCAGAAAGTATTTTGCGTGCCCGCCCTGTGTACTGGCGTTTCTTGTTCGAGACATGCGCATGGAAGTCGCCAGCGAGCGAGTCCGCCTCGTGCGAGAGCACTTTCATCTCGGCCATGTTCGCGGCAAAAAACGAAAGATGATTGTCGATGAGTATGCGCAGCTTCTCGCTCGGATCTGAGACGTTCTGCAGCCGCTGCTCGAGTCTCTCCAAAACGCGGCCGAAGCAGTGATCCTGAATCAGGAACAGCAGATCCTCTTTTGACTTGCAGTAGTGATAAAGCCCGGCGAGGCTGACGCCGGTGGCCCGCGAAATGTCGCGCATCGAAGTTGAATGAAAACTCTTCTCGGCGAAAATGCGCGCGGCAGTGCGCAGGATCAATTCGAGCTTTTGGTCGTAACGACTGAAATCGGTTGATTGATTCATTGGCTCATTGATCCATTGATTCATTTACTCATTGATCCAATGAATCAATGATTCAATTAGTCAATTTCACAGTCTCACATATTCAAACTCAAACGGCTTGCCTTTGACTCCGGCGGCCGGTGGTGCAATCCAGTTAGCGATCTTGCCGATTTCCGTGACCGGCTTCATCAGGCTGCGCACGTACTCGCGATCTTCAATTGAAGGCAGCCATTCGCTCTTTCGTTGCGCGAACTCGTCTTTCGATATCAGATTTCCTGCTATATCGAACGAATGCCCGGCGTATTCGCCCACGTGACGGTGAAAGCGGATATTCGGCAGGTACAAACGCTCGCTGACACCTTCATCTGTCAGCGCTTTGTTCCAGCGCGCCAGGCCTTTCTCACAGTCCTTCACGTACTCGCCGCGCAGCACTTCATTCAGCGCATTCCGGAGTGGTACTTCGCGCGTGGTTAGCTTCCCGTCTTCGACTACTGTCATGGTGAACGAGCCTTCGCTGGCGACGTGGTCCGTGTACTGCTCCTGCTCTTTAAAGCGTCCTTTCAAACCGGCGGCAAAGAAATCGGCAGAGTTCGAGCTGATCTCGCCGCCAAACAAATCCAGCGAGTAACTAAACCAGAAGTTTATGTAGCGCTGAATAATTTCCAGGGGGATGCCACCCAAAGGCCGGACATCTTGATTCGGGTCCTGCTTCATCAACTGCGCGGTGCGGCGGACGACTCGGCTCAGACCCGTGTCGCCGACGAACATGTGATGGGCTTCTTCAGTCAACATAAAGCGACAGGTGCGCGCCAGCGGCTCAAACCCTGACTCAGCCAGAGCTGACAGCTGATACTTGCCGTCCCGGTCGGTAAACATCGTGAAAGCAAAAAAGTTTAGCCAGTCGTCACACGGCTGATTAAAAGCTTCGAGGATACGTGGCTTGTCGGGATTGCCGCTGCGCCGCTCGAGCAAAGCATCGGCTTCGTCGCGCCCGTCGCGGCCAAAGTATCCATGCAGCAGGTAAACCATCGCCCATAAATGGCGGCCCTCTTCGACGTTTACCTGAAACAGATTCCGCATGTCGTAGAGCGAAGGGCTGGTGTGACCAAGCTGTCTTTGCTGCTCGACCGATGCCGGTTCCGTGTCGCCCTGGGTGACGATAATTCTCCGCAGAGAGTTTCGGAATTCGCCCGGCACTTCCTGATAAGCGGGCTCGCCATAGTTATCGCCAAAACCAACCTTCGCATTCGGCTGCGCCGGTTCGAGAAAAATGCCCCAGCGATAATCCGGCATCTTCACATAATCGAAGTGTGCCCAGCCTTCCGACCCGACGTCGATAGCGGTGCGCAGCCAGACGTCCTTGTCCTGAAAACCATCCGGGCCCATGTCATGCCACCAGTCGAGATAGTTGGGCAGCCACTTTTCCAAAGCGCGCTGCAGGCGCTTGTCTTCAGAAAGATTTACGTTATTAGGAATTCGATCGTATAAATTCATTGGTTCACTAACTCATTGGTTCATTGATTCATTGGTTGTTTTGGTCAGTGAATCAGTGATCCAATGAACCAATGAACCAATTTCCTTTAGGTCCTTTTGTAATCAAACTGCGCTTGCGTCGGCTTACCGTAGTTTGTCAGCGCGCCTTGCGGGCCAACCGCATTTGGTCTTTGAAAGATCCAGTTTTGCCACGCTGTCAGGCGGCCATAGATTTTCGTGTCCATGGTTTCCGGTCCGGCAAAGCGCAGCGATGCTTCCATCCCGGTCAAAGCGTCAGGTGAAAGCGAGGTCCGCTCTTCAATCGCCAGACGAATCTCGTCGTCCCAGTCCAGGTCGTCAGGCGCGAACGTCACCAAACCAACTTGTTCCGCCTCTTCTGTGTTGAATGGGGCGTCATGGGCCAGCACTTCATCGACCTTTTTTGGTTCAGCCAGGAAACGCGACTGCAGGCGAGTCAGTCCATTACTCATCGGCAGCGCGCCTGAATTAAGTTCGGAAGCGGCCACTGAAGTCTGCGCCCCCTCGGGATCGTTAAGCATGTAAGTGCGATCGGCTGAGAGCGCGAGCTCGAGCAGGCTTCCCGCAAAACAACTGCCGGGCTCGATGATCGCAAAGAAGCTCTTGGCGGTAAGGTCGAGACGGCGCAGCACCCGCGACATGTTCAGAATAATCTCGCGAACCAACCAGTCTTCGCGCAACGATGTCAGCGCACCATCAACCAACCGGACGTTATCAATGTCGCCCTCCGTACGGAGACAAACCAATCCGGTCTCAGGCTCGTTGACGCGCAGATGCAGAAGTACGTCATCGAGTTCACGAAAGGCACGCAAGGGCCAGTAATCATCGCCCAGTTTGTGAATCCCCTCCGCGGTTGCCGGTAAATCGGACTCCGGACCGCGAACCGTAAGGTCGGCGTAACGCTTGTCGCGATGTAGTTTCAGGCTGACGTATTTGTAATCGCGAGTGTCGGCAGTTGATTCGAACTCCAGCGGATGTAAACTGATCCCTGCGTTTCCATTAGCGGCGGCCGAGCCGACTACCTGAGCGACCCGGGCCTCGATTGCTTCCTGAAACTTGCTGGTGGGAAAAGAATCATCAATCAGTCCCCAGTCTTTTGCGCGTTTGCCCTTCAAGCCTTCGGCGAGCGTTGAAAATACGTCAGCGCGATCGCGGCGAACTTTTCGCTTATCCACCAGCCTCGTCAACCCGCCGGTGCCGGGCAGAACCCCGAGCAGAGGGACTTCGGGAAGGGAAACTGCCGAATTGCCGTCGTCAACCAAATAAATTTCGTCACAGGCGATCGCGAGTTCATAGCCGCCACCGGACGCCGTTCCGTTCAGAGCGGCCAGATAACGCCGGCCTGAATGGTGTGAATCATCTTCAATGGCGCAGCGGGTCTCGTTGGTGAATTTACAGAAATTAACTTTGAAAGCATGCGAGGACGTGCCGAGCATGTAGATGTTGGCGCCGGCGCAAAAAATTCGCGGTTTCAGGCTGGTGATCACGACCGCGCGCACCTCGGGATGTTCGAAGCGCAGGCGCTGAATGGCGTCGGCCAATTCGATGTCGACTCCCAGGTCGTACGAATTCAGCTTGAGCTTATAGCCCTCGGCGAGCGTCTGATCTTCCTGCACATCCATTGAAAGGTGCGCCACGGGACCGTCCAGGCCGAGCTTCCAGTGTTTGTATTGGTCGGGCGAAGTTTGAAAATTAATCATGGGGTTATTCAAGAAATCGAACCGCCCGTTGCGGCGGACGGTTGTCCCAGGCCGTTCGAACGTTCGTTCGATAATAACGATTCAAGGAAAACAAGGTCAAGTTCGCAACCAGAGAGTGGGTGGAACAACGATTGTAACTCGTCGCCTTGAGGCTCAGCGTTTTTGCTTGCCGACTTCGCGAAGCTCGCTCACCCAGGAGGTGTTAGGAGAGATCGTTTTGAAGTTATTAATGAATTCATTTATCAGCGTTGGCTCAATTAAGTATAGCGCCTGAAAAATCCTGAAAACTTCTCCATCCGTGCCTGCCTTGGCAGACATCGCCTTGAAGAGTTCCAATTTCTTCTCTTGATATCCAGTTCCTGGCATTCTGCCTTCCGCCAGGGCCTGCTCGAATGCCCTTGTAAGTGATCGGGGAAGTAGAGGCTTCAAGATCGCTACTTTCTTTCGGGCAGCATCGCTGCCTTTACTATCCATGATGATCTGCATTGCGTGGAGTTTGTAGGCCGTTCTCGCTTGCACCCAGAGCGTTATTCCGAGAACGATAATGGGAATGGCGATCGAAACAATGGTCACGAAAAACTGCCGTCTCTCCCTTATTGATCTCGCTTTCTCTAATTCCAGCTTCTCTCTTTCGATCGCGATCTTCTCACGATCCATCGGCGCGGTGTTTGTAGGTGCGCTTTCCGGATTTGGGTGCTGCGCCTTCACGTCTTGAAAAGCACAGAGAAGACAGCAGAGAAGAATCATCGGCAATGCGAGTTGTTGTATTGCTAGAAGGCGAGCATTCTTGGGTTGGGCAATCATGGGCAAGACCTCCTACCTAGGCTTGGCCTTTACTTGTATGTCCAGCTGAAGGAAAAGTCAATATTTACCGAGTTGACAGCAATGCGAGTTGCGCGTACGGTGTCTTGCCCTCGGCTTACAGCCTGCTCACGCGCGGGCCTGCGGACACTGCGGAGGCGCATCTGTTCTGGTGAATGGCGCGGTCTTCAAAACCGTTAGTGAGACTGCGAGAGCAGGCTCAGGTAGGTTCGATTCCTACACGCCTCCGCCAATAAGACAGTAGGCAGTCGGCAGGAAGCAAAGGCAGGAATATGTTTATTTACTCTTGCCTCGATCTTGCTTCCAACGGTCCGCTCGTTGATAAGAAAATTGCAGCAATCTCCCGCTTGACGGTCTCACCTTGAAGTGTTATTCCCTCCCGCTCGCAACTGACGGCAGCCGCCAAACTTCAATCTAGCTGCTCAAGATAAACCATTTCGCGATGAAGGACTGGATTGCCCTGAACATGACTCCAGGAGTTGGGCCGCGAGTAACCTCCCGGCTGCTGGAACACTTTGGCTCGGCAGAGGCGATCTTTGACGCACCGCGTCGCGAGCTGGCATTGCTGCGCTTGCCTCCGGAAACCATCGAGAGCATTGCCACCCGCGAGTTGCATGAGCGCGCCGCAGCCGAAATAGACCGCGTGCGTAAATTAGGTGGTGACATCCTGGTGCTGGACGACGGCGTCTATCCGGCACTATTGCGCGAGACATATGACCCGCCCGTCGTGCTCTACGTGAAAGGAGCCTGGAGCGAATGTCTGGAACAACCGTGTGTCGCGATCGTCGGCTCGCGGCGTTGTTCCACCTACGGACAAAATGCCGCGCTAATGCTCTCGCGGGAACTGGCTCAGCGCGGCGTGACGATCATTTCGGGTTTGGCTCGAGGTATCGATGCAGCGGCTCATCGTGGAGCTCTCGAAGCGGGCGGGCGCACCGTGGGCGTAATGGGAACGGGCCTCGATCAAGTTTATCCGCGCGACCATAGAAAATTGGCTGAAGAGATCCTCGGCCACAAAGGCGCGATGGTGACGCAGTTCCCACTGGGAACGCCGCCGGTCTCAGAAAATTTTCCTTACCGTAATCGCGTGATCAGCGGCCTGAGTCTCGGCGTGTTAGTGGTGGAAGCGGCTGAGAATTCCGGGTCGCTGATTACTGCTCGACTGGCAATGGAGCAAAACCGCGAGGTCTTTGCGGTGCCCGGCAACATCACCTCAAGGAATTCGTTCGGCACGAACTACTTGATAAAGGGAGCCGGCGCCAAGTTGGTACAGCAATGGCAGGACGTAGCGGGTGAAATGCCGCCGGAGATCGCCGCGCAATTACTGCCGCCACCGAGTAAGAAGACAAAGAAAAAAGCCGATCTGGTTGACCAGCTCAAACTTTCGCCGCCCGACTTGTCTGAAAACGAGCGAGCTGTTTTCAAGCTGCTCTCCACCGATACGCCAAAGCAAATTGACAGCCTCGCGGAGGGCACAAAGTTATCGATTACACAGTTAACCAGCGCGTTACTGGCCCTGGAAATGCGCGAGTTGATTCGCGCACTCCCGGGCATGTGCTTTGTTCGGAAGATGTAGGGTCCTAAGTGCGAGCAACTACGCTTAATGCTTTTGCAGGGCCGCCAGCGCTTCCAGTACTTCGGTGCTGTGACCCGCCGGCTTCACTTTCAAAAAGACCCTGGCGATCTTGCCCTGCGGATCGATGATGAAAGTGTTGCGCGCAGAAAGCTTGGTCCCGTTGTAATCCATCAACGATCCATACGCGTCCGATACCTTGGTATCCGCATCGGACAAAAGTTTGAAAGTCAGGCCTTCCTTTGCGCAGAAGCTCTTGTGCGATTCAGCCGTGTCGACGCTGACTCCGAGAATCGTTGCATTCAAGGCTTCGTACTTTGCCAGATCGGTTTGGAAATTATGAGCTTCCAGAGTACAGCCGCCGGTGAAGTCTTTAGGATAGAAGTAGAGCACGACCCATTTGCCGCGGAAGTCTTTCAGTGCGGCTTGATTTCCCTCGTTGGTGGTTAGATTGAATTCAGGTGCGACACTTCCGACGGCTGGCGGTTCAGCGATGGCCAGGGCCAACGCAGCAGTACAGCAGAGGATCAGGATACCGAGCACAAATGGCTTGGACATAATGTTTTTACCCCTAAAAAGTGATTTTGGACGTTCGATAGTATACCCAAAGGCGGGCTGCTCACTAATGAGCAAACCGACCCCATTTGGCGTTTGAGGCATACTTAGTGTTATTTTCAAGCCCGCTTACGAAACCGCGAGAAAACCTGCGGCAAGCAACCCCCACTCACTGAATCTTCATCAGTGCGTGGCTGGATTTAAGACACGATGGCAAAGAACCTGGTCATAGTCGAATCGCCCGCCAAGGCGAAAACGATCAATAAATATCTCGGCAAGGACTTCATAGTGAAGGCCTCGATCGGGCATATCAAAGATCTGCCTTCTAAAGGTCTGGGCGTCGACGTGCAGAATAATTTCGAACCTGAATACGAGATCATTCCGGATTCGAAGAAGCGCAATAACAAGAAAATAGTCTCGGACCTGAAGAAGACTGCCAAGACGGCCTCGGCGATTTACCTCGCCGCCGACCTGCCGCCCCCTCGCCCTGCACGCGGACCGGCCAGACGAGCACGCGCCGCGGAAAGCGGTCGCGCAGGCGGTGCAGGATGTCGCGGATCACGGCGCCGGTCGGCGAGGTGACGACGCCGATC
>JBBPID010000002.1:0-18454 GCA_038040505.1 Acidobacteriota bacterium | reverse complement strand
GCCAAGACGGCCTCGGCGATTTACCTCGCCGCCGACCCTGATCGTGAAGGCGAAGCGATCTGCCAGCATCTGGCGGAAGAGATCGTGCCCAAGAAGCCGGCCGTGCCTTCCTATCGCGTGATGTTCAACGAGATTACCAAGCGCGCCGTGCAGGCGGCATTCGAACATCCGAAGCAGATCGACGGAAATCTCGTTGACGCGCAACAGGCTCGACGCGTGCTCGATCGCCTGGTGGGGTACAAAGTTTCACCTTTGCTGTGCCGGACCATCGGCGGACGGTTGAGCGCGGGCCGCGTGCAATCTGTGGCCTTACGCATAGTGGTTGAGCGGGAGCGCGAAATCGAAGCCTTTAAGAAGACCGAGTACTGGACGATCTCGGCCAATGTGGCCGGGAAGCAGCCTCCGCCCTTCGACGCCCGTTTGCAGAAAGTGGGCGAACAGACGGTCAAGACCAGTGGCTTTGATAATGAAATAAAGAAGACTGAAATCCTTATCGGCAACGAAGCTCAGGCCGGGGACCTGGTCGCGGAAGCTGAAAAGCAAAGGTTCGGGGTTGATGAAGTTACCACCAAAGAACGCAAACGCAATCCGGTTCCGCCATTCATCACTTCAAAACTGCAGCAGGAAGCGTCGCGCAAACTAAGCTTTCCAGTGAAGCGCACGATGATGATTGCCCAGCACTTGTACGAAGGAGTTGAGATTGGCGCGGAAGGTTCGGTCGGCCTGATTACCTATATGCGCACGGATTCGACCCGCATCGGCGAAGCGGCGCTGGGTGAAGTACGGCAGTACATCGACGGCCAGTACGGCGCGAACTACCTGCCGGAAAAAGCGGTGCACTATCGTTCGAAGAAATCTGCGCAGGACGCGCACGAGGCGATTCGTCCCACCGATGTGACGCGCACGCCGGATTCCCTGGCGCAGTATCTCAAGCCTGAAGAATTGAAACTCTACCGGCTGATTTGGCAGCGATTTGTGGCGTCACAGATGATGCCTGCGCTCTTTGATCAGACGACGATCGATATTCAAGCCGGCCGGTTTATCTTCCGCGCTACCGGTTCGGTTTTGAAGTTTGACGGCTTCCTCAAGGTCTATCAGGAAGGCCGCGACGAGGCGTTGTCGGAAGACGAGGAGGCTGAGCGCACCCTGCCGCTGGTCGCTAAGGGCGACGTCCTTACGCTAAATAAGATCGAACCTGAGCAACACTTCACGGAACCGCCGCCGCGGTACACGGAAGCCACTCTGGTGAAAGCGCTGGAAGAGCAGGGCATTGGTCGCCCGTCGACCTATGCGGCGATCATGACCACGATTCAGGATCGCGAGTACGTCGAAAAGAAAGAAGGGCGTTTCCATCCGACGGCCCTCGGCAAAACAGTCAATGACGTCTTGATCGAAGGCGGCTTTGACGACCTCTTCAACGTGACGTACACGGCCAGGATGGAAGAAGAACTGGACGACGTTGAAGAAGGAAAGCTGAAGTGGACCGACGCGCTTCATGAGTTTTATGACAAGTTCAAAGTCGATCTTTCCAAGTTTGAAAAGTACGCGAAGGATATTAAAGAGAAGGAAACGCCGACGGATGAAGTTTGCCTCAAGTGCAATACGCCGGGCATGGTCAAGAAGCTCGGTCGTTTCGGCAAGTATCTGAAGTGTCTCGAGTGCGGCGCGACCCGCGACGCCGAACCAGTGGTGGTTCAGGACGGAAATGCTTCGGCGGCGACCGGTGACGGTGAAGAAGAGCCGGAGAACTGCGAGTTGTGCGGCAAGCAGATGCAACTCAAGCGCGGCCGGTTCGGACCGTTCTATGGCTGCTCGGGTTATCCCGAGTGCCGCAACATCCGCAAGATTTCGAAGAGCGGGAAAATCAACGCCCCGCCCGAGGTGCTGGACGAAAAATGTCCGGTTGATAACGCGCAACTGGTCAAACGCCAGGGCCGTTTTGGCGAATTCATTTCCTGCTCGAACTATCCGAAGTGCAAGTACATTAAGCGCGAAACCACCGGCGTCAGCTGCCCGCGGCCCGGCTGCAAAGGCGAAATAATCGTCAAGCGGTCGAAGCGGGGTAAGACCTTCTATGGCTGTTCAGAGTATCCGAAATGTGAAACGGTTTATTGGGACAAGCCGGTGATTGAAAAGTGCCCGCAGTGCGGCGCGCCTTTCCTGCTTGAGAAAACGACGAAGAAGGGCACTACCCGGCGTTGCGCGAATGAAGACTGCGGATACAAGAGTGACCTCATGCCCTTTGCGACGACGCCGGCTCCGGCGCCGGAAACACACGCCTGATTATTCCGTTCGTATTGATAATTCTCAGTTGGCACCTCTCAGGTTAGGAAGGGGGCTTGCCCCCGCTTCCATCAGGTCTCCAAAAAGGAGCGGGCGCAAGCACCCTTCCTGACTGCGAGTATTCCAGGTTGTGTCAGTGAATGGACCGGGCGATGGCAAATTAGAGAAATGGAAAATGGTTCTATTCTTTGTCGCTGAGATAGTGCGCTGAATACTCGACATAGTTCTGCCAGAACCTGTCGAGACTTGCTACTTCTTCGTTAGTCAAAGGTCTCTTGACTCGGGCCGGCATTCCCATCACCAGCGAGCGCGGCGGAATGATCGTGCCCGGAGAGATTAGCGAGCCGGCCGCTACCAGCGATTGCGCGCCCACCCGCACATCATCAAGCACAATCGACCCAATGCCGATCAGCGAACCGTGCTCGACATAGCAACCGTGAAGAGTCACGCTGTGACCGACAGTCACTTCATCTTCCAGAATCGTCGGTTTTTCCCCGGTGCGCGTATGCAGAACGCAGTTGTCCTGCACGTTGGTGCGATCGCCGATGCGAATGTAGAACATATCGCCGCGCGCTACGGTGCCGAACCAGATCGAGGCTTGCTCGCCGACGTGCACGTCGCCGATCACCTGGGCGCTGTCGGCGATGAAAGCCGACGGATGAATCTGGGGATGAACTCCGCGAAAGGGTCGAATCATGAACTGCGTTTCAACTGTTCACTGGTAGATAGCATTAGCCAACCTTTTTATGCTTGTTCTTCCCTCGACTACGTGTCTTTCCCGCAGCTAACTCTGCTGTGTTGACAAGAAGCCGCAGCGCCCGATTAACGGACTTCGTATCGGGAAAGACTTCAGTAAGCTCGGGTTCGATCAGCACGAGGTTCGTTCCCGCAGTTGCTTTTCGGTAGTACTTGCCTCGAACGCCTCCTTTTAGCTTTGTGAGGTCGTATTCAGGTCTCAGGTCATCGCTATTTTTCTTTGCTGATGCTCTCTTCATATTGTTTTCGCTCCCACCGAGTTGCTTTCCGCGCGCCGATGATTCGGATGCGATTTCCTCTTTGGGTGTGAGATAGAAAGATTACTCCGAGTTTGGCCGAGTGGCCAACGGTAATTTCCCTGAATTCTTCGACGGAATGGTCCGGATCAGGATAAGTAATCGCGTACGGATCGAGGAACACAGTGGCCGCTTCCTCAAATGACACGCGATGCTTACGAAGATTTGCTTTGGCTTTCTTGGGATCCCATTCATAGATCACGAAACTACTTTACCTCAAATTGGCGTTTTGCATCCTCGTTCGCACCAAACCATTTTCATTGCGGTCGGGCCACGTACCCGCGCCGCGCGCGAACATGCAAGCCAATCGTTCCCGGGGCCACCTCGATCCGGCGATACTCTTCCTCGGTCGCATCTGCCAGCGAACGTTTCGGCCGGTAGCTCACGACGTATTGACTGTCGATTTCGCGCGCGATTTCCTCAGCCTGGGTGGTCATTTCGGCCACCGCCCGCGGTATGAAGACCAAACCGCCGGTCTCTTCAGCCAGAGACCGCAGCCATACTTCTCCTTGCCGCGTCGCTTCCTGGTGAGCATCTCGCTTCCGGCGCATCGAGAAATCAGTGTCAATTATCACATAGAGCTTGTTTCGCTTCCTGTACTCCGGCTGCTCGTTCGGATACATGAGTTCGTCGGCGATGTCCTTGGCGCTCTTTCGCTTCTTGTCGGTTATTACCACCAGGGGGTTTTGCTTATTGATAGCTTGACGTCCAAGCGCGCCGTAACCAATTACATGCACGGTCACGTTTGCATTGAGCAGTTGCCTGATTGCTTCAGTCAGGGCGGAATCGTCTGAGGAATCCACCCCATCGGTAATCAAGACTATATGCCGCGTACCCGCCGGTACTTGCCTCAACCGCTGGGCCGCCGCAAATAGCGCTTTAACCAACTGCGGGCGCTTACCTGAAATCAATTTGGTTCTGATGGCCCTGGTTGCGAACTCGCGATCAGTCGTCCAATCGCTTATCAGTTCCAGCTGGCTGCCGAATTGAAGTACCGCAACGCGATCGTTGGGGCGTAGTCTTGAGAGCAATTGCGTGGCGACGTCCCTGGTGGTGGCGACGCTCATCGCCGGATTCAGATCTCCGCCCGTGTCCAACATCAGCAGGACGTCCGCCGGAACGCGGCGGATGCTTCTAACTTCCTGACGCACATCGTCCTCAAAAACGAGAATGTCATGGGTTTCGAGGGCGGCGCTCAGATGTCCGCTGTCATCATAGGCGGTGACGGGAATTACCACCTCTTCAGTAAAGACTTTGACTTTTTCCTGCGAGTCGGCCGGCGGGGTGGCCTGAAGAGAGGGTGTCGGCAAGGCAACTTGCGCAGGCGCCCGCCCGGCCGCAAGCACGATTACCGCCAGTATTACCAATCGGAGAGATAGAAAACGAACCTTCATGACTTGTTGATAATATACGCCAGCCATAACAAGCATAAATTACTCGTTGGCATCGACGGGCGCTCTTCAGAAAAACCCGCGCCGCCGCGGCGCTAGGGTTTAGGACAGAGGCCGCAATTCGACGTGCCGCTCACGTTTGCAGGAGTGGAGCAAAACGCGTCTGCTCCCTGGCTGCAGTTGAAGTTTCCGGTGACCTGTGATGTTTGTAACAGCGTCGCCTTCGAAAAATTACGCAAGGCAAACCCTCTCACCATGGAGGGAATTGACGGTGGTCCGCCGGCTGCGGGCGATGCGTCTCCGATGCGCACGTACGCGCTATCGTCCATCTGATTGATCAACGTGCTGGTCTGCGTGACGCCGAGCAATTGCGCGTTGGCGCCTTGATTGAAAACCATGGATCCGTTGAGCTGCACCCGCGTCAGGACTACTGAGCTCGACCCAAAAGCAAAAATGGTTTGCGCGCCCGGCGCGAGCCCTGAGATTGTCGAGTCAGTCACCAGAATCAGAGAGTCGTCGCTGGTAATGCCACCGTTGGTGAGCGTGCAGTTGGTAAGGAGCAGGCGGTTGGCGCCAAAGACGAGCGCGTTTACCCGAATCGTACCGAGCGCGCCCGTGCCCAGCGGGTTTGCTAAAGTGCAACCCGTACATTGGAGGCGCGATGCACCGAACACGCCGGCGTTGATGTTTCCGTTCGAAGAAAATGTCGAGTCCTCAGCCTCCACCAGAGCATTCTGCAGTTGGGCACCGTAGGCGGCGTTCCCATCCATCCGGCAGTTAACGACATGCAGGCTGTCAAGAGCTACGTTGGTGACGAGTAAACCGGTGAAGCCGCCGGTGAGCTTCAGGTTTTCCACCGTTACGAGTTGCGCCTGTCGAACCCACAGGGCCGCGTCGGAAATTTCCGCGCTGAGATCGGCTTGAATGCCATCGTTGGCCGGATCAGTTCCGTGCAGAGTCACGTGATCGCGGGTCACGACTACATTCTCGTGACAGAGTCCACTGATCTCGATGGTTAAGTTTCGGATCAGCGGGCTCTTGGTGAGCGCTTCATTAATGCTCTCGCCTTTGTTGCAGTCGACGGCAATTGTGGCGCTGGTCTTCTCCTTGAGCAGGTGGGCAGATAAAAACTCGAAGTGCTCTGATCCTGCCGAACGTGTGAGTACCGCCGTCGCCTGTTTGACCGCTGCGCTTTGCGAATCAAATCCCGCACTGTTTGCGAGACTGGGGTTGAAAAGTTTTGCCTGAGTCGTGACGCCGATTATCGAAAGCAAGCCTGCAAAGCAAAGCGCGCCGGCGAAGGAACGGTGAGTGAGTTGTCTTTGTTTTTTCATAAGTCTCCTTTGGTTGGTTCGGACTATCACTGCCCTCCAACTTCGCCTTCAGATCCCTGCAGTAAGAGATAGGAATTCACCCCCGGGAGTCTGGCAAAATGAGTTGGCGGCGATGAACTGCTGCGAGGTCGAGAGTCGTACGTGCTGACGAAAGATGCTTGAGTGCGTGGCGGAATCTATCCGATGTCCGGATCCTCTGTCAATAGATAGAATTCCCACTTACGATACAAGTACGGGCGCGGAAATCCTTTTTCCGGCGTCTTGCATCTTTGAAGATAAGAGTGGGTTGCACCTGATTGTTTGCGGCATTAGAATTTGCTCAGACTTGAGGTCTCCCGCGTCCTATCCGTACGACGCCTCCTATGAGCGAAACTCATTCCGATGATCCAAGCCGGCGAGGAAGTGAAGACTTGCTCGATTCGTTTTTCGCCGAGGCTGCCCTGGGGCTTTCTGTCACCGACCTCAACGGCCGGTTTCTGAAGGTCAATCCCGCATTTTGCGCGATCACCGGTCGCACGGAAGCCGAACTTAAAGAGCTCGACCTTCGCAGCCTCACCCACCCGGATGATTACTGGCTCGCTCAGGAAGATTTGACGGCTTTGCTCTCTGGCGAAGAGTCGTCAATTCAGATCGAAGACCGTTGGATCCGCAAAGACACGGCCGTGATCTGGCTGCTCAACACCATTTCAATTATTCGCGGTCAGAACGGACAACCGGCGAAACTGATCAGAGTCAGCGAAGACATCACTTACCGCAAAGGTCTGGAAACGGCTCTTCGGCAAAGTGAAGAGCGGTATCGGGAGCTGTTCGACAATGCCAGGGACGCGATTTATGTGCATGACCTGGGCGGCCGCTACACCTCATTCAACCGGGCGGCCGAACGACTTTCCGGCTATTCGCGCGATGAGATTTTGGGAAAACACTTCTCGAACTTTGTGGCCCCGGGCAGCCTGAAGGATGCTCGTCAGAATCTGGTCAAGAAACTAGACCAGGTCGACGAGACGACTTACGAGATAGACTTAATTACCAAGGATCGCCGGCGTGTCCCGATTGAAGTTAGCAGCCGTCTAATTTACGAGAACGGCGAACCGGTTGGTGTGCAGGGGGTGGCCCGAGACATTACCGACCGTCGCCGTGCGCAGGAAGCGTTGCAGACCTTCGCGCGCCCGTTGATCCAGGCGCAGGAGGCTGAGCGCCAACTTATCGCGCGGGAATTACACGACGAAATCGCGCAAGTCCTGACTACCGTGCGACTCAACCTGCAAGCGCATCAACTTTCCGCCCCGGCCGGTTCCAAACCCTCGCCGGTTGACGAGAGTATCGCGATGGTCGACGAGGCGCTGGAGCGAGTGCGCGAATTGTCGCTGACGCTGCGGCCGGAGATGCTGGATGATCTGGGATTGGGTTCAGCCCTGCGCTGGTACGTTGACCGCTACGCGCGCCGCAGCCGCATCGCTGCCGAACTGAATAGCGATCTCGAAGACGGCTGCCGCTTGCGAGAAGAATTGGAAGCGGCGTGCTTCCGGATTGTCGAGGAAGCGCTGGCGAACGTGGCGCGTCATGCCCGGGCGACTCACGTCCTGGTGCGACTGAAGCGGTCTAACGGAAGTTTGGATTTGCGAATCACCGACAACGGAATTGGCTTTGACGTTAATGAAGTCTTGAAGAGCCCGGCGCTAACCGCTGCCTTAGGATTGCGCGGAATGGAAGAACACGCCGCCGCCGCCCAGGGCCGTCTGAAAATTGATTCCGCGCCCATGCGCGGCACCGAAGTTCAGGCCATGTTTCCTTTGGTTGTGGAAGGTCAGGCCCAAACGGGCTGAACAAATCTGATCGAAAGACCCGGGTCAAAATGAGAAAGCGGCAGCGCCTCACTCGCTGCCGCTTTCAAGTACAGCCTAAGAGACTGCACGTTGGGGAAGACATTCAGCCTTCAACCCGATTGCTGCGATTCTCGTCTTTATTCGGCCAACCCGTCAAGTCGGCGACCGTCCCCCTATGCGTCTATGGTCTAAGAACCAGGGTGGTCAGAAAGCTGACCGGATGAGATCCGAGGTGGCTTTCGTTTCGCAGGCTTGGGTATTTGATTAGAGATGTAAGGGTAGTCGCTTTTAATTGCTGCTTTGAGTTCTTTGTAGAGGAATACCAGGGATATCATCTCGCGCAATAGAAACTTTCCCGCTGTCATTGACAGCAAAATAGTTCCGGCCGAGTAGATTATGATGGGTTCCAGTCCTGACATCAGGAATTGTATACGCCTTTTCTCCTAAATATCGCAAGAACAACCCAAAGAAAAAACAGAGATTTCCTTGACTTGCCGATTTACGGCGTAAAAACAGCCTTTTTAGACCTTACTCAGTTCTAATCCCTCAATTTATGTCCTCCTAAAGCAAAAAATCCCAGAGCAACCGTAATACGGGCCGCATCCAGGGATTAAGGAGCGAATAGTACCATAGCTATACAAATGGCGCTAATAAAAAGTTACAGCCAAGTGGTTTATATAGATAAGTGCGAACCGGGTTTCAAATAAATCCATAAACCAAAAACAAACAAGGAGACTATCCTATTTAAAGCGAAGATAATCCTGGTCTGGACAGCCCATGAAGTGCATACAGCGCGTTATGATAATTTCCTTTGCGCTGTAAGATTACCCAATCGGCCAACTGGACCGAGCGGAGAGTTAGGAATAAGCAACACCGAGAGAAAACGGAATCATGTTGCTGAGAACAGGCTTTTAGGGTTTATCTTGGAAACCCAGTAAGGGAGAGTCTAATGCGCGAAACGATTTTGGGTACTGCTATTGGAGTTGTAATTGGCGGTCTAATTACTTGGTTTGTAGCTTGGATTTACTACAAGAAAGCTGGCGCCGAACTACTTCGCGAATCGGAGAGGCTGACTCGCTTGCACGATATTGCCCTGAACGCGCTTGAAGATGCCGGTCTTATAAGGTTGAATCGTGACAACAAATTGAGGCCAATTGGTCGTGCAATTCACGCACGTGATATAGACCGGGAGCATGGAACGGTTTTGGGTGCGGGCGATGTCATTGTTGATACTATGGAAGAGGCGGTAAGCGAAGGACGAGCTATTCCAAATAGAGATACTCAGGCGAGCAGAGAATAAGAGTTGATTTAATTAGGATGTTCCATTTGATACTTCGTTATTCCGTCAACATGCTCCCAAGCCCACTCAAATCCTGAATAGTAATCGAGAATCCACAGTAAACTTTGAACTGCGAGAAGAATCTCTCTTAGCGTGTCGTGTTCGAGCGGCTCAGTCTTGCTGTGTATTACCTGGTTCCGAAGGCGCACACCCTTTTTCAACGTCTCAACAAGCTCAGAAGGTGGCGGCAGGACTTTTCCATTGACGGTGCATTTAGCTGGCAATGTCGGAAGGTAGTCTAAAAGCATCTTTACAATTGGCGGCGATGGTACATTGGTCGCCAGCCATAGACTATTCGGAACCAACGTCGCGATACAATATTTAAGTCCGACCTCAGCAGCTGCGATTGCTAGTATCAAAGCGCTGCGTGGACTCTCAGTGCGTTGATGCCAAGCCTCATAAAGAAGCTCGTGTCCAAGGGATTCGTCGATGCCGGTAGCTACAAAGTGTTCTACATCTGACCTTACCTCGTCGGTAGTGTGAAGCATTGACGTGTGCTCGAATTTCGTAGGTCTGCTTTTTTCTGGTAGCCAATGCCATGCCTTCTTATCGAGTGACCATTTAATGCCTCCGGTACGTTGAACGGGCCTATTTGGGCCGGAGCCGTTCCCGCGCCAGCGCAGTATCCGAATAAAATTATCCAAGTATTCATAGACTTCAGAAGTGACGGACTCCACGAAAATCTGAAATGCACTGTCAAATCTCTCCGCTGGTATCTTTATTTCTAAGCCGCCGTCCTCATCAAAATACTTTTCGGCTAGTTCACCTCTTTCATTAAGGAATTCTTTGTCGCCTGGCTCCTCTTTAATTCCCGCCGGTAACCTTCGTTGCGCAAGTGCGTCAAAAACTGCCATTGCGTTTCGCGTACTGTCTCGCTCCCAAGTCAACGTTACAGCGTAGCCGCTCATGTAATAGATTTGTGAGATTTCGATTTCCTCTTTTGTCAGAGCGCGAACGGCAATTTCATGCGTGTCGTCAGGGCGGAAAACAACTTCACTCTTGTCATTCAGGTCGTGGAAAATCACTTCTGAAATGATTAGTGAACGGAAGAACACAGCAACTCCCTATCTGAATTGTTCTACGTAATTATTTTGGCAAGTCTACCTTGTCGTCAATCAGAAAGTCTGTTGATATTTTGGCAAGTTGGTCATATTTAAGCAGCATTGGCAAGGGCGGTTCCCGTTCGCCGCGTTCAATAGCCGGAGATATGAGCCGGATGAATGCTTTTGAAGCCGAAAAGCTTGAAACCCGAAGGCTCAGAGGGTTCGAAGAATCCCCCAGCTAGGCTGGGGGCATACCTATCATGATTGTGGCGAAACTGATGTTGTTGTTTTCGAGCTTGACCACTTGGTTGGAAAGAAACGTTGTAAAGATGCTATCTCCACGCTTGTTGCTACCAACTACAGTTGGAATCGGATTCTTACTGAGATAGGGAAATGCGTAGTGAGGTGTGCCAACTGCCACCGAAGACGGACGGCAGAACAACTGGGTTGGTATAAATGGAAAAAGACTCAACATCAATCAGCTAGTCCAAAAGAGATTCTTGGAAGCTAGAGAAAGTGCTAAGTCCTTAATTCAGAGGTAATGGTGCACCCGGCACGACTCGAACGTGCGACCCCCTGATTCGTAGTCAGGTACTCTATCCAGCTGAGCTACGGGTGCGTGAAAGGCGAATTGCGAAGAAGTTTAAGGTTTCAAGTTTCAAGTTTCAAGTTGAGGCGATTCAATCGCTTCAACTGCACGATCTAACTTGAAACCTTGAAACTTGAAACTTAGGTCACCGCGCGTAATAGCCTGGCTTGGTGCTGGCCACCAGATCGGCCCGGGCGAGCTCGATGCGAATCGCGCGCCACTTGCCGTCGCGAGTATTCGGGTTTGGTTGTTGATAGGCGATGGTGTAAAGCGTGCGCAGATCGGCAGCTACCTGCGCATAGAGCCGGGACAGATCGTCGAGCCGGCGAATCTCGTGCAAACGACCGCCGGTGCGATCGGCCAGCAGCTGCAGGCGGGTGCGGGCCGCTGAGTACATCGCCGTAATAAACGGATCAGGCATCGGCAAACGCTTGGGATCGCCGGACGGAAGTCCGAGCGGAAAGATTGTGACTCCCTGACGGTCGGCTTCGTTTAGCACCGCGTTCAATTGCGAGTTCGCTTCGGCCTGGATGGCTGAGCTAATTTTCGGGTCAGCCGCATCAAATTTCGAGACCACGGCGCGATCTTCCTTTTGCACTCCGGTGTCCTTGCCATCGGTGAGCACCACAATTGCCTTGCGTCGTTTGCCTTCGCGCGCGAGTTCTTTGATTGAGAACTTCAGCGCGTCGTAAAGAAAGGTTTCGCCGGCGCCGTTGGCCAGATCGGTAATGGCGTACGCCGTGCGGTTGCGGTCGGTGCTGAAGCCCAAAAGCGATTTGACCCCTTTGCCATTGAACTGGACGACTGCAACTCGATCCTGGGGACTAAGCGCGTCCAGGAATCGCAGCGCGGCCGCACGAATTTGCTGCCTGAAGTTAATGGTTGAGCCCGACATGTCGAGGAGGAGTACCAGACTGAAAGGCGTGTCCGCCGGTTCAAACAAGAGAATGGGCCGCTTCACGCCGTCTTCATAAATCACAAAGTCGTTCGATCCCAGCGTGGTAATGGCCCGGCCCTGTTGATCTACGACGCCGACACTCAATTGCACCAGAGCAGTGTTGGTGGTGACCACATCATCCGGCTGTTGCGCGCGGACGGGGGCGGCAAATATCAGCGCGCACCCAAACAACAGCAGCGCGAGTACGCGCCGGCAGTAATCACGGAAGGCCATGCCGGTAGAGAATGAAATCATTCCGTCAGTCGAGAACAGAAGTCTTTAGCTTGCTGGGGTAGGCTGAGTATGCCTGTCACTCGCCGAAGTTTGCAACCTACCGGGTCCGAGGCTCGCAGTTGCTATCCAGCCTAACTAAAGTCCCCTCAATCGATGCTGAGCATAGCTTCAAATCAACGCTCGCCAGAGCCGGCAATCGCATATAATCCGCGGACTTTTACAAACAGATTCTCCCGCGATGCAGCGACCTAACTTCTGTGTGGAATGTGGCGAGCGCCTGGCATCGCGGAGCTGGCGCTCACGGCTAGGCAGTCGCTTTTGTGACGCGTGTGCGCAGCGGTTGAGAAGTGTGCCTCGAGCCCTGGTGGTGATTGCGTTGATCGCTTTTTCGGCTTTTGCGCTGGGCCGCTGGTTGAGGCCCGCGCCGCCGCCGTTGCTCATTCAGCGCCTCGCTACTTCACCGCTTTCAGACTTGCCGGTGGATCCAAACGCGCCGCGTGCCGGAGACAAGACGGCCACGCACATTCCCGTTGATGAGGTGGTTTATCTTTGCGGTGCGCGAACGCAGAAGGGAACACCCTGTCGCCGCCGCGTCCATTCTGCCGGCGAGCGGTGCTATCAACACAAGGGGCTGCCGGCGATGGTGCCTCTGGAAAAACTGACAGTAAAGAACAAATAACACGATCGATGGGTCTCGCGCAGTTGTGGTTTGCGACGAGAAGGGTTGATGTTACGATGAATTCAATACTTGAGGTCGAAAGCTATGCAAGTTCTGGACACGCCAAAAGCTTCGCCTGTCTGCTTCTCATCGCTGGCTCATTCTTACAGTTTGCAGGAGTTCTGGGCGCTTCCCGACCCTGGGAACCGGTGGAGTTACGAACTGATCGGAGGCCAGTTATTTATGGCCCCGCCGCCTGACGCACCTCACGATGATATTGATGCCAGGTTAAACAAGTGGCTGGCGCGATTTCTGATCGAAAACGAGATTAGCGGAGACATTCATCATCCGCAGGCGGCGATCTATCGCGACGTTGCGGCGGGAACATATCTGGAGCCGGACATGATGTACGTTTCGTTGGAACTTAAAGCGCAAATGGGCCAGAAACGTAGTTCTGCCGACATCGTGTTTGAGTATGTTTCAGGGAGCAACGCGATTTACGATCGCACGACGAAGGCCGACACGTATTTGGCGCTCGGTGTAAGGGAGTTATGGTTGATCGATCCCGCTACGGTTACCATCGAAGTACGATATGCGGTCGACTACAAGGGTAGACCCGCTTGGGAAGGTTGGCGCTATTCCAAAGGCGACACGGCCGCTTCGAGAGTGCTCGAAGGATGGCGAGTATCGGTGGACGAGTTATTTGAAGGTCTAATCTGAATTCTGCCGAGCCCTCACTCTCCAGCTTAAGAGTTAATAAAAAGCCCGCGTGAATCGTCAACGACTCACGCGGGCTTCTCGCTATCGAGCTACGAAAGCTTACTTAATCGTTTTCACCGGCGGTGCGGGACGGCCCGGCAGCTTCACCGGGTTCTTCAGCTTGCTCATCACTTCGGTTATTCCCCGTTCCAACTGAGGATCACGGCCTTCGATTTCGGACTTGGGATCGTTGTCCACTTCGATGTCCGGATCGACGCCATAGCCTTCGATGATCCATTGCCCTTCCTTGTTGGCAAAGGCTGAGCCCGGCACAAACACCGCGCCGCCATCGATCAGTGCCCCCCGGTTGCTGATGCCGATCACGCCGCCCCACGAACGCTTTCCAATCAGCGGTCCGAGGCCCGCTTCACGAAACATCGCGGGGAAGATGTCACCATCGGAAGCCGAATTACCGTCCAGCAGCGCCACCATCGGACCAATGAAGACTGAGTCGGGATAGGTGTCAACCTCATCACTGGTGCGCTGGTAGTTTAGCGCCAGCAGTTTGCGCCGAAGTCTCTCAATCAACATGCGAGAAACATTTCCGCCGCCATTCGCGCGCACGTCGACGATCAAACCTTCCTTACGAATCTGCGGATAGTACCACTTGATGAATTCGCGAATGCCGTTTGCTCCCATGTCGGGAATGTGGATATAACCGACCCGCCCGTTGGTAGCTTCCTCAACTTTCCGGCGATTGCGATCGACCCAATCGAGATAGATCAGGTTGCCTTCGTCGGTGATCGGCCGGTACGAAACCGTGCGGGCGCCGTCCAGGCTGGGTTTGTTGTTTACGGTGAGACTCACCGGATTGTCCGCTTTATTGCGCAGCAGCCGATAGGGATCGTCGGTGCCTTTCAACTCTTCGCCATCGATCGCGAGGACGTAATCGCCTACGTTGATGTTGACGCCGATTTCCTTCAATGGTGACCGGTAGAGATCTTCTTCGTTCTCTCCGGCAAAGATCTTTGAAATGCGATAGCGTCCCGCTTGGCGGTCAAGTTCAAAGCGAGCGCCAGGCAAGCCCACGCGGGGACGCGGCGGAATTTGGAAATCACCGCCTTCGATATACGCATGCTGCACGGCCAGTTCGGAAATCATCTCGGCAATCACGTAGTTCAAGTCGGAACGGTGCGCCACGTACTGCAGCAAAGGCTTGTACTGTTCTCGCAAGGCCACCCAGTCATAGCCGTGCATGTTCGGCACATAGAACCAGTCGCGATAACGCCGCCAGACTTCATTGAAGATCTGGTTCCACTCTTCCGCGGGCACTCGGTCGACCATCAGACCCGTGGTGGCCACGGGCTTCCTGGTCTTGTCGCCCACCGGCGTAGCGTCAAAGAGACCAAAACCAGCGGGCTGGCGTACCAGCAGCTTGGAACCATCGCTCGACATTGCATAGCCGGTAATGTCCTCGGCGATGGTCGATTCTTTGCGGTCTTTGAAAGCGAAAATGCGTAATTGAGTTGGCCGATCGCCCTGGCGTCCGTAATAGAAAGCCGGACCCACGCCGTAAATCAGATGGCCGGCTTTTGCGGCCAGGCCGCCATAGTTGTCCGCGCCCAGCGGTACGCGCGCGACGCGCGAGGTGATGTCGTTGAAATCAATCACCAGATCGGCGGGCGGCTTTGGGGTCGCTTCCGGTTTCGGTTCAGCGGGCTTTGGTGGTTCTGCGGGTTGGCCTTCGGCCGGCTTTGGTTTCTCGCCCTCTTTCGCCACGCTGACCTCGTCGCTCTCGGGTGGGAAGGGATGCTTGACATCTTTGCGCAGGGCCATCGCATAGATGTACGAGTCGCGATTTGCGGCGTAGTTGAATTCCACATTGGAAATCTGTGGCGCAAATTCGCGGGTACTGATGAAGTAGAGATAATTGCCCTGCGGATCCCACACCGGATTGAAAGCATTGAACATCTCGTCGGTGACCCGATGGACTTTGTTTTCAGCAGCGCTCCAGACATAAACCTGCGAGAATCCGTTGCCGGCTGAGGCCATGCTGAAAGCGAGAAAGCTTCCTCGCGGCGACCAGACGTAGTCGCGGATTTGGCCTCGCGGCGCATCTACGATCTCAATCATCTTCCGGTCCGCCAGGGTGACGACGTAAATTTTGCCGTCTTTGTCGGAGAAAGCGATGCGTTTGCCGTCGGCAGACCAGTCCGGCTGGTAACGCATGGCGCTGCCGCCATTAGTTATTTGCTGCGGCGGCTTCAATCCGTCCTGCGGAGCGAGATAGAGTTCCTCTTCGCCGCTCGAATCCGAAATAAAAGCGATTTGTGAACCGTCCGGCGACCAGGCCGGCCATTTATCGTGCGCGCCCGAAGAGTGCGTCAGGTTCCGGGTCGGACCCTTTTCAATCGGCGCCGTAAAAATATCGCCACGGGCAGAGAACAGCGCGCGCTCGCCTTTCGGACTCAGGTCGTAAGACTCGATATTGCCCGCAGCTGAAACGCGACTGGGACGACGCGCCAGGCCGTCATCAGGCACGGTAATCGATATCGCGGTTGACTTACCGCCCCTGGTGTCGAGTACCTGCAATTCGCCGTTCATTTCGTAAATGATGCGGCCCTGATGATCAGAACTCGGCCAGCGCACATCCCACTGGTTGCTGTGCGTAATCTGAGTAGTCTTGCCGCTGGAAACTCGATAAGCGTAGATATTGAAATGTCCGTCTCGATCTGAATTGAAATAGATGCTGTCGCCAATCCAAATCGGATCGCGGGTAGGCCGCGGGCCGTCGGTTATCGCTTTGGTTGCGTAGGAGCTCAGATCAAAAGTGTAGAGTTTGTTGGCCTGGCCTCCGCCATAGCGCTTTTCAGATCGGAAATCGCGTGACTGGGGCGAGTAAACCATCTGCGAGCCGTCGGGAGAATAATCACCGGAGCCGGCTTCTGGCATGGGCAGAGGCTCAGTCGGCCCGCCGTCGATTGAGACACTGTAAAGACGCGCAATCGGAAGCGACCACGAATCGCGCAGCGATCGGAAGAAGATCCGCTTACCGTCCTTGCTCCAGCCGTAAACCTGATTGTCCCAACCCCAGCGCGGGGCCAAAGGGCCTTTGGCGGGATAGAAAGTCAATTGTCGCGGCACGCCGCCGGCCGAAGGAATCACATAAACTTGTTCGTCGCCGTCATACTGTCCGGTAAAGGCAATCCACTTTCCGTCGGGCGAAAACTTTGCAAAGACTTCAACGCCTGGGTGCGCCGTCAGCCGAATAGCCGAACCGCCTTCGGCCGGCGCTGTCCAGATGTCCCCGGCATAGGTGAAAGCGGCGCGATCACCGTGAATATCCGGGAAGCGAAGCAGCTTGGTCTGGGCGAAAGCGGTCAGCGCGCTCAGCCCCAGCAGCATTAAGAGACCGGCCAGGACAGGAATAGCATTCTTTTTGAACAAGGGATTCCTCCTCTGCGAAATTAGCGAACTCCGGGACATCGAAGTTAGCAGACTGAAGTTTTTCTGATGAACGACAAAGACGATGGCTGCAAGGCTGTTCTACGCCCGACCCGCCGGTGAGGTTTCAAAAACCAAGCGGTGTTAGGGTCACCACTTGATCGAGCCTTCTTTCGAGGTATCGATCTGGGCCAGCTCGTTGGCGCCATAGAAGAAACCCTTCATGTTGTCCATCAAAAACCCCTGCGCTTCGGGGTTGGTCAGATCCAAACCGTAGTGATTGATGATCCGAGTTTGGGTTTGCAGCCATTCGGCCCAGCATGGCTGGCAAACTTCTGTCGCCACCTTTTGACCTAGCTCAGTTGGCAACGGAGCAAACCCGAGCGGCGCGCGTTTCTGCCCACAACGGGCACATTTGATTTCGTCAGACATGAATGATTTCTCCTGGTAAGGAATTATAGCTGTGGTTCGACTAAATTTGGAGTGCGCCGGCAGAGCGGAGCGGCGACGGCGCTTTGGATCCCGAGCGGACACTTCATCCATAGCGGTGTCGCGCTGCGCTTGCCACCGCACTCCAAATCACGATTGTGCGTCTCGAATTGCCTTGATGATGTTGTCGTCTTTGGGCCGAAATAATCCCAGCGGCCGCACATCGCGATACTTGATCACCCCATTCGGATCGATCACAAAGACTGAGCGCGCGACTTTACCGGGGATCATAGATTTGGCGCCGTAGAGATCTGCGACCTTGCGGTCGACATCGGCCAGCAGACGGAGGGGCAGCTTGTGATGTTCGGCAAAGTCCTTGTGCGACTTGACGCTGTTGGTTGAGATCCCAAGGACTTCGGCGCCGGTGTCGTTATAGTGTTCCCAATGGTCCCGCACTGAACACATCTGCCGCGTACAAATCGGCGTCTCGTCGCCGGGATAAAAGAGCAGCACGACTACTTTGCCTCGGTGATCTGAGAGCCGCCAACTGTCGCCGTTGCCATCCGGCAGCGCAAAGTCAGGCGCGGCCGAACCGACCCGAACCGGGGAATGGACTGGAGTGCTCACTTGATAAGTAAAGCCAGATTCGCCGCGGCAACCTGAGTCTTGATTTCCAGTTCGTTGCCGCGCGTGGTGATCTTCAAATTGTCGATTGCGCTTTGCGCCAGATCCTTGCGCGGAGGCGCCATGCGCACGATCAAAATCGCGCCGAGTTGTTTTAAGCCGGTAACCGTATCAGCCAGGTTCTTCGCGGATTCAGCATTATCCGTTCGCGCCACCAGAGACAATGACACATCCGTCTCCGTCGTGCCAATCGATCCGTAAGCCTGACGAATCGAGTTCGCGTCTTTAGCCAGCGTATCGTTGCCGACATTTAGATTGGCCATTAGCGCGCGCGGCAGATTGGCGCCAAAGCCGATCACTGCGTTTGGATCCCGGCTGGCCAGGGCGATCAGTTCACCGTTTGCTTTCCCTCGCTTGCCCGCGTCGATCGCGGCGCGAACCGTCGAAAGATTGCCAAGTGCCAACGTCTTTGCGTCAAGAGCGGAAACAGCCAGCTCGTTTATGCGCATGTTCCACAGGCCGAGGACTTTCATCTGATCATTGATCCCGAGAAGCATGATGGTCGAGCCCCGATA
>JBBPID010000029.1:0-51938 GCA_038040505.1 Acidobacteriota bacterium | reverse complement strand
GCTTCTGTCGGTTGTGTTCTCTACACGCCGCTAAACCATCGGACCGGAACGAATACTCTGGGTCAATGCTATGCAGTGGCGAGCAAGCGGCTCAGCGGCAAGTACGGACCTCGGTTCACCGGAGGAGGTTACGGTCTGATTGGCGCCGGCAGCGCAGAAAAAACCAAAGGCGGCGCGATCGTGGGTTATGAGCAACCGCTTACCGAAAAGATTCTGCTCATCCTGGATTGGTTTAGCGGTGACAATCGGTTTGGTTACGTAAGTTCGGGTCTTTCCTTCACTACCTCAAAGAGGAGCGCGCTGACGACCGGATACTCTTTCGCGAATCACGGGCGCGGGAAGAATTCGCTCTTCGCCTATTACGGCCTGCAGTTCTAAACCCAGTCAACGACCAGTGATTAGGCGTTTGGATCCTTCAGCACCGCGATGAACGGCAGGTTGCGGTAGCGCTCAGCATAGTCCAGCCCGTATCCCACCACGAACTTGTCCGGAATCTTGAATCCCAAATAATCGATCGGCACTTGCTTTTCCCGGCGCTCGTACTTGTCCAGCAAGGCGGCCAGCTTAACCGAAGCAGCCCCGCGCGATTTCAGATTGGCGAGCAGATAAGAAAGCGTCAGGCCTGTGTCCACAATGTCCTCGACGACCAGGATGTGCCGGCCTTCGATAGCCACGTCCAAGTCCTTCAAAATACGAACTTCGCCCGAGGTGCGCATCTCGGCGCCGTAACTCGAGATCGCCATGAACTCGACGCTCAAAGGGATGTCCGCCGCGCGCATCAGATCGCTCAGGAAGGTGCAGGCGCCTTTGAGCACGCCGATCAAGAGCGGATTCTGGCCGGCATAGTCCCTCGCTATCTCTGCGCCCAGCTCCGTGATCCGGGTCTGGATTGCTTCGAAGGTGATCAATGGTTCGAGATTAGGGTTGCTGAACTCAGACATGATTCGTGCAGGTGATGTTGACAATGCTTTCTTCCTTTCGACAGGTCTTAAGTTTCGCTCAGAGCCCGCTGGCGGTCAAAGTGGTAGCTCAAGCAAACCGACTTTAGGCTAGTGTTACGGTTTCAATCAGGCGCCCATTGTTTTGGCCAGGCCAAAGAGGACGATCCACTAAGTTACACGAAACAGCACGAAAAAAGGCGCGTGTTTCGTGATGCTTCGTGTGACTTCGTGGATCGTGCATTCCCATTTCGAAACAAAGGACTTCGAGTTGATCCACAACTCCATCGCGTTGGCATACCAAGATGTGCGCTTGATTGTTTGCGCGCGCGCTAATGCTGCGAGATACTATTGAACCTCCCGTCGTCAGGTCAATTCGCAGGCTTCCATTGACCTGTTATATTTGCGTTCGTCAGTTTCAAATCGGAATTCATCATGAGCAAATTCGCAAGCAAGACCGCCGGCAGGGTTACCTTAGCGACGATCTCGCTGCTATGGCTTCTGCTCGGCGCCGCGGTCGGATCGGCCCAATCAACCGGGACCGCTACCGCGCCGGCCAAGCCCCAGGCGCCAGCGCCCGCCCCGAAAACGGCAGAACCGCCGCCGCGCGGCACCGAAACGCTGGTTGATTCGTCGATCGCCGACGACGCGAATGTCGAAAAGATGCTGGGTGTTTACAGCCCCAAAGTTCGCGAACTGGAAGTAGTCGTCGGCAAATTGACAGGCGAGTTGAAAAAGACGGGCATCGGCGCAGGAGGGCTCGGTAACTTTGTCGCTGACGGGATGCGGGCGCAGGCAGCGTTAAAGTTGGGCAAGCCTATCGATCTCGCTGTCATGAATGGCGGCGGATTACGCCGAAATACGATCGGTGAAGGCGAGCTGCGCGCGCGCGACATCTTTGAGTTATTGCCGTTTGAGAATGCCCTGGTCACGCTCGACCTGACCGGCCAGCAGGTCATGAAACTGCTGGGTGTGGTAATAAGCAGCCGCGAAGCCCAGTCGGGCACGCGCATCACTTATCGCATTAAGGCTGACAAGTCGACGGAACTCGAAACCGCCAAATGGTGGGACAAGGACGGTCAGGAAAGAACCATCGATCCCACGGCGACTTATTCGGTGGTAACAATTGATTATCTGATCAATGTCGGAGGCGCGCGTTACGAGGTCCTGCGCGAGGGCAAGAACCTGCGACCGCTGGGCATTACCCTGCGCGATTCCATGATTGCTTTCGTGAGATCAGAAACCGCCGCGGGCCGCGATATCAAACCCAACCTCGACGGCCGTTATGTTCTGGACCGCGAGAATTCAGTGATAACCGGGGAGACGCCACCACAATGAGTAAACGCAGAGACTTCCTGAAAACGGCGGTGGTTGCCGGACTCGGCGTGCCGCTGGCGCGTTCGTCCTTCTTTCACTGGCGAGAAACATCGGCGTCTATTTCCGCACCGTTGCTCGAGCCGGTAAAGGGCGAGACGCTGATCACCGTGCTGCATACTAACGACACGCATTCACAGATCGATCCGATTCTCGACAACGACAAGAACTATCCAGGCAAAGGTGGCGTGGCTCGCCGAGCCACCCTGGTCAAGCGCATTCGCCAACAGAATCCCAACACGCTCCTGATCGACGGCGGCGACGTGCTGCAAGGCACGCCTTACTTCAACTTCTACAAAGGCGAAGTCGAATACAAGTCGATGTCGTTGATCGGCTATGACGCCGGCACGCTCGGTAATCACGAGTTCGATAACGGCGTCGAACCGCTCGCGAAAGCCCTGGAGTTCGCTAACTTTGACATCGTCTCGACCAACTATGACGTGCGTGGCAGTCTCCTGGAAAAGAAGGTAAAGACTCACGTGGTCAAGGTCGTGGGCGGCGTTCGCGTCGGATTGTTCGGCATGGGCATCAGTCCGATTGGCCTGATTACTCCCGACAACTTCAAGCCGGTGAAGTACCTGGATCCGGTGCAACCCGTGCGTGAAGTGACAAAACTTTTGCGCGAGCAGGAGCATTGCTCGCTGGTTTTGGGCATGTCGCACCTTGGTTTCTATCCTGAACCCAGGGGCAACGAGGTGGGCGATGGCCAGGTAGCTGCACAGGTTGACGGCATCGACTTTATCGCCAGTGGTCATAACCACACGTTCATGGAAAGACCAGTGCTGCAAAAGTCGCCTTCGGGTAAAGACACAATCATCTTTCAGGTCGGCCGCAGCGGAATTTATGTCGGTCGCGTGGATTTCAAAGTACGCAAGGGCAAGGTGATTGCTCACGCTGGGCGCCTGTTGGATTTGCGGGACGAGTCGCTGGCGTAGTTTTTTGGAGTGCGGTCCCGACAGGTCGGGATCGCCGCTTTCTAAGTCTCGTTTGGAAAAGCCGGTTGTGAATCAAAAGTGGTGACAAAGTCACCGCACCCCAAATATGGCTGATGATGCAACCAGAGACCGAGTTCGCGCCCTCGTGCGCGACGTCTTGAGCAAAGCTGTTCCCGCCGAAGCCGATTCGTCTTCATCCAACCCGGCTAAATCGACGGGCAGCGGCCCGCCGCTAAACGAATCGAGTGTTAAGGTGGCCCGGCCTGCCGTTACTCGCGATGAATCTGCCAAACTTGTCATTACCGAGGATGACGTGCGCGGTTTGGAACGCGGCGCGGTCCTGCGCATCGCAGAAAATGCGCGGCTGACGCCCCTCGCCGCGGACATCGTTAGTGAACGCGGCATCGAAATTACGCGCCGTGTTCCTCGGAGTGGGTCAAAACACACCAGAACTGTGGCCGTAGGGGCTGACCATGGTGGTTATCCGATGAAAGAGGAGCTGAAGACTTTTCTGACCGGCCTTGGCCATCGGGTTCATGACTTCGGCACCAATTCAGAGACTGCGGTCGACTATCCCGACTTTGCTCATGCGGTCGCGCGGGCGGTGGCCGACGGCTCGGCTGAGGTCGGAATCGTCATCGATGGCGCCGGCGTCGGATCAGCGATGACGGCAAACAAAGTTCCGGGGGTTCGCGCCGCTGCTTGTTATTCAGTTGAAGTCGCGCGCAACTCTCGCGAGCACAACGGCGCCAACGTTCTGACCCTCGGAAGCAAAACGATTTCCAGTTCAGAGATGCGCGAAATCGTCAGCGCCTGGCTGACGACCGAACTTACTGAGGATCGCCATCGCAAACGGGTCGGTAAGATCGAAGCAATTGAGCGACAGTACCAGCGCTGAGCGGCCAGAAACATTTTACATTTGTCATTTGACATTTTTCATTTGCCGATTGTTTGATCGCAAATTTCGTGGGGAGCTAGCGCGGAGTAAATGACAAATGAAACTAGTTTCTCTAAACATCGGCCTGCCTCGAATTGTTGAATCGAACGGCGAGCCGGTGACCACCGGCATTTTCAAAGAACCGGTGCCTGGCAAGGTCATGCTGCGGACGCTGAATCTTGATGGAGACCGGCAAGCCGATCTGTCGGTGCATGGCGGTATCAGCAAAGCCGTCTATGCCTATCCGTCGGAGCACTATGAGTTTTGGAGGAAGGAATTGCCCGACAGGGAGCTGCCATACGGGATGTTTGGCGAGAACTTTACAACCGAAGGTCTGACGGAAGACATGGTAAATGTTGGCGACCGCTTCCGCGTTGGCCAGGCTGAAGTGATGGCGACTGAGCCGCGGCTGCCATGCTACAAGCTCGGTATTAAGTTCGGACGCGTTGACATCATTAAGAGGTTTTTGCAAAGTCGCCGGACCGGGTTTTACTTTGCCGTGATGCAAGAGGGCGACGTCGAGGCCGGCGATGCTTTTGAATTGGTGAGCAGCGATCAGCAAAAGATCACCATCTCAGACATTACTCGCTTGTATGCTTTTGAGAAAGACGATCTGGAAACATTGCGCCGTGTCGTCAGACTCGAGGCCCTGTCAGAGAGCTGGCGCGAGCACTTTCAGAAGCAGATTCACAAGCTTGAACATTGATAGTTAAGGAACAAGGAATCTATGTGTCGAAACATCAAAACTCTGCACAACTTCAAACCACCTGCGACCGAGGAAGAAATCCGCGCGTCTTCACTTCAGTTCGTGCGCAAACTCAGCGGCTTTAATAAACCGTCCAAAGCCAACGAGGAAGTATTTTCCCGCGCCGTTGAGCAAGTAGCCCAGGCTGCGCACGAACTTCTCGATTCTCTGGTGACCAATGCGCCGCCGAGAGATCGTGACGTCGAAGCGGCCAAGGCCCGCGCCCGGACGGCTGAGCGCTTTCATACATCCGTTGCCGAAATTGCGCCTTGACTCGGTTTGGCTGGGCAAGAGCGGCGCATCCGGCGAGTATGTTTCTAAACGGAAGTGAGCTCTATCCGCAGATTACGCAGATTTAGAAGTTAGGCAGGAGGGACCAATCCGTTTCTGAACAAAGACTCTTGATCCCGCTCTTGCTGTTTATGAAATCTGTGTAATCTGCGGATTCCCTGAAGACTGATGTTCGAACCAGTCGCAATCAGATCTGCGTGGCCGCTCGTTTTTCTCAAACGAGCCTGCGTCATCCTGCTGAGCATCTACCTCGTGATTGGACTGATCTCCGCTTACCGCGCCTTCTACCAGGTGCGCAGTCTGGAACTGCGGGCGCGTGATTCAATTCTGCGGAACGGTTCGAGCGTTGAGACTTCAGTAGTTAGTTATGCGCGCACCACAGTTGACGTGCGACTTGAGCTGATCCAGGGCACCCATACTGAGACCGTGAATACCCTGCGGGTCCCCGGCAACGAATGGGCATTTTTTGATCCGCGCAATCAAAAGGGGGCCCAAACCACCGTCCTCACCGGAGATGTGCTCAGGCGATTCCAACCCGGCAAGGCACAACTACGCGCAACCGCGATAGGGCGGCACCAATGGATGCGTCTACCTCCTCCGGTAATCCGGGAACTGGAAATTGAGATTCGTCAGGATTGAAAGTATGGGAAAGAGAGTCCCTCAAACATCTAAACCAAAAGTCGCGAAAGAGGCGCGCGCGGAAATCGCGCTCCGCATAGTCCTGCAACAACCACCGGCAGGCGTGGACTTTGGTTTGCAGAAAGGTCGCGGCAGCGGTTACGAAGTCGTCCAGAAACAAAGATCCACGGATGGAGATTTGAAGTTCGATTTCGCTGTCACAGTCAAAGCCGGCAAGGAGGTCTTGCCGGATTTTGCCGGCCCGTTCGTGCAGGGTCCGGCCGGCGAGCGTTTTGTCTACCTTGATATCGGCACCTGTGCCGGCCAGGAGAACACGCCCTGGAGCCGCCGGCTAAAAATACCGTTGAGTGGCATCACCTGGGATCTGGCCAACTCGCACGACACCTTGATTGCGCTAATTCCCGGAACCGGAACAGATGGCGGCCCGAGTTGCGCGTACGCCTGGCGGAAAAGAAATCCATCGTGGCAGTGGCAACTGGATGGTAGATGAGTGAAACTGGCACAGTCCCTGTTTGAAGTTGGCCACTTAACACTGGGAACCGGGTGCCCTCGCCCGCTCCGCGCCAAAGGTGACTGTTTTTCCGGAACTAACGAAACGGTTTTCGCGCTTCGCGTTCGTGCGGGCGAGGGCGCCCGCGCTCCCAGTGAACCGAAGCTTCTAATCTTGAAAGGGAGCTGAAATCGATGACCCGAGCAATTTACAAACGCGCGGCGCCTTATGCCGATGATGCTTTGAACCTCCCGGTCGCGGATGTTGACGCGTCGATTCCCTTCTATGAAAAGACCTTCGGCTTTCGGGTCGAATCGCGAGCGGCCTCTCCGGTGAAATCAGTAATTCTCGCGCGCGACGACATTAAGATTGGCTTGGCCGAAAACGGAGGAAACCCCGAGCAGGAAGGATGCTTCTTCGAAGTCGACAACATCGAAGCTGCTTTCGAAGAAGTTAAGGGCACCCAACCAACCGGCAGCGATCTTACGATCGACAAGATTGGCAACGATTCATACTGCGTTTTCTTTGTCGTGGCGCCGGATGGACTGTGTTACATGCTCGCCCAGCGTCAATAACGGGAACAAATCCGCCGCTCAGATTGTCTACCTCCCCGGGTACGTTTGTCTGCGATGCTCAAAAAGTACCAGGTTCTGCTGCTAGTGCCTTTGGCGTTATTGGGCCCGGCTTTGCTCTATCGCCTGGATCCGCCGCTCGGCCCAACGGTTCAGCCCGCGAACGCTTTCTCCGGCAATGACCCTTCGAACTCACTCGACACCTTTAGTGAAGCGGATTTTGTCCGACACGTTGATCAGCTCAAGAAAAAACTTCCTTCAAGCAACTTCACCGTAATCATTCAGCGGCCCTTCGTCGTTATCGGCGACGAGTCTCCAGCAGACGTCAAAGAACATTCAGAGAAAACGGTCAAATGGGCCGTCGACAAACTCAAACAGGATTTCTTTACGCAGGACCCGAAAGAGATCCTCGACATCTGGCTTTTCAAAGACGCCGCTTCCTATGAAAAGAATGCGTTGGCGCTGTTTGGCGAAAAGCCGACCACGCCGTACGGCTATTATTCGATCAGGCAGAAAGCGCTGGTGATGAATATTTCAACCGGCGGCGGCACGTTGGTGCATGAGATTGTCCATCCTTTTATCGAAGCAAACTTTCCCGGTTGCCCGCCCTGGCTCAATGAAGGGCTCGGCTCGCTCTACGAACAATCCGGAGAAGTCGACGGGCATATTCGTGGCTACACCAATTGGCGGCTCCCCGGACTTCAGGCGGCGATCAAAGCGCGCCGCGTGCCCGCGTTCAAGACACTGATGGAGCTGAACGAGCCTGGCTTTTATAACGACGACCGGGGCACGAACTATGGCCAGGCTCGTTATCTTTGTTATTACCTGCAGCAGCGAGGGCTTTTGATAAAGTTCTATCGAGAGTTTTACGCGCACCGCCGCGTAGATCCCACCGGATATCAAACTTTGCAGAGAGTTCTTCGGGTGACTGACATGAAAGCTTTCAAAGCCACCTGGGAGAAATACGTTCTGGGTCTGCGGCAGGGATACGAAGTGGATTCGTTGCCAGCCTCCACCAGTGAGTAGGCTGGCATTCGGTTTAGTGATCGTTTGTGTGACTTAGTGGATCGTATTGCTTACCCGATGACGATCCACGAAATCACACGAAACGGCACGAAGAAACTTGCCGTCAGTTAAGTGAATTTGAACCTTTTGCGGCGCAAAAGACTCACCGGGCGCCCTTTGTCCTTATCTGTGATTCAACCTCATTTGAACGAGTTTCTGCTAAGGGCTGCGCAAGTTTCCTTCTAACCCGCCGTTCTTCTCTCGGTTGTTCGATTACCAAACCGAGGAGAGTCGTACCATGAGAAACATTGCCCGACCGGCCGGCACTTTCGCACTTTCGGCCACATCTTTTGTTCTTTCCCTTTTGGCCACGTTGGTTGTGATCTCGGTCCTGGCCGCCTGTGCGGGCCGCCCGGTCAGCAGCGCCGGCGTGCCGGGGAAAAAGACCGACCGAAAAACGATGCGCCCCTTCAGTTCCGAAGAGGAACTGAAAGCCTATTTTCGCAAGTTAGCCGAAGAGCGAAAGCGATCCGGGACGCGTCGGGGCGCGGAAGCAAACACCGATTCGGCTGCGCAGGCGCCCGCGGCAACCGCAGCTCCGGCTAAGGCGGGAGAAGATTCCAAGAGCAAGGACGAGTCAGTCACGAACACCCAGCACGCGGGTGTTGACGAAGGCGGCATCGTTAAGCTGCACGGCGACCACCTGGTGGTGCTGCGGCGCGGACGGCTGTTCACAGTCGCTATCGGAGACGGCGCCCTGAAACCTATTTCGGCAGTTGACGCGTTCGCACCTGACATAGATCCGCGTTACACGTGGTATGACGAGATGCTGGTCTCAGCCGACACGATCGCGGTGATCGGATACAGCTATGAACGCGGCGGCACCGAAGTCGGGATCTTCAACATCGATCGCACCGGGAACCTCAGCTATCGCTCGACCTATCACCTGCGCTCGAACGATTACTACTCTTCGCGCAACTACGCCAGCCGCCTGATCGGCAGCAAACTTATTTTCTACACGCCGCTGTATATGTATCCCGAAAGCACCGACCCCTTCGCGCAGTTTCCCGCCGTGCGCAAGTGGCATAAGGGAGCGACCGCCGGCGAGTTTCAGCGGATTGTTTCAGCCACGCGGGTCTACCGTCCCGAAGGACAGATTGACGCCAACTCGGGTCTGGCCCTGCACACGGTCACGGTTTGCGATTTAGCCCAGGGTGATTTCAAGTGCGACGCGACCGCCGTGCTTGGCCCTCCGGGACGAGTGTTCTATGTTTCGCCGGAGTCGGTTTACGTCTGGACCACGAACTGGTCGTGGTACGGTCAGCAAGCATCGCAAAAATCAACGGTCTTTCGCATGCCGCTGGATGGTTCCGGACCGAGCGCGCTGGGCGTTTCGGGAAGTCCCGTCGACCAGTTCTCGTTTCTTGAAAGCGAAGACAAGCACCTGAATGTGCTGGTGCGTTCGAACGCCAGCGGCGACGGCATGTGGAGTGCGGAAGGCGCCGCCGGCGATGTGGCCCTGCTGCGAGTTCCGCTGACAAGTTTTAACGACGGCACCGACAGCGCCTCGTCGTGGGATTACCACCGGCTGCCAAAACCTAAGGGCTACACCTTTCAGAACCGCTTTGTGGGCCAATACCTTTTGTACGGGACCGGAAGTGGCTGGGGCGCGCCCCAGAACCGCAACCAGTCCAGCTTGTACGCGGTGCGGTTTGCAGATGGCAACCTGGATGAAGTCTCGCTGACTCACGGAGTGGATCGAATCGAAGCGCTGGGCTCGGATGCAATCGTCGTGGGCACAGATGGCAGTGATTTGCACTTCAGCTCGATCCGTTTGGGCAACTCAGCGCAGCTGGTGGATGAGTACATTCGCAAGGGCGCGTCACAGGGCGAGTTGCGCAGCCACGGTTTCTTCTACAAGCCTGACGGGCCGGACTCGGGCGTGCTTGGTTTACCGGTCAGCGTGCCCGGCCGTTCCGGCTATAAGCACCTGTTCGAAGGCTCGCCTGCGATTTTGTTCCTGAGAAACAAATCGCTTCACTTCGAAGAGGTTGGCGAGCTGGGAGCGCAATCAGACAAGGCCGTAGACGACGGCTGTCGCGCTTCCTGCGTCGATTGGTATGGCAACTCGCGTCCGTTGTTCGTGCGCGGCCGCGTGTTGGCGCTGCTCGGTTACGAGATCGTCGAGGGCTCACTGAAGGACGGCCGCATGCAAGAGACGCGACGCGTCAACTATGCGCCGCAGCGAACCCAGGTAACTCGCAAACAGAGTTAGGAGGAGCAACGGCCCTGACAATTCGGGGTTGATCTCCTCTTCTTAGAAAACTCGGTCAATCCCGATCAGCCCCGACCCTCGTCGGGGTTGATTTTCTTGGGCACCGGCGTCCCGCCTTGAAGCACGCGCAAGATGAGAAACTTTATTCCCTCTCCCATGGGAGAGGGTTAGGGTGAGGGCTTAGCCCGTGTCCACCTTACTTGATGTTTTTTGTCTTTGAATGCCACTCGCCTCTCACGGAGCACGATCCAGAAAGTTGTTTCCCTCGCTTAGGCCCTCATCCGCAGCCCTTCACCCAGAGGGAGAAGGGAGAAAGACAACTGAATGCTCACTACAGCCTAAGGTCTCCATCCCGCCCCTTTCCCAAAAGGAGAAAACTTTATTCCCTCTCCCATTGGGAGAGGGTTAGGGTGAGGGCTTAGCCCGTGTCCACCTTACTTATTTTTTTGTCTTTGAATGCCACTCGCCTCTCACGGAGCACAAACAAAAAAGAGAGGTACGCGCCTAGGCCCTCATCCCCGGCCCTTCTCCCAGAGGGAGAAGGGAGAAAGACAACTGAATGTCCGATCACGGATGGCCGTGTGTGTCTCTATCCTTGTATTATTGCCGGCATCCCTGGGCGATGCGTTTTCTTAATCGGAGGAGAAAAAGTGAAAAGAGCATTGGCGGTAATGTTAGGGTTGTTGCTTTTGTCTTCCATTTCCGTCAGCCAGCGGAAATCTTCGGCCGCGTTTGATTCCCTCGTCGCGGCTGAAAAAGCTTTTGCCGCCACCAGCGTCGAGCAGGGCGTCCGCGAATCGTTTCTGGCGTTCTTTGCCGAGGACGGCATTAACTTTACACCGCACCCCAACAAGACCAGAGAATCATTCCTCAAGCGTCCGGCGCCGCCCGTTCGCCCGCCGGTCGAACTGAATTGGCGGCCGATCTACGCCGATGTTTCGCACGCGGGCGACCTGGGTTACACGACCGGGCCGTACGTTTTTCGGGATCTGTCGGCGGAAAAGAAACCGAATCGCTATGGTTACTATTTTTCCCTCTGGAAGAAACAGGCAAATGGCGAATGGAAAGTCGTCGTCGATTGCGGCATCAGCACACCCGATCATTCAACTCAGAAGTTGGAGTTGACCGCGGCGCCCGCCGACAAATGGAAAGCGGCGCGCCCTGCGAATCTGGAAAGCGAGCGTACGGCGCTGATGGATCTTGATCGGCAATTCCTCAAGGCGTCTGAGTCGCACGGGATTGTCACTGGATACGGACGATATCTCAGCGCCCATGCCAGATTACATCGCGACGGTGCGATGCCAATGACCGGACTACCGGCGGTGCTCGGCTATCTCGCGTCACAGATCTCGACGCTCACCTGGGCGCCAATGAAATCAGACGTGGCCCAATCGAATGATCTGGGCTACACCTATGGCAGCTATGAGTTGAAGTTTTCCGGCACGAACAAAGCTGAGAAGGGTTATTACGTGCGCGTGTGGAAACGTGACGTCCGCGGCGTTTGGAAGTTGGTGCTGGATACTTTTAGCCCGATTCCGGCGGAGAGCTGAGTCTGAATTCGCTTATTAAAGAGCGGGGGCAAGCCCGCCTTCCCGACCTCGAGACTCTGGAACTTGTGAGATCGCATTTAACTTGAAAGCCTTTCAGCCGCGATTACAATTTCAACTCTGATCAGCTCGGGGTTGAGAAGGCGGCTTGCCCCGCTCTTCTTTGTGTTCGAAAGACTCTTTGTGCAAAGCAGCTCGGACTGTCGAAGTTGCCCTCCCTGACGGTCAGGCTTCTGCCACGCTGGGCTACTCCTGCTTCTCAAAATCCAACGCCGCCGAGTTCATGCAATAGCGCAGGCCAGTGGGCGCGGGGCCGTCTTCGAATACATGTCCCAGATGCGAGCCGCAGCGAGCGCATTTTGTTTCGGTGCGCACCATGCCGAGGGTCCGGTCCGACTTATTTGTAACGTTTTCTTCGGCGACGGGCGCGTAAAAACTGGGCCAACCGGTGCCGGAATCAAACTTTGTGTTTGAGTCAAAGAGCGACTGTCCGCAGGCCGCACAGTGGTAAACACCCGGCTCGTGATTGTCCCAGTACTCGCCGGTAAAGGCCCGTTCAGTGCCGGCCTCGCGCAGCACATGAAATTTCTCCGGCGAAAGTTCTTTCCGCCACTCTTCTTCCGACCTGACAATCTTGTCTGTCATCTCTGCTTCTCCGTTGAGATCGGTCCGTCTTTCATTTCCGTTTGCTGGTAATCTTCGGCCAGCAGATTCTGAATTATCTGTTCGGCTTCATCATAGGCGCCTTCGCCCAGGTGCATCCAACGAACGTGCCCTGACTTGTCCAGCAGGAACATTGTCGGCCAGGCCTCAACCTTGTAGGCATTCCAGGTCGCGAAGTCATTGTCGGTCACGACCGGATAGCGAATCTCCAAAGCCGCAACTTCGCGACGCACATTCTCGATCTCTCTTTCCCGGTCCAGCTCAGGTGTATGGACACCGATAGTCGTCAGACCTTTTTGCCGGTAACGCGCGTCCCAGCTTTTCAACGACGGCAGAGTGTTCCGGCAGTTGTAACAACCAAATGTCCAAAAATCGACCAGCACCACCCGGCCACGCAGATTTTTGAGCGTTAGAGGTTCAGAGTTGATCCAGATACCCGCGGCGAGTTCCGGCGCCGTCGGCGATGTCTTCGCCGCAGCCAATTTATCGTTAGGGACAATTCCGTTGCTGCCCACACCTAACAGACGCGGAATCCCGACGTTTATCACGCCCAGCGGGCCCCAGCCTTTGGCGTAACCAACGGTCACCAAAATGATCGCCGCGCTGGCTAACAATCCTGAGGCAATTAGTTTTTGCCTGTGCATTTCGCTACTTCCTTCGTTCGGTAATTATGCATCGTGCGCACACGATGCCCAAGCATCCTATTTACGTACAGACCCGCTCGCGCGGATTGGGAAGACGATCCACGAAACCACACGAAATGACTCGAACCAGGAATTTATTAGTTTCGGTTAGTGTGGTTTTGCGGATCGCACAGCTTTGTTTCAAGAAGAAGCTACAGCACCGAGCACGCTTCCCCGAATTCCAAACGCGGCCCGCGCGGATAAAGCGTCGCCGGATCGCCGTAGCCCAGGTTGCACAGAAAGTTCGACTTCACATGACCGGACGGAAAAAATTCCTGCTCGCAGCCTTCGCATTCCTTTCCGGCGCCAAAGAATTCCTCATCCAGCTTCGCGTTATCGAATCCGGACATCGGGCCGCAATCCAGCCCTAAGGCTCGCGCCGCGATTATCAAATACGCGCCCTGAAGCGAAGAATTGCGCTTGGCCGTAGTTTCTACCAGCTGCGGATTTGAGGTGTAGAGGTCGCGCATTTTCGGATTGTGCGGGAAAAGCTTTGGCAGCTTTTCAAAAAAGAGCAGGTCATAGGCGACGATCACCGTTACCGGCGCAGCCATTGTCTTGTCGACATTTCCCGGCGACAGCGTGGGACGTAAACGCTCCTTCGCTGGCGCCGAACGAACGAAGACAAACCGCGCAGGACTAGCGTTGGCGCTGGTAGGTCCCCACTTCAGCAAGTCATAAATCTGGCGCAACGTCTCTTCCGTGACTGGTTTGTCGAGCCAGGCACTGAAGGTCCGCGCCGTGCGAAAGATCTGATCGAGGGCTTGATCGTCTAGCGGTTGATTCATGTGAATGCTCCGGTGGTTGAGTCAGATTCGCTTCGTGTACGATCCGCGTGGTTTCGTGGATCATCACCTGGGCGCGGAAAACGATCCACCAAATCACACTAAAATCACGAAGAGACAGCGAGCCGTTTCCGCCGACGTGCGTTAGAATAAAGCTTCCGGCGAGTAATCTCGAAGAATCCTATGTTCGAAATATCACGTAACTGTGCAATCAGCATATTTCTGTTGCTGTCACTGTCCCCCGCGCTCTCTTCGGTTCAGTTAACGCCACGAACGGGCGCGCCTCAAACCTCCGCCCCCACACCCTCGCACGCTGACCTGCTGCGCGGTGAGTACGGACGCTATCGCGCCAACAATGATCTGCTTTTCTATCACCTCGATATCCGCATCGATCCGGCCAAGAAGTTTGTCAGCGGTAAGAATCGAATCCGCTTCCGGATGCTCAAGGACGACACGCGCATTCAGCTCGACCTCTACGACAATTTGAAGGTCGACAAGATTCTTTTTAGGGGGACGGGGGACAGGGGCCAGGAGCCGGGGATTGAAGGCACGGAACTCAAGTTCGCCCGCGATTCCGGGGCAGTCTTTGTCGATTTCCCCGAGACCCTGAAATCCGGACGCCTCTACACGATTGATTTCTATTACTCCGGCACGCCGCAAACTGTCGGCCGTTTCGGCGGCTTCACCTTTGGCAAGGACCCGGCCGGCCGGCCGTGGATCTTTACAGCCTGCGAAGGCGAAGGCGCCAGCATCTGGTGGCCGAACAAGGACCAGTGGAAAGACGAAGTCGAATCGATGCGCATCAGCATCAGTATTCCGAACGGGCTGGTCGACGTTTCGAACGGAAAGTTCATGGGCAAGGCCGATCTGGGTGACGGCTACACGCGCTGGGACTGGCTGGTGCAATACCCCATCAACAACTACAACGTCTCAGTGAATATCGGGAACTACGAACACTTTTCCGATCGATTGGGCGACCTGGCTCTCGACTTTTACTCGCTGCCGGAAAATCTGGATAAAGCCAAAAAGCAATTCGCGCAGGCCAGGGGCATGCTGGAGGCCTTTCAGCATTACTTCGGCGACTATCCGTTCAAGCGGGATGGTTACAAGTTGATCGAAGCGCCTTATTCAGGCATGGAACACCAAAGCGCGGTCACCTATGGCAACCGCTTTGCCAACGGCTATCTCGAGCGTGACTGGACTGGCGTAGGAATTTCTCCCCGCTTCGACTTCATCATCATTCATGAAAGCGGCCACGAGTGGTTTGGCAACAGCGTCAGCGCCGCCGACCGCTCTGACATGTGGATTCACGAAGGCTGGACCACCTATCTCGAGTGTCTTTACGTGGAATTCATGTACGGCAAGGAGGATGGTCTGAAGTACACGAACGGGTACAAGACAAAGGTAAGAAACCAACAGCCGATCATTCCCCGGCGAGGAATCAACGCGACGCCGCCGCAGGATCAGTATTTCAAGGGCGCTCTCTTCCTTAACACCCTGCGAAGTGTGGTCAACGACGACAAAAAGTGGTGGGCGATAATCAAGGACTTCTATCAGCGCTTTAAGTACCAGTCGATCATGACTGAGGACATGGTCGCTTACTTCAACCAGAAGACCCGCATGAATCTCACGCCCGTCTTCAATCAATACCTGCGGCACACGGCGCTGCCGGCGCTGGAGCTGAAGTTCGAGCCGGGCATGGTTTCCTATCGCTGGGTGGCCGATGAACCGGGGTTTGCGATGCCGGTGCGGCTCGGCGCTAAAGGAAACTGGCGCGTGATCAAGCCCACAACGGAATGGAAAAAGATGGGAACAGTGCTGACGAAAGAAGAATTCGAAGTAGCGACGGATCTCTACTTCATTGAAGTGCGGAAGTTGTAGCGTTCGTGTGTGTTCGTGGATAGTTTTTGAACCTGTTGCCCAACGAGGTACCGATGACTTTCTATTTTCCCATCGCCGTGGCTGTTACCGGCATGCTCTTTTATCATCTCGCGCAAAAATCGATCGCGAAAGGAATCAACCCCTTCTTTGCGACGATGATCGCTTACGTGACTGGCATCGTCGTCTGCGCCGTCTGTGTCTTCGCGTTTCCCGGCAATAAGTCTTTAGCTGCTTCGGTCAAACAAGCCAACTGGGCTGTGTACGTAATGGGAGCGGCCGCCGCCTGCATTGAGGTCGGCTTCCTGTTGGCGTATCGAAACGGCTGGAGACTGAGCATCGCCGCAGTTGCCACCAACGTCGCGGTCACGGTCATGCTGGTACCGATTGGCATCATCATTTTCAAGGATCATTTGTCCCTGCGAAACGTGGTCGGGCTGATCTTCTGTGTTTTGGGACTCGCGCTGGTGGCGCGCGATTGATTTGTGAAGGGCGAATCGCGCTCACACGAGCGGTCTAATTAACAGTGAACAAAGTCTTCACGCTCTTAATTATCTTTGCCGCGGTCGTGATCAGCCGAAGCGCGCACCATCGTCAGGTTTCCGGTAACGTAAAACTCTCCTCGGTCTCCGTCGCTGAAGTAACTGAGATTAGGATCCATCCGCTCACCGTCAGTGCGGCAGTCCGAAATGACATCTCTTTTCCGCTCGCATCCGCAAACCGCTTAGCCACTGCGTCTCAAGAGATCGCCTCCCAGGCGGCAGCCGCAGACCTGAATCAAAGGTTTGCGCGGCAGAACGCTAATAACATCCCAATTGTGAGAAGCAAGAATCCGCAACCCTCAACCACCAGCGCCACGGTCGAACAGCGATCCCAGGGGACCCGCCCGCCTGCTCCTATCGTTGAAAGTTTCGATGGGCTCGGCTTTGGCTTTGAAGGTCCGCAGGGAAAAGCAAACGTGCGCAACCCGTCGGACAACACGCTCGCCGTGGGCCCTGATCACATCGTGCAAATCGTAAACGCCCGGATGGCTGTCTTCACCAAGAAAGGAAAGCGCTTCAAAACCACGGGCAAGGTTTTATACGGACCGGTGGTGACGAATGCGGTATTTGCCGGCTTCGGCGGCCACTGTCAGGCCCGCAATAACGGCGACGCTGTCGCGCGTTACGATCAGTTGGCCGGCCGTTGGCTGATCGTCATGCCGACGTTTTCACGCGCTCAGGTGAGATCCGATCAGCCCAGCGAGGCCAGGGATGGTCAGCCGGCTCAGGTCAGTCCACCGGGCCGGCCGGCACAACCCGGCCCACCGTTCAAGTTGGCGCCGCCGCCGCAACCGAATCCGACGCAGGCGAATCGCCCCGCCGCACAGACCGGAGGCCAGGGACCCTACTCGATGTGTTATGCGGTGAGCGTGACCTCAGATCCGCTGGGCGCGTATTACCGCTACGAGTTCCTGCGCTACTTCTTTCCTGATTACCCACGCCCGGCCGTCTGGCCCGATGGTTATTACGTGCCAACCAGCACCAGCGACGATCTGATTCAGAAACACGCGTGCGTGGTCGAGCGAAACAAAATGCTCAAGGGCCTGCTCGCAACCGAACAGTGCTTTGTCATCGATGGGGTGAACTTTCTGAACAACGCGGATATCGACGGTTACGGCGTGCCGCCGCCTGGTGCTCCCAACATCATGATGGCTGCGGGCGGCGCACAACTAAAAAAGATTCTCAAAGACGATGTGATCCTGGCTTGGAAGTTCCACGTCGATTGGAAAACGCCGGCTAATACCAAAATCACCGGACCGACGGAAATCAAAGTAGCGCCTTACGAGTATCTTTGCGGCGGGCAGCTTACTAACTGCGTGCCGCAACCCGGAACTGATAAGCGTTTGGACGCGCAGGGCGACAAGCTCATGGCGCGACTCGTTTACCGGAAGATTGGCAAGCGAGAATCGATGGTGGCCGTGCACTCGGTCAACACTGCCGCCGGAGGGGGCGGCGTGCGTTGGTATGAATTCAGACTTGGCCAGGACCGCGAACCGTTTGTCTATCAACAGGGCACTTATGCGCCTGACAGTTTTTACCGCTGGATGGCCAGTCCCGCCATGGATCGCCGGGGCAATATCGGCCTCGGCTATTCGTTCGGAGGGACGCCTAACTTTCCGGGGCAAAGGTTTGTAGCGCGACTGGCCGAAGATCCTCCCGGTCAGCTAACTTTACGCGAAGCAATTCTGGTCGAAGGCGAAGCCAGCCAGAATGTGATGCGTTGGGAAGACTACACGCAGACGGCGATCGATCCCTCGGACGACTGCACAATCTGGTACGTTGGGGATTACGTTAAGAGAGGCACCGAACTCTACTCGAGCCGCATCGGCGCGTTCCGATTGCCCGGGTGTGGGCGCCGGCGCTGATGAACCGGCTAAAATCTGATCTCATATGCGAACTTTTGACTGTCCTAAATGCGGAGCCCCGGTAACGTATGATCCTCTGGGCAGGACGCAGACGGCGCAGTGCTCGTACTGTCACAGCCAGCTCGCCCTTCCGGACGATCTCCGTGGCCGACCGGCCCACGTAATCGACATCAACATTGGGCCGCACGTCGCCGCGACGGCTTCCAAGGCGATCTGGCTACTCGTGTTGATTCCGGTCGTGATTGCCGGGATTGTGCTGGCCGCTGTGTTTGGCATGCTGGCGCCTTTGACAAAGTCGATTGGATCTTTGAAAAGCCCTGCTTCGGACGCGCCTTCAGGTTCCAAGACCAACGACAGTGCCGGCGCGTTTGCCCGGGTCGTGCTCAAGTTCGGGAGTGAAGGCATTGGCGCCGGGATGATGACCGACGCGCGCAGTATCGCCATTGACGGGCAGGGTCGAATTTACGTCGGCGAGTATCTCGGAGGCCGCATACAGGTCTTTGACGCGTCCGGTAATTTCATCAGCCAATGGTCGGTCGATCGAAAGATGCCGCTGCGCGGCCTGGCCGCTGATCGCAAAGGAACCGTGTACGTCGCCCAGCGCGGCATTATTACGCGTTACGACGGACAGACGGGAAACCCTCTGGGCGAAATTGAATACAGCGAAGGCGGCGGGTTCGATGCCATCGTCGCTACGCCGGACGGCGGGCTGGTCTGTGCCTGGTATCGCAATCGCGACGATATCGTCCGCTTTGACGCCCAGGGAAAAGTCACGCGCACGATTCGCGCGGCCGTCAGCACCGTCGCCGATCGTTCAGAGTTGGACACTCGGGTCGCGGTTGATGGCCTGGGAAACATTTACGCGCTGGGGACTTTCAGCAACGGGGTGTTCAAATTCAGTCCGGACGGCAGGTTCCTCAATCGCTTTGGCGGCGACGGCAACCAGCCCGGCCAATTTAGCGCAACCCACGCCATCGCGGTCGACGGCAAAGGCCGGGTTTTTGTCAGCGACACCAAAGGCGTCCAGGTTTTCGACTCTGACGGCCGCTATCTTACGGTTTTCAAACCAGATGGCGTCGCTTCAGGGATGGTATTTACCGACCAAAACGAACTCCTCATCGCCGCCCGAACCAAAGTGATGAAGTTTGCGTTAAATCAATAGGGCCGGCGTTTAGAGTACCAACTTCAGGTGGGTTCTTTCTTGCTTAAAAAAAGCTATAAAGTCGGTACTCTGAACACCGCTTATCAAGTAGGACTATCGGAAAAAGCCTTACCGGCTACTTTTCGCCTACTTTTCGCAAAAAACCTGTCACAAACCCGCTCGGGGCGGTGTTCTACCCCTGGAACAGAAATGCGCGGACGAGCACGAACTTTGATTGAATTCATGCCTGAACAATTCGCGTCCGATGCTTCGGTGGTGAGCTTTGATGAAGCGTTCACCCTGCATCATCGGGCAGTTTTTAGCACCGCGCGGGCTGTCCTGCGCGATTCGGCGCTGGCTGAAGATGTGACTCAGGAGGTCTTTCTCAGGCTTTATCGGAATCCGGGCGAGGCTACGCGCGACGCGGAATTGTTGCGGCCCTGGTTATTGAGAGTGACTCTGAATCTCGCGCGCAACACGATTCGCGGCCAAAGCCGCTCTCTCGATCGTGAGACGACGTATCAGCAGAGCGCTGATGATTCGGGAGTGTTTCAGCCGCATGAAGACTATGAAACCCGGCTGGCGTTGCAGGAAGTACGCCGGGCCCTGGATAAGTTAAAGGAACCCATGAGGAGCTGCCTGCTGCTGAAACAACAGGGACTTTCCTACCGCGAGATTGCGGACACGCTATCGCTGAAGGAAACGAACGTTGGCAGTTTGGTGGCCCGGGGACGGAAAGAGTTTGCCAGGACTTACGGGAAGATCGGAGCAAGTCAATGAAAGAATGTATCGACGAGGGAACCCTCCAGGCTTATTTTGATGGCGAGTTGGCTCAGGAGAGCGCAGCAGGGGTGGCCTTACATTTGGCGTCCTGCCGGAACTGCGCCGAAGTCGCGCGCACTGTAGAAAACGAGAATCTCCTGCTGGCCGGCGCGCTGGAAAATGAGTTCGCGGTGAGTGTTCCCACTGAGCGTCTCCGCCAACGTTTAGAAACAGCCATTTCCGAAGATCAAATTGCTCAACCTGTCTCTGGTCAGTCATCGAGAAGCGGCTGGTGGCAATCGCTGGCCGGTTTACTCTTCCCTTCTCCCCAACGTGCCTTTGGCTACGCAGGTCTGGCGGCAGTTATCGTTCTGAGCGCGGTAATCGGCGTGATTTATCTGAAGCGTAATGACGTACCCGACCGCGTCGCCCAGAACGAAACGCCTCGGCCGATATCAACGCCTAAGCCGTCCCCCACTCCGGTGACCCCAACGGGAGGCTCCGGCACCTCTGAGGATCCCCAACCGTCAAAGCCAAATCCGCCGAAAAAGGTTGTTCCGCGAAGACCATCAGTCGAAAACGCAGGTCTCATCCGCGGAGAGCGGCCCTATGTGCAGAAGATCGCGGCGTTGAAGAAAACTCTGAAATCAAATGAGCCGCTGCGGCCAAGTGTGCAGGTTGAATATGAACACAACGTGGCGCTGCTGGATTCAGCGATCGAGATGACGCGCGATGCCGTCAAGAAAAATCCGAAGGACACTCAGGCGGCGCAGTTTATGTTCGCTGCCTATCAAAGCAAAGTAGATCTCCTGAACCAGGTGGCCGATGCCCGGCCTTTCAATACTCAAAAGTAGGTCACAAGTAACTAATGCGCTATCGCAACTTCTTAATCATTCCGTTCTTAATCCTTTCGTGTGCGGCGGCCGTGGCCCGGCCGGATAAACGCAAGTCGAGCAAGTCGAAAAGCGACGATCAGCAGGTCGAGCGCAGCAGCCCGGCTGATTCCCGAGTTGAATTCTCGGCCTGTCTCGAGTCCGGAAACATCACCGTACATGGTTGGGACAAAAAAGAAGTGCGCGCGCGCGTAACTGATGGCATGGCCATCGACTTTCAACCGGCGGGCGCCAGTGCTGCCGCGCCACCCAAAGAACTGACCCTGATGATGGCGGGCAGACGTGGCGCAATGAAGTCGTGTGTTTCTTTCGGCGCGCTTGAACTGTACGTACCGCGCGATGCAACCGTGAACTTGCAGTCAGGCGATGCCGAAATCAGCGTCTCAGACGTGGGCAAGGTCAGAATCGAGACTCAGAATGGGGCGGTCACCGTGGAGCGCGCGTCGCGCGGTGTCGAGGTGAGTACTCTGGGCGGAGGAATCTCAGTTAGCAACTCGAAAGGATCGATTAAAGTCCATTCAGTAGGAGGAGGAATCGATCTGGACAGTCTCGCGCCCAGTCTGGCCGGCGATGTTTGTGAAGCAATCACGGTGGGCGGAGAGATTTCGGTCACCCAGGTCTCGCACGCTCAGGTGAACCTGCAAACGGTTGGGAGCGATGTAACTTTCAAGAGCGCGTTGGCCCGGGGCGGCCGCTACAGCTTTCAAACAATTTCCGGCGATCTGAGGGTGACTCTGCCAGCCGATTCGTCCTTTCGCGTCAACGCCACTCTTCAGGGCGAAATAGACACCGACTTTCCTCTGAAGATTTCGACAGCGTCACCCGAACTTCCCAATAACTCCAAAAAGCATCGGGTGATACCTCAGCTGGTTGAAGGACGCTTCGGGACTGGAGATGCGTTGATTACCCTCTCGACCTTCAACGGTTCGGTTCAATTGCGAAAGGAATAGTTGAGGCGAAAATTATTTGCCACAAAACGCCGGCTTCCGGTGTTCTAGTAGATAAGAACCACGGAAAAAAGCACAGCCTGGTAACGAGGCATTGCTCAACTGATTTGAAAGGACAAACAGAGTAATGAAAAGAACTACATTAACCATCGCGGTCCTGGGAATAGCGCTTCTGAGCATGGCAAGTGTCGGCAGCAATCGGAGGACGATGGCTCACTTTGAGAGCTCCCGCATTGCCGCCACGGCTGACAGCAGTCTGCCCCAATCGCAGGGCGACATGCTCACTGAAGAGTTTCATCAGCTCTATCCGCTGACCGCATCTGGCCGGGTGAGCATCGCCAACATCAACGGCGGCGTGCGCATCGCCGTTTGGGACATGAATCAGGTCAAGGTGGACGCCATCAAAAAGGCCTACCGGCGTGAGGCGCTGGACGAGGTCAAAATCGACGTCGTCAACACCGCCGACAGTGTCAGGATCAAAAGCACATACCCGGACCGCGACCAGAATTTCACCAACGAAAAGTCGCGCCGGCATGATAATCCGGCAGTAGTCGAGTACACGCTGACGATTCCCCGCAGAGCGCAACTGGATTCAGCCGAGCTGGTGAATGGCTCTCTGGACATCGAAGGCGCCGAGGGCGACGTTAAAGCCGCTTGCGTTAACGGCCGCGTTAAGGCCACCGGCCTGATGGGAGAGGTAAAACTGTCAACTGTAAATGGCGGCGTGGAAGCCACGGTCAGCCGGCTTGACGACGTCAAGGGAGTCACTCTCAACTCGGTCAACGGCAGCATCGTGCTGATTATTCCCGCGAACGCGAGTGCGCAAGTAAAAGCCAACACGGTTCACGGCGCTATCACCAATGACTTCGGCCTGGAAGTGAACGAGGGACAATTTGTCGGTCACGATCTGACTGGACAGATTGGTTCGGGCGGGCCCCGCGTGCGCCTGAGCAACGTTAACGGCTCGATCTCAATTCGCCGCGGCTAACGCCTTCGCGGTCCTCCCGCGCGTGCTTCACGTGCGGGAGGCCATGGTGCTAATCAAGACGAACAAGGGAATTCACTATGAGCAACGCAATCGTCGGTACTCCGCAAGATCTGGCGTCGTCCAGTGGTGTTCAACCTTCGCTTCGCTTACGAGACATCACGCTGACTGAACGCATCGAGGCGCTGAGAGAAATCACGCTCTCGCTCCTGACTGAGCTGGATTCACTGGGAGGCATGACGGCCCCAAAATCCACACCGGAGAGGGGTCTCAACCTCGAAGATGAAGTGAAGCGGTTTGAAATCGATCTGATTCGCACGGCCCTGATCAAGACCAGAGGCAATCAAGCCCTGGCCGCGCGCCTGCTCGGTGTCAAACACACGACGCTTAATTCAAAGATAAAGCGCTACCAGATTCAGCCTTCCCGACGTGATGTCAGTTCCCCTGGCGCAGAGCAGGAGATGGCCGCCTGAGTACGCCTGCGTGACCTTGCGGCTTTGGCGTTAACGCGCTGAAGCTGGATACAAATATCTCAACCCCATATTTAGGAAGTTGAAGGCGAGTAATGCTTAGAAATATTTTTCTGTCCGGCGCCGCGGTTTTTTTGACTGCCATTATTGCCGCCGGCCAATCCAGCGGCCCCAGTGCAACCCCATCAGAAACTCCCAAGGCGAATGATGCTGCCGGAAAACCGGCGATCGTCTTACCGCCTGAGAAGAGCCGGCCGGTGCGCCTGCCGCGCTTTGAAAAACCTCCAGTCATCGACGGGAAACTCGATGACGAGATTTGGAAGCAGGCGACGGTGCTGAAAGACTTTTATCAGGTTCAACCCGGCGACAACACTCCGCCTTCCAAACAGACCGAGGTCCTGCTCGGCATGGACTCGAAGTTCCTTTACGTCGCTTTTCATTGTTATGACGAGCCGGATAAGGTCCGGGCCACAATCGCCAAGAGAGATGACATCTTCAACGACGATTATGTCGGAATTCTTTTCGACACCTTTCATGACAAGCGCAAAGCCTATGAATTTAATTTTAATCCGCTGGGCATCCAGGCCGACGGCATCTGGACCGATGGACAGAACGAGGACTTCAGTCCCGACATCGTGATGGAGTCGAAAGGAATGGTCACCACTGACGGTTGGACCGTCGAGGTCGCAATTCCCTTCAAATCGCTGCGCTACGTTGCCGGCAAGGACAAACTCTGGGGCGCGCACTTCTGGCGCCGCATCAAGCGCTTCAACAACGAGCTTGATATGTGGATGCCGCTCAATCGCGACATGTCCAGTTGGCTGCAACAGGCGGGTTCCCTCAGTGGTCTCGAAGGCATTTCCACTGAGCGCACGCTGGAACTGATTCCCAGCCTGACTTTGTCGGAAACCGGAAGGCGCAAAGCGTCATTAACCGCCGCCCAGCTGCGGACGATGACCAATCCCTTGGATCCCGGCCGGTTTGTTAACGAGCCGGTTAGGTTCGATCCGGGTCTCACCGGAAAGTACACGATCACGCCCAACGTGGTCCTGGACTTTGCCATCAATCCTGACTTTGCCCAGGTCGAGTCTGATCAACTCGTAGTTACCGCCAATCAGCGCTTCCCCATCTTCTTCGAAGAGAAGCGGCCCTTCTTTCTCGAGGGCAAAGACATCTTTGACACGCAAATTTCCGCGGTGCACACGCGCGCCATTGTCGATCCGCAATTCGCCGTGAAGCTAACCGGCAAGATGGATCGCAACACGTTCGGGCTGCTGGTCGCCAGTGATACTGGTCCCGGGAACTTTTCTCCGGAGGAAGCGCTGACCGCTAATCCCAGATTCGTCGGCAAGAACGCCAGTGTCGGGATCCTGCGCGCTAAGCGCGATATCGGCAGCAAAGATTCTTTCATTGGAATTCTTGGTACGTACCGCCGCTTTGTAGATATTTACAACCTGCTGGGCGGGCTCGACACGCGTATGCGGGTAAACAAGCAAACGGTCTTTAGCGCACAGGCACTCTTCACGCGCACCCGTCAGCCGTTCTTTTATCCGGACGAGGGCAAGGTTTTTGATCGCCGCGAGGAGGGCATGGCCTATGCCTGGGATTACAACATGAATGGCCGGCATTTCGGCTATGACCTTTCCGGCGTCGGGCGCTCGCGCTATTTCCGTTCGGATGTCGGATTTAACCGCCGGACGAATACCAATAACATGAACGGGTTCTTCCGCTACAACTCCGAGCCCAAGCCGAAGGCGCGGCTGATTTCATGGCGCGTCTATGACGACATCTCGACGAATTTTGACTGGCAGGGTCGCTCGCAGAATTTCAACAACGAAACGCAGATTCAATTCAACCTGCGCCGCTCGACCTATCTTGGGGTCGGCTTTGATCGGGGCTATGAGCGCGTTTTTGAAAGCGAGTTCGGACCAACGCGCCGCCCGGGCGTTAATTGTCTGATAAACAACATCTGCACCTTTGCCGGCCCCGACGACGAACGTTCCACTTCGAATCATGGGGTTTACATGTTCGCCGAATCGACGCCGAGTAAGAAGTACGACTTCCACATGTTTCTGAATCGAGTCTGGGGAAGTCTCGATTATGATTTCGGTGCGGGACCAAAGTTTCCCCGCGTCAGCCCGCCGGCGCTGGCCGCTGCCCAGGCGAGGGCAGCCGGTCTGTGCGGAGGCACAAATCAGCCGGCAGTGTGTAATGCACCACAAGATCCCGGCCCGGGTGACTTCATCCATTTTGACGCAACCGTGAATTACAAGGTTACGACTGCCTGGCGCGCCACGCTCGGCTATACAAAGGAAAGACTGGTCCGCTACGACACGAACCTCGTAGCCTTTGACGAAAATATTATCTCGTTGCGCTCGACTTATCAGTTCAGCCGTTTTGTCTTCGCCCGCGGACGAATTGATTTTGATTCGATCGCTTCGAATGTTAAAGGCCAGTTTCTGTTTGGCTGGACGCCAAATCCGGGGACCGCTTTTTACGTGGGTTACAACGACGATCTGAGCCGCCACGGCTTTAATCCGTTCACTGGACAAATCGAGCCGGGCTTCCGGCGCAACGGCCGCACCTTTTTCATCAAGATGTCTTATCTCTTCCGTAAGAGTTTCGGGTGAGCGTGAGGCGATCCACCCGATCAGCGCTGAAGCGGACAGCGAGGCCAATTGCGCTCTGGCTCTGCCACGCTGATGCGCGGCAAGTCTCTGACTTGCCGGCCGCGGTTCCTCATTTTTTCCCCCGGGTCTTCGACCCGCACAGCGGTCATAGACCGCGAGACTTAGATAGGAATCTCTCGGCAAGTCAGAGACTTGCCGCGCATCAGTGTGGCAGAGCCATGCGGCCACTAGAGCGATTCAGGTCCTTCTTGCCGGATTTGAAACCATGAAATTCACTATCGTGCATCCTCATCACTAAAGATTTCTCCTCACGGCTAACATCATGTTGGGACAGCAGGCGGGAACTGATCCTACTTCTTCTTATCATCCACCGTTACGGTGACGTCCACGCCAAAGGATCCTTCGGCCAGAGCAGTTAAGGACTCGGCGGTCGTGTAGGTCCCATCTGCGGCGACCATTGAAGGATCGATATTTAACTTTTGAGAGTTTCCCCCGCCCATGTTGACGACACCTCTGGCGTCGACGGTCATCCTGGCCGGCCCTTTCAAATTCTCGAGCCCACCAACTACGATGTGAACCACGGTTCCCTCTCCCTGGAGTAAATGCAGCTTGTCTGCCCACACTTTCAAAGTAAGATTACGAAATTCCGTCTTCGTGCCGGTGCCGCCGAACCTGGTTTGCATTTCGGTGATTCCGGGAAAATTGGAGGTGTTCAGGGCCACCACCGTGCCGGGACCCGAGGCCAGAATCGGCATATTCACTCCGTTGATCTTGACGAAGTCATTAGCGCCTGTGATTCCCTTGCAGGGACAAGTGAACTCGAGAAGTTGGCCTGCGGTCCCGCTGGTTGGAGACGTCGTGGATTCAGGAATTGGGATGTGTTGCGCGACCGGAAGACTGACGCCCGCGACCTTTCTTCCGTCCTTATCTACCAAATTTACAAGTGAGGTGTTCTTTGCCACCTCAGGAATATTGACGCTAAAGGTTCCATCAACTAACGCCAACTGCTCCCCATCGATCTGTACCGTATAGTCCTTCAATGCGTCGGTAGATCCGCCGGCTTTCAGCTTCAATTTCATCGTCGCGGTGTAACCGTTGCCCATTGACATCTGATTGGGAAAGTAGATTTCCAGCGTATCTTTCTCCGGCGTTGTGAATACTACGGTGATTAGTCCGGGTGGAGTTCTAATACTTGCAGAGTGTCCCGGCGCGGGATTCGGTAAGACATTTGGTTTTGGCGTGGGTGGAGGTGGGCCAGTAGGCAGTAATTTCTCGAGGTCGATCTCGCGCTTCGGCAATTTTTCGAAATCTTCCTGGGAAATGCTGCGAGGTGGGTTCGAGCGGCTTGGATCCACCTCGACTGGTTTTTGGGCCGGCGCCAGCCGGGGAAAGAAACAAAGGGCGGCCGTCAGGACCAGGGCATGAGTCAACCAGACGCTTACGGATCTGGTAATTGAATGATTTGGTTTCACGGCGCGACCCTCCAATTCTAATTTAGTAAATAGACGATCCCAGGACCCCCCATTTGGCGGAAAACGAGAGCTTCATAGCCCAGAGCAACCATCAAGTCAAGAAAATCTGAAAGGGCAAGTGGCGCATGACATACCCGGGCGGGAGACCTGTGCGGCTTTCCCAAAATCAACGGGTTCACCAAGGCTAATTTTCTCGACACTCTGAAGCCAACCGTGATACAAATCTCGCCTCGCAAGCAATCTGGTTCATAAACTTAACAACTGTGTCTGCCGGGGTTTTGACCTTAGCGTAGACAAGTTCATCAGAGGAGATCCTATGGCGTTAGTCGACGTAAACAGTTATCTGGTCCACTGGGACCTTGACGGTCACTTCGGCAATATTCAACTGAATCTTTCAAACAACACAGCCATCGCCATCGGCGGGCAGAGCCCTGAAGAAATGATGATGCTGGTTGATATCCTGCGAAATGAAAAACCAATTCGTTTCGATACGGAAGCGCGCAGAATCAGCACCGCACCCGAGCCTGTCGGTGAAGCAGAATGACATCTTCGCCCCTCGTCGATTGTCATCGGTCGACCGGAATGGCGGGCCGTCAACTACATCCCAAAACCCTCCTCGCCGGAATTTTTCAGTGCTCAAAAGAAAAAAGCCTCCCGGCGAATTGACGTCGCCGGGAGGCCCCATTAGCGTTACTAACGCAAGCGGTTAATTGATCGCAGTAGTCACATTCGTACATCCTACGCAACCGTCCGGGTTATTGCCGATGATCTTATTACTAACAAAAGTATCGACGCTGCCGTTCGCCTGAATCGAGACGCCGCTACCGCCGTTGTTGATGATCACGTTGTCCGCGATCCGGACCGCCGAAGGATTAGTGGATACCCCGCCGCCGGCCTGGACGCCATGGCCGGAATTGTTCGCGATCTGACTGAGCGTAAGGACGACGACGGCCGTCTGGCCGTTACCCTCGGCGTGCACTCCGACGTTGTTTGATGCCAGTGTGCTCTCCTTCACCACAATCCGAGCATTCCTTCTCGCGTGGATTCCGACGCCACAATTAGTGATCGTAGTGTTTCGCATCGTAACCCTGGCTATTCCGGCTGACGTCTCAGCGCGAATGCCGGCGATGGTGCAGTTTCTGATTTCGCTGTTTACGACCGTCAGGTTTCCATCGCTGGTTTTGTTCATGTCGATACCCACTCCGGTATTTCCGACGATCGAGACGTTTTCAAGGTTGACGTTCTTGCCGGCGATATACCGAATACCGTTCAACCCATTTAAGACTCCCTGAAGCGACACATACCTGATGTTGATCGTGTCGTTAGCGCCGGCATTGATAACGATGCCGTTGGTCAGGGAATTTGTGATGCCCGCCAGCGTGCCTGCCCCATTAATGGTGATCGATTTGGTAATCGTTAGCGCGCCGAAACCGGATGGATCGAGCACTGAGATTTCGCCGCCGGCGACAGTCTTTGCAATCGCGCCGGCGAAAGATTTGCAGGGCGCAGTGCGGCTGCAGGGATTGACGTCATCGCCCACACCGGAAACCCAGGTTCTGGTGGCGGTTTGCGCCTGGGCGCCTGAGGCCAGCAACATAGTGAAAGCCATGATTGCCAGGGTAGTTAAAGTGAATCGAACCGTTTTCATTTTTCATTCTCCTTCTTTAGCTTAAAAGTTTTAGGGATGGCTGCCAGCGGATTGCGGATCATTTCCGGTCACGGGCCGCCGATTTCTTCCTGATTCAAAACTGGAAATGTGGCGCTTGCACGGCGACTTTGGCCGCCGTCTTATCGGCTAACCTGAACCTGGCCTTCGCCTCTAACTTCAGGAAATTCGTAAGTCGAGAGCGCAAAGGCGCGACAGCTCGTGCGGGTACCCGGGATGATGCTTTCCGACGGTATTCCCCGGTCATCCTCCTGTTCAAGGTCCGTTACCCACCAACTCATGGACGCTCCCTGATCACGCGGATCTTCTAAATCCTGAGGTATCCATCCGCCGGGCTCAGGCTGGCAAAAACACCAGGAAATGTTGTCCGGACGCTCGCTGTTATCACCGTTGTCTTCGACAACCAGTTGCACCCATTTGCCGACGTAGCTGGGATCGCTCGACTCTCGAACAACGCCGCCCATCAAGGCGCGGTTGCTCTCAATCGTCAGCGTGTTCAGAGCGGCCGTCATGAAGAACTCGGTGGCTCTTTCAGGACGCTCTCTCTCTCCGTCGAGATCCCAATCTACGGTTCCGGCCTCGTCCGTAAAGGTCATGTGACCAGTGGTGTTGCTTCGCTCGTCAACGTGCGCCTCGAATTCGAGTGACTTCGCGAGCCCATCTTCCATTACAAAGTGGTAGCTGCCATTGGCGGACGGCCCACTCGCGCTGGCTGAGGTAATCCACGGCGTGGCGATGCTGATTACGAACAACCCGAGAATTGCGATAGCTGAAATAATTTTCATTGAGCAGACTCCTTTTACTTCACGTCAATATGGTTAAGGTTGCCTCTCTCTGATCGGAGAGAGTTGGAACAGATGAAGAGCCGGCCGGTCGGCGTCACTGCGAAATGAAGTGCACCGGCTTCGGCTAATTCAGAGATGACGGCCGCATTAGTGTTTTCGGTCCTGGCCGCCTCGGTCACGGTCATCATCAGCACCGGACGGGCGCAACGGCTGCACCAAAGACTGGCTCTCTCAGAGCGCTGGCTGATGACCAGCAGGCGTTCAGTTTCAATTGTGATTTCGGTCCGTTTTTGCATCGTGGCCTCTTCGACTGTTTCCGGCTAATTAGTTTCGGATTAAGACTTGCCGCAGTTGCTAGCGAGCTTTAGCCCTTTGTTTGTTGTCTGCGCCGTTCTGTAACCTGACGCGATGGACAATACTCGCAGGAGGCCCGGGGCGTACTTAGAAAACTCTGAAGTTCCGTTGAGATTGTTCTTAAAGAGTTCTGAAAGCGGGTTCACGAAGGAAAAACCTCCCGGCAAGTGCCGTTAGCTGACTGTCCGCTTGAATTGGCAGAAGTAGTCAAGGGCGACGGTGATTACGATCAACCCAAGAATTGCGATAGCTGAAATAGTTTTCATTGAGCAAACTCCTTTACTTAACAGGCTGGCTCTCTCAGGGCGCCGGTTGACCACTGGAAGGCGTTCAGTTTCAATCGTGATTTCGGTCCGTTTTTGCATCGTGGCCTCTTCGACTGTTTCCGGCTAATCAGTTTCGGATTAAGATATGCGCGCAGTTGCTAGCGAGCCTTAGCCTTTTGTCTGCTGTCTGCGGCGTTCTGTAACCTGACGCGGTGGACGATACCGGCAGGATGCTTGTTGCGTACTTAGAAAACTTTGAAGTTCCCTTGAGATTGTTCTTAGAGAGTTCTGAAACCCGATGAGGAAGGTCCAGGGCAAGCACTTTTACGTATTCGGGGTCTTTCGGATAGACGTCACCGATCGCGTCCTGCTGGGCGAAAAAGGCCCGGTGCCGTTGACGCCAAAGGCTTTCGACCTGCTGCTTTTTCTGGTCGAAAACAGCGGCCGGCTGCTCGATAAAGAGGAGTTGATGAAAGAGGTTTGGCCCGACAGCTTTGTCGAGGAAAACAATCTGGCGCAGAACATTTCCACCCTGAGAAAGGTCCTGAGCGCGTCCGGTGGGGGAAAGCTCATCGAGACCGTGCCCAAGCGCGGCTATCGCTTCCGCGCCGAGGTCAGCGAAACCGGGGATGAAACGGAAGAACTTATGGTAAGCGAACGAACTCGTTCGCGAATCATTATCAATGAAGAATTCGACGAAGCGGAGTTGCGGGCGCCCGCCGTTGATTTACTGCCGATAAGCACCTCACAACTGCCGCCCGCGCCATTCGGTCTCGAACGTCCGCCGGAAACGATGTACGCGCGCAGCGGTGACGTAAACATCGCGTATCAGGTTATCGGGGACGCGCCGCTCGATCTCGTTTTTGTGATGGGATGGGTTTCCCATCTTGAATACTTCTGGCGCGAGCCGTCTTTCGCGCGATTCCTGATGCGGCTGGCTTCTTTCTCGCGATTGATTCTGTTCGACAAACGAGGTACCGGCCTCTCTGACCGCGTCCCTATCAACGAATTGCCGACGCTCGAGCAACGCATGGACGACGTGCGCGCCGTGATGGATGCGGTGGGCTCAGAGCGCGCCGCGCTCTGCGGTGTTTCCGAAGGCGGCCCCATGTGTAGTCTCTTTGCCGCCACTTATCCTGAAAAAACACTGGCCCTGGTCATGATCGGAACTTACGCCAAGCGCATCCGCGACGAGGATTACCCCTGGGCGCCAACTCCGGAACATCGGCAACAGTTTTTTGACGAGATGCGAGAGCAATGGGGCGGGCCCGTCGGTTTGGAAGAGCGCGCGCCGAGCGTCGCCGACGATCCGCAGTTTCGTGAGTGGTGGGCGACTTACCTGCGCATGGGCGCCAGTCCCGGCGCCGCCGTGGCCTTAACGCAGATGAACGCCGAGATAGACGTGCGCCAGGTGCTGCCCTCAATCAGAGTGCCCACACTGGTCATTCATCGCAGTGAAGACCAGTGCCTTAAAGTCGAAGAAGGTCGTTACGTCGCGAACAAGATTCCGGGCGCGCGGTATGTGGAATTGCCAGGCCGCGATCATCTCCCCTTCGTCGGCGACCAGGATGGAATTCTCGATGAAGTCGAGGAGTTTCTGACCGGAGTGCGGCACACGCTTGAGCCTGACCGGGTGCTGGCGACCGTCTTGTTCACGCAGGTCATCGACTCAGAGCAGCAGGTGGATTCTGATTGGAAAGCGCTCATCGAAAGGTTGCGCGCGCACGTTCACAAAGAGATCGAATGGTTCAGAGGCCGCGACATCGACATGCTTGGCGATCGGCCACTCGCCATTTTTGATGGTCCGGCGCGCGCAATCCGATGCGCCAGCGCGATCAGTGAATACGCCTCGCGGCTGGGAGTCAGCCTTAAAGCAGGTTTGCATACGGGCGAGTGTGACATGGTTGACGGCAGGGTCGGGGGGATCGCCGCCGAGATCGGCGCGCAAGTGGCCAGGAAAGCTGCGCCGGATGAGGTGCTGGTTTCCAGTACGGTGAAGGATTTGGTCGCCGGCTCAGGCATACGATTCGAGGATCGAGGCGCACATCAGCTGGCAGGCATTCCGGGTGATTGGCGCCTGTTTGCGGTCGAACGGGGAGTCGCCCGGCCATGAGGAAGGGTGACTGTTCTGTAGTCTGATCCACCGTTATCCCTCGACAGTTATCCCCGGACAGTTCAACCGCGCCGTGGCGCGGCATCTTAAAACATCTGGAGAGATGATGATGCGGAAGTCATTCATCCTGAGAACAGCGCTACTCGTTGGGATTTTGCTATCTGTTTGCTGTGCTTACGGCCAAAAAAGAGGGGCCATTGAACGCACGCGACAGTCGCGGCCGGTGATTGTGCAGGGGGCTTTGGACATCGAGGTGAAAAAATTTGCGAGCCGTCTGGATAATGTCCGCGTGGAGAAAGTCGGTGGCTGGACATTCTGGCGCGGCACCCTGGACGGTTACCCGGTGATCGTTTCCAAAACCATGAAGGGCCTGTCGAATGCCGCCGCGGCTACGACTATAGCCGCTGAACGATTCTACCCAGTGGCGATTATCAACCAGGGAACCTCGGGCGGGCACGTTCCGGATTTACATGTTTATGACATCGTCCTGGGCAAGTACTCCCTCAATTTGGGAGCGTTCAGGACCGCGTATCGGAAGCTCGGGCAGGGCAGCGATCTTCAGGGATGGAAACCGCTGGATCTGTTGGCCGAAGGCAGCTCCGGGCAAAACGCGAACGGACAAACCATGCGGCGCTTCAAAGGGGACGAACGTTTGCTGGCTGCTGCTGAGAGCGTGAAGCATCTGTACGGCAAAGGACGAGTCGTCGAAGGCATAATTGGATCAGACGATATGTGGAATAGTGAGATTGATCGCATCCAGTGGTTTCACACCCAGTTTGGCACCTCGGTCGAGGAAATGGAGACCGCTTCCGCGGCGCAGATTGCGAACGTTTTCCAGATCCCATTCCTCGGAATTCGCGTGTTGTCCAACAATATCACCAATGACGGGAAGTACGACGCGAAAACGGGCGACGCCTGTCAGGACTATGTCTACGAGGTGGTGAAGGTCTACATTACTACCAACCTGAAACGATGAATCTCGTAGGGGCGGTCCCCCTCCCAACTAAAGAAGTTCCCTTCCCGCTTTGGATCCCGCTTGGGTAATCATCTCTTGACGAAGCCGAGGGCAATCGCAGGGCTCGGTGAGTGGCGAACTTGGAGTGCGGCGACTTGTCGTCGCTTTTTTATTTTCTGAAGAGGACCGCCTCCGGTCGCGGTCTAACAAGACGCTAACAAGTTAGCGGACTCCAAAGACGTTTCTATGTGCAGTAACACACAGACAAATTCCCTTCCCGGCGATTAAATCTCAACAAAGTAGAAATGTGGGAGGAGCAAACCCTAACCGGTGAAGAATGAAACGACTTCTACCAGGCGCGCTAACGCTCGCCACTCTGCTGACCGCGTGCGCAGCGCAAAACGCGAACACAAACATCTCGCCTGCGGCCTGGAGGGCGGACCTCAGCTATCTGGCCGTCGAACTGCCACGCCGTCACGTTAACGCTTTTCACACTGTTACCCGGGAACGCTTCGTTGAAGAAGTCGGCCGTCTCGACACCGCCATTCCGCGCCTGTCGAACGATGAAAGGATTGTCGGGCTAATGCGGATCGTCGCCCTCGTCGGTGATGGACACACGCACCTGGATCTGCCTCCCAGCTTTCCGCGTTACCCGCTCGAATTACATTGGTTCGGCGATGAATTGCGGGTCGTTGCCGCCGGCGCTCCGTATCACGAAACGCGTGGCGCACGAGTGCTGGCGATCGGCGATGTGACGGTGGCTGACTTGATGAAACGGACAACGGAACTAGTTCCTCGCGCAGAGACGGAAGGACGAACGCGCCTCACCGCCGCCCTGCAACTAACATCTCCTGAGGTTTTGCACGGGCTGGGAGTCATCGCCGATCGCGAGCGAGCGCCTTTCGTTTTGGAAAACTCTGCGGGAACTCGGATAACCGAGACAATCTCACCGGCGCCCATGGGAGACTTCTCTGACTGGCGCCTGGCCGGCGCCGAGCCGGCGCCGCTTTACCTGCGCAATTTGAATCAGCCCTGGTGGACTGAAGTTCTGCCCGACACTCAGACAGTCTATTTATCAATGAGTGGCTATCCGACCGAGGCGGGGTTTCGAGAGCGCGCCACGGCACTCGCCCGGCTGCTCGACGAGTCGCAGGCACGACGTTTGGTGATCGACCTGCGCCGAAATCAAGGTGGTGATTTTCAGCTCTTCCGGGCGATTCTGCTCCCCATCATCGAAGGTCGGCCGGCAATCAATCGCGCCGGCGGTCTCTTCGTAATTATCGGTCCCGGAACTTTCTCGGCGGCAGGCGTAAACGCGCTTGATCTGCGCAACCGCGCGCACGCAATTCTCGTCGGCGCGCCGGCGGGCATTCGACCTAACCATTACGGCGATCACGCAGAGTTTCGGCTGCCAAACTCCGGCTTGCGCGTTTCTTACTCGACCCGGTATCACCGGTTCGGGGCCGAGACAGACTCAGAAATCGCGCCCGACAAAATGATCGAGCCCTCCTGGGAAGAGTTTCGGACCGGCCGTGATCCGGTTATGGAGTGGATTCTTTCTTACCAGCAATGAAGATTTCGCCACTCTTTTAGACTCGGCGAGGTGTAATAACAATATGAATACTCTACACGTCCGGATGTTGATGCTTTTATTGGTCTCTTGCATGGCGCCCAAACTAGTAAGCGCGGTCCAGAACCAATCAGGCGATCTGAAATTCGAACCATACGTTTTTGAAACTCAAAGCGGACAAAAGGTTGATGCCGAGTTGGGACATCTGTTCGTACCCGAGAATCGGCGTGACCCGCGCAGCCGGCTAATCGACCTCGCCGTTGTTCGTTTCAAAAGCACCGCTAAAAACCCCGGTAGTCCGGTGCTCTATCTCGTGGGCGGTCCCGGCGGTTCGGCCATCAGCCAGGCTCGTGGCGTTGGCTTCCCTTTGTACATGACTTTGCGAGAGGCTGGTGATTTCATCCTGCTCGACCAGCGCGGCACAGGGATGTCAAAGCCCAACTTAACGTGTCGCGAAAAGCTCAATTATCCGCTCGACAAACCTCTCGAACGCGCACTGTTGCTGCGTCTGTATCTGGAGCAATCCAGAGCGTGTGCGCAGTACTGGCGCACTCAGGGAGTTGACCTGGCGGGTTACAACACGAATGAAAACGCGGATGATGTTGAAGCGCTAAGGAAAGCGCTGGGCGTACCGAAACTGAGTCTGTTCGGCACCAGTTATGGAACTCATCTGTCTTTGGCGACGATCAGGAGACATGGTGAGAATCTTGATCGTGTGGTGATCGCGGGCATCGAAGGCCCGGATCACACCTACAAGCTCCCGAGTAACGTGCAAAACAATCTGGAACAGATCGCGCAACTTTACAAAGCCGATGCCAACGTGGGCAAAGCGATCCCTGACTTGCTCGGACTGATGCAAACGATCCTTGATCGGCTGGAAAAACAACCGGTCACGGTCGAAGTGACGGACCCTGAAACCAAACAGAAGGTTAAGGTCACGGTCGGTAAGTTTGACTTGCAATTTCTCATCGCGAATTTCCTGCCCGGGCGCATCGCAGCCATGAAAAGATTCCCGTCCGTGGCCGTGGCGATGTCCGGGGGCGACTTCTCGTTTCTGGCCCAGGTTTCTTTCAGCGCTCGCCGGGATTCGATCGGGTCGGCCATGTCTTTCGTGATGGACTGTGCGTCAGGTGTTTCCCGCCAGCGCTGGTCGCAGATCAAGCGTGAGGAACAAGGCCGGATGGCCGGAATCCTGATCGATTTTCCTTTTCCGGAAATCTGCGAAGCATGGGGTCGCCCGGATCTGGGCTCAATGTTTCGTTCGCCGGTTAGATCCAACCTGCCGGTATTATTTATCAGCGGCACGCTTGATGGACGAACGCCGGTAAGCAACGCCGACGAAACTCGCAAAGGCTTTCCGAACAGTGTGCACCTTATTGTCGAGCAGGCTGGGCATGTCGACGCCTCAATGTTCAAGCCAAAGACTATCGAAGTGATGTTGGAGTTTCTGAAAGGCAGGCCCGTCTCAACCACGAGGGTCGCTTCTCCGCCACTTGAATTTCCACCATTGAATCCGTAGCGCACTTGATGCATTTGATTAAGGGCGCTCTGACGGCTTCTTCTGGCTTTGGACAAAAAGTCACCAGCCGTTTCGAAGCGAACCACTGAGATTGTCTAAGAAATCACACTAAGCTACACGAAAGAAAATAAGAGCTTTTGTATAGTCGTTCTTCTTGCAAAGAGGTTTGCCACGTTATCGATGAGCGGGCGCTGCGCCCCACCCGCAAAATTAATTGCAAGCCTTTCCTAACCGTGATACAAGCCACCCTTAAGGAAAGAAAGGAGAACCTCCCATGGCCGATCAGACCGGGTCTGGTGGCGCGGATTCACCTCAACGCAACGAGTATCTGCCTCCCGACTTCTACGCCGCGCAGATTACCGGTAGCCGCGAAACGCTTGCCAGGGTGTTGCAAGAGCCTGCGCTCGATTTCGGCTGTCGCCCGCATGCCAAGCTAAATCTCGACGGTTCCGCCACCCTCCAAATTTACGCGACCGAAGCCCGTATCGCCGAACTCCAGGCCGCGGGTTACCAGGTCGAGCGCGGAGAGAACGTTTCGGCCATCGGCCGCGAGCGCCAGGCGGAGATCGGCAAGGGCGATCGTTTTGAAGGCGGCCGCATCGCGCCTCGCGGTCTCGGTGAAAAATCCGGTCGTGACCGGAAGGGAGGGCGAGCCTAATGGACTTCCTGAATGTTGTCGAGATTGAGTCGGCGTTGATCGGACTCGCCTCAAAATATCCCACCATTAGCCAGCTGATTACCCTTCCGTTCTTCACGTTCGAAGGTCGCCAGACACACGCCCTCCTAATTGGAACTGGAAACGGGTGCCCGCAAACGGGAGTGCTACTCGTCGGCGGCACGCACGCCAGGGAATGGGGTAGTCCCGACATCTGTGTCAACTTCGCAGCCGACTTGCTCGAGGCTTATACCGACGGCACCGGGCTCACCTATGGTGGGACCTCATTCACCTCCGCTGACATCGTTGAGATCATCGAGCGGCTGGACGTGATCGTGTTTCCCTGCATCAATCCTGACGGCAGCAAACACAGTCACGACGTTTTCAACATGTGGAGGAAGAACCGAAATCCGGCCAGCAGCGGTGGCGATGCAAATAAGATCGGCGTCGATATTAATCGCAACTACGACTTTCTTTGGGACTATAAAACCAAATTCGCAACGGGGGCCAACCCCAACAGTCTGGCCTCCGACAATCCAGCCAACGATTTGTTCCACGGGACAGCGCCCTTCTCTGAGCCTGAGTCGCAAAACGCCGCTGGTTATACGAACAGTATCCGCAGATCTGTTGGTTCATGGACATTCACTCGCACGGCGGTGACCTACTGTATTCCTGGGGTGACGATGTAAACCAGACCACGACGCCGGACATGAACTTTACCAACGCTGCCTGGGATGGAAAGCGAGGAGTTGATGGGGACGAATACGGCGAGTACATCAACGGCTGCGATCAGGCACAGGTGAAAGCTGCGGCAGAGGCCGCCTGCGCCGCGATTAAAGCTGTGCGCGGCCAGCCGTACCTTGCCTATCAATCGTTTTTCCTGCCGGCGCTGGGGCTCACTTATCCCACTTCGGGGGCCAGCGATGACTGGTCCTTCAGCCGCTATTTCACGAATCAGTCAAACACAAAAGTTCGTGCCTTCACCATGGAGTTCGGCGCTTCGGAAGGGTTCTTTCCGACCTGGACCCAGATGGTGCCAATCATCAAGGACGTAGATGCGGGGTTAGTCAGATTCTGCCTCGAGGCCCCTGCCGACATACACACTCCCCTGGTGAAGGTGCCATCTCAAAGATTTCTATTACGACATCTGGCACCGCGTCTTTCCGCCCGAGCTCTGGGGTCCGTATGGTCCGTGGGAGAAAGTCCGCCGCGTGCTTGAATCGATCGTGATTCCGATCATCCGGCCGATTCTTCGTGGCATGCGCCGACGTTAGGAATAAGGCTGAGTCAGATTAGTGGTGGCTTCCGCTGCCGTCCAACTTCCAAAAAAATCCCGGGCTGAGAAGACGAAACGTTTCGGCACGCAGGCCCATACAAAGTGGGGGCGCACCAATGGAGCGATGCGCCCTTCCTATGCGCGCCGCATGGCGATGAAGCATGTTCAATTTTCGCTGGAAGGTCTTAACCCGCAGACAAAAAAAGGAGAAATAAGATGGCTACCCCCTCAGCATTTGCCAGGAAACTCGCCGAGATCGCTCAGGCTCAACACACAAAATTCCAATTTACGAACGAGGCCGAACCAGTGCTCTGCAAGGAAATAAAGAGGTGGACGCAGGCTATTGGGTTCACCTTTGAAAGTTGTACCGCAGTGCCCTGGTCCGCTGTCTTTGTTTCGTGGTGCGTGAAGGAGGCCGGGGCTACAAAACCGGAATTCAAGTTTGCAATGGCGCACTCTGTATTCGTCAATCAGGCGATCAAAAACGCCACAAGCGGAGTGGGCGTTTTCCAGGGCTTCGACATCAGCGCCCAAGCGCCCGCGGTTGGTGACATCATCCAGAACAATCGCGGGGGAAACACTTTCAATTTCAATTTCGCGAAGACGCATGCCAACTATCTATCCCATTCGGCCATCGTGATTGAGATCGGCCAGGATAACCAGGGCGGGTTCGCTTTCTGTGTCGGCGGCAACGAAAGCGACTCGGTGCGCAGAACAGTGGTCCGTCTCAACGCCCAGGGCTTTATCAAGCAGCGTGATGGTAACCCCTTCATCTGTGTTATCAAAAACCTGAAGTAGAAACACGGGCGTTACCCAACCGCGAGCCGCGAGCAGATGCTGGCTGAGTGGCAGCATCGCTCGCCATGCGTTTTTGGAGTGCGGCGACTTATCGCTGCTTTTTCTTGTGCGAGGACTACCGTTCGGTCGCTGCGACAAATCGCAGTAACAAAGCGCTAACAAGTTAGCGCACTCCAAAGAGACGAAGTTCTGCCGCAGGCGAGTTCTAACCATTCCTGATAGAATCTGCTCCGTGAAGAAAATACTTCTCGCTTACTTTCTGCTGATCCTTCTGATCGCTGCCTGCTCAAAGAGTTCAACGATTCAGAATGATTCTCCAATAAGTGCGCCCTCTAATTCTCAAACCCCGATTGCGAAGCCGGATCCCCAGTTACAAAACCAACTCTCAGAAATCGCCTCGGCCGCCAGAGGCAAAGTTGGCGTGGCCGCAGTGGTGCTCGAAACCGGAGAGACGACTTCGCTCAACTCGGGCGAGCATTTTCCCATGCAAAGCGTTTACAAACTTCCAATCAGCATGGCGGTGATGAAGCAGGTCGATGGCGGGAAGCTCAAACTCGATCAGAAGGTGCGCGTTACCAAAGGCGATTTCGTTGGCCGCAACCAGCACAGTCCGATTCGAGACGAGAATCCCAACGGCGTTGTGCTTACCGTTGACGAATTGGTGCGCTTTGCGATTTCGGAAAGCGACGGGACGGCCAGCGACGTGCTGATGAAACTCGCCGGGGGGCCCGGAGCGGTGCAGGGGTTTCTTAAAGAACTTTCGGTCAGCGACTGGATCGTGCTCAACACGGAAAAGGAGCTGGGACGGAATTACCAGATACAGTATCGGAACTGGGCTTCGCCTGAGGCGGCGGTGGCTTTGCTGCGCGCACTTCACGAACGACGCGGATTCTCTGAATCCAGTCGGGCCCTGCTGCTGAAGTATCTGACCGAATCAACACCGGGGGCAAAGCGGCTGAAGGGCCTGCTGCCGGCCGGCACGGTGGTCGCGCATAAGACGGGGACGTCCGGAAGTCGAGATGGAGTTACGGCGGCGACGAATGACATCGGAATTATCACGTTGCCGAATGGAAAGCATCTGGCGATCGCGGTCTTCGTTTCCGATTCGCCGGCGGATGAAGCGACGCGCGAAGGCGTGATTGCAAAAATTGCCCAAGCCGTGTGGGATAAATGGAGCAAGTAATCCGCAGATTACTCAGATAAAACCAAAACGGAAAGAAGTAAGGGAGTGCCAAATCCAGCGGCGTTTAGAGTACCAACTTTAGTTGGGTACTTTCTTGCTTAACAAGCCCGACTAAAGTCGGTACTCTGAACACCGCTTATCAACGCAGGACATTACTACCGAAGAAAGAGTGTTTCTTGAGATATGAATGAAGGTTTGGTTTATCTGCGTAATCTGCGGATTACTTCACTGAGCCACGACGCGCGCGAATCGCTCCAGCGGCAGGTTCCCGCCGCTCAGAATGCCCACGACTTTTTTGCCCTTCAACTGATCTTTCAACTTGATTGCACCCGCCAGCGAGGCAGCGCCGGCTCCTTCGGCAACTTGCTTTAGATCGCGAGCGAGCAAACGAACCGCGTCGTTGATCTCCTCATCGCTCACCAGCACAAAGTCTGACAAGAGTTCCCAAAGAATCTTGTTCGTCATTTCAAAAGGCACACGGGTGGCCAGACCCTCATGTTCAGTGGTCATCGTCGGATAAGGATCCAGGGTGCGACTCTTCCACGCATGCCACATCGCGGGCGCGGCTTCCGATTGAACGGCGATGATCCGGGTACCGGGTTTGACCTGTTTCGCCACCAGGCAGTTCCCTGCAGCGCAACTGCCGCCGCCGGCCGGACAGATGATAACGTCGACATCGGGAAGTTCTGCGAAGGTTTCCAAACCCATCGTGCCGACGCCGGCAATCAATTTCTCTTCATTGGCTGAATGAACCAGACGACAGCCTTCGACTTGCGCCACGCGCTCGGCTTCCAGGCGCGTTTCGTCAAAGTCGCGGCCAAACAAGCGGACTTCAGCTCCCAGGTTCCGCATGGCCTGCATCTTTGATTCGTTTACGTTCTGTTCCGGAGCGTAAATGATTACCTTCGCCCCAAAGATTCGGCCCGCGTAAGCAATCGATTGCCCGTGATTGCCGGTCGACGCCGAAATCAATCCGGCTTTCCTTTCCGCATCAGTAGCGGTGCCGACCAGATTCACTCCCCCGCGGACTTTGAAGGCGCCGACCGGTTGCAGATTCTCCAGCTTGGCGTAGTAATCACAGTCAAGAAGTTGAGAAAGTCTCTCTACGCGCACCAGCGGAGTCTTTGGCAGGTACCTGGCGATGAAGTCACGCGCGGCGAGGATGTCGTCAAAGTTGGGCGTCAGCATGTTTCGTTAGGGCGCGTCGGCTACTAAGATCAGAACCTCGACTCGTAGGGGTAGCGGGCTTTTGATCCCCAGGAACCACGAGTTTTGGTATCTCAAAAAAGTTCAACGGCCCGCAACCGCAGGCCGTTCTTACCTCAAAATTTGGAACGACACTAACCGCCTACCCGGCGGTTTCAAGCGTGACGGATGTGAACCGGCCTATTTCTTCTGCAACTCCTTCAACATGTTCTCGACGAACTTGTCGAAGGCGATTTTCCATTCCTTATCTTCTTTGACAAAGGGCAGGGTGTCCCACTTTCCGGTCTTTTCATTCTTTACTTCAAGCGTGGCCGTATCGCCATCAATCTTTTCGTTGCGGGTCTCAGGAAGTTTTTCGTCTTTACTCTCTTTATCGACGTCCTTCAGGATATCGTCAGTCGTTTTGTTCTGCTGTTTGGCGACCTTATCAAACATTTCCAGAGAGCCTTTGGAAAGCGTCTTCCGCATGCCTTCGGCATCTTTTTTCTTGGTCGCATCAAAGAATTTTTTGAAGGTGGCGGTGGGAGACGAGCCACTAAACAGGCTGCACGCCGAAACAGCCAGCACCAGAGAGAGTGCGAAGCAGACGTTGCCTAGCCGACGGATTTTCATTTTGTTTTCCTCGCTTATTTGCATCTAGGTGGAGCCGGTGCGGCACATGATAGCAGTTTCAGGCCGCGCGTCCACTGGTTAGTATGGTTTCGTGGATCCTTTTGGCTGGTTGGTGCTCGAAACACTTCTTCTGCTAGGATCGCGGCGCAATAATTATCCCGAAAATCCTGAGTTGGGACCGGGTATTCGAATTAACGGAGGAAAGAAATGGCAGACGACTCAATCGCTAAGCGCGGAAAAGCCCTGGAAGAGGAATACTTTCATCGGAAAGAAAAAGAACTGAAAGAAAAGCTTCGCCGCCGCCGCGAAGAAGAAGCACAATTGAAGGAGTTGGCCGAAGCCACCGGAAATCCCAACGAAGAAATTCTAAAGACGCTGCAAGAGCTCGGGTACACCCGCGACACGGTGGCGCTGTTTCACTATGTGCCGCTACTCAATGTGGCCTGGGCCGACGGCAAAGTCAGCCCCAAAGAGCGCGAACTGATTGTCGAAGCAGCCCGTTTGCACGAAGTGACTGAGGGCAGCGCCGCGGACAAACAATTGAATGAGTGGATGAACAACCGTCCGAGCGAAGAATTCTTTGAGCAGACTTTGCGGATTGTGGGCAGTCTCATGGAGTCCACCCCCGGCAGTGACGGTAAACTTGGCAGCCAGGGGATCCTCGAAGAGTGTACGCGCGTGGCCGAAGCTTCCGGCGGCATCCTCGGTTTCGGAAGCAAAATCTCAAATGAAGAGCGAGCGTTGCTCGAGCGAATCGCAACCGCCCTGGGAAAGACTTCTTAATCGATCACAACTGCTGACCCTTGATTTCGGTTGCGGCGTAGTTACCGCAGCTGCAGAATTTCGTTCTTGTTCCTTACGTCAGAAAATGGAGATTCGACCAAAGTGCCACGGGAACTAAGACACAACGTCAGTCAGCAGTCGTTGTGGCCTTTCTTTTGGGAAGCTCTTGCTCTAATCTCCAGCACTTTTGAAGAGGGATCTCGAGGAAGACTCAATGCCACACTCCCATCGCCCTTCAACTCGTTTGATCTTACAGCCGGACAAAAACTCAACCAACTTAACGGCGGTGGCGCTATCATGTTGGATCAAATACGGAACAAATTCAGACTTCAGCTCGAGTCTTTGTCCCGCTCGCTACCGCGAGCGGTTCTGTACCAAGTGCTTTGTTGGTTTCAAGCAGACTCAAGATTGCTTTTTGGGGTCGAATAACCCGTCGTCAAGGACGGATCGGTGGAAGGCGAAGTCGGATAGCCAAGCAGAGGTCTCTTCGGCAATTGCCACTGATCTGGCGTGCGACCCAGGGGCTTCCAGATAATTTTTGCTTTGCGTTTAGCAAAGGATCCTATAGGCTGGCGCGGAAAATTTGTCCTCCCGAGCAATAGGGGAATAGAAGTCTGGATACCATGCAATCCAACGAGGGGGATGCCCACCACAAGTGACTTGATTCTCTTTCATCGGGGTCCGGCCGATCTCATAATTGCCGCTTCCCGCCTCAAACTCTCTAATGCTGCTCAGACCTCGACTCTTAAAACAATTCTTACTCCTTTTAATGGTGAGTTTGCCGTTACTTGGGTTAAGTGCAGGAGTTCGCGCGCAAGACACTGTCACCGGGGCCTTCGAGGGAATGATTAGCGATAGGCAAAGTGGAACTGCCCTTAAAGGTGCCCTGGTCGAAATAATCAATCAACAGACCGGAGTCGTGATCACCCTGCGCACGGATTACCGCGGACGCTTTTATCAAGGACTGCTGATTCCGGGTATTTATCGTATCCGTGTTTCCACAACAGGTTATCAGACGAAGGAAGTTGTTCAGCGCCTGAAGATCACTTACACCGGAGAAGTCGTGCCGGTTCCGGTGGCGCTCGATCCGGCGCCGGCTATTCCGCCACCGGTCGCTGCGGCTACTCCGGCGCCTGCTGTCGCGGACACAGACATTCGCGCCAGCATCATCACGGTGGACGGGCGGCGCAGCGGTTCTTTCGCCGAGGAAGAAGTGACTACCTTGCCGTTGGGAGGAACGACGTTCGTCCGGACTTTTGACGAGTTGGCGCTGTTGCTCCCGGGGGTAGCGCCGCCGCCGCAAACACTGGGCAGCGTAGCCGGCCCTGGCGTGGGCTCGGGGGTCGGTTCGGCGGGACAGTTCGCGGTGAATGGTCTACGCTCACGCGGCAACAACTTCACGGTTGATGGTTCCGACAACAACGACGAGGATATCGGCGTTCGTCGTCAGGGGTTTTTGGCGCTGATACCGCAGCCGATTGAGTCAGTGCAGGAGTACCAGGTAATCACGCTGCTGGCGCCGGCGCAGTTTGGCCGCAACATCGGCGGGCAAGTCAATGCGGTGTCTAAGTCCGGTGGCAGCAAAATCCACGGCACGGTTTACGGCACCTTCAACTCGAGCCAGTTGAATGCACGGAACTTCTTTGACACAAATTTTGGAAACGCGACCAGCACGCTCCGAGCTAATAATCAGGACGTCTTGGTGCAAACGAGAAGTTTCCTGGGAACAGTACTGAGCCAACAACCGCTGACGGTTCGCAATCAGAGCGGCGGAAAAGACTCTTTTACCTTAGGCCAGGTCGGATTCGTGCTGGGCGGCCCGCTGGTAAAAGGCAAGACTTTCTATTTCGTATCGCTTGAGAGTGAGTTCATCAATGCGACTCGCGAAGAAAGCTTTGCGGTGCCGACTATCGAACAACGGGGAGCTTTTGGTACCGGAGCAACCGGTATTTTTCAAAATCCGTTTACCGGGTTGCCCACGCAGACCATCCCCACCAGCGTTAATGGGGCAGCAGTTTTGAGTCTTTACCCTTTTCCCAACAATCCCAATGGCCCGTACGGCCCTAATACTCTCACGCAGGTTCTGCCGGCGAGCGGTAAGAGCACCGTTCTCTCGGGGAAGATAGATCACAACTTCAACATTCATCAGAGAGAGCAGTCAATAACTGGCCGCTACAACTTTACCAATGATTGGCGCGAGATTCCGGCTACCGGCGGCGCCATCTTCTCAACTCTCAAACCGCGGGTCCGAACACAGAATTTTTCATTCTTTCTCAACAGCAAATTGAGCGGTCCCAATTCGACCAATTCGATTTTCAATCAAGTCCGGTTGTCGTATGGGCGAACCCGTCTCAGGTTTGAGGAGGTTCGCGATACCACTTTCCTGCTTCCGAGCAACAGGTTTCCGAATGTTCCATTCTTCCTGAACGCGCCAGAGTTATTGAACCTTACACAGCCCCCAACACCGGGGACACCCAACACCGGTCCGGTCATCTACGTTCGCCAGGCGATTACGGTTGAGGGAGAGATCGGTCCGTTGGGTCAAGTGGTCGTTGCCGGATTCAGCCCGCTGGGCGTCGACGTTTTCAATTTTCCCCAGCGACGTGTTAACAACACGTACCAGCTTGCCGATCAGCTGACCCTGCGAGTAAACGACCACGGCATGACTTTCGGATCAGACAACCGGCGCACCGAGCTGAACAGCGAACTGCCAAGGAACTCCCGGCCTCAGGCGACCTTCAATGGCGCGCCGCGTGTGATTTTTACGAATAACATTCCCCGTTTCCCCACAGCCGCCGATTTGAATCCCATAGTCAGAGCCATAGATCTGGCGGCCATAGACGCCCCCAATAATTTATTCCTGACCCTGAGCACCGGTGGACCTGATTCCATCAACCTGCGCTTCTACCAAATCAACTTTTACGGGCAGGATGAATGGCGCCTGCGGAAGAACTTATCGCTGTCCTTTGGATTGAGGTATGAATACAACACGCCACCGAAAGAAGCTCACCGTCTGATCGAAAACACTTTCAGCGATCCGCTGCTCAACCAGGTGCCAGGTCTGGCGACTTTCATTCAGGGACGGAACGCGATCAACGATCGAGACGGAAATAATCTGGCGCCTCGAATCGGACTCGCCTATGCGCCAAATCTCTTTGGGCCCAATCGCGCGACGGTACTGCGCGGCGGATATGGAGTTTTCTATGACCAAATTCTCGGCGCGGTGGTCAGCCAATCGCGGAATGTCTTTCCGTCATTCTTCACCCTCAATTTCGGCGGCGGGGCGTTCACAACCTTAGCGAACGATTTTCCCTTAGTACTATTCAATCCGGTTACTTCTGCTTTTGGAAACCAACAAATACCCATCGTTCTACCGGGCACGATAAACAGATTGAATCCGCAATTGCCGCTGACGACTTTCCTGGCGGGTGTTCAGACGACGTTTCCGAATGCAGTAAGCCCCACGCTGCCGGCCCGACGACTGCAAATGCCGATGGCCCAGCATTACGCATTTACGTTTGAGCAACAGTTGCAATCCGATCTCGTCGTTTCGGTTGCTTTCGCGGGAACTAAGGGCGCGAACCTGCTGCGTTTTACCACTCCTAATCTCGGCGCTGCGCTCAACCTGATTCCTACGGCTCTGCAAGTTATCGCCCAACCGTTTCCAGCGCCTTTTTTTCGTGGCCGAAGTATCTCTCCGGCTCGACCCATTAACGGCATAGGCGGGTTAAGTATCTTTGAGACGACTGGGAGCTCTCGTTACGAGAGCTTGCAACTTCAGGTGCGCGGGCGTTTCCGCCACTCGGTGCAATACCAGGCTGCTTACACACTTTCCAAAGCCACCGACGACGTTTCGGACGTATTCGATCTGGCGGGCGCCTTTGCTTTGCCTCAGAACAGTTTGACGTTTGCCGGCGAGCAGGGCCCGGCGAATTTCGATGCGCGCCATCGCTTCTCGTATAACTTTATTTACACCGTTCCGTCGCTGCAGGGTAGAAGCCGGCTCGTTCGTCTTCTTTTTAGTGACATGCAAGTCGCCGGCACCGGTCAGTTTCAAACCGGTCAACCATTCACCGTCAACAGCACCATCGATGTTAATCTCGATGGCAATCTGACTGATCGACTGGACAATACTAACGGGCTCGTCGTTACTGGTGATGGGCGCCAGCCGCTGGTCCTAAATACAAATAACCCGCTGAGTCTGCTGGCGGCTTTTGGACAAGACGGCCGGATCGATCGCAACACTTTTCGCGCGGGAAGCCTCCTCAATCTCAACCTGGCGATTTTAAAGAACGTCACGTTATCGAGCAGCCAGCGCCTCGGGTTGCGCGTTGAGCTTTTCAATTTCATTAACCGAGCTAACTTCGGTGTCCCGGTGCGCATCCTGGAGGCGCCTGCCTTTGGGCGAGCCATCAATACCGTAACGCCCGGACGTCGGATTCAGTTCTCGATGAAATATTCGTTCTGATTGTTCACAAGAATGCGGAAGACAGTTAGAATGCGGGGTAATTAAACTCAGGGCGTCGCGTCGCCGCAGCAAAAGTTTCGCTAGTAATCGTCGTATAGCTATAACGGCGAGTTTCATATCCAGGCAATTTCCCAGGAAAGGCGCACAGCCAGGACCCCGAGACTGCCGGCTTCAGCAGGACGTCGGGGTCTGTTTCAGCCAGTGAGCAAATTGCGTTTTACACACTTAGAAAATAGCCGGCGATTGCCGGGCCTGCTGGTGGCATGTTTGCTGGCAGTGCTCGCGAGCATATGGTTCGGTGAGAGGCCGGCGCGGATGGATAGCCGCGAAGCTAATCCTCCCGTTCAGCACTCATTCCCGAGGGGTATTGCGAGCAAGACGGTAAGTGACAAGGTTTATTTTGGCAGTCAGACGTTGAGTGATTTCATTCTTACTGGCCCAGTTACGCCACTTGCTGCGACCGCCGTCTACGATAGTGTCTTGAAAGCCCCGAAATGCGGATCGCTGGACAGCAGTTGCGATTCCGGGACGCTGCTGAATGGTCGCGACTCTCTTGCCACTGGCGCAGAACCTAATCAGCCCAATACAATTAACAACTCCAACTCTGATGGCAGTGCGGGTACTTATCACTCCGACGAGTCAATAGATGCAATTAAAGTCTCGACTCAGGACGGTGGTCTTTTTGCCCCAGGCAAGATCGTAAAGATTGAAGTTACAGTCTGGGCTTGGTCTACCCCCGCTAACGATCATCTCGATTTGTATTACGCGGCAGATGCGAGCAATCCAAGCTGGATCTACCACACCACGCTGGAGCCGTCTGTGGTGGGCGCCCAGGTGTTGTCCACGACTTACACCTTACCCACAGGCGCCACTTTGCAAGCAGTGCGTGCCCGCTTTCGCTATCAAGGAACTCCCTCATCGTGCAGTGCCAGTTTCGGTTGTATCTTCGATGATTACGATGACCTGATCTTCGGTGCCTGGAACGAGTCTACGGTCAGCGGTCAAGTAACGAACGGCACCGGCAGTGGTCTTTCCGGGAAGACCGTGACACTCACTGGTGACCCAGGGAGTTTTACAAGTGCGCCGACGAACGGCAGTGGCAACTACAGTGTCACTGTTCCAAGGGGGTACAGCTACACTGCAACAGCCAATGGGTCAGGTGAAAGTTTCGTCAGGTATGGGACACCAAATAGTAGCCTTCAACCGCTGAGCGGTAATGTTACGAATTTTAACTTTGCGAAGAACACTCCTCAGTACGAAACCTCAGGGTTTGTTAGAACCATCGACGGCTTCGACCTCGAGGACGTGACGGTTTTTCCGTCTGCTTCGGGCCACGTTCCCCCGGCTCCCGGCCAATGTGACAGTACCGACAGTACAGGACGTTTCGTTTGCTTCGGCCTGTGGCAAGACACCAGCTATAGCATTGTTCCTACAAAAGAAAATTATGTGATTACGCCGGCGTCGCTTTCTGTTTCTACTGGTGGTCTCGTTCTTCAATTCACCGCACATCAAATGGCGACCGTTACTACCGCCGCTGCCACCTCAATAGGTTCGACCACCGCTACCCTGAATGGAAGCGTGAATCCCCACGGCGAAGCGGCCACGAACGCCCGGTTCGAATGGGGAACCGATCCAGCGCTCGCAAGCTACAATGAAACGCCGTTACAGGCGATAGCAACGGGAACCAGCGACCAGGCGTTCAGTCAAAATATCCCCGGACTCGTCGCCGGCACCAATTATTACTTCCGTGCATTTGCATCGAATTCCCTTGGTGACGTGAGAGGCTTGATTGTTCCTTTCACAACTCTGCCACCTGGGACCGCCGAGTATGATGGTGCCTTGAAAGCTCCGAAATGCGGATCGGTGTACAAGTTGTGCGATTCCGGGACGCTGCTAGACGGCCGGGATAACATCACGGGCGGCGCGGAACCTAATCAGCCCAATACGATTAACAACTCCTGCGATGATGGCACCACAGGTAACTATCACTCCGACGAGTCAATAGATAAAATCAAAGTCTCGACCCTGTCCGGCGCCAATTTCGCCCCAGGCAAGACCGTAAAGATTGAAGTTACAGTCTGGGTTTTCAGTGCCTCAGATCATCTCGATTTGTATTACGCGGCAGATGCGAGCAATCCAAACTGGATCTACCGCACCACGCTGGAGCCGTCCGTGGCGGGAGCCCAGGTGTTGTCCACGACTTACGACTTACCCAACGGCGCTGGTTTGCAAGCAGTGCGGGCCAGCTTTCGCTACGGAGGATCCCCCTCATCCTGTGGAGGCAATAGTGGCTACGATGATCACGACGACTTGATCTTCGCAGTGCAGAGTGCGGTGCAATTCAGTGCAGCGACTTACAGTAAGCCAGAGGATGGGGGTACGGCGACGATCACAGTCATGCGTACCGGTGGCAGTACTGGTGCGGCCTCGGTGCAGTTCTCAAATCCTGCGGGAGGCACGGCGACGGGCGGCGCCAGCTGCACGGCTGGAGTGGACTACATAACGCCTTCTGGAACGCTCAATTGGGCCGATGGTGATGCGGCGGACCAGACCTTCGCCGTGACGCTTTGTAGCGACAGCACAGTCGAGAACAATGAGACGGTGAATTTGTCCTTGAGTAATGCGACTGGCGCAGCATTGGGGATTCCAACAAGCGCGACCCTAACTATTACCAACGATGACACGAACGTCTCGGTAGCAGTTTCACCGTCATCAGCAGCGGAAGATGGCGCCACCAATCTCGTCTACACGTTCACGCGTACCGGTGTGACCACCGGTGCGCTGCCGGTGAATTTCTCTGTGGGGGGCACCGCAACCTTCAACACGGATTACACCCAGACCGGCGCCGCCCCGTTTGCAGCATCGAGCGGGACAGTCACTTTCGGAGCAGGGAATTCGACCGCCACCGTAACCATTGACCCTTCGGTGGACAGCACGGTGGAATCGAACGAGACGGCTATCCTGACGGTGACATCGGGTACGGGTTACAACGTCGGCATTACCAGCGCGGCTACTGGAACGATCAATAACGACGATACAGATGTGGCGGTGGCAGTTTCGCCGTTATCGGTAGCGGAAGATGGCGCGCCAAACCTCGTCTACACGTTCACGCGCAACGGCCTGACGACTAGCTCCCTCACAGTGAACTTCTCTGTAGGGGGCACCGCTGCGTTCAGCACGGATTACACCCAGACCGGCGCCGCCGCGTTTGCAGCATCGAGCGGTACGGTCACTATCGGAGCAGGGAACTCTACGGCCACGGTAACCATTAACCCGGCGGTGGATAGCACCGTGGAACCGGATGAGACGGCGATCCTGACGGTGACTTCGGGTACAGGTTACAACGTTGGCAGTCCCAGTTCGGCTACTGGAACGATCAACAACGACGATGGAGTGGTGCTCATAATCGCTACCGTAACGCCGGCGGCAGGGCGCACCTCAGGCGGGCAACAGATCATACTCACCGGGACCTTTGCCGGTTTATCGACAGTGATGATGGGCGGTACCTCGGCGACGTGGGTTTATACCAATGGCGGCGGCGATACCAGTTCAATCACAGTGACGACACCCGCGCACGCAGTGGGCGCCGTGCAGATTGATTTGACGCCGACGGCAGGCAGTCCGTATTCGAAGGCAAATGCGTTCGCATACTTGCCGACGGTCTTTACCGACGACACGATTACGGTGGGAGTGACAACAGCGAAGGCACAGCACATTCTGGAATTGCGACAAGCGGTGGATGCGATGCGAGCAGTGGCCGGTTTGAGTGGCGCGCCCTGGACCGATCCAGGTCTGGCGGCTGGCGGTACGATCAAGGCGATCCACATTCTGGATCTGCGCACGTACCTGGATGACGCTGCCACCCGACTTGCCTATTCGCCTTCGGCTTACACCGATCCGTCGCTGGCGGCGGGTTTTCTAATCAAGCGGATACACATTGAGGAGCTGCGCCAGCGGATTAGGAATATTGCTGGATAATACAGGGCCCTAACAGCCAAAGAGATGAGAACATTGTCCGGCAAAACCATTAGCGAGCGAACAAACTCGTCGAGCTGCGAAGCAGCGGTCTTAGCTAAGCCCAAGGCGAGGCTTTGCGAGCCTTGGGAAACCATATCCGTTTTGATCACGGAGCCTGCGAAGCGGGCGACATCTCAGTCTCGAGTTCAAAGTCTCGCGTTTCCAGTCAGAATCGACGCGATGGCCCCTTTTAATTGGTCGCCGCTTGTATGTTTGATCCATGTCAAGTAAGAACAGCGTTTTCACGA
>JBBPID010000135.1:0-6944 GCA_038040505.1 Acidobacteriota bacterium | reverse complement strand
CGTGGAGGCGCATCGCAATCAGGGCTCGCAACTGCCCGATCAGGGCGAGCCAGCGCTCCTTTACTTCAAAGACTCAGCAGGCCTGGCACAGGTCAACGCTTCGGGCGAGCTGGTATGGGCGATTGTGCCAAACCAGAACACCAGGGAAATAGAAATAGTTTTTCAGAAGGCCGGAGCTGAAAAACTATTTTTTCTGTTTGCGGTGCCCTCGGACGCAAAGAACTTTACGCTTGAGGTTTCACCGTAGACGGAGTAGACAAATCACAGGTGGCAGTTAGTTATTGAACCATGAGCAGCAAACATCAGCAGAAAAAAGCAAAGACCAAACTGGAGTCGCTTCGCGAACGTTCTGAGAAGGCCGAGCAGGGCGGCGGCGCCGCGCGCGTCGAGAAGCAACATGCGGCGGGCAAGATGACTGCGCGCGAACGCGTCGACTTCATGCTCGACGAAGGTTCCTTTCAGGAATTCGATCGCCTGGTCGAGCACCGCTCCCGCGACTTTGGCATGGACAAAGAGATCTATCCGGGCGATGGGGTCGTAACCGGCCACGGCTTGATCGACGGCCGCAAGGTGTTTGTCTTTGCCCAGGACTTCACCGTCTTTGGCGGTTCCCTCTCTGAGACGCACGCTGAAAAGATTTGCAAGGTGATGGATCTGGCTTTGAAAGTCGGCGCGCCGATCATTGGACTAAATGATTCAGGCGGTGCGCGCATTCAGGAAGGCGTGGTTAGCCTCGGCGGCTACGCGGATATTTTCTTACGTAACACCTTAGCCAGCGGTGTGGTTCCCCAGATCAGCTGCATCATGGGGCCATGCGCCGGCGGCGCGGTTTACAGTCCGGCGATCACCGACTTTAACATCATGGTCCGTGACACCTCTTACATGTTCATCACCGGGCCGGACGTGATCAAGACCGTGACCCACGAAGACGTTACGAAAGAAGAACTCGGCGGCGCGGGGACTCACAATCGCAAGTCCGGGGTGGCGCACTTTGCCGCCGATTCCGACGAACACGCTCTGCGAATGGTGCGCGAGCTGATGTCGTTCCTCCCGTCGAACAATCTCGACGACCCGCCACGCGTGGCGCCGACTGACACTCCGGATCGTTCGGAAGAGAAACTCAACTCAATCGTGCCGGAAGCCTCGAACCAGCCTTATGACATACGGGAAGTCATCGACCTCATCGTCGACGACGGGTACTTCTTTGAAGTCCACCAGGACTATGCGCCGAACATCGTCGTGGGATTTGCGCGGCTTGATGGGAAGCCGATTGGGGTGGTGGCGAATCAGCCCGCTTATCTCGCCGGCGTCCTGGATATCGACAGTTCTTTGAAAGGCGCGCGCTTCGTCCGCTTCTGCGACTGCTTCAACATCCCGATCGTTACCTTCGAAGACGTGCCCGGATTTCTGCCCGGCATTTCGCAGGAGCATGGCGGCATCATCAAGCACGGAGCGAAATTGCTGTACGCCTTTGCCGAGGCGACGGTGCCGAAAGTCACGGTGATTACGCGCAAGGCTTACGGCGGCGCCTACTGCGTGATGGGCTCAAAACACATTCGCACCGACATCAACTTTGCCTGGCCCACCGCTGAGATCGCGGTGATGGGACCTGAGGGAGCGGTTGATATTCTCTATCGCCGGGAACTGGCTGAAGCTCCGGATAAAGCGTCGGCGCGCCGAACCCGCGTGAATGAGTTTGAAGAAAAGTTTGCCAATCCTTACGTCGCCGCTGAGCGCGGCTTTATCGACGAAGTCATTGAGCCGTCGCAGACGCGGCCGAAACTAATTCGCGCGCTCGCCGTGCTCGAGAACAAGCGCGATCAGAACCCGCCGAAGAAGCATGGGAACATTCCGCTGTGAGTGGGCCCATTGGAAGCCTAGTCTGCAACGGTGATTTCCGCTTCATGCGATATAATCCCATCGTATGCCTACGGTCTTGCGAATGGGCCCGTATCGTCTGTATTTTTATTCGTATGATTGTGCGGAACCTCGACATGTGCATGTCGATCGGGACAAGTTCAGTGCCAAGTTCTGGCTTGACCCGGACGCCTCGCTGGTTGCAAACCACGGCTACAACCGCAGAGAGTTGCGTGATGTTGAGCGCAACGTGCGTGACAATCTGGATGTGTTAAGGAATGAATGGGATGAGTTCTGTCGAGGTTACAATAGCTAGGGTCTCGAATGTGTTCGTTACCGACGACACGCTTTCAGTCGATCTTGAGGATGGTCGCACAGTATCGGTGCCGCTCGGCTGGTATCCGAGACTGGTCCATGGGACCGAAACCGAGCGCAGCAACTTTGAGATCAGCGGCGCGGGTTACGGAGTGCACTGGCCAGACTTAGACGAGGACATTGGCGTCGAAGGCCTGTTGTTAGGTAGACACTCACTGGAAAGCTCTGCTTCCTTCGAAAGGTGGATAGAACGACGTAAAGAGAAGTTTCAGAAGGATGCGAATCCCGAGCAACCTCCAGATCAAGAGAATGTCTCTGAAATAATTCCTGTCGGGCACGATAATGATTTCAGAGCGTACTTGTCGACCAACCCTACTGGGCTGGTTATTGTGCCAGAACGCCGCGGAGAAGACGACGAGCTAATTCTTAAGGGCGACGCTCGTATGTTTGCCAAGTGGATCAAAATTAATAAGCCTTCAGTATTCGTTGATATTCAGAAGGCCGACAAGGAATTACAGTTGCGGTCGAGCGATCATTGGTTGCCGCTGGTGTTCCTCGCGACCGATGTGGCGCTCCCTGTCTTCCTCCACATAGTTGCCGCGTATCTCTTCGACAGACTGAAAGGCGCGCTGAGAGGTGAATCTGCCCGTGTCCATTTGAGTGTAATCTATGAGGACAAAGCTACCGGTCTTACCAAGCAGTTCAATTTCGAAGGCGACGCCGAGACGCTCCAGAAGATAATCAAAAAGTTTGATGCAAACGAATTTACAAACGATTAACCCCCTCGCCACAGATGTTGCCTGCGTAGTCTTTTAAGATCTTCGACCCCATGCGAAACAAGCGCTCCTCGCCCTAGATCGTCGCAGTTACAGAAAAGCAAAACGAGAAGCGTCGGCGATGCATGAAATTATCGCCAGCGCCAGAGCTACAACAATCGACGGGGGTTCTTTGAACGACCTATACGTGTTGGACAGGTATGTCGACTTCCTGAAAGCATACGGTCTGCTGTGGAAGAGTATTTTAGAGCAACAGTTTGGTGACTCGTGGAGTGTATTGCAGGACTGCTTGAGCTTCCTTCGCGTAATTAAGAAGTTCTCAAACATTGACGTTACGTTTTTTGAGGACCAGTTAATCGAGTTAGAGCAGACTTACCCCTACAACATATTCTTCAGCATCGGCGCAGTCGTAGATCGCTTCGAGTGCAGTCTTTGCGGGCGGGATATTATTTCTGACGAATGTCCTCACATGCCCGGTGAACTCTACAACGGCAAAATGGCCAGCGCTGTCGCTCAGGACGTCGTCAAACTAGATCATGGCTCTCTCGTGACTAGTCCAGCAGACAAGAGGTGCGTCGTACGCTACGAGGATACAGGTGAGCAGTTCAGCGTGATTCGGCAGTTGTCGAGGCTTATCACGTCGAACCAGTGCGCGATCTCCGATTGTTGGCGTGTACACTTTTCAAAGGAAACTATCCCGAATTCGGAATACACTAAGATTGGACGGAACGAGAAGTGTTTCTGCGGCAGCGGAAAGAAATTCAAGAAATGTTGTATCTCTAAACAATACGTTGACAGCGAGCATGTCAATATTGTTCACGAATCACGTTCTTTCGAAGCGGCTATTCGATGATAGCAAGGCTTTGGCAACTTAAGGCTGCCTAACGGCCCAGTTCGGTCGGCCCCGGAGATTTTCTCTGCGATTTGGTCGGCTGGTTGGGTAATTTAGGGAAGGCGAAAGGTAACGCGCTGTAAAAAGGAGAAGAACATGCCCGCTTATCTCATCACCGAAATTGAAGTCCTGGATCCGGAAAGATATGAGAAATACAAAGCGATGGTTCCGCCAACGCTTGCTCAGTACGAGGGAAAATTCCTGGTGAGAGGCGGAAAAGTCGAGACAATCGAAGGCTCGTGGGCGCCAACGCGCTTCGTTGTAGTCGAATTCCCTTCTGCTGAAAAAGCCAGGGCCTGGTGGAGTTCGCCTGAGTACGCAGAGGCTAAAGCCCTTCGCCAAGCGACAGCGAAGACGGAAATGATTTTGGTCGAAGGTTTTTGATAACCCTCACGAATCGATGAGCACCCCCGGCCAATTCGTCGACCTGAGCCACACAGTCGAGCATGGGCTGATCACATACAAAGGCCTGCCGGGCCCGGTAATCTGTGATTTTCTCAGCCGCGAGCAGTCCAAAGCGCACTATGCTCCCGGCACTGAATTTCAAATCGGAAAGATTGAGATGGTGGCTAACACGGGAACCTATCTCGACAGTCCTTTTCATCGGTACGAAGACGGCAAGGACCTGGCTCAACTCGAATTAACGTCGCTGGCAAACCTTGAGGGCAGAGTGCTAAGAGCTAAGGGCAAAGAGCGCGCTATCGGGCCGGACACGTTGGACAACGTGGAGGTGAATGGCAAAGGCGTACTGATTCACACCGGATGGGCTGCGCACTGGCGGACGGATGAGTATTTCGAAGGACATCCGTTTCTGACTAACGACGCAGCGCAACTGCTCGCTGATCGAGGCGCGGCTCTGGTCGGTATCGATTCCTACAACATTGACGACACGGCGGATCTTAACAGGCCTGCTCACAGTATTCTCCTTCGGGCGGGAATACCCATCGTCGAACACATGTGCAATCTGGAAAAGTTGCCGGACAGCGGGTTCCGGTTCTTTGCCGTCCCGGTTAAGGTCAAAGGTTTCGGGACTTTTCCGGTGCGCGCATTCGCGATTGTTGGCGGTGGTTGAGTGAGGAGGGGACCAAGTCGTGGGCCTTAGGAGGTCCTATCAACAGGATTCGGCTCTGCCGCCTGATGTGCGGAAGCGCTCTGCGCTTCCGTCGAATGGCAAAACTGTTTTGGGGCTACGCCCCAGACTGGGCGTAGCCCGAAATCCAATATCGAACTGCCGGAAGGCCGGAGGCCTTCCGCACATCAGACGGCACAGCCGTACTGTGAAAGAGTTCTTAGGCTCAGACGCTTACGAAACAAACCAGCCTAGCTACGGCGAGCGGTACTGACCGCATTTCGCCCGCTACCAACTGTACGATTGTCATTCCCATCACAACGCCACATTGACGCAATCGCATTGCAACGTAGCTTCGCGCCCGGACATCTTAACGCTCCCGACAATATGCTTCGAGGGTGAGAGTTAACGGAAGGTATTTAGTTAAATTTCTAAACGCAGCAATCTTCTCCTGATAGTCCTGAAGTACCAATAACCGAAAGCTGAAAGCCAATGAGAAAAAGCCTTGTTATCCTCTTCGCAATATTTGTGTGCGCGCTCGGTTCGATTCAAACGGCCGCCCAAACGGAATTAAGCGTTCCGCCTCAGGCCACCGAGCCGGCCTCGTCTTCTGTTTCCGCTCCGAACGCCGGAACGTCAGCCGATATTTTCGGCCAAATTCGCGACGCTCGCCGGTTGCTGAGTTCGCGGCCATCGTCACTCATATCGGGTGACGTGGTTACTCTGGCGGCACTCAATCCGGAAACCTCAGAAATCAGTCTCTTCTCTGTACCCAAGGCGGATTTTCTTTCGAAAGATTCCGAACTCTCGGCAGCTTTGAGCGAGGGTGGGTCGGTGCGGATGCGTGTGCTGCGCGCCAACGGCGTCAACACCGCGGTTAACGTCACGGACGTGGCAACCGGCCGCACGCTCTTTCCGCTGATGGTTCAGTTTCCAATTGTTAAGGGCGGCGTGGTGGCCGAGATTGCTTATTACACCTCGGCGCATCCGGCTTTGCTTTCGCCGGTAGTTACTTCGGCCGGTCAGACATACGTCCGAACGATGCTTGATGAAGCTGCCCAGAGGCTCGCGCACGACGGCGTGAAAATCCCTGCCGATATCGTGGATATTGCCGAGCATCTTTGCATCGTCGAGCACACGGATCACAAGCGTTTCATGAACGAGGACCGAACGCTCCTCTTCCCCGAGATTCTCTCGCTTTACGCGCTGAACGAAGGAAACACTTTTCGCTACTCGGTCAGCTCGGCCGGGGCCGGCGGCATGATCCAGATGATTCCGCGCACTTACGCAGCCATTCGTGAACAGCATCCCAACGTGACGTTACAGGCGGATTTTGTAAGCGGCATGCGCGACCATGCGAATGCTCTCAAAGCGATGCTGCTCTACATGAACGACACCTGGACCAATCTGAACCAGAGTCTGGAAGTTCAGGAAGCACTCCGCAGTGGCATTGCGACCAAGCCGCAACTGTTGGCCGCAGGCTACAACTCAAATCCGATGCGTCTGCCGCTCTATCTGAAAAATGGCGGAGCTGAATGGCGTACTTTGATTCCCTCGGAAACGCAGATGTATCTGGCGATCTACAGCTCGGTCGATAGCACTTTGCAGCTGGGCTCAAATTCTTCCGGCGCGGCTGAGGATTCAGACGGTGCTGAAGTAACGCCGGCTGTCGCTGCGCCTTCCAGATCAGGCGGTGTCCTGTTTTGGCTGGCTCGAACTCTTCCGCTTAGCGGTTCGTTCTTTGCGCGTCTGCTTCGTTAAGACCAACCGGACGGACGCCTTGCCGTAAACCACGAGATACGCAGAGCCGCCATTTCGCGTTCGTTTGCAACACTAACGATCTACGAAAACCATACGAATTGGCACCCAACAATACTTGTTGGTGTCTTTTTGTGTGTTTGGTGGATCGGTTTTCCTCGTCGTCGGAACTCCCAACCTGTGACACGACATTCCCCGCCAGCAAACTACCCATCTCACTTCAGTAGGGCTATAATCCGAGGAGTCACTTAACGGATCTATATTCAGTACTCCAAAT
>JBBPID010000028.1:0-52055 GCA_038040505.1 Acidobacteriota bacterium | reverse complement strand
CCGGCTGGTTTCATCGGAAGCCTAATCCTTCAACTGAGAATCTCTGTCGCTAATACGGTCCGCCGTCCGCATGTGGTCTCTGGGATGGCAGCGGCGCTGCTGCTCGTCGTGACCACCATTCTGGCCGTTCTGGTTTTGGAAAAGCACACTCAGAAAGCCAGTGCGGCAGTGGGAAGTGATGACGACCTCTCACTGGTTGAGATACTGGATTTTCAAAACAACGAAATCCCGCGGACTGATCGAGGAATCGGCGCCAACGGAAAAGGCCGGGTGGGTTTTGCCGACGGGAACGGCGAAGGATCGCGGCCAGAACCAGCTAAGGCTCATGGTGGCGGTAGCGGCGGTGCGGGTAACCCTTTGCCGCCTTCACAGGGCCGGCCGCCGCAACCGTCAGAGATTCCGGCGCCAATCCCAACAACTCTGATCCGGCTTCCCCAGTCTTTGCCGGAAGGGGGTATTGATATCGACCCGGCGTTGTGGAGCAAGTTGTCGTTCGCTTCTTACGGTGATCCGCGATCAAAAGCTACGGTCCCATCCAACGGGCCAGGATACGGTGGTGGCGTCGGCACCAACAACGGCTCTGGGATTGGTGAAGGTGATGGGCCGGGGTTCGGACCCGGAAGAAAAGGGAACATCGGCGGAGGCGATCGAAGCATCGGCGGCGGCGGAGGAAGTGGGGGGCCCGGTGGGGATAATCCCAATCCGGAGGATCCGAACCGCGTGTGGACTGTGTCGCAAGTAGCGACGCGCGCGCGCGTGCTGTTCAAACCTGAGCCTCAATACACTGAGGAAGCCAGACGGAATCAGATTACCGGCACGGTTATCCTGCGGGTAGTGTTCTCAAGATCGGGAGAGGTGACCAACATTCGCCCGTTGCAATCGCTGTCGGGCGGGCTGACCGAAAGGGCGATCAGCGCCGCGCGCCTAATCCGATTTGTGCCGGCTACGCGTAACGGGCAGCCGGTCGCGACGTACATGCAGCTTGAGTACAACTTCAATCTGTATTGAGGGGGTTTTTGGAGTGCGCCGGCAGAGCGAAGCGGCGACGGCGCTTTCGATACTTTTTTCGGCGAAACCAAAGCGGTGTCGCGCTGCGCTTGCTACCGCACTCCAAAAATATCGGCCATCGCGAGAGGAAACTTTCGCATCAATGCAGTTAACACTTGCAAGGTCTCCCGCTTTTGACGTTCTACCAACGGAGTTTGGAACCAGAGACTGAGGTTTGGTCTCTAACCTAATCAAGAACAATGAAGCCTCGACCGCCGGTCCCAGGAAGCTCGGCCCGGTTCCAAAACGGTTCGTTGCTTCGCAAAAGGAGAAGACTATGCGTCCCAGGATCTTGCTGCAATCCCTTTCCCTTATGGTGGTTACCGTCGCCGCTTTGACCGGGCTGTCCTCAATTCGAAGTACTGGGGGCGTCGTCAGCGCCCAGGGAACTGCCACCTCCGGCTCGCTCAAGGTGCTTGATCCCAGCGGCCAGCCCAAGGCCGAGTGTCCGCTGAAGCACACGGACGTGAAAGCCGAGATCAGTGGATTCCTTTCGCGCGTGGTCGTGACGCAGGAGTTCGAGAATCCGTTTACGGAAAAGATTGAAGCAGTCTACACATTTCCGCTCCCCGAGAATGCGGCCGTCGACGACATGACTATGATTGTCGGCGATCGTACGGTCCGCGGCAAAATTCTCCGGCGCGAAGAAGCTGAAGCCGTATACGAGGCTGCCAAAACCGGTGGTAAGACTGCGAGTTTGCTGAATCAGGAAAGGCCGAACATCTTCACTCAATCGGTCGCGAACATCCTGCCGGGTGAAAAGATTAAGATCACGATCAGCTATGTCGAGACTCTGAAATACGAAAACGGTTCGTATGAATTTGTTTTTCCAATGGTAGTAGGCCCTCGGTACATTCCCGGGTCCGCATCGGTGAATTCCACCAAGAGCGGTGGCAATGGCTTTGCCCCGAATACAGACCGGGTGCCGGATGGGTCGCGGATTACTCCCGAGCCTGCGCCGGAAGGAATGCGCGCCGGCCATGACGTTTCGTTTGAGCTGACACTCGATGCGGGTCTGGCCATCGATGGGCTTACTTCCAAAACCCATGAGGTCGACATCGATCGGCCTGATAATCATCGCGCCCGCGTCCGCCTGAAGGATCAAGCGACGATTCCCAACAAGGATTTCGTGCTTCGCTATGATGTCGCGGGGCAGAAAATCTCCGATGCGCTGCTCACTCACAGTTCGAGCAAGGGCGGTTTTTTCACTTTCATCCTGCAACCGCCTGAGCGAGTTACGGCTGAAGACGTGACGCCAAAGGAACTGGTCTTTGTGCTCGATACGTCGGGTTCGATGTCCGGCTTTCCGATTGAAAAAGCCAAGGAGACAATGACGCTGGCGCTCGACAATCTTTATCCCTACGACACTTTCAATCTGATTACCTTTGCGGGTGACGAGCACATCCTGTTTCCCGAACCGGTGCCGGCGACCAAAGAAAACCTGGCCAAGGCTAAGGCCTTTCTCGAAACGCGTTCTGGCAGCGGCGGCACGGAAATGATGAAAGCCATCAGGGCGTCGATGGATCCGTCGGACGCGCAGGGTCATGTACGCATCGTCTGTTTCATGACCGACGGCTATGTCGGCAACGAGATGGAAATCATCGGCGAAGTGCAAAAGCATCCGAACGCGCGCGTGTTTGCTTTTGGTATCGGCGGCAGCGTTAATCGCTATCTGCTCGACAACATGGCCAAGTACGGACGCGGCGAAGTGGAGTACGTGGCCCTGAATGACGATGGCTCGGCGGCAGCGCGGCGCTTTCATGAGCGAGTGCGCAACCCGCTGCTCACTGACATTTCGATCGACTGGAGCGGCTTGCCGGTCACGGATGTCTATCCCAAAACAATTCCCGATTTGTTCGGCGCCAAGCCGGTGATTCTGACGGGCCGTTACACGGGCAGCGGACGAGGCACGATTCGTTTAAGAGGAAAAATGTCCGGGCGCGATTTCATCCGTGAGATCCCGGTTGATTTTTCCAATGCTCAGTCCCAGCACGACGTGCTGGCGACTTTGTGGGCGCGGACAAGAGTAGACGACTTGATGAGCCAGGACTTCAAGGGCGCCCAGCAGGGCAATATGCAGGAAGAAGTAAAGAAGAACATCATCCAACTCGGTCTCGAGTACCGGTTGATGACTCAGTACACTTCATTCGTCGCGGTCGAAGAAATGGTCGTAACGGATGGTGGTCAGCCACGGCGCATCGATGTACCCGTTGAGGTGCCCGAAGGTGTCAATCGAGACACGACTTATGGGCAGGAGCGGGAAGTCGCCGCCAGTGGCGCAGGTTTGATGAGGACTTACAGTTATGTGATCTCGCCGAAGCCAAGTCCATCCACGGTTACGGGCCCGACTAAAGCAAAAATGAGTTCGCGGACTGGCGGGGGAGGAGTTAGTGGTAGCAGCTCTGGAGGAATTAGCTCCGGTCAGGGCGGAAACGCTGGTGGGGGCAACGCTCCGCCTCCACCGCGACCAGGATTAGCCGGCAACGTGATGATGAACGGGGACGAGACCAGGTCCTACAAGAACCTGTCACCGGACGATCAAATACGTGCCGACCTGCAGACGAAGTTCAATCCGATGGTGCTGGCGGTCATCGATCGCTTGAAGATCAAGAACTCGGTGGCTGGACCTGACGAAGCGAAATTCATTCGCAATGGCAAAGCTGAGATCCAGATCTGGCTGACTGAGAAGTCAGACGAGACTCTGGCGAAGCTGAAGGAGCTCGGCTTTGAAGTCGTGCTCGATCCGAAGTCCGCTAAGATGATTATCGGTCGATTACCGATTGAGAAGTTGGCGGCCCTGGCCGAGTTGAAGTCGGTGAGGTACGTGGCGCCGCAGAAGTAAGACAGTAGCGGCTTTGGAGAAACGGATCCACGAAACACACGAATTGAGGTTCGTGTGAGTTCGTGGATTCGTGGTTTTTGATCATTGAATCAATGAATCAATGAACAAATGAATCAATAATCCTGGAGGTCTGTCGTACAATACGCTCCGCATGAAGCTGAATCTGGCGCCGGGGCTGTCAATCAGATCCTCACCAATCAACGGCAAGGGCTGCTTTGCCACTAAGCCTTTTGAGCGTCGCAAAAAGATCGCCGAATACGCGGGCGAGCGAATTTCAGATCTGGAAGCCCGACGCCGGGCCGGCCGGGCCAAGCTGCGCATCTGTGACATTGACGGCCGCTGGAGTCTGGACGGGAGCCGCGGCGGTAACGGCACGCATTACGTCAATCACTCATGTTCCCCGAACGCTTACATGAAAACGCTCTATGGGCATGTGCTGTTCTTCGCCTTACGGGACATCCGGCGAGGTGAGGAGATCACGGTCGACTATGAAGACACGCTGCATCCGGACACCAAGCGTTGCTTCTGCCGGGCGAGTCATTGCCGGGGGACTATCAATCGGCGCTGAACCGCCGGCTTAGGAGCAAACCATGCTGAGGCGTTACACGTTCTGGTTGTGGGCGGCGGTGGTCGTGATGTTTCTGACGGCCGCGGTGCATTCGATCACTCTATTCATCTCGCCGGCGCCGCAGAATGAAGTCGAACGTCAGCTGTTTGAACTGATGCGGACCTACCGGCCTGACCTCGGCCCCATCTTTCATCCCACCTGGGCGAACCTGTCTACGGCCTTGAGTTCGTGCTTTTCCTTACTCTGCGTGCTCGGCGGCTTGATCAATGCTTATTTGTTAAAGAAGAAGGCCGGACCGGAAATCATGAAAGGAATTGTCCTGATCGATTTGTTCGTCTTCGCGATTTGCTTTGCGATCATGGCGATCCTGACTTTCCTGCCACCAATTGTGCTGACCGGCCTGATCGTGCTCTTTCTTGTTCCGGCTGTGTTGATGGTCCGAGACTCCAGCGAGAAACCCGCCATTTAGGCCAAAATCCGGCGCAATTTCAGCCCCGGCTTAACTCAAATAAAAAACTGCTTTGCGCGTGCAAGCCTTTCAGGAATGGATCGTTCTAGGGGTCAAGGGAGGACTGAACCCAAATGAAACGACTATTGCTGATGCTGACTTTGACGATTTTAGGGCTGACACCGCTGGCTTTGGCTCAGAAGAAACCGCGGATCACCAATCCGGCCATCGACATGCCCGGCTATCTCCGGGCCGCTTCAGAGGCCGCCGAACATCGCGAATCGCGCCGGTTGACTGAAGATGAATTCATTCGGATGAGCAAAGAGCCGGGGACCATCGTTCTGGATGCTCGCAGCACGGAAAAATACAACGAGCTGCACATCAAGGGCGCTGTCAATCTGAGCTTTCCGGACATCACCGTGGATAGCTTGAATAAAATGTTCCCGGACAAGAACCAGCGCATCCTGATCTACTGCAACAACAACTTCGTGGGCGCTGAAAGACCGTTTCCAACCAAAGCGCCAACCGCGTCGCTCAACCTTTCGACCTACATCTCGCTTTACAGCTATGGCTACCGCAACATCTACGAGCTGGGCCCACTGCTGGAAATCAAGACGTCAAAGCTTGAGTTTGTTTCGTCTGAAGTAGCGAAGAAGTAAATTCGGCCGGTAGAAAAAGTTGGTCCGTATGCAGGTCTCAGGGGCAAGCTCTTTGAGGCCTGCTTGCATTTCATAACCGCGGGAGCGCGAAACTGAATTTCGAGCCTTTGCTCACCTCTGATTCGACTGCGACTGTGCCACCGTGTTGCTCGACAACTTCCTTGACGAATGCCAGACCGAGGCCGGTTGACTCTTCGTCTTTCTCCTGGCCGTCGCGGGCTACGCGATAAAACTTTTCCCAGATTCGATCAATCGATTCAGCCGGAATGCCATAGCCGCGGTCTTCGATAAGCACGCGCACGGTTTCAGCTTCGAGCATGGTTGAGACCGTCACCGCGGTGCGCTCGGGACTGTACTTGATCGCATTGTCCAACATCTTGGTGACTACCTGAGTAATCAAACTTTTGTCGGCAGCGACCGGAGGAATGCGCCCATTGGGCTGCTCGATCAGCCGGATGCGTTTCTTCTTGGCTATCGGCTGCATACTGCCGATCGTCTCGCGGACTATTTCATCCAGGCGCAGAGCCGTCTGAGTTACTTCCTTTTTGTCGGAACGCTCAAGCTGGGTTACGGAAAGGAAGGTGTCGATCATTCGCGACATGCGCTGCGACTCGTTGGAAATGATTTGCAGGAACTCGCGGGATTCCTCCGGGATCTTATCGTCAATGACCAGCAGTTCGGCAAAGCCGTTGATGCTGGTCAGCGGAGTGCGCAACTCGTGAGACATGAGCGAGATCATGTCGCTCTTCAGCTGTTCGAATTCTTTCATGCGCGTGACATCGCGCACCCGGATCGCAAAGCAGAGCGGGTTGGCCCCATTACCGTTGGCGCCGTTTCCATTCCCGTTTTTCTTTCGCTCAGTTGCCAGCGCGATGCGCAATTCGAATGTCTGGTTTCGATCCGGGAACGTCAATTCGCGCACATAGGCTTCGCTGGATTGCAGAACGCGGCGCACGGCGATTGAAGGCTCGTCAAAAACTCCTGAGCGGAAGTGATCGAGCAGCCCGAAGAGATCCAGCTTTTGACCTTCGGCTTCGCTTAAGCGAGCCGCCCACAACAGCGCCGGATTTATGTAAGCCATCGTGCCATCGAGAAAAGCGATGGCGTAGCCGTCGGCGGCTTCGCCCAGGACCTGCGCGCCGAAGCGATGCTCAATCAGGCTTCCCGTAATCACATCGAAGGCTTGCAAGCGCATTCCGGAAGTCCGCGCTGAAATGAATGCCGGGAGATTGCTTTCACGTTTCTTCTTGCGGGCCTCCTCGCGTTGAAGATTTCGGGCGACCTGACCGCTGACTGCCGAAAGCAAGCGGTGGTCACTCTGATCGATGCTCTCGCGCAATCGCAACAGCAGCGATCCGACGGCGCGTTTTTCGTGGAGCAGCGGCATCGCCACATTTTCCAGCGAATCGATCTCGCCCGCCGCGGCCATGACCATTTCGCCGGTTTGCACCGCACGGTCACACAATTGAATCAATTGTCGCCAGACGGCGTTGCGGTTCGTCTCCAAAGCTCCGCTCGGATTGTTCCGCAAACGAGCACACTGGACTAGCTCGCCAAGTTCATTGGGCTGGAATATCACCGCCTCTTCCAGCGGTAAGATCGTTTGCAGGAGTTTTAGACCGCTGGTCAATCGGGTTTCGGACGAGCCGTCTTCGTCTGGATCTGTTCGCGAGGCGATTTCGTTGACGTGATGGGTGAGCACTGAATCGATCTGCCACAGACGATGAAGTTGCACCAGGAAGACGGCGCCGATCGCGCCGACAGCCATTGGCGCGAACAGAATGTCTGCCTTGAGATAACGCGAGGTTAGGAGACTGGCGGCCGCCATCGCGAGAAACCCAAATCCCAGAATCAGAAAAGAACGGCGGGCGCCCGCGCGGCTAACAAAGAATCCGGCGCTGGTGCTGATGCCGACAATGAGCAGCAAACCGAGCCACGGTTGTGGCGATTGCAGGGGAACTTCCGTGCGGCCCACGCTGACTACGAACGCGGACTGGAGTGAATCGATGAGTCCGGCGCGCCAGATGGCACAAGTAGCCACCCCCGCCAGAAAGGCGAGCAGCAGCGAAAACAAAAGGGATTTCCTGGAAGACGTTTTCAAACTTTGCGGCGTGATTTGAGAGGAATGTTGTGGGCGACCTTGATCCGAATGGCGCTCACGCACAGCACCTGAGGTCAAACAGATTATACACTGCTGGCCATTGTTTGGCGCAAGTGAAACCAAATTATTTTGGTAGGTTTTGTGCGCAAATTCAGCGCTTTTTGTGATTTGTGTTGGTTCAGGACAAGGCAAGGACGGCCCGCTCAAGATCAGGCTCGTCGTACGGCTCGACTGTGCGTAGGTCGAGAAGGACTGAGTCGTCGACGATTCGGGTGATGACGGGTGGATCTGAGGCCCTGAGCGCCGCTTCGATTTGGTTGGCTTTGAGCCGGCCATGCGTGAGCGATATCAGCACCGTTGGCAGTCGCGAGACGGGCGCCGACCCTCCGCCAATCGCGGATTCTCCCTCGAGAGTCTCGAGGTGCAAATCTTGATTGCCTTTGGTCTGAAGCCGCTGAAGAAAGGCCTGGGCGCGCTGCTCGATCTCGAGTTGGGAGGCGGCAATCAGCCGGTGCACCGGAACTTCGCTGGTGGCTTCGCGCGCATACGCGTCCAGCGTCGCTTCCAGCGCGGCTAGCCTCAACTTGTCCGCTCGCAACGCGCGGTACAAGGGATGACTTCGCATTTGCTCGATCAACGTTGACCGCCCGACAAGCAAGCCGGCCTGCGGTCCGCCCAGGAGTTTGTCGCCGCTGAAAGAAACCACGTCGGCGCCGTCTTCAATCGAGGCGCGGATAAGCGGCTCGCCGGCGATCCCGTATTGATCGAAGTCAACCAGCGCGCCGGAACCCGCGTCTTCATAAACAACAAGTCCGGCTTCATGGGCGAGGCCGGTGAGTTCACGCAGCGTCGGCGTCTTGGTGAATCCCACTATGCGATAGTTCGACGGATGAACGCGCATAACCAGCCGCGTCTGTTCAGTCAGTGCTTTCCGATAGTCCGACAAGCGGGTGCGGTTCGTGGCGCCAACTTCAATCATGCGCGTGCCCGATTGGGCCATGATCTCAGGCACGCGAAAGTCGCCGCCAATCTCAACCAACTCGCCACGCGAAACAATCGTCTCTCCACCGCGGGCCAGCACGGTAAGCACGAGCAAGGCAGCCGCGGCGCAATTATTCACCACGAGTGCTGCTTCGGCTCTGGTCAGGCTTGCCAGCAAATCTTCGGCGCGGGCGCCCCGTCGTCCACGCATTCCGGTGGCGAGGTCGTATTCCAAAGTGCAATAGCCCTTCGCGGCTTGGTCAATCGCGTGGATGGCCGCAGCCGACAGCGGAGCGCGTCCAAGGTTGGTGTGCAGAATCACACCGGTGGCATTTATTACGCGGCGCAACCGCTTAGCTGAATCTGAGTCGTGAGTCAGCGCCAGCCGCTTTTCGGCTTCTTTCAATAGGGAAGTTTGCGAACCGTTACCGCTTGAGTCTTTGGAATGAAAGCCGCCGGCAAGAATCTCCTGACGCAGGTTTTCGGTGACCCGGCGAGCAAGTGACGTCAGCTGCTCCTGGCCCAATTTGCGGCGCAACTCCCTGGCGGCGTCGGTCTGCAACAACGCATCGATCGACGGTAGTTGTCGAAGCTGCTCTTTGGACATCGAAGATTTCCGAGGCATGACGTGTTGGATGGCATTAAGCCGGCAAGTGGCAAGAATATGATCTATCTGATTAGCGGCGCAACTGACGAGTGGATCGGGCGGAACCGCGGCGGAACAATCATTGACTTGCCGTGAGTCCTGAAATAGAGTGACGCGCATTCATTCCCGTTTGCTTTAATAAGAACGAAAACGATCCAGCTTTTGAGCTTGAGTAATCGCCCTCTATGCGAATTGCGATAGCCGTATTAATTGGCGTCGTCATGGCCATTGCGGCCGGAACGCTGTATTACTGGCGGGCGTCGCAACCTTATCTTGCAGAGGCCAGGCGCCTGGCAGCTGAGTCTGAGCAGGATCTGGCATCAATGGCGAAGATGAAAGACTTCGGCACGGCCGACTATCGAATGTATCGAGAGAAAATACTCGACCGCGAGCGGCAGTATCGACAGGTCGAGGCCATGCGACAGCAGGTCCGTACCAGGGCCCGAATAGTTGCTGCGGTTTCCGGAATTGTGGCGTTCGCTGGCTCGGTAGTTGTGAGCCGTCGGGTGAGAAGAAGAAGAAAGCAGCCCGCGACTGATTGATCAGTCGCAATAGAGCGAGCTCTGCGTCGAACAGGGCTCGTACTGAAAGGCTAAAACCATGCCTCCAAGAATACTGACTCTTCTCGCGATCGGAATTCTCGCGACCGCTTGCGCACGCGCGCCCAAATCACCGACTACTGGCTCTATCGCCGGCACTTTGTCTGGGGCAGGTGGACCGATTCAAAATGCTGAGGTCAAGTTGCAGAGCTATGCGGACGAAAACTGCGCCAAACTTAGCCAGAAAAACAAACTGTCTGAAGCCGAGGACGCGCAGTATAAACAGTGCACTCGACAAATGTCGTCAACCACTTCGGATTCGCAGGGTAAGTATTCGTTTCCTAACGTCGCCGATGGCTGGTATAGCCTGAATATCAATTGGACTACGAAGGAAGATCCACTGAAGAGTAATCCAATGTGGAAGCCGATTTTCCTGTATCGAGAAGAGGGCTTCCTCGTGACTTTTATCGCTGCTAAAGACTCCAGCTTCCGGGGATTGGCGGTCGGCGAGCCATTTCGTTTTTCCGGCGGGGATACCGGGAAAAAGGACCTAAAACTAAAACTTTGATGCCTGACTCCGTCTCGGACTGCCCGTCTTACTCCCAAGCCATATCAACCCTGCCAAGGTCGCCGAATTAGTCCAAGAATTTATTGACAGCCGCGGAAGCCAAACCATACTATGAGATCAACGGTAGCGACCCCGCGTTGCGCTGCCTCGATTAGGAGAATCCCGCACTTGGCTTTGCACAACAACAAACTGGCCCGACTGGCGAAAGAACGTCGCGATCGAAACAAGTCCGGCATCGATACCGAGCCGACCGTTGAGGACCGCCTGGCCCGCCTGGAAGAAGACATTCGGCGGCTGAAGATTGAGTTTGACGTCTACTTTAATGGCGGCTCGAAACGGCCGCCTTATGACACCAAGATGCGAGTCGAAGCCCATCTCAAGCGACTCGGAGATGATCGGTCACTTTCCTTCGCGCAGCGTTATCACTACAGCTCTTTGGCGTCCCGGTACGCGTCGTTTCGCGAGATGTGGCGCCGTATCACCCAGGGCAGGGAAGAAGGCCGCGATATCGCGACGGCCGCCCGCGCCTCGCAAAGAGTCGCCGCCGAGCCGTTTGCTCGTTCCGAGTTTTCATGCACCGACGTTCGTCATGATGTGCAGACAGTCAAAGGCGTCTACGACGCGTTGATGGAAGCGAAGCGAAGTTGCGGCGAGTCAACCAACGATCTCTCTTTTGCCAGGTTTCACCGGTTGATCATGGAGCGCACCGACACCATGAAAGAGAAGGTTGGCTCAGAGCGAATGCTGTTTTCCGTCGATGTGGAAGGCGGACACGTGAGCTTCAAAGCGAAAGCTGACAAGTAAGTCGGACAGGCTGAATTCGGGTGCCACAAAAAACTAAGGCGATCTCGTTACCGAGATCGCCTTTTTGTTTTCGCGTCTTCCGGGCTCACGACCGGAAGCGGTCAGTGGCTTTGCTGTTAGCAAGCCGGGGAGACCTACGCCTTTGTCACTTTTTCGGCCTGTGGTCCTTTCGGGCCTTGCGTCACTTCAAACTCGACTTCCTGACCTTCTTCGAGGGTCTTAAAGCCGTCACCTTGAATGGCGCTATAGTGAACGAAGATGTCCGAAGAGCCTGGCTGCTCGATGAAGCCATAACCCTTCGAGTTGTTAAACCACTTGACCTTACCGGTTATTCTAGACATACAAACGAATCCTCCTAACGATTCGGTAAAACTGGCTCGAGTCTCACAAAAATCCTGGTGTTACTCAGCCATCAGTTAATGCTGTGAGCCGAACGCGCTTGAATTGGGGCGCTACACGGAAACACAACGAACATGCGCACGCGAACCCGCGCCAGAGCGCGCGATCGCAATGCACGTACTTCAGGGCAAAAAACTCGAATTCATCTTTTGCGCTTTGCAAATCGAAATGCGAAGGAAGGTTAAAGCCGACCCTGGCACTGATTTAAACGACGGCGAATCCTAAACGATGCCGTTTTGGCCTGTCAAGAAAAAAGACTGCGGGGCGCCCCGGCCGGGTTTTCTTGAAAAGCCCTGATTTATCGGGTTTTATTCGATTCTCCTGATACTGCCGATGAACTTTGAAGCGTCGTCCGAGTGTTTCTCCCAGGCTCCGGGGGCGGCAAAAGACAGGATGATCACAATCTTCCGGGCCGCCAGAACGTCGACACTCCACTCGATAGTAGTGCCGTCAACCTCGCCCGTGCCATCGACGCTGTAGTGCGCCATACCGTTGTGCGTATCTCTGGTTCCCTTGCCGCTCATCTTGATGTTCTTAATCGTCTTGCCGAGCTCGCTGTCAAGGTCCTTAACCGCGGCGTCGAGTGTTTCTTCCTCCGGCACCCAAAAGACCATTTGCAAAGCGTCATCCGGCGTCGAAACGGTGATTACTTCTCCATCCGGTTTAGCTTTCCAACCGGCGGGCAAAACAAACTTGACGCCGGCGCCGGTATGCTTAAACGCATCGTCCTGACTCGAGATCGCGCTGGAATAGTCTCCCAGGGACTTAGCGCTTACCGGACTCAACAAAAATGATCCGAGCAGCGCGACACAAAGAATCGACATTAACTTTTTCATGGGTTGCTCCCTGTCTGTTTTACGCAGCTTTGCGCATCGAAGCCGGCGCGTTCCGAATATCCAATTCCTTCAGGATATAGCCGGCGCCGCCGAATTTGTCGGCAATGAACAGCACGTAGCGGATGTCGACCGAGATCGTACGGCCCTTTGACTCGTTGAAGAAGAAGTCGTTTCCGAGTCCTTCGTAGTTTCCGTCAAAGACGATTCCCACCTGTTCACCGCGACCGTTCATTATCGGCGAGCCGGAGTTTCCGCCGATGATGTCAGCGGTTGAAATAAAATCGACCGGAACGTTTTGTCCATCAGGCGTCGCATAAGGACCAAAATCGCGCGCAGCATAAAGCTGCTTGAGCTTGGCGGGCACATCAAACGGCTCGCGGCCCGTATCTTTCTCAATAACCCCGGATAGATTGGTGAACGCCTGGTAGATAGCGGCGTCGTGCGGCACGTAGCCTTTTACGTCTCCATAGCTAAAGCGAAGCGTGCGATTGGCATCCGGGTAGAGTTTGGTGCCGCGCATTTCGGTGATGCCGGCTACCAACAGCGGCCGCCAGGTACTTACCGCCGCATTAAAGGCCCGCGTCCGCGCTTGAGACTGAGTAGCCATCTCCGCAATCTCACCGGCAAAGTCGATCAAAGGTTCATTGAGCTCGCGAAGTTTTGCTGACGACATGTCGAATAATGGCGATACCGCCGCCGCGCTGTTCAGGTTCTTGCTGTCGGTCAGCGCACGAGCAAAGTCCTCTTCAGCGCGAACACGGGCATCACCTGAAAGACTGCCAAAGCGCTTTTCAACCGCGGGAATTTTTTGTCCATCGGGCAATTCACCGGCTCTGCGGAGCAGGTATGCGAGCATGTTGCGCTCAAGTTCGGGCATGCGCTCAGCGAATACTTCTTCGAGCGCGCCGCGAGCGCGTACTGCCAACATGGCGAGGTTAGGATTTCTGTCGGCCTGCGGCTTTTCTTTATCCGCGGCCACGTTGCTGATAATTGAGGCAATCTGAAAGAGATCGCTGACCCCGGAAATCTGCTGAATCAGAAGATCCCGCGGTTGGGTCTTCAATAGTTCGTCATAGGCCTTTTGCAGGGACGGCAAAACCTGGCCGTATTTCTTCTGCCGCTCAGGGTTTTCATTGACCCATTTGGTAAAGGCGGCTTCTTCAGCGCGTCGCTTCTCAACGATGCCGGCCCGGCGCAGCGCCAGGACTGAGCCTTCGAGATCTTTCAAGGTGTTGGAGATGTCGAAGATTCGGCTTTGAAGTCGAATCGCCAGTTCCCGATTGTCTTTGCCGGCGTTGCGCAAAGCCTCGAGCTGCCGGGAGAAGACGTCGATCTGCATCGGAATCGCCACATCCTGGTTGTACCCAATTGAATAGCTTTCACGATACCGCCGCGTCGAGCCTGGGTAACCCATCACCATCACAAAATCGTTCTCTTTGACGCCGGCCATCGAGACACTAAGAAACTTTTTCGGCTTGTACGGGACGTTCGCGGTTGAATACTCGGCCGGCTTTCCATTCGCTCCGACGTATGCCCTCATGAACGTGAAATCGCCACAGTGCCGTGGCCATTCGAAGTTGTCTGGGTCGCCGCCGAAGAAACCGATATTTTTGGGCGGGGCATAGACGATGCGCACGTCGCGCAGCACCAGATATGTGAACAGGTAGTAAGAGAGTCCTTCGTTAAGCGGCAGCACCTGCCCACGAATTCCTTCGGCTTGGTTTGTCTGCGCCGCCGCCAGGGCCTGGGCCTTACCAGCGATGGCCGCGATGCGCTCCTGAGCGGGCATTCCTTCCGCCAGTCCTCCCAGAACTTCAGACGTCACATCTTTTATCTGCTGTGGGATTTGGACGGTGTAGTTCCTCGCCGGCAGCTCTTCACTTCGGTTCTTTGCCAGATACCCATTCGTCGAATAGTCCTTGGTTGGATCCGACGCCGCCACCAGCGCGTCAAAGGCCACGTGGTGATTCGTCAACAACAGGCCTTCAGGCGAGAGGAACTCGCCGGTACCGCCATCGACTATCACGATGGCGTCTTTAATACTTGGCCCGTTAATGTTGTAAATGTCCGTGATCGGAATCTTCAGACCCCGTTGTTGGAGTTTTTTCAGCGGCAGTTGATCGAGCGTGTCCGGCAGGAACATGCCTTCGTCGCCCAGAGCGGAAACAGGAACCAGACTGATAAAGAACAGAAGCGAAAGTAGCAGCGCAGCAGCGCGCGAATACCTCGAAGTCATTGATTTTCTTCCTTTGTAGTTAAGCAAGAATAGGTGCGGGATGGATGTTACCAGAGGGTCAGCTGTCAGAAAAGTGATCAGGGGAAACGAGTGGTCGTGAACTAAAGTCTGTTAATCAAAACTTTAGTCGGATCCTGATCCGCGGATGAAGACCCGACTAAAGTCGATACTCGGTGGCTATTGCCGTTCGGCTCCCGGCAAGTATTGCCTGGGATCGACCGGTTGGTTGTTGATGCGGACTTCGTAGTGAAGGTGGGGACCCGTCGAGCGCCCGGTCGAGCCGACCAAACCGATCGTTTGCCCACGCGTTACAGTTTGACCTATCGTCACATCGATTTCTGAGAGGTGGCCATAACGCGTCGACAAACCATTGCCGTGGTCGACATAAACCACATTGCCGTAGCCCCTTTGACGTCCGGCGATTGTCACCCGTCCGCTGGCGGTGGCCTGCACCGGCACGCCGTAAGCGGCATCAATATCCTGGCCTTCGTGATATTCCCAGCCGCGGCCGCCAAACGGGTTGCGCCGTCCGCCGACGCCGCTCTCGAGCTTGCCGCTGACGGGCCACAATGACGGGATCACGCCATTACTACGCAGGAAGCCTTCGTACATCCTCAACTCGCGTTCGATCTTTGCCGTTTTTGACTGTAATGCCGCCAACGTCGCGGCGCTGTCAACCGGCCGCGCGGGACCACCTTGGCCACGGACCCTCTGTTCTTCAGCTACGCCAGAAACTTCAGCCAGCTTGCGCGACGTGTCTTCCACGGCGTCGACGCGATTATTAAGGTTTTGCAGTTCCTGCTTCTGCTTTTCGTTCTCGGCGCGCAGGCGCTGGTTTTCGTGGTCAATGCGCAGATGTTCCGCCTGCTGCGTCAGACCGTAAAAGCCGTAGATTAGACCGCCCGCTAGGGCTATCAGGGCCAGCGCGGACAGTCTCAACCAACGTTTATGAACGCAAATTCGACGAATATGAGCTCGGGATCGGGAGGTGCGGGCAACGATAAATGCATAAAAACGGTCGTCTCGGGTCATCATTCTGCTCCTGTCGGTCAGTCCAAGCGTGCCTGTAAAAAGGGGCCGCCTGAACGACCGCGAAAGTAACAGACGCCCACATAGGCGACTGAAAAGGCTACCAATTGCGAGGTCTTAAATTAAGAACCCACTTGAAGATCTAGAAACCCTGCTTGAAGGCTAGCAGCGAGAACCGTGAGCTGAATGCCGGGTCGCATTGGATTCAGTCGCAAGCCCTGGATTGCTGCTAGAGCGCGAAACCCTATCACACGAGAATCGAGAAGGCAAACGGCAAGAAAGGAGATTTTTCACTCCATGTTAGCGGAAAAGAGGTTGGCGGGCGGGCATCAGGCCTGAGAATTTTCCTGTTTGCGTCTTGAACGGTCGCGGAAGATGGCCAGCGCGATCATTACCAGGACTGCGACAAAAGCGATGATGATGGCGAACTTCACCAGCGCGAGCAGAAACCCGACCATGGCGATTAATTGTTTGAGCAACGCCACTACCAGAAGAACTAGAGCGATCACAGCGCCGCCACGGCCAAGTGCATAAAGGATTGCCATATAAATAACCTCTGACTTACTTACTTAAACCTCGCCGAATTCAGTTGGCGCTGGCTTGCGTGCGTCGGAAAGTTTCCGGTCCCGGAACTACCCGGCCAGTTCGCTACCACCGACGGCGGAGGATTGTTCGTATCAAACGAGCGTAACTCTTCGCGCCGCCGCCGTCGTTTCAAATAATCAAACAACATGTAAGCGCCAAGCACCACCAGGGCTACCGGCAAAGTGCGCCGTACTGGGAACTGCACACCCAGCAGAGTGTGCGCCAGGAAAACCGAACCGAGAACCACGAGGGTGATGCCCCACGCGAACGGGTTACCATAGAGTTGCCGCGCGATTGCGTCTTCTTCGGCGTCCGGCGCCAAACCGGCACGCATCAATTGTGCAGTGCGGCAGGCGTCGACCGCGGCGAATAACCAAGTGCCTACTACGCCGAGGACAAAGAAGGTCACGCCATCTGTGACTACCGCCATCTGAAAGAAGCTGGCAAAAATTGCAAAGTGAACTATGGCCTTCGAAGTCTGACCGTTATACGCGGCGCCCAATCCCGGAACAAAAAATGAAAGCAGAGTGGCGACAAACGGGGACGTCTTACGGCGGATAACTCCCTGATCGGTGCTGCGAGAGCGCTGATAACTCAACATCTCGACCCCGGCAACGATGCAGTCCTGACAGAAGGGAAACCCGCGAATCCGATGATCGCAGGCCGGGCAAAGCGGCCGCGCGCACTGGCTGCATTGCACGGCGGACGGGTTTCGAGTGTGATAAGCGCAGTTCATCATTTCCAGCTCAACTTAGCGAGCCCTGACAGACGAGCTATTGCTTCTTGCTCGGTTCTGAGGTGCCACCTTTCGGCTTGCTTTGCGAGTCCTGCGGCGCGCTTTCTTGATTCGAGTTATTCTGATTCTGGTTCGCATCATTTGCTTTTCCCGCCTTTTCTCCGCCCATAAAGTCGTCGACACTACCGGCGAGTTTCTTCATTCCATTGGGAAGCGCCGAACTCTTTGAAGCGCTTCCGGCGGTCCGTTCAGCCAATTGCAAGCTGGCCTGGTAGATACCCCCGACGGATCCGTCGGTCGAAACCGTGTTGGTTAATACAAATACCGACACCAGCAACATCGTTGCTACGGAAGCCAGCTGCGGCGACACGATTGGATCCAGAGCACCGCGAACCCATTCGATCAACCGGGATGTAAACGGAGCGCGCACTTGCTGAGGCAGCACATTGCCAATCGTGTTTTGCAGTATCCGCGCTTCCAACCCGGCGGGCACCGTCAACTCATCCTGTTTGTACGTGTAGCAGGCTCCGATTGCGCGTACGACGTCTCCGGGCAGTTCACTGCAACCGGTACACATGGCCGCGTGACGTTCCCAGCGGTGATACAACGGCGCCAGCAGGAATCCGTCGAGATAGTCCGTCAGATGCTCTTCAAACTCTGAACAGGTGAGTGCACTCTCAGGTATCGTGGTCAGCAGGATTCGCGCTTCCAGGCTAGTGCCGGCGGGCGGGGCTTCCGAAGCCGAACAAGCCAGCAGCGTGTTCTTTACCTCGCCGAGGAGATCGTGGCAAACGGGGCAACGCATCGCATGTTCGGCAAAATTCTTATTTGCCTGCACGCCCAGCGCGCCGTCGAGGTAGTCCGTCAGTTGATCTTCAAATTCGTTACAAAGCATCTGGTTCACTTTCTCTCAAGCCCTCGCTTAAAGGTCGAAGGCTGGAGCCTGCTCAGGCCTCCACTACACGCATACGACGTAGAATCTTCGCAAGTTCAATGCGGCCGCGATTGATGCGCGACTTTACCGTCCCTTCGGGAATCTTTAGCAAATCCACGATTTCCTGGTAGGAAAGCTCCTCGATGTCCCGGAGGATGACGCAGGTCCGGAGATCCGGTGAGAGTTTGTCGATCCCGCCCTGGACCTGGGCCCCCAGCTCGCGTCTCTCCATTTCTCTCTGGGCTGAGCCGCCGGCGGCCCGCAAATGATACTGGTGCACCTCCAGGTCGTCCGCCGCCTCGTCCTGGGGAGCTCTTTGGCGCTTGCGATAGTCATCAATGATCAGGTTGCGCGCCAGGCGCATCAACCAATTCTGCAAATCACCTTGTTTGGGATTGTATTGGTCGAGCGAGCGATAGACCCTAATAAAGACCTCCTGAGTCAGGTCTTCAGCCGAGTCCGCCCGTGACGTAAAACGATAAGCCAGGTTGTAGATGCGGCGAGTGTAGGTTTGAACAATCTCTTCCCAGGCCGCGCCGTCGCCCGACCGGCACTTTCTAACCAATTCCGCGCCTTCGCTGGTAGCCAAGCTCCTGGCGGCTCCCACTTGTTGAGTCTCCGATTTAGGTCGTCGTTCCGAAAGCAAAAGGTCGCCGACTGCCCGCGACACGCACCGTCTTACGTCCGGCCCTAAAGCAAAGTTCCGTTGGCCTTTGTTTGTGCTGTCCGGCCGGCATCAGTCCAGCGGCCCGGCCGCGGAGACGATTCTTGCGCGCACCACTAAACTGTTGTAGGCTTGCGGAGCCACACCATATCTTGTGGTCGGGTTCTAATTTTAGTCAAGCTATCCTCCCGCCCCGTTTTGCTGAACATTAGTCAGGAAATCCTTGGCAAAGTATCGCAAATATCTTGAATTCCTGGTCCTGCTCCTACTGGCCGTCGCCATTATCTGGTGGTTTGGCCGTCGCCTGGATTGGGGACAGGTAAAACTGGCTCTGCAGAGGTCCGACTGGCGACTGATCGCAGTGGCATCCTTAATTGTCTTGCTTGGCTACCTGTGGCGAGCAATCCGTTGGCAGGTGTTGTTGGCGCCTTTGACGAAAGCCAGCCTCAAAGAGATCTGGATCGCTACGACCGTTGGGTTTGGGGCCGTGCTTCTCATTGGCCGCGCCGCCGAAGTGGTGCGACCGGTAGTTTTGCCGATGCGCGATCCGCGTGTCCGTCCGGCAGCCTCCTTTGTGACCATCATGGTTGAGCGCCTGTACGACACCATCGCAGTGGTCTCGATTTTCGCGATCAATTTGCTTTGGCTGCAACCATCAGCCGCAAGCACGGAAACGTTTTCCCGGGCTCGAGCGTTGGGATGGGTGCTGCTGGGCCTGTTGGCCGTGATCGTTACAGTGCTGATTTGGTTTCGGCGGCGCTCTGCCGGGGTAATTGCCTGGCTAGACCGGAAGGTCAGCGGCAAAGCGGGCCTCGGGGCGAGACTGAAGCGCGCAGTCCTGAGCACCCTCGAACAGCTGGCCACGGCGCTAGGCGTGCTCTCCGATATTCGCCAGTTGGCGATTAGCGGGGGTCTTTCGGTTTTATTGTGGGCTTCGGTGGCGGTGGGAAACCTCCTGGTATGCCGCGCGTTTGGACTGCCCTTTGGCGTTACGCAGGTGCTCTTTGTAATGGGTTGGTCGATGGTTGGCTCGGCGGTTCCAACGCCCGGTGGCGCCGCCGGCGCTTTTCATGCCGCGACCGGAGCAGCGCTCATTCTGCTTGGCGTGGCGCGCGATCAGGCAGCGGCGGTGGCAATTATCCTTCATCTGGTCGACTTTGCTCCGGCCGCGTTATTTGGCTTTTTCTATTTCCTGCGCGGCGACGTGAACATCACCCGACTGCGGGCTTTGATTTCCGTGCGCGCTGTCGAACATGCAGTAGAAGACGAAAAAGTGGCGTTGGCTGAACGCGCGTAACAGTTAGAAAAACAACAAGGCAATTGTGAGGACCGAACACTATGAAATGCCCCTTCTGTGCTTTTCTTGAAGATAAAGTAGTTGACTCGCGAGAATCGCGGGAAGGCGATTCGATTCGCCGGCGGCGGGAATGCTTGAAATGCGAACGACGCTTCACGTCCTATGAACGCATAGACCAGATCCCATATATGGTCACCAAGAAAGACCAAACTCGCGAGACGTTCGATCGGAACAAAGTAATGGCTGGGCTCTTGCGCGCCTGTGAGAAGCGTCCGATTCCGCCGGCAAAACTGGATAGCATCGTTAATGCGGTGGAAAAGTATGTGCAAGAGTCGCCTGAGCGTGAGCGTCCGACCAGCAAGATCGGCGAGTTGATCATGCGACGCCTGAAGGAGCTCGATAAAGTCGCCTATGTCAGGTTCGCGTCCGTTTATCTCGAGTTCGAGGACGTCTCGGAATTCATGAACGAATTGAAAACTTTGGTGCGGGCGCGCGCGAGTGGTGTGCCAAGGCGAACGTAGACGTCAGCGACGGTATTTCTGGATGCTGCCTGGTGACCTGTTGTGTTAGGGTCGGTTTATGATTCAGTGATGGTCGGGCGACGCTCGCGTGCGGATTGACGGATTGATCATGGTTAAGAGTGTAGGCGTCAAGAGTGTGGGTTCGGCCGGGCTGGAACGGATTGAGCTCAAGCGTCTGACTGAACGCGTCGGGCGACTTTTTTCGGTCCTTCAGGAAGCCGCCGCGGCCCAGGTACCGACGATCGCCGGCGCCTGGGCGCCGCCGGTCGATCTTTGCGAGACAGCCGAGGCGATTTGCGTGCGCATCGAATTGCCGGGAGTGAGCGCCAATCAGATTAAGCTTGGTTTGAACAGCACTAAGTTGCGTATCAGTGGCGAAAAGAAGAAAAGAAATTCACGGCAGCGAATCGTTTCGCACCTTTGCTCAGAACGCAGCTATGGCCATTTCCTTCGAGTGCTGCCGTTGCGTTGGACGATCAGCGTTAAGGACGCGACCGCAGAGCTTGAAAATGGCGTATTGTTGATTCACTTGCCGAAGATCAAGGATCGAAGAGGATCGGAGTTCAGGGTTCCAATTACCGAGATTTAGCGGGCGGACCAGAAAAAGCCGGAGTATATGACAGAAAACATCAACGAAGACCTTACCGAAGGACTTACTGAAGGCCTGGCACTGAACGAAGCTGAGCCGCAGTTGCAGATTCCCGATGAGCTGCCGCTCTTGCCGCTGCGCGATATCGTGATCTATCCGTTCATGATCGTGCCGCTGTTTGTTTCGCGTGATCGATCGATCCGGGCCGTTGACGAGGCGCTCGGCGAGCATCGCATGATTCTGCTTGCCTGCCAGAAAGATCTTGATAAAGAAGAACCCCAGCAGGACGATCTCTATCAGGTCGGGACGGTGGCGGTGATTATGAGAATGCTGAAGCTCCCGGATGGCCGGATTCGCATTCTGGTGCAGGGCGTGTCGCGCGCGCGGATTAAGACGGTAAATTCCGGCGGCGAGTTTTTGCAGGCGCAGTTAGAAGTCATGCCAGAAGTTCTGGCTCCGGAGCGCTCTCTCGAGGTTGAAGCCCTTATGCGCAACGTGCGCGGCTCGATGGAAAAGTCCGCGAACCTTGGCAAAAACATTTCGCCGGACGTCATGGCCATCATCGCCAATCTGGATGATGCGGGCCGATTGGCGGACCTGTCAGCCTCGAACCTTGAGTTGAAGGTTGATGATGCACAGTCCGTGCTCGAAATCGCGGACACGACTGCGCGGCTCAGGCGCGTGAACGAGCTGCTCAACAAAGAAATCGAAGTGCTGACAGTTCAGCAGGAAATCAATACCCAGGCCCGCGCTGACATCGACCGATCACAGCGGGAGTTTTATCTGCGACAGCAGATGAAAGCGATCCAAACCGAGCTGGGTGAAGGCAACGAGCTCGCCGAGGAGCTTCAGCAATTCCGCGAGAAGGTTGAAGCTGCCAAGATGCCCAAGCCGGCTGAGGAAGAGACGCTGCGGCAGTTGAAAAAACTCGAGCGCATGCATCCTGACGCGGCTGAGACGGCGACCTTGCGCAACTGGATGGAGATCATGACTGACTTGCCATGGTCAAAATCTTCAAAAGACAACCTCGATCTGCACAAGGCTGAGCGCATATTGAACGAGGATCACTACGGGCTGGAAAAGGTTAAGGAGCGCATCATCGAAGCGCTCGCGGTGCGGAAGCTTAAAGAGAAACCAAAGGGTCCGATCCTCTGTTTGGTGGGGCCGCCGGGAGTCGGCAAAACGAGTCTGGGGCGTTCCGTCGCCCGCGCGCTCGGCCGAAAGTTTATGCGGCTCAGTCTCGGCGGTGTGCACGACGAGGCGGAGATTCGCGGTCATCGCCGCACTTATGTGGGTGCGATGCCCGGCCGGATCATTCAGGCGCTGCAGCAAGCCGGCACGAACAATCCGCTGATCATGCTCGATGAGATAGACAAGGTTGGGGCGGACTTTCGCGGCGATCCGTCCTCCGCGTTACTCGAGGTTCTGGATCCCGAACAGAACAATAGTTTTCGCGATAATTATCTGGGCGTCACGTTTGATCTGTCGAACGTGATCTTCATGACCACGGCGAACATGCTCGACACGGTGCAGTCTGCGCTGCGGGACCGCATGGAGGTGATCCGGCTCGCCGGCTATACCGAAGAGGAGAAGCTGGAAATCGCTTATCGACATTTGCTGCCCAAGCAAATGGACGAAAACGGCATCACGCCTCGTGACCTGAATATCTCGCGGACCGCGTTGACGGCGATGATTCAGCGATACACGCAAGAGGCGGGGCTGCGCCAGCTCGAACGCGAAATCGGATCGATTTGTCGGAAAGTGGCGCGCCGGATTGGCGAGGGCCAGAAGGGCGTCGTGCGCGTCTCAGTCAAGAACCTGCACGAATTTCTGGGTGCGCCCAAGATCATTCCCGAAGAGGTTTTGAAGAAAGATCAAATTGGCATCGCCACCGGATTGGCCTGGACCATCGCCGGAGGCGACGTACTATTTGTTGAAGCGCTGCGCATGAAAGGGAAAGGCAGTTTGGTTTTGACCGGGCAGCTCGGCGAGATCATGCGCGAGTCGGCCCAGGCTGCATATTCATACGCCAAGTCGCGCGCTAAAGAACTGCAAATCGATCCTGACGACTTCAGCAAGTTTGATTTGCACGTTCATATTCCGGAAGGGGCCATTCCCAAAGACGGTCCTTCGGCGGGCATAACTCTGGCGACGGCCTTAATATCGGTCTTGTCGCAGCGCCCGGTGCGAAAAGATGTGGCGATGACTGGCGAGATCACTTTGCGTGGTAACGTCCTGCCGGTGGGCGGCATCAAAGAAAAGGTCCTGGCAGCGCGGCGACTTAGAGTTACGAAAATCATTCTGCCGGCCTCAAACCGCAGGGATTTGGATGAAGTGCCGAAAGAGCCGTTTAAAGACATCAAATTCGTGTTTGTGGACAACATGCGGCAGGTCGTCCGGGAAGCTTTGAAAGATAAGGTTGAGCAGGTAGTAGGGGCGGGCCAGCGCCCGGTTCGATTGCCGCAGGCCGCCAGCGGCCGGAGGGACTTTAAAGGGCGCTAAGGGGAATCAGTAACCCTGGCACCGGTACGGGCGTATGACAGAGAGTCGCGAGAGTGACCAGACCGCGAAACGGGTGCTTTTGTGGCTGATTTTGTTACTGTTGATATTAGCTCCGCCACTGATTGCGGTGCTGCTTTTTTCGAACTTGTAGAGTCTCGTATCTCTCTGGAAAACAAAGGGCTTTCAGTAGATTTTCGCTGATCTATTCGGTTTGACACCCCCTGGCTCGTGTGATAACCTCGCCCTCGCGTGGCCGATTTTGGGTCACAAAATGCGGAACTTTTCCACGTTCCGTAAGGTTTTAGAAGTTTAGTATTAGTAGTGAATGCCGCAGGTGCGACTCAGGTGAAGTCGCAGTCGTGGATTCGCCCAAAGCATTACCAGAGGAGAACAACGATTGATGACCCGTAGCCCTATTCGTTTAGCTGCCAGCGCCTTTTTATTTGCGGTAGCGCTTTTCATACCCGTAATTATTCATGCCCAACCCGGCGGTTCCTCCGCTCGGGAGATTCAAACCGAAGTTCAGAAGACTGACCCGCGCGTCGATCAGATTATCGAGCGCGCAAACGACCATTTTCGTAAGGGCAAACTCAACCTCGAAGACAACAAGCGCGAGCAGGCTCGCGACGAGTTCGATAAAGCTGTCGATGAGGTTCTGATGTCGGGCCTCGATGTCCGTGCAAGTCAACGTCTGCAGGCTTTTTATCTTGAGTTAGTCGAGAAGGTTTATCGCGAAGAAGTTCCGCTGATGCATGCCGCTCCGCAGAACGCCACGCCGGTGGTCGCTCAGGGTTTGGCGAATCCGCAGGTTGAGCAAACTGATCTCGCCAAAGTTAAGCCGATAACCATCGGGTTTCGGCAGCAGGGATTCGATTTTTCGCCACTCGATCCGCTGAGCAAGTTGATTCTCACTGAAAAAGAGAAGAACGTTACTGAGGCCCAACTGGCTACTACGGAAGACGTAAAGAACACTCTGGATTTCAACTTCACGATGAACCCGCTGGTGCAGCAGTACATTAATTATTACCAGGGTTCACGTGGCCGGGCGACGATGGAAGGCGGGCTGCGCCGGTCAGGCCGCTATATGAAGATCGCTCGCGAGACGTTCCGCCGCGAGGGTGTGCCTGAGGACATTACCTGGTTGGGACAAGTTGAAAGTGCCTGGAGTCCTAAAGCCCGTTCGTGGGCCGCTGCTTCCGGCCTGTGGCAGTTCATCAGCGGCACAGGCGCGCAGTACGGATTGCGACAGACTGCCTGGGTAGATGAGCGCAACGGAATTGAGAAACCGACTGCGGCCTCAGCCAGATATTTGAAGGACCTCGCCAAGAGATACAACGGCGACTGGCTGCTGGCGATGGCTGCATACAACACGGGCGCGCTGAATGTCGATCGCGCTATCTCTCGTGCCGGCGCCGCTAATTACTGGAAGATTTATCCCTACATCGCCCAGGAAACGCGGAACTACGTTCCTAATATTCTGGCTGTAATCCTGATCGCCAAGAATCCTGAGAAGTATGGATTTCATGGAATTAGACCTGAGCCCGCCATGTCCTTTGACAGCGTGCCGGTTACCTCGTCTACCAGTTTGCGTCTGATTGCCGATGCCACTGATACCAGTGTTGAGTATATTCAATCCCTGAATCCGGAACTGAGACGGGACATCACGCCACGCGGCGAGACTTACAACGTGCGTGTGCCGGCCGGCAAATCGAAACAACTGGCCGCAGTGCTGAAGCGAGTTCCTACCGATCATCGCGACGTCGCCCGAGTGATTTCGATTGCTCCCGGCGAAGATCTGCAATCGGTGGCAAACCGCACCGGCGTGAGCGTGGCGACTCTGCAATCGATGAACGCCGGAATCGATTTCAAGTCGGCTACCAAGCTAGTGGTTCCGAACAGCAGTATCAAATTAACCAACTGGCGCCGATCCACGACAACACCGGACACGAATGCTGCTCCGAGTCTGACCAAGGTTCGCGCACGCAAGGGCGACACGATTGCCAAGATTGCCGCTGCGAACAAAATGTCAGCCGACGAGTTGGCGCGGCTTAACGGGATTGGACCGAACGTAGAGTTGCAGGCCGGACAGGAAATCAAGCTGCCGGGCGGCACGAGCGCCCCTGGCTCGCGACGTCGCTAAGCCAAGTCACGTTTGTCTTAACAAGTAAGTGATAGCTGGTCGCTTCTATGCGACCGATAAAAAAATTGCGAGCGCGCTTCGAAAGAGGCGCGCTCGTGCTCGTTTACGTAGCACGGACAGTGGTCCGGGCGCTCTCCAAGGTCAAGAATGCTTCTGATTCAATAGCTGAACTAGACTCTGGGCCACCGACTCCCATGCTCTTCCGCACCCAATCAGCGGCCGTCTACGGTATCGACGCAAACCTCGTTGATGTGGAAGTGGATCTGACGCCGGTGCGGAACGAAACGGACACTCCGGCCACGGTCACGATCGTTGGTTTGCCGGATCTGGCGGTGCGCGAGTCACGCGAACGAATCCGCGCGGCTATCAACAACAGCGCGTTCTTCTTTCCTTTTCACAAGACGACAATCAACCTCGCTCCCGCGGACGTACGCAAGGAGGGTGCGAGCTTTGATCTGCCAATCGCGCTGGGGATTCTCGGCGCTAACGGAGACCTGGGCGAGGCCGAGCATCTGACTGACATTCTTTCCGTCGGAGAGCTCTCGCTTGATGGTCGCGTTCGCCCAGTCCGCGGGGCGCTGCCGATTGCCTTGCGCGCGCGACAGTCCGATGCGCGTCATCTTCTCTTGCCTGATGAGAACGCGAAGGAAGCCGCAGTCGTGTCAGATGTGAACGTGTATGCCGTAACGGATCTGCGCCACGCTGTAGAAATGATAGCGGCCATTCGATCAGACAATCCGCCGGCGCCGATTCGGGTGGATCCGGCCGAGATGCTTATCCGCGATGAGAGTTATGCCGTCGACTTTCACGAGGTGCGCGGCCAGCAGGCCGCCAAACGCGCGCTCGAAGTTGCCACCGCCGGGGGACACAACATTCTGCTGATCGGTCCGCCCGGATCCGGAAAGACAATGCTGGCAAAGCGTTTGCCAACGATCTTGCCGCCGCTGGAGTTTGAAGCCGCCCTGGAGCTTACCAAGATTCATTCTGTCGCCGGGTTAACCGGTCGCGCGGGCCTGGTCACGGAAAGGCCATTCCGCTCGCCTCATCACACGATTAGTGACGCGGGCCTGATCGGAGGCGGGGCGATCCCGCGACCGGGCGAAGTTTCCCTGGCGCATCATGGGGTGTTGTTTCTGGACGAGCTGCCGGAATTTGATCGAAGTGTGCTGGAAGTCCTGCGGCAGCCGCTTGAGGATCAAAAAGTGACGATTAGCAGGGCGGCGATGTCGCTTACCTTTCCGGCATCATTCATGCTGGCCGCCGCGATGAATCCGTGTCCGTGTGGATTCTGGAACGATCCAACACGCGAATGCCGCTGCACGCCTTTGCAGATTCAGCGTTACGTGGGCCGCATTTCCGGGCCGCTGCTCGATCGGATCGACATTCATATCGATGTTCCGGCAGTGCGCTTTCGCGAGCTGACCGGGAAGCTGCCTCAGGACGCTGAAGATTCGTCAATAATCCGACGGCGAGTCATCAACGCCCGCGAGCGGCAACTCCAACGCTTTGCTACCGAGGGAATCTTTTCCAACGCGGCCATGACTCCACGCCTGATTCGCCGTTACTGTCCGATCGATATCGAAAGCGAAACGATGCTGGAACGCGCCATGACCCGCCTGGGTTTGTCCGCCCGCGCCTACGATCGGATTCTGAAAGTCAGCCGCACGATCGCCGATCTCGAAGACTCCGCAGAGATTCAGTCCGCTCATGTTTCCGAGGCCGTGCATTATCGTTCGCTGGATCGGACGTATTGGACGTAGGAAAAACCTTTGCTAAGACAGTCCTCTGCGTTAAGACTGGACCACCCAATTCCTATCCTCAGGAGGAACTCCAACACGCTTTTCTGTCCAATTTCCTTTCTGTGAGATCTGCGTAATCTGTGGATCTTCCTCTCAGCTTGTCAGCTTCTGCCTATGATCGGATACTAAAACCCGAATACTGATTTTCAGGACAGGCGACCAGTCGCGCTTCGAAAGCATCGGAAGTTCGTTGCGGGCAGTTTGCCGATCACGGAAAAAGTGGCAGCAAGCGAAACCGATACACCGCGCGCATCTGATTACGAGCTGACGCAAAAAGCTTCCGAAGGCGACATGAAAGCCTTCGAAGAGCTTTACCAGCGTCACAATCGCCGCGTATATTCGCTCTGCCTGCGGATGACCGGGAATGTGACCGAGGCCGAAGATCTGGCGCAGGAAGTCTTTATTCAGCTCTTTCGCAAGATTGGCAGCTTTCGGGGCGAATCGGCTTTTACCACCTGGCTGCACCGGCTGACCGTTAATCAGGTCTTAATGCATTTTCGCAAGCGCGGAGTGCGCCTGGAACAGACCACCGAGGACGGCGAGGCCCCGATTCAGATAGTTAAAGGGACGGAAAACCCGAATGCGATGCCGGTGGTCGACCGGATTGCTTTGGATAAGGCGATTGCCCAGCTGCCCCCTGGATATAAGACGGTTTTTACCTTGCATGACATCGAAGGGCACGAGCACGAAGAAATCGCCAGAATGCTGGGTTGTTCGGTTGGCACGTCAAAATCGCAATTACATAAGGCCAGAATGAAATTACGAGGCCTGCTCAGGCAACAGAACAAGCCGCGTTAGCAACCAAGAAACGTGCCCATTTTTGAGGGCCAGGCCGGAATCAGGGCCAATTTGACATAGCAACCGGGCGAAATTTCCCGTTCCGTCCGGAACGCAGTCTCCCCTTTATTGCTTTGAGGCCGCGAGAGTCGCGTTGTCCGAGGCCGGATTAGTATAGGATGCGCGACGCATCAGAGGTTGTAACAATGAACTGCGAGAAGTATCAAAATTTACTCAGCGATTTCATCGATGGGTCACTGGCCAAGCCAGATCACGACAGCGTCGAAATACACCTCATCAATTGCAAACCTTGCGCCGAAGCGCGCGGCGACCTGGTGGCCATTGTAGGTTACTGCCGCGAGCACCGGGGCGAATATGATGCGGTCCCGAACGAGCGGGCCCTTTGGCTGCGCATCAGCAACACAATTGAGAGCGAATTGGCCGTGGCCTCTCCCGCGCGTATTCCACCAGGCACGGGTTGGTGGTTTCGCCTGATGAATCGCAGCTGGGAATTGTCTTTCCCGCAAATGGCCGCCGCCGTCGCCGTGCTTGTTATCATGGTTGGCGCCGCGACGACTGTGGGCTTGCGCCGGTTCAATTTCGGAGGAGGTTCGGGAGTACAATCCGCCGGGGCGTCGCTTGTCTTAAGTGAATCTTCGGTAGATGATCGGTACCGCCAGCGAAAACAAGTCATTGCGTACTGGAACCAAAGAGTTGAGCTGAACAAGCAACGATGGAATCCGCAGATGCGCGAAACCTTTGACCGCAACATGAGCGTTATTGACGCGGCCGTTAACGATTCAATGGACCGCCTGAAGCAGAATCCCCATGACGAGGTTTCCGAAGAGATTCTCAACGCTGCGTTGACGGACAAAGTCGCCTTGTTGAAAGAGTTCTCCGAGCTGTAATTTAGGGCGCGGATCCAGCGCCCGCAAGTGTTTCCGATTGAGATGATTATTTACCCGCCCGCCAAAGTTTGCAGTCTGAGAAATTCAGCAACGATTTTTGCCTTCCTCATCGTGCTGAGTCTGTCTGCGACCGCGTCTGCCCAGCAGAAGGTCTCGCGGCATTTTCCAGCCGGCAAGAATGTCCGTCTGGAGCTGAAGAACATTTCCGGCACCATCACGGTTGAGACCTGGGCGCGCGAAGAAATCAAGATTACCGCGACCATGGAGGCGCCAAAGGCGCTTTTCAATCCTCGCCAGACGGAATCCGGCCTGGTGATTGATGTGGTTAACGACAATCGCGGACGCAACGACGTAGGCGACATTAATTTCAAGGTCCAGGTTCCGGCGCGATCTTCTGTCGACCTCGAGACCCGCCGCGGCCAGATCACAGTAAGTAATATTCAGGGCGACCTGGTGCGCGCGCACATTTCCACCGAAGGCAACATCGAGCTGAGCGGCATCAACGCGGCCCGCGTGTTCGCCTCAAATACGATTGGCGATATTTACTTTGACGGCGAGTTCGCCTCAGGTGGCACCTACGAATTCAAGTCAGGCCGCGGCGTAATCACGCTGCGTCTGCCGGCAAACTGTGGCTTCCGGCTGGTGGCCACGGCCCCCGCCCAGAAGATTTCGATGGGTCAGTTCTGGCACCCCGGAATGAAATTGCAGGGCGAAGGACGCCGGGTTATCGGCGACGTTGGCGACGGCCGAGCTTCGGTTACGGTCACGAATTATCAAGGCAATATTAATTTCCTGCGCCGCTAGACAACTCTTTCTTTCTCCCGCACAATCACTTTTAGTGAAAACTCTGTCGAGCGCAAAATTGCTTTCGGCTCTCGCCTGCTTAGTTTCGGCTTTTTTCTTCGCAGTTCCGGTCTCCGCCCAAAAAGACAAAAAGAACACTCAGCCTGCGCCCACGATGAAGCGCAGCACGCTGCGGCACGAAGTCCGCCGGCTGTCATATGGCGGTACGGTGACGCTTTCGGCGGCGCCCGCCGGCTCGATCATCATCGAAGGTTGGTCGCGCAACGAAGTTGAGGTAAGCGCGGAGATCGAGTTGCAGGCTTCGACCGCTGAAGACCTGGATCGCTTGCTGATGGTGAATAATTTTATCGTCGATGAGGACGCTAATCACATACGCATCCTCACGACCGGGTCGCACGACAAGGTGTTCATGAAGCGGGTAGCAAAGGACTTTCCCAAGTCGCTGCTCGGACTGCCCTGGAAAATCGACTACCGCATCAAGGTGCCGGCAGTCACCGATCTGGCAATCGATGCCGGCAACGGTCCAATCAAATTATCGGGAGTTGAAGGCGCAATCCGCCTTAACGCTCTGATCAGCGTCGCCGACCTGACGCTTACCGGCGGTATTGTCTCAGCGACGGTGCAAAGCGGCGCTATCAACGTCGCCATTCCGGCGCGGGGGTGGCATGGCCTGGGCGCCGACATAAAACTGGCGAGCGGCAAGCTAAATGTAGACTTACTTCCGGGCTTCAACGCCGACATCGACGCCCAGGTGATGCGCGCCGGAGAGATCAAGAACACCTATGCGAATCTCGAACCGAGAGAACGCAACAGCATTACCTCACGGTCAATGCGCGCGCGAGCCGGGACCGGCGGCGCGACGTTAATGTTCACGGTTGGGGACGGCACGATCGAAATCAGGCCCGCGAGCAGTAAACCGGAACCCGAAGGGCAATGACCGCGCAAACGCAACTGGACGTGCTGGCAGTCTTCTCGCATCCCGACGATGCCGAGTTGACGATGGCCGGAACGCTGCTGAAATTAAAGTCGCTTGGCTATCGCACCGGCGTGCTCGACATGACCCGTGGCGAGATGGGCACGCGCGGCACGCCTGAGATTCGCGCCAAAGAGTCGCTTGATGCCGCAGGCGTTCTGGGATTAGATACGCGGCTTAACCTGGAGCAGCCCGACGGGCACATTGTGCTCAGCGAAGAAACAAAGACGGCCATGGTCCGCGTGCTCAGAAGTTGCCGGCCGCAGGTGGTATTCACTTCACATTTAGACGACTCGCATCCGGATCATGCGGTCACGGCCCACATTGTTCGCGAAGCTGCCCGGCTGGCGACGATGCGGCGATATGATGAATCCGCCGGCCTCGACGCGATTAAGATTCCCGCGATTGCGCATGCGGTTTATTCCCGCCTCGTCGTGCCGTCCTTTATTGTGGACGTATCCGATTTTGCCGAGCAAAAGATGAAGGCGATTAGGGCCCACGCGTCGCAGTTCTACACTCCTCAATCAAGCGAGCCGGCCACGCGAATTAGCGATCCGGCGTTTCTGCAGCAGATTGAATGGCGGATGCGTTACTACGGTTCGTTAATCGGAGTAGCTGCGGGAGAGCCGTTTTATGTGCGCGAAGCCCTCAATGTGGAAGATCCGATTGCGTTGTTAACCCGGCCGATGAATATCTACTCTTAAGATTGTACTTGGTACTTGGTGCTTTGTACTTTGTTCTCTATTCCAAAGTAGAGATTCAGGTCAACGTCCCTGGTAGCTACCAGGCGCAAAGTAACAAAGCTCAAAGTACAAAGCTGGCTTATTTGCTTTCTAGGACTGCCCGGGCAATCGCGATGGTGGCGCTGGCCCGTGGGGCTTCGCGCTCGAAACCGCGTGCCAGGTCCACCGTCCGATTGTAATCAACGCGCGCGAGCTCGCGGAAAACGCCCGCGACATCAAAATCCGCCACCGACGAGCTGCGGATAGAACTCATCGATTTTGTCAGTAAGCTGATCCTGAGCACCCCATCTTCTCCGGTAAATCCCTCGGCGGAGTTAGAGGCCTTCACTGCGTCGTACACCGCGTCCCAGGTTTTGTCGCGATCGCTCAAGAGCATTGCATTCGCCACGGCCATAAGGGCGCGAGGACGATCGGGATCCGAACCCTCAATTCGGCGGGCTTCGGTGAGGGCCTCATCAAGTACACTGGTCGCCTTTTCGCGATCAGTCTTAATCAACAACTTGGCTGCCTGACTCAGGGCCCAGCACTTCTGCAAGTGGGTCAGCTCGCCGGTGCGCACCAGTTCCAGCACCGCATCGGCGTCTTTCTTGTCTACGGCTCGCATCGTCAAGGTGACGTCAATGAAGGCGCGAGCGGTCTTGCGCAGGTCGCTGTCATCAATCTTGTCGACAAAATCGCGCGCCCGCAATTCGCCGTTTTCACCCACCAAACGAGCCAGCGTGAGATACAGCGCGTCGCGCTCAGCCGCCGTTTTCGCGCGCTCGATCTGATTCAGCAGCGCCTGTTCGCGATCATCACTCTTCTGCTGCGGGAGAATCCCTTCGCGCAGCGTCTCGTCGTCGCGATTCCGCAAGGACTCGGAAACCAGCGGCGTAAGCGCCTCCAGCTGGGCGCGCACTGACTCTGTGATCTCTTTGGTGGCGTACTGCTCGAACAGCGGCATCATTCGCTTCATGACCATGTATTTTCCGTCGAGGCCCGACGTGGTCTGATCCTGTCCCGGCGGAGCCAGGGGCCGCTGCAGGATGTCCGCCGCCGTGCGAAAGAAAGCGGCGCGCAGCTGGGGCGTTGTGTCAGGTGGCGGAGTCGACCGCCCCGTCTGTGACGTCGAAGAGCCCCCGCCGCTATAGGCAACGAAGACATGTGGAGTGAAAAGATAGGATGAAAGCATCGACACGGTATTGGCGTCTGACTGCATACTGCCGGCAGCCCGGCCGAGCATCGAGAGATAATGGCGATCCGCGGCCGTCGCATCCTTTTCGCGAAGATAGCTGAGATAATCGATTCCCTCTCGGGTAATCGTGGCCAGCGCCGGATCGGCAAATTGCAAACTTCGTTCAACGTCTGCCTCGAGGAGCTGACGCGCCAGGCTAAGCCGCTGGCTAATCGCTTCTGGCGTATCGAACACATTTGAACGTGACTTGTCGGAAGCTTCGGTGGCCTGCTGTTGCTGATCGATCTTGAGTTTGGCGAGCAACTCTTCGCCGAGCGCGCGATCGCGTCTGGCGGCGAGACGCAAAACTTCGCCCCGAACATTCGGTGGCCCTGTCACTGCCGAATTTCCTCTCTTCGCCTGCTGCTGCCGGATCTCTTCCTGCATCCGCTGTCGCCCTTCGCGATCGACAATTTCGGCTGCGTCCCAGGCTTTGCGGAAGAGCGCGCGGCTGCGTTCGGGATCGGCGTCCCAGAGAGCGTCGGCAATTCTGGCTTGCGTGCGCGCCCGCAACTTTTGATCGGGGTAGCTGCCGGCGTCGGCAGCCAGCGAGATCAACAGCGACTGGGCCTGGGCGCGCCGTTCGCGGATGATTCTTTCGGCCTCGGGATCTTTTGCGGACTTGCCGGCCGCAGCTTCTTTTGCCGGCGCTGTCTTGGCCGCGTTTGGCTGAGCAGCTGTGGCCCCCGGTTGCGCGAGTGTGGTGCCGGCAAAGATAACCGAGAGGCAGAAAACTGCCAGACAGAGAAGGGGTGAGCGGATCATCTTAACCTCCGGAGACAAGGACGAACTTATCTGGTTTCAAAAACGCGGTTTTTGTTGACTGGTTCCCGAAATGTGAGGATATGAGTGCCGACAGCTAGACTGCAATTACTTCCAAATCCGGATCGACTTCCTGCTTAAGCATACCTTCGATAGCCATCAACGTCCCGGTTAGTGAACTGGGGCAACTGCCGCAGGCGCCCTGGTAGCGAATCTTGAGCGTTTGATCCTTGAGTTCCAGGATTTCCAGGTAGCCGCCATCACCGGCCAGGGCCGGCCGCACTTTTTCATCGAGAATTTCGTTGATTTGCAGCAGACGCGGGTCGTCGCTCATCACGGCTGCCAACGCACCGCCGACACCTTCCGGGCCGGCAGGTGATGAACCCGCGGCGACGGAGTCGGCGGCTCGAATCGGCACGGCCAGGGCAGGGAGCAGTTCGTCCCAGTCCGCGGCATCTTCCTTTTCGGTGGTTATCATGTTGCCCATATAGAAGACCGACACCACATTACCGACTTCAAATAAAGATCTCGCGAGGGGATCGCTCTGGGCTTTCTCGGCTGAATCAAACTGCAAGGCGACGCCGTTCGTGACCGGCTCGCGCAAAATGAACTTCACCGCGTTCGGATTCGGAGTCTCCTGTATATCGCTTATCTTGGGCATTTCTATTTATCCAGTCCTGGTTGATTTCAAAAATGATTATAGCTCTTTTGCAGCCGAAACCCGAATGCGGACCTGTGAGGTGCGTCCTGCTCTGACAAGCGGTGTTCAGAGTACCGACTTTAGTCGGGCTTTTGTTAAGCAAGAAAGAACCCAACTAAAAGTTGGTACTCTAAACGCCGCTAAATGTAGGACACAACCCCTGTCAGGAGACTTCGGATATATTCGTCCGCGGAGTTCGTGACGGCTTAGCCGAACGATCCGGGAGGCGTGTCGCGCTGTGTCTGAAGCAACTTCGCGAAGTGGCAAAAGCGCTTGCAGCTTGCCGGCACTGGGAATATACTCGCGGGCCTCACTTGCCCCCCCTTTTCTCAAAGGAGTGACAAGATGAGATAGAGGCAGACGATTGCGAGGGTCGGCTGCCTCTTCTTTTTTTGAAATTGGGTCTTTGGTCTTTGATCTTCGGTCTTTGCAGTGGATAATTTTGATCGGTGGTTTATCCTTTGGTCATAGGAATGTTCTGCATCTAGCTGACACTGTAGTGAACCCCTGAAATGAGACAAACAGTTAAGTACAAGTTGGTTGTAAAAAGCGGCGCTCAAACTCAACCGGCGGCAGATAGCCGAGAGCTGAGTGGAGCCGCTTGCGATTGTACGCTTCGTTAATAAAGCGACGGATCGAGGCGCGCGCCTCGGTCAAAGTTTGATAGTCAGATAAAAAGACTTCTTCGTGCTTTAAAGTGCGCATGAAGCGCTCCGCTTTAGCGTTGTCGTAAGGATTGCCAGTGCGACTCATGCTGACGCGGATCTGATGTTTGACAAGCAAAGAAACGTAGTCAGTCGCGGAATATTGGACGCCGCGGTCCGAGTGATGCACCAGGCCGGCTTTGACCTGGCGGGTTCGCAGGGCCATGCGCAACGCGGTCAGCGGGAGCTCGGTCAACAAATGCCGATCGAGCGCCCAGCCGATCACTCGTCGACTGAAAGCGTCGAGGATGACGGCCAGGTAAACAAACTCAGCCGGCAGTCGGATGTAAGTAATGTCGGCCACCCAGAGCTGGTCAACGGCGGTCAGCACCAGCCGCCGCGCCAGATTCGGAAAGACCGGCAGTGAATGCGTCGAGTCCGTGGTCCTGACAAAACGACGTCGCGGACGGCAGAGCAGGTTTTCAGCGCGCATTAAGCGCAGCACGTGCTTGTGATTAACCAGCCAACCACGACGACGAAGCTCGGCAGTCATCGGGCGATAACCATAGGTCGGCATCTGGAGCGCAATGCGTTGAATAGCCTGACGCAGCCCAGTCTCCTTCTTATCTGGTCCGGCCGTTTGCCGGCGCCGACGATAGAAAGTAGCGCGCGGCAGCCCGACTGCAGCGCTGAGCAGCTTGACGGCTTGCGCCCCGTGCGGTGACTCGCTGGCTACCTGGGTGATTAGTTGCGTCATGCGACTATTCCAATCACGATCTTTGACTACGTTTCTTCCTCGAGCTTCTGCAAGACTTTTTTTAGCAGATCGTTTTCCATGGTGAGCCGGCCCACCATGCGCTCGAGATTGGCCATGCGTGCTTCATCGGTTTCCGACGCCCAGGCCTTACCGGGAAAGGCTCGGTCTTTGTGTTTGCGGTGTTCCCGGCACCATCGCGACAGCACGTGTTGATTGATGTGGTGTTCACGAGCAACTTGCGCCTGTTTCTTTCCGGCGGCGATCTCGCGCACCACCCGGAGTTTGAATTCGCGGCTGAAGACCCTGCGTTTGACAGCCATTTAAGCCTCCTGCTCTTCGTCGAGTAGTAGACTTAACTTTCTGTCTCAGTCAAGGGTTCAGTTCACACAATCAAAACAAAGTCCAAGACCAAAGATCAAAGACCAGGAAACCATGAACATTGGGATCACAGTCTATCCAACTTACGGCGGCAGCGGGATCGTCGGTTCTGAACTAGGGAAAGAGTTGGCCGCGCGCGGACATACCGTGCACTTTATCTCTTCGTCTTTGCCGACGCGTCTGACTGAGTTGAACGAGCGGGTGCGCTTTCATGAAGTCGAGATGATGTCGTATCCCCTTTTCGAACATCAGCCGTATACCCTGGCGCTGGCGACGAAGATGGCAACGGTCGCCGAGAACGAGAAACTCGATTTGCTGCATGTTCATTACGCAATCCCTCACTCGATCAGCGCGATCCTGGCGCGTGAATCGATCAAGTCTCATCGCCGATTACCCGTGATTACAACCTTGCATGGAACTGACATCACGCTGGTTGGGGCGGATCGCTCGTACTTGCCGATAACGCGCTACGCGCTTGAACAGTCGGATGGAGTCACCGCGATTTCGAATTATCTGAAGCAAGCCACAATCGAAACATTTCAGTTCGATCGCATCCAGGTGATTCCGAATTTCGTCTGTCCAGATGAATACAAGCCGAAAATCGACTGCGACTTGCGGGCGAGTCTTTCGCCTGACGACGCTCCGATTCTGGTGCATGTTTCGAACTTTAGGCCGGTCAAGCGTCCAATTGATTGTGTAGAAATCCTCGCCCGCGTGCTCGGGAAAACCAGCGCGCGGCTGGTAATGGTCGGCGATGGCAGCGAACGCACGAATGTCATTCATCGGGCGCGTAGCCTGGGCGTATACGACCAATGCGTCTTTGTCGGCAAACAGCCGCGCATAGTCGATTATCTTTGCGCTGCGGATATTTTGCTGCTGCCATCGGAACAGGAATCGTTCGGCTTGGCAGCACTGGAAGCCATGGCCTGCGAAGTCCCGGTGATAGCCTCACGTGTGGGCGGCCTACCCGAAGTCGTCGACGACGGTGAGACGGGATTTCTCAGCGAGGTAGGTGACGTAGATAAGATGGCCGCAGACGCGGTGAAGCTGTTAGCCGATAAGCAGCGGCGCCGCGAAATGGGCAAACGCGCGCGCGCTTCGGCTATCTCGCGTTACAACACCGACCTCATCATTCCGCAGTACATCGAGTTCTATGAACAGGTTCTGGCTAGCAAGTAGAGATGGAACCGGCCGAAGCTGTGCGTCATGAGTCCACTCCCTAATCCTGGCCCGAGACCTTGTTAAGTCAAACCGGCATCGGCTTTTGCTATGACCAAACTTTCATACTAAGCTGAGCCCGACCCCGGAGTACTTTGGAGCCTCCCGTGAACAAAAACCACCTGCTCGCGGCTATACTGATCACCCAACTTGTCACTGCTACGTTCGCGCAGCGACCGCCGCTCGAACGGCCGCCCTCTCCTCAGCAAACGCCTCCGCCGCGACCTCAGCAAGCGCCCAAGACGGACGAAGACGATGTAGTGCGCATCACGACCAATCTGGTCCAGATCGATGCGATTATCACGGATAAGAACGGCAAGCCGGTCACGGATCTGAAATCTGACGAAGTAGAAATCCTGGAAGACGGTAAATCGCAAAAAATCACGAACTTTTCTTACGTTGTGGCTGAGGCTCCTGCGGTCAAGACCGAGGTTGCCAAAAAAACAAACGCCGATAAGAATGCTCCGCCGATTCCGCCGTCGCGACTTAAGCCGGAAGACGTTCGTCGTACCATCGCCGTCGTCGTTGACGATCTCAGCCTCTCGTTTGAAAGCACGTATTATGTTCGGAGCGCGCTGAAAAAATTTGTCGATGAACAGCTGGCGCCCGGCGATCTGGTGGCAATCATACGCACCAGCGGAGGCATGGGCGCGTTGCAGCAGTTTACCTCGGACAAGCGACAGCTCTATGCGGCCATCGAGCGCGTGCGGTGGTTTGCCAGCGGGCGCGGCGGGATCGGAGCATTCGCGCCACTGACAGGTGCGATGCCGGGCGTTGACGATAGGGGAACTGACGATCCCAGCATCGTTCATGAGGACCTGGACCGTTTCCGGGAAGATGTTCTTTCAGTAGGAACTCTCGGAGCCATCGGCTATGTCGTCCGAGGTCTGCGTGAACTGCCCGGGCGAAAATCGGTGTTGTTGGTATCGGACGGGTTCCGCCTGTTCGACCGGAACAACCTCGGCCGAACTCAACGCGTACTCCAGGCCCTGCGTCTCCTCACGGATCAGGCGAATCGAGCTTCGGTGACAATCTATACAATGGACGCGCGCGGGCTGCAGACGCTTGGGTTAACCGCCGCGGACAGTACTTCGGGCATGAGACCCGATCAGGTAGCGCAACAACTGGCGGAACGAAGTTCACAGTTTTCCGAGTCTCAGGATGGATTAATTGTGCTGGCCCAGCAGACGGGCGGCCTGGCGATTCGCAACAACAACGATCTAGCCGGCGGTATTAGAAAAGTGCTGGAAGATCAGCGCGGGTACTACTTGATTGGTTACCGGCCCGATCAATCCACGTTCGACCTGAGGACCGGTCGCCGCGTATTCCACCGTCTGTCTTTGAAAGTTACGCGTCCCGGAAAATTCACGGTGCGGATGCGCAACGGTTTTTTCGGGGTTACCGACGAAGAGACCAGGCCGTCCGAAACCCCGGTTCAGCGGATGATTGGCGCGCTCGTCTCTCCGTTTGGGGCCTCTGGAGTGCACTTGCAGTTGACGTCGCTTTTTACCAACGACCTGAAGGCGGGTTCAGTAATGCGCTCATTGCTGCACATTGACGCCAAGGATCTGTCTTTCACTGAAGAGGCGGATGGGTGGCACAAGAGCACGTTTGATATTTTGGCGGTGACCTTTGGCGACAATGGAGTTCCGATCGACCAGGTCAGCAAGACGCATACAGTGAGGACCCGCGGCGAGACTTACAAACGCGTAATGCGCGACGGGTTTGTCTATGGAGTGATGGTGCCGGTTAAGAAGCCGGGCGCTTACCAGTTGCGGATTGCCCTGCGCGACAGTGAGTCCGAACGGATCGGCTCGGCCAGCCAGTTCGTCGATGTGCCCGATCTAAAAAAGAACCGTTTGGCAGTCTCCAGCATCGTCCTCAACGGATTGACGCCTGCTGAATACGCGCGCACCAATGGGACGCCGGGGCAGCCGCCGAACGGAAATGCCGTCGCAACTCCTCCTAATCAAACCGCTCCAGCAGCTTCCCAAAGCGAAGGGGTCGACGAAGGTGACGCCCAGGCGAGCCCGGCCGTCCGGCGTTTTCGCCAGGGCATGGTGATGCAATACGGTTATCTGATCTTTAACGCCCAACTCAACAAGACTACGAACCAACCTCAACTGATGGCGCAGATCCGTTTGGTGCGGGACGGAAAAGTTGTTTTTACCGGAAAGGATTTGCCGGTGACTAGCGCGAACCAGGCCGATCTAAAACGTTTGGTTGCCGGCGGCGCGCTCCAATTGGGAACCGAGCTCCCGCCCGGTGAGTATATTCTCCAGATCATTGTCACGGACGTTCTGGCAAAAGAAAAATACCGGGTCAGCACCCAGTGGAGCGATTTCGAGATTGTGAAGTGAACCACCCCGCGCCGGGATGACTAGCGACTCTGACAAAGTTTCTGTGCGACGATCGTGGCCGCCAGGCGGTGTCCTTCGGGGTTCCAATGCCCATTTTCCAAATAGTTTCCGAATCCGTGCAGGAAGACTTTGTTCTGATCCGCATAGGCCTGCATGGGTTCTGCCAAATCCACAAATTCTATATTCTCGCGCCCGGCTAAATCCTTCAGCCGCTGGTTGGGATAGAACAGCGTCGTAAGGCCCAAATGCTTCATAAAGTTCTGGCGAACCTTCGCGTCCGGGTAAACTTGAATTGCGTTGCTTAGGGTCACCAGGACAAAACGCGAACCTTTTTGATTGACCTCGCTACGCATTTGGACGATCAAGCCCTCAGTAACCCGCCAAGCCTCGCGCCAGTTTTCATCCGACGGCTCGAGATAAGTCATGTTCTCCATTCCGATGTCATCGGCCGTGGGAGCTTTCGGCGCCACCGAACCTGTCTGTTGCTGTGAGGGCGCCTGGGCGCGATTTTTGCGCCAATCAGCCAAACGGAGCCTCGTGGTGAACTGAATTGAATGAAGCAACTGCACGAACCGCAGGCGGTCGTGAAACCAGCGGCCGAGCCTGCTTAGCTTTGATTCGCGTTGACGATACACCCGAGACTCGCGAAAAGACGCGTCGTAAACCAGTTCGCCGTTTTGATAGAAGAAATAGGGAATGTCCTGGGTCTTGCTCAAGACCCGGGAGTTGTCATAGACGTCGTTATACGTGGTAAAGGCGAGCACCACCAGGTCCGGCGAGTAGTCCCAAACTTTCTGGCGCAGCGTCATCAACTCCTGCGCCGTGCCATAACCCGAAACGCCGAAGTTGATAACCTCGACTCGCTTGCCGGGAAAGGCATTGCACTCTTGAAGCTTTCCTTCGAGCAAAGACCAGTAAGTTTGCGCCATCGGCACATGCATCGCTTCGGTGAACGAATCGCCCAGCACCGCGATTCGAACCGTGCCGGCGGGCTTGGCCTTCGCGTGTTCGCGATCGCGAAGACCATCGCTGTTGATAACCACGTCGGATTCACCTTCGCGCTGATAACGGCCCCACATGCCAGGGCGCAGGGCGTACCCGCGATAATAATCAGTGGTGTAGAAGAGAGGGTAGGAATATCCGATCACTCGCAAGAATACTTCGCTCATCAAAAGGCCCATTAGCAGCCCAAAGACAATCAGCAGCAGTTTCTTCTTGAGATTGCGAGGTCGTTTCATCTTGTGGGCGAGAGTTTGGACACCATCAGGAAACCTTTCGATAGACTATCCAGCACCAGGTGGCCCTTCCGTAACGTTCGAGAAATCGGTGGCCCGCGCTGGCTCTCCAGGCCGGCTGTCTGGTTTCCCGATGCACGACCTGCAGCCCGGCTTTCTCTCCTAATAGTTCCAAACTCTTGATTGAAAAAATGTAGTTGTGATGCCCGAGCGCCAAATGCTTATAGGGCCGGCTCTTCAATTTGAAGCGGGAAAGCAGGTCCTTTATGTGCGAATCCAGACTCTGATAATTAGGCACCACCACGACCAGATAGCCGCCGTCATTCAGCAGCTCCCGGCTTCGCCGCAGGGTCGACAGGGGATTAGCAGTGTGCTCCAAAACATGCAGCATCGTAATGACATCGTATTTCCGGTCGAAGGCTATCTCTTCCAACGTGCCATGATGAATCGGAAACCCCGCTTTGGCCGGAACGTTCTCACTGACGTGCTTTGACAGGTCCGTCCCTTCGACTTCATAGCCCTGTTGTCGGGCCAGGTGCGGCAATAAACCGCTGCCCGTGCCGACATCCAGCAGCGACTTGCCGCGAGTGTGCCCGGCGATGAATTCGAGGTAAGCATGGACCTGTTGATGGACTGACGGCTCGAACCGGGAGTAGTCGAATTCCAGATTACAGCCCCAGCCGTCAAAGTACTCAGGATCATCGTAGAGCGCGGTGGTTTCGGTCTCATCCGAAATCGGAGTCATGGCATAAGCACACGCGTCGCATTTGTAAATCTGCTTGCCGGTAAAGTCCTCGCCGATTCGGCGCAGGGGTTGGCCGCACAAAATGCACCGCGTTTCACTTTTTTCGGCTGAGCTCATGCGTGAGACCGTTCGGCGGAAACCTTTGGAGCTTACTGATTCAAGCTGAGTTTGTACTACACCGGCTCAGGCAAGCTCAAGCAACAAGTCAGATTGTGATAGATTCTCCGGTCGACCTCCATGCGAATCCTACAAATATGCTCAGCGCGTGAGCTGGGCGGCGGAGAGAAACATCTGGCCGATCTCGCGAATGCCCTGGCACGACGCGAGCACGATGTTTATGCAGCCGTCGTTCCCGGATCGCCGCTGTTGGGTGAACTGTCCGCGCTGCCGAAGCAGAATCTCCTGGAGTTGCCGATGCGCAATTCCCTGAACATCCTTAGCGCTTTCAAGTTGGCGCGCCTGCTCAAAGAGTTACGGATCGACATCGTTCACGCTCATGTTGCTCGCGATTATCCTCTCGCGGCGCTCGCCACCAGCCGCGCGGACCCGACTCAACTCGTGCTGACGCGGCACGTATTGTTTCAATTGCACAAGAGCCACCGGTTGACTCTGCGACACGTGGCTCGGGTTATCGCGGTGTCTCAGGCGGTGTCCGACCGGCTGCGCGACCAAAGAATTTTTGACCGCTCGCAAATCGCCGTCGTTCATAACGGCATCGATCTCGAACGGTTTTCGCGGGGCAGGGAAGGTGTGGCCGGAAAAAAACCAGGGTCCAGACTCCGCGTCGGGATGATTGGCCATCTCGCGCCAATCAAAGGTCAAAAAGAGTTTCTGCGCGCCGCGGCCATCGTCGGTAAAAGTCGAGACGACGTCGACTTTTTAGTGGTTGGCGAAGACAAATCTTATAAAGGTGAGAATCGGCGGCGGCTGGAAAAGCTGCTGGGCGAACTGAAGCTTGGCGCCCGAGTCAGTTTGGAAGGTTGGACGGATGACGTTCCCAGACTGCTGGGCACGCTCGACTTGTTTGTCTCGCCCGCGCGAGCTGAGCCCTTCGGGCTTTCGATTGTCGAAGCCATGGCTGCCGGCGTGCCCGTGCTGGCGACCCGGTCGGAAGGCGCGTGTGAAATCATCGAACCGGATCAGACCGGGCGTCTGGTTCCGCTCAGGGACGTTGATGAACTCGCCAAAGGAATCCTCGAACTCCTGGCGGATAAGGCTGAGTGCGAGCGACTTGCCGCCAATGCTCTTCGCGCCGTCCGCGAACGTTTTTCGTTGGAACGAATGGTGGATGAAACTGAAGATGTTTACCGGGAAGTGCTGACGGCGCGTAAGAACATGCTTAGCGTTTAGCCGGACGGTTATTCGTCCGAAGCAGCTTACTCTGATTCGATGCCGATGAAGAAGATTCCGGTGGTCTTGTGCATAGACGTCGAGCCCGACGCACGATTGATCGCTCCCAACGTCAAAAAAGACTGGCTGGGCTTTGAACTAAGCTGTGAATTCTTCAGCGATCTCAGGTTGCGTTTGCAAAGCGCAACTGGCCGTCCCGTACGCTTCTGCTGGTTTCTTAGGATGGATCCTCAGGTCGAGTACGTTTACGGGACGGCGAGCTGGGTCGTCGACCGTTATCCTTTGCTAATTGACCGTATCCGGGACGCGGGAGACGGTCTCGGTCTGCACGTGCATGCGTGGCGATGGGAAAGGAACTCCTTCCAATGGATCGCGGACTACCGGGACCAGAATTGGGTTGACCACTGTGTGCGTGTTGGTTTTGAATCTTTTTCAAAGTCGTTCAAGCAATCGTGCTCGTACTTTAGATTCGGCGATCACTGGATGAATAATCACACCTTGAGTCTTATTCACAAACTGGGGGCAAGGTTTGACTTGACCCTGGAGCCGGGACAGAAAAACGGACAGTTTAAAGATAGTTACATCGGCTCTTTCATAGACTGCACTGACGCACCCAGGAATCCTTACCGCCCATCGGAAGTTGATTTTAGAAAACCGGACTCTGCCTCCAAACGAAACCTGTGGATTGTTCCACTGAGTTCAGGCGCCGCAGACTGGTCGCCGGCATTGTCTTACTCTGAGCTCTCTGAAGTGATGAAGCAAAAAACAGCCATTGAATCGGTGTACGAAGGATGTCTTGATCGGGCGGATGGCCGATTCATTGCCGGATGGGCGTACGATCAGACACGACCGAACCAGGCTCTTGAAGTTGGAATATATGACAATGACGTCCTTTTAACGACAGCTACGGCTTCAATCTTCAGGTCCGATCTGTTAGCCGCGGGCAAAGGAAACGGAAAGCATTGCTTTAACGTGGTCACGCCCTCATGCCTGAAGGATGAAAGACATCATCGAATCAGCGTTAAAGTGGCGCGGACTTCGTTTCATCTGAACAATTCTCCGATGGACCTTGCCTGGGGTGAGACTGATTACTTTTCGCAGCACATGACACTGAATCTCTCATATGATTCGTGGCCGATGTGCCGACTAATAGATAGACTTTTGCAGCGTCCGACCGTCCATAATTTGGCATTGGTGGTGAGAAGCGACGTAATTACCCGCGCCGACCAGCGCTCTAACATGGAACAGACCCTAATGCATCTTCTGCTTCATCCCGAGATCAGAAACCTCGGCTTTCAGACTCCTACTGAGATGATAAGCGGCCGAGAGTAAGCACTCCTTTTGACTCGCCCTGACAAGTGAATCCAGAAGTATGTGCCTTGATGATCTTTCAGATGAAATCTAAGGTTTGCTGGAATGCATGGCCACAACTTTCCAGTCACCGCTCCGATTCACGAACGTTAAGGTATAGAAGATCGTGAAAGGAGTCGTATCAGCCGAACCATTGGCGCCGGAATTTACCGAATATTGTCGAGGAGAAACACCGCGAACGACTCCGGTGTCACCATAGATCGACACTTTCACGTTATTCGTTTCGAGTTTCGAATACTTCAAGCGCCCGGATCGCACGTCGTCCAGCAACTGTTGCCGGGTCTTTTGTTGACCGGTGTCATGCGTCCAGATGAAAGTCTCATCCAGCAGGGATTCCAGTTTTCCAAGGTCGGCGGCGAGCAAGGCCTGATGAAAGCCACCCTCAGCAGCCGCGACTTCTTTCTGAGAGTCCCCATCCGAACGCGGTACTCGGGTCGCCTGCCAACTGACAACTTGCCATTTGCCGCTGCGCTTAAGGAAAGTGCCGGTGTTGAGATAATTCGCGACCTGGATGGTTCCACCTTTGTCAGTCGTGCCAACCAGGCGAAACGCGACTATAGCGGTCTGCCCGTATTGCTGAATGCGCACGTCTTCGGCAGTGTAAGTGGTCTTCGGATCTTCGGGCTTGGGCGCCGGCGCCGAGCGCACGTCACGCATCACGTCCGCTTTGTTGCGCCTTCGTCCCCCTGAGCCGGTGTAGATCAGATCCTCTGCCCAGAAACGATCGTGGATCGCCGCATCATTGCGCGATGCGCCGTCGAGGAAGTCCTTGAGCAGTTTGGTTAGTTCGGTTGCGTCAGGGGCAGTCTGAGCTGAAGCTCCGAGCGCCATCGCTAAGATGACCAGAAAGGATGAAAAAATTCGCCGCATGCGTCTATTCTCCTTTAACAGAACTCACAAACAGTGTTTGATTCCCCTCCCTTTGGGAGGGGTCAGGGGAGGGACGCAGTTACAGAAGCTTGAAATGATAAGCTCGCGGGCGGGTCAGCCCGTCCGCAGTGCGTCGCTTTGTTGTCGCTTTAGCTGCGCCCCCTCGCCTGGAGTTTCTAGGTCTTCCAGGCTCCCGCCCCTCGATGAGTGCGGGTCCAGAGATCGTCAATCGAGCCTTCCTTCAGCATTTTTGTGATGTAAACAATTTGCCCGGCATGCGTGGCCAGATGGATTGCCACCCCCAGGAGATCTTCAAAGACAATGGAATAATAAGCCGGCTCGGCGTGGCCAAGGCGCGAAGCGTTCAGTCCGTCAAAAGTCTGCGTCGCTTTTTCCACCATTTCGTCGAATAGGGCGAGCAGTTGTTGTTTCTTTACTGAACCTGAGTCGGCAAACTCCGCCGGCCGATCGCGTTCGTATTCAAACCCGCCTACTCCTCGGCAGAGGAAGTGAAACACTGCCCCGCGCACATGCAGCACCAGGTTCCCGACTGAATTGCTCTGCTCGTTGGGCCGCCACCATAACTGTTCCTCATTCAACTGTTCGATACACGATCTTATTTGCTCGGGAAACACTTTGGTGACGCGGATCCGCAAAGCCTGGAGCGCCATTTCGCGAATGTCATTTTCTGTTTGCATGTCTGTTAGCTCGGTCCCGGTTCTTCGTCGTTACGTTTGCCGTTCGAGGTCGCGAAGCTTCTGATTGATCTCCTCAATCGACCGCGCCGCAAGTTGTTCCGGCGGCTCGTCCCATCCGTACACACAACGCCCAAAGATTGTCTGCGGTTCGTTCTCGGTCAGAATACTCAGAATGTTTTGCAGCAGTTTTGGAGCTAAGTCAGAGAGTGGTTGCATCCACGAGCCGTTGTTAGTGCCCGAGATAGTGAAGCTTGAAGAGAACGGAGTGTCGCGGAGCGAAACTCGTAAGTGACTCGGCGGTTTGCTTCCGGGCGTGCTAACCCAGCCCACGCCGAAAAGTCCCAAAGCCGCCAGACCCACCGCTGACGATGCGACCGCTTTCCCGGCTCCTCGACTGGTTGCCAAATCGAAATCGAATGTTTGCAAGCCCTCCTGAGGCCAGTAACCCGAAGGTTGTCCCAACATTCTGAAGAACAGATATCCGAGATCGGCCGCAGACAGCGGACTCAGCCACCATCCTTCGCGCATGCCTCTGCCGAATGTCATGGTGCGATCGAGCAGCGTCACCCGCGCCGTGAGATCTGCCGCGGCTTGTTGTGTCAGGACGTTGGCTTGGAAATTACGATTAATTATTTGAAGCAACTCAGCAAACTGCGGCTGGTTAATGCGAGCCATCGCCGCACCGACGCCGGACGGGTCATCCGCTGATTGTATTAAGAGCGGTTCAGGAGGGGGCACACGTTGCGGCGGCGGAATCCTGACAAGATCATCGAGAAACATGCCCAGGGGCTTGGCAAACTTAACCAGCGTCGTGTCGATCCAATTGGCTCCGTTGAAAACCTGTAAGTCAGCACTCAGCGTCTTTGAGATCCACTTAACCTGCATTATCTCTGGAAGGTTTACGTGAAACGTCCCTTTGCGAGTGTTCGAGAAAGAAACTATGTGCTGTCTTCCCATCAAGCGCCGATCGGTCAGCAGAAAGAAAACTTTCAAGTCTTCTTCACCGAGAGCGTCGCCGAAAGCCACCGCGCGCTCGCCAATCATGTGTTCGAGCCCGAAACCGCTCGCGGCGATAGCCCGCTCAACATCCACGAGCTGAAGTCGGGGCGCCAGCGTGATTGATTTGTGCTGGAGATGACGCTCGGCCAGCAATGGCACAGGTGAACTGAGATAATCGCCCGGTGTCATACTTCAGTTCTCAGAAGGCCTACGATGATACGTCTAAGTAACGAGCCCTGGAGTAGTTCAAGACTCCACCCGGTTTTTTGCATCGAGAAAAATCGTCCATTCTTTGACGTCGGCGGCAACCTGAATATCGCGTTGGGCCCAGGGGTCTTCGCGAAATATTGCGCGCGCCGTTTCCACACTCTCAACTGCCATGATTACTAGCGCGCCGCTTCCGTCCGCAAAGGGCCCGGCCAGAACGATCTTGCCGGAAGCGGACAACGCGTCGACGAAACGCGCGTGATCTTCCCAGTAAGCCTGCTCTCTAACCGGCAAGTTCGGATTCCACTGCGAGCCGTGACGTTGGAACACTGCGATTGCCTGTTTCATCTGTTTCCTCCTGCTCGGTCAAACGGCCGTCGGCTTCTGCGCCAGGTACACAAACCGTGAGAGGCGTCGCTCACTCGTCAAACGATGGACGGCGGCGAAGAACTCTTGCAGCTTTACAAAACGTTCTTCACCTTCAATCCGGACCAGCGCGTCATAATCCTCAGCCCGGGCGTCGTACCAACGCTTCGAGACGACCGTCGCATTCTCAGTTACATCCTCTTGCCGGACCAGTTCGAGACCCGCGGCCTCGATTAAGTGCTCATTCACCCCGGGCGGCGCGAAAAGAAAGTAACCAACCGAACTTCGTACTGCTAACTCTTCATTCGAAACCGGACCGGTGACGACCACCGGGTCAGTAAAGATCGCCTGGCCGCCAGTCCTGAGAATGCGTTGCCACTCTTTCAAAACGCCGAGGCGATCGGGAAAATGGTTTGCCGAATCGATGCAGAGGATCGCGTCAAAGGTGAGATCAGGGAAGGGAAGCCCGGCTCCGACATTCACTTCCTGGAAAGCCACGCGTTCGGAAAGACCGTGAGCCTTTGCTCTTTGGATCGCGGTCGCCACGCCGTGCGCATTGATATCGATGCCGGTGACTCGGGCTCCGCTTAGCCCTGCCAGAAAGATCGCCGGACCGCCTGAACCACTGGCCACCTCCAACACCTGCGAACTTTCATTGAGCGCCAACCACTTTGCCCACTCGCGGTATTCTTCCGCAGTGGTCCAACTGTTCTGGCCAAAGTCCTCTCCGAAAGTCTTCTGCCGAATGCGAGCCAGCACTTCTGCTTCGAAGTGGCTGTAGGTGCTGTCGAACAAGTCGACCTGTTGGCTCATCCGGCCGTTACCTGTTTGAATTGGGCGGTGTCGGTGTATTGCTGGAACTTTACGATCTTGCCATCGCGAAAGGTGAAGAAGTGAGCAAACTGCGCGCGGGCCTGCTTCCCGGTCTGCTTGTAAGTTCCGTTGTAATAACCATGACCGATGGCGGTATCACCAGCATCCAGGACTTCATTGGGAGCCACTGCGAAGCCTTCCCATTCAGTGCCAATGCGCATGAATACGCCTTGTAACACAGCGTCAGGACCGACGTAGGGATTTCCCTCGGCATAGATGAAATTCTCTGCTTCCCACCATTCCACCTGCGGATCCAGAGCGGCCAGGACGGTAGGGATATCACCTTGGGCGAAGGCGGCATACATGCCCTTAACAACTTTTACGTTTTCCGCTGACATGGTTATTCCTTTCTCGGACGTCGATTTTCAACAGGCGTTGGTCGTGGCGCTTGAGTGGGACTAGACGCTGACCCTGAACTGCGCATAATACTCAAGACTGCGGTCACATGCACCATTTAGCGTCGCAAAACCGCCGCAAGATTTAGCGGGGGGAGCTTAGCACCACCGGAACATCTGCGGTAACATAAGCGTCAAAGAAATCCATGGCTACTGAACACAGTATTCCTGAAGAAAAGCCGAACCGGACGTTGATTATTGTTGTGGCGGCCATCTCGGCGGTAGTAATCGTGGTCTTTTTCTATTTACTGCTGCGCGGCACGATTGGCGACAACAAGCCCATCCGCCTGGAAGGCGCCATCCGGGCCGGCTCGCCCGAGTTTGATAAATACAAACCGCTAGTCGCTTTGGACGATCCGGTCGCCGACGAGGCGAAGCGTCCGCTGGGCGATATGGTGATGACCCTGCAAACTACCGCGCGAAATTTCACAGGTAAGACCATCATTGGTCTGGAGGTTCGCGCCGCCGTGGTAGATCATCAAGAGCAGGTGGTGAAAGAGAAGACCGTAGTTATCATTCCGGGTCGAAGAGATGAGCTGGAGCCAAACAAGACCATGCAGGTGTCGATTGTTTTGGAAGGCTTCACCGAAACCGACGATCGCGCAAACATCAGAATGGAAGTCGTGGGGATTAAGTTGCAATAGTGTCAGAAGCCCGACCGTCAGGGAGGGCCATGCCGCGAACCTTCAACGATTGACGTCGATTGCTGCCCGACACGCGACTTGCCGTCTTCCACGGTTGAGCTTCTGAACGACTAGTCAAGAAACAATTCTTCCAGCGATTGCCTCACCGGTTGAACTGAAACCAACTTGCCATTGGCCTTGCGCAGCGCGGTGATTACCGCGTCCACTTCCCGCTCATCGGAAACCTGAATACGTAGTCCGCTGGCAGTCGTGGTAACGCTGGCGCTGCTTCCCAGATGCTGCTTAACGATGGCCTGATCAGCGCCTGACGCAATTACTTCAATCTGGCTGGTTTCGCGCGCGCGCAACTCATCCAATGAACCCGCGTGTGCCAGTCGCCCGTTCTTGAGAATAGCCACACTGTCGCAGAGCACTTCGATGTCCGAAAGGATGTGCGAACACATGAAAACCGTCTTACCCTGAGTCCGCAGCGAGGCGATTAGGTCGCGCACTTCCCGGCGGCCGACGGGATCGAGCCCGCTCATCGGCTCATCCAGAAAAACAATCTCGGGATCGTTGACCAGCGCCTGAGCCAGCCCCACGCGTTGCAGCATACCTTTTGAAAACTTCCGTAGCTGGCGGTTCCAGCTCTTGCTTTCCAGATTTACCTTGGACAGCAGGTCTTCAGTCCGGTGTTTACGAGTTTGGCTATCGAGTCCGAAAAGTTCGCCGCAATAGTTCAGAAATTCCCGGGCGGTCAAATAGTCATAGAAGTAAGGATTCTCTGGCAGGTAGCCGATGCGCGCGTGCATGCGCACGTCCGCGATGTCACGACCAAGAATGCGGGCAGTGCCGCCGGTGGGAAAGATCAGGCGCATAAGAAGTTTGAGAGTTGTCGTCTTGCCTGCACCATTGGCGCCGAGAAAGCCGAGAATTTGGCCCTGCTCAACAGTTAGCGATAAGCCGTCGAGCGCGCGCACCTTCCGCTTTCGCCAGAAGCCGACCTCGTAGTCTTTCGTCAGGTTGTCGATTTCAATAATGGGCATTAACTGTTCTGGAGTGCGGCGACTTGTCGCCGCTTTTCTGTCGCGCAACATGATGACGCGCGTTTTCGGACTCTTATCGTTTCGGCACGATTGAATTCTCCTCGAGCTCAACTTCGCAGCCGTTCTTCGTCAGACGATACGGCGTGCCGGACGGATCCAGCGGTGCACCCGAACTATCCAGACGCAAACCGCGCGCGCGCAGGACATTCGCCAGTTCCCGCCACGAGCCGGGACACCGACTGTACGCTGCGGAATATTCGCGCAAAGTCCCACGAATCAGCGCGAGCTGATCCAGCGAATCAAGTCGCATGATCTGCTTCGCCACCATGTCCTTTACCGCATCATCATTCGAAGATTCGCCCAGATGCCGGTACATTTCGCGCGCGGCGTCTGGCGATCCGCCTTCGGCCTTCATCCGGGCACTAATTGCCGTCATCCACGGCGGCGCGCCGGGCAGTCGCGCGCCGGTCGCGTACACCTCGCTCGCCTTTTCATAGTCGCGACGCTGCCAATAGATATAGCCGAGGTGCTGGTACAGCCGCCATTGACTGGGATTGTGGGCAATGCCGTGATTCAAAAGCGAGATGGCTTCGTTTGAATCGATGTCCGGGAGGATTACTGCTCCGTAATAGTAAGGCTCCAGGAATTGCGGATCGAGCGTTGTGGACATTCGCAACTGCGATGACAGCAGACGCAGATTGAGCACTGACAGATCGCCGAGATTAAAGTTGCCGTCGTGCGTATCTTGAAAGGTGACGATTTTTCTTCCTACGTATTGCAACGAGCTAATCCAATACCAATCGGCGGCGACTCCGTTGAATGAAAGAGTTATCCGCTTCATCGCCGGGCCATTCAGATACAACGGTTCTTCCGCAAACTGGGTTGGGTTCTCTGCATGGCGGGCATCGATCCACCGTGTGACCAGCGCCGCAGTCGCCAGACCAGCGATGATTACCAGAACCAGGAGATAGTCTTTCTTCATTTCAAATTCCGCCCGCGGAAAATCAGCGTGGTTGCGGCCAGCAAAACGGCCACGTAAATCAAACCGTAGACAATTGCCATCATGATGGGCCCGGCTCCGGGCAGAACACCATGCGCTGCTGGTGTAATCAGGTTGTAATTGGCCAGATTCGGCAGCAGGTAGTACAAGGCCGAAAAGAGCCAGCGGGCGGGAGCGCTGCCCATCGAATAGGACAAAGTTTTCAGGTCGGCGCTAAAGTGCCCGATAGTGAAAACAAAGAATGTCAGCAGCGCCGACAGTGCCGGCGAGGAGAATGAAGAGAACAACAAAGCCACCCCGGTCAGGATCGTAAGCTCTACGTAGATCAAAAGAACTGCCGGCCAGATGCGAATCACCAGGGGATCGAATCCGCGCTTGACGAAGATCAGGGCCAGCGATAATCCGAGACCCATGATCACAACATTTACCAAAAGTGTCAGACACAGCCCGAGATATTTGCCCAGCAGAAACTCGCCGCGGCCGACCGGCTTCGACAGGATTGCGTAAAGCGTGCGGCGCTCGATCTATTTATAGACCAAACACACGCCACCAAAGATATCAATAAAAACT
>JBBPID010000134.1:0-7047 GCA_038040505.1 Acidobacteriota bacterium | reverse complement strand
CAACGTCACGCCGCCACAACAGCTTTCCGGTTTTTCGATCCAGCGCGAGCGTGACGAGTTTGTCGCCTTCGCTCGCCGTCAAGAAAACCCGATCAGCCGTGACAACCGGCGACGATCTCCCGAACGGTACCGAGGCTTTCCAGGCGAGATTCTTGTTAGCGCCGAATTGCGCTGGCAAAGTGGAGCCGTCAGCTACGCCGGTGCCATTTGGACCGCGGAATTGCAGCCAGTCATTGGTGTCGGCCGGCGATGTAGAACGTTTCGAATTCTGGGCGGAAGCCGGGAAGGAGACGACCAGAATGGTCAGGGCAACGATGGACCAGAGTTTTGCGACTTCGGTTGCGATGTCTGGTCTTGATAATGATTTTGTGGGTTTCATTTTTATGGTCTCGCAGCGGGAATGTTAATTGGGCCGCCGAGGCGTGGAGTCGAATCCGCACCGGGTTAAACGTCCGGCGAATATCACAGTTTGGAGTCCACCACCCAGGCACTCTTGAATGCGTGGCAGTTTACTCGCTTTGCAGGACCGTGAACAGGTCGGACGCAGCGGAATGCTATAGCTGCGAGCGACAGGTCGTCGATCACGACGCCAAAGAGTTCTGGGGGAACAAACTCATCGAGCTGCGAAGCAGCGGTCTTAGCTAAGCCCAAGGCGAGGCTTTGCGAGTCTTGGGAAACCATGCCCGTGTTAGATTAGCGGAGCCCGCGAAGTGGGCGATATCCCAGTCTCGAGTTCAAAGTTTTGAGTTTCGAGTCAGAATCAACGCGATTACCCGCCCTTGACTGATTGTCGCCGCTAAGCGGCTCCTATAAATTCTGTTTACTGGTAACCCAAGGCTCGCAGAGCCTCGCCTTGGGCTTAACTACAACCGCTGCTTCGCAGCTTGTTGAATATTGTCAGCATCAATAAAGAGCATTTACCTCCACCTAAGACATTTGGGCAAAGCCTCTTCGAAGCACTCAGTGCTGTGCAACCATTCCTGTTCACCCAAAATCGTAGGATGCCCTAGGGCAGCAAAAGAATCTTACCCGTCGTGGCCCGCCCTTCAAGCTGCCGGTGTGCTTCGGCGGCTTCGCTCAGGGGAAAAGTTTTCTCTATTCGCAGCTTTAGTTCGCCTGTCGTGATCCACTTAAGCACTTCCCCGGCACGCCAGAGCAATTCTTCGCGCGTCAGGGTGTACTGCGCCAGCGACGGCCGCGTTAAATAAAGAGAACCTTTTTGCGCCAGCAGCGCCGCGTCAAAAGGCGGCACGCTCCCGCTCGATTGGCCGAACAGAGCCAACAGCCCGCGCGGCGCAAGTGAATCCAGGCTCTTCATAAAAGTTGTTTTCCCCACCGAGTCATAAACAACCTGAACGCCTTTGCCATCGGTCAGGCGCCTTACTTCCTGCTGAAAATCCTGCTCGGTGTAGAGGATGACCTCATCGGCGCCCGCCTCTCGGGCAAGACGTGCCTTCCCTTGGGTGGAGACTGTGCCGAAGACGCGCGCTCCCGCTCGTTTGGCCATCTGGATGAGCAGTAAGCCTACGCCTCCGGCAGCAGCGTGGACGAGCGCCGTGTCCCCGCTCTTCAGAGGATAAGTCGACGTGGACAGGTAATGCGCCGTCATCCCCTGAAGCATCGCCGCCGCGCCGGCTTGCGCGTTTATTCCTTCGGGCATCTTCACCAATCGCGCGGCAGGAACTGCTGCATACTCGGCGTAGGAACCGAGTGACATCGCGTAAGCCACACGGTCGCCGACCGCAATGTCGCTCACTTCAGAACCGATTGATTCGACCGTGCCCGCCGCTTCCGACCCCGGCGTGAAAGGAAGGGCCTGCGGGTAGAGACCCGTCCGGTGATAGACATCAATGAAATTAACGCCGATGGCATCGATCTTAACGAGCGCCTCATTCGGCCGGGCCCCGGGCTTCTCTACATCCTTGTAAACCAGTTGGTCAGGGCCGCCATAAGATTCAACTCTGATTGCTTTCATAGTGTTATGGTTTCCAGTCTTTCATTGCCGAAGAAAAGTGACCGACTCTTCACTTTCTCACTCTTCACTGTCTTATCCAAATGCTCGCGCGCGTTGGTAGTCTCCTAATTGAGCGGCGTTGAGAGTACCAACTTTAGTTGGGTTCTTTCTTGCTTAACAAAAGCCCGACTAAAGTCGGTACTCTGAACACGGCTTATTAAAGTAAGGCACTTACCCGCGCGTTACGTTTGTGGACGCGAAACCCCCGAAGTGAAGACTTGTCACCAGGGCTGATACAAGAATTTTGTTACAGACTGCCTTAGAGGCCTTAAGTGGCAAGTAGTTGATTGCCCAATAGGTCTGTTCCACTGAGTCCGCGTTTAGCGGACGGTTGAGAATAGCCCAGCGATTTATCCCCGGATCGGCCCAAACCTAAACGAAGTCCGTGAAGCGGACGGCTGAAAGAGATTACCGAAGGTGATGGTTTCATTCAGTCGTCCGCTTCACGGACTACAAATCCTCTTGCTCCTTTCCCCAGCAGTAAACTGCTGGGCTATTATCATTCGTCCGCTTTGCGGACTGAGGAATACTTTTTGGTCAAAGCCGTGGTGAGTAGAATGCGGGACTAAAGTTTAAGAAGGTGAAAAACTGGCCTTCTTTGATAGATGAAAATGAAAAAGAGTGAGAAGCAGGGCGGGAATGCGGTGCTGAAGTTCAGCGAGCATAAGCGCAAGCGCGCCGATAATCTTGAAACAGATATTGATGCGTTGTTCGAGTTGCCGCTGGCGGAGTTCACTGACGCGCGTAACACACTGGCCGCGCAGCTGAAGAAGGGCGGGCGTGGCGATGATGCGGTCCTCGTGAAGGCGCTCGGCAAGCCTCCTATTTCGGCGTGGGCCGTGAACCAACTCTATTGGAATCATCGCGAGGCATTCGACCAGTTGCTCGCATCAGGTGAGCGCTTTCATAAAGCCCAGACCTCAGGAAAGATCGCGGATATGCGTACCGCGCTCGACGCGCGCCGAGAAGCGCTTTCGGAGCTTACGGATCTGGCAACGTCATTGCTGCGCGATGCAGGGTCGAATCCGTCGCTGGATACTATCCGCCGCATCACAAGTACTCTCGAGGCGATGTCCGCCTACGCCTCGCGTTCTGATGCTCCACGTCCCGGGCGTCTGACCCACGACGTCGATCCTCCGGGTTTCGAGTCACTCTCCCCATTCGCTCCAACCGCCGGCATCACGAAGACGACGAAGGAACCGCCGCGGCTTAAGCATTCACAGAAGTCCAGCGGTGTTGTAACGAACATGAGGAGTAAGGTGGCGACGGCCCGAGACGTTCGTCAACTTGAAGAGACGCGTAGGGCGAAGCTAGATGACGCGAGAGTTTCATTGAGGAATGCAAAGAGATCGCTAACCGAAGCCCGAGCCAAAGCATTGCGTTTGGAGGCTGCGCAGCGAAAGGCGGACGCAGAGGCGAAGAAGGCCGAGCAGCACCGGCGCGACGCCGAGCAGAGTTTGGCAAAAGCGAAAGTCGCGTCGGAAGATGCGGCTGGACGGGCGCGAAACGCTACAGTCGAGACAGAGGAGGCGGTGAGTGCGGTGGATGACGCCGAGCGCGTCGTCGAAGAGGCAACCCAGGAAATCGAGTCTTTGTTGCGGGAATCGTCAGCAAAGTGATACGTCCTCAACTCTCGCCAATGTTGGGTAGCCCAAGTCGTCGCAGGTGTTTCGCGATATTTGCCAGCCAATGGGTCCTCGGCTTTACGACAAAAACATTTGTTGTGTACACTTCATTTCTCGTTTAGAACGCCCGCTTGGCTCAGTAATTGGGCGCCTTTGTCTAAACTCCTCTTCTGCTAGCCTTAGCTATCAACGAATAATCAGTTGGGGACTTGTTGGGGGCCTGATTCGAGTGTCCCCTTCCGTAGCCTTCCACGTGCCGGAGAGTTAACCCACGCTTCGGGTGAAACAACAAAGACAGCCGAACGCTCAAGCTTGCAATCTCTCCTACTAATGATTGCAAAGCGTCTATGTTGCTAGGATTATGTTATCCGTTACGTCCTCAAATTTGTTGTGCCGGTTGCCAGTCTAGTGATATAAAGACCTCCCAATCTCGGGAAATTTGTTTCTTGTACGCTAGCTAATTTACAGAAGGGTCCCATTCGTCTTTTCTGCGTAACATAGCGGGCTCTCCGGGGAATTCTCCGCATCTTTTTATTTCTTCGGAACTCGCCCGGGGAACTCAAACTCCCACTTGATGGATCGTGACGAGACTCTATGGCCGACAAACTCCTAATCGCTACGTTGGTTGCCGCGCCTTCGGCTAGTGGTGCTGAACTAGACGCATTGCCTGCTGAAGTGACCTGGTTGGAAGTACGTGCCGACCTGGTTGGGGACTTGGATCCCGGCTGGTTAAGAAATCACTTTCGCGGTCGCCTGCTCTATTCCCTTCGGAGCCGTAAAGAGGGTGGCGCTTTCTCCGACTCTCGGGAAGAGCGGCAGCGTCGCCTGGAATGGGCTGCTAGCTATTACGACGCAGTTGATCTTGAGGGCGAGGGTGATTTCTCGGCCGCTCTCCTCACTAAGATCCCTGCTGAGAAGCGTTTTGTTTCGTGGTATGGGCCAGCTGATAGCATCTCGCATTTAAAAGCGGAGTTCGATCAATTGGCCGCCGTTCCGGCCTTGACCTATCGAATGATTATCGCGGCGGCGACGATACGTGAAGAACTTACTTCACTGCTGCTGCTGCAATCTCTGAACCGGACAGACACGATGGTCTATGCCGACGGCCCGCTTGGATATTGGAGCCGGCTGCTTGCTCTGCATCTGGGCGCTCCGGCGATCTCGGGGATGGTCGATGAGACGCTTGGAAATCCGGGCGAGCCCTCGATCAAAAAGCTGATTGCGGACTATGGCCTTCCCCAAGTAGACCCCGCGAATAAGCTCTTTGCGATAATAGGCGACCCCATATTTCACTCGCTCTCTCCTCGGCTGCACAACTGGGCTTACCGCACATTGAATTATCCCGCGCTCTTCGTGCCATTAAGAGTGGAATCGTTCGAAGAATTTTGGCGTGAAGCGATCCAAACTAAGGTGCTTGACTCTCTCGGTCTGCCTCTTAATGGCCTAACCGTGGCTTCTCCTCATAAGGAAGCTGCGCTACTGAAGGCGAGGATCGCGAGTCCCATGGCCCGGTATGCGGGATCTACCAACATAATGGTACGAACCAACGGATCGTGGAACGCAGACACCACAGATCCGGAAGTAGTTCATATGGCTGCTCGCGAGCGGAACGTTACAATGAAGGAGAAGCGCGCGGCGGTTATTGGTTGTGGCGGTGCCGGGCGAGCGATTGCCGCAGCGCTAGCTCAGTCCGGGGCGGGCGTTACCCTAATAAATCGGGGCTTGCCACGAGGTCAGTACGCGGCTCGACTTCTTGATTTGCCGTACGTACCGCTGCCGGAATTCTGCGCTAAGGGTTATGACATCGTGGTCAACGCGACTCCGGTCGGCCGCGATGACAACGATGCTCCTTTCAATCTGGACAGTTTGAACGAAGAAGGCGTGGTAATCGATCTGGTTTATGGACAGAAACCCACGCCGCTGGTCGAAAAGTCCCTGGCACGCGAACAGATAGTTATCGACGGGCGAGACGTGCTACTAACTCAGGTCGTGCGTCAGTTTCGGATGATGACCGGAAACGATATGCCGGCGGGTACGATGGCGAGGGTGCTTGGCAACGGCCACACAACCGCAACAGTCGATGAGCACCAAACAGCAGAAGACGACCCGACATCGTTGAACTCTGCTCGTTTGAGTCCATAAGTTCGCACATCCAATGATCGCTGCTTATTCAAAGAACGGCGCCTACGCGCAGCTGGAACTCAACGGTGATCAGCAGGAGCTTATCGACCGCGTGAGCATGCTGGCGACCGAAAACTTCGCTCGTCGCGCGCCTCAATACGATCAAGCTGCTGCTTTTCCGGCCGAAGACTTCGACGATTTATTTCGCGCCGGCCTACTTGCTCCGACAATACCAAAGGAATATGGGGGTTTGGGGCTGGGGCCATATCGAGGCGAGATATTCACTCTGTGGATGATGACAAAGGAGATCGCGAAGGCGGATCTCTCATTGGCGCGCTGCTGGGAGGGCCACGTTAATTCCCTGGTCTTGTTGGACGGGATTGCTAATGACGAGCAAAAGGAACGATGGTTCGAGGGTGTGGTGCAGCACGGCGATAAATGGGTGGCCTGGAGTGGTGAGCCGCAGGCCCGCAAGCCGGGCGAGAAACTTCGTTTCGGCACCTCCGTGACTGAAGTTGATGGCGGTTTTGTGGTCGAAGGCAACAAAGTGTTTTCAACCAGTGCCGGCGGTGCGCAGTGGGCGATCCTATTAGTTAGTACCGCGGGTCCCGGAGGTGTTCGCCATACGAACGCACCGTTGGACACACAGCTCATGATGGCCTGCGATCTCACGGACCCGACGGTAGAAGTTGATACTTCCTGGTGGGATCCGATTGGCATGCGTGCGACGGCCAGCCATCTGGTCAACTTCCGCAAGACCTTCATTCCCGAAACGAATTTGATCGGCTATCCCGGCCAGTATTTGAAGGAAGGATGGCAAACCTGTTTTATCCCACACTATGCAGCAACTTTCCTCGGCGCTGCCGAAGCCGCTTACGATTACGCGCTGGAATACGTAACCGCTCAAAACAAGACTGAGGATCCGTATATCCAACACCACATCGGACAGATGTCGGTAAATGTTGAAACGGCACACCTGTGGCTAAGACACGTGGCGCGATTATGGGAAACCCGAAAATATGCGAAAGCGCAAATTGCGGGCAGTCGCGCGCGCCACATAGCCGAACATCTCGCGGAAGAAACCGTCAAACATTGCATTCGCGCCTGCGGCGCGCGTTGCTTAATCCGCCCCAGCGTTCTGGAACGGATTTACCGGGATCTTTCTTTCTATGTCCGGCACGACAATGACGATCAGATTCTGGCAACGATCGGGAAATCGTTGCTCGGCCTGGGCCACGATCCGTCTTTTTACAAGCCTTAGGCAGACGACCTAATTGCAGCTCTCGC
>JBBPID010000027.1:0-52612 GCA_038040505.1 Acidobacteriota bacterium | reverse complement strand
TACTTGGAAACTCAATGTCCGCTCACTTTCTGGTTGACTTTCAACACAGTTGCTCTGCGGTTGAACACAAAGCGTGGAAAAGTTGATCGAATCAGATCGCCGCCTGATGCAACGCGCGCTGGAACTGGCCGCGCTCGGTATTGGACAGGCAAGCCCCGGGCCTCTCGTCGGCACGGTGATCGCCAACGGTGGCGAAATTGTCGGCGAAGGTTTTTATCTCTACGACGGACTAAAGCACGCTGAGACAGTGGCCCTGGAACAAGCCGGCGGACGGGCCCGGGGCGCGACTGCTTATGTCACTCTGGAACCGCATGCGCACCACGGCCGCACGCCTCCGTGCAGCGAAGCCCTGATTCGCGCGGGCATCAAGCGCGTCGTCGCTCCAATTGAAGATCCCAATCCGAAAGTCTCCGGACGTGGGTTTGCCCATCTTCGCGAAGCCGGCGTTGAAGTCTGCAACGGCGTACTCAAGCAGGAAGCGGCGCAATTGAACGAGGCCTATATTCATTACATGCGCACAGCCCGGCCGTTTGTTCACTTGAAGATGGCTGTGTCACTCGATGGCAAGGTGGCGACCTTCAGCGGAGATTCGCGCTGGATTACCGGCGAGGAGGCGCGCGTCCGCGCGCACGAATTACGTCATCAATACGACGCGATCATGGTTGGCGGCCGCACTGTCTCGGCAGACGATCCGCTGCTTACCGATCGGTCGGGCCAAAAGCGGCGCCGGCCGCTGACGCGGGTAGTGATTGAACAATATTTGCGCATACAAGCGGATTCGCAACTCGCGCAGACGACTGAGGCCGGACCAGTGGTTGTCTTTGCGCACGGCGATTCCGACCCGGAAACGGTTAGCGCGCTGCAATCGCGCGGCGTGGAAGTCATCAGTCAATCAAACTCCACTTTAGATCTTCCTGGTGTGCTCGCCGAACTGGGCAAGCGATCGATTCAGAGTGTTCTGCTTGAGGGTGGGCCAAGTCTCGCAGGTCTGCTGCTGGACGCTGGACTGGTGAATAAGATCACTTTCTTTATTGCGCCCATGATCATCGGGAGCCAGGACGCGCCGTCGGCAATTGGCGGTGATGGCGCCGAAAAAATTGTTAACGCCGTGCACCTCGATAACGTTCAAGTCAAACAGTGGGGCCGCGATATTGAAATCACCGGCTACCCAGCCACCGCATCCCAGACAGCCCGACCGTGATGGAGGGCTCGTAACCACGAAAACGCTATGAGCCCAGCCAAGCGTCGTTTTGGTCAAAACTTTCTCGTCGATGCCGGTGTGGTCAATCGAATTATCGAAGCGGTCTCGCCCCAGGCAGTCGAAACGATCATTGAGATTGGTCCCGGCCGCGGCGCTCTGACTTCGCGTCTGGTTGAAACGGCCGGACGGGTGGCGGCTATCGAGTTTGACCGCGAGCTGATCCCTCAACTCCGCACACAGTTCGCGAAGGCCGCAAATCTGACTCTCGTCGAAGCTGACGCCTTAACAATCGACTTTTGCGAACTCATTCCGCCTAATGAAAAGGCGCGCGTGGTCGCGAATCTGCCCTACAACATCGCCACTGCGATTTTGCAACGGCTCATCGAACAAAGACGGTGTCTAACAGACATGACGCTGATGCTCCAGCGCGAGGTGGTCGATCGGATCACCGCGGAAGCCGGGTCGACCGAGCGCGGCTACCTTTCAGTTCTGGTTGAGGCCTATTGCGAACCTGAAAAACTCTTTGACGTGCCGCCGCAGGCGTTTCGACCAGCCCCGAAGGTTTGGAGCACGGTTGTGAAATTACGAGTTCGTCCAGGGATTGGAGCTGAGGTGAAAGACGAACTTCTCTTGTGGCAAGTTGTCAGCGCGGGTTTCGCCCAGCGGCGTAAGACTATCCTCAATAACTTGCGCGAGGCCCCGTCGAACATTCAGGAGTTATTGAAGCGGCGCGGCGGCGCCAGCATCGTTCTTTGCGAAGCGGGTCTTCCGCCTCTGCGGCGAGCGGAAACATTTGCTTTGGAAGAGTGGGCGCAGCTGGTGAATGCGATGGTGTGAATTGAATTCGATGTGCGGGGGCAAGCCCCCTTCCCAACCTGAGAGGTTTTCCAAGCGCCAGGTGTCCGTGTTCGATTGAAAGGCTCTCAATCTGCGAACAGTCAATTGATTTGGTAAATCTCTCAGGTTAGGTGGTTTACCCCCGCTGCTTTCTCTCCTGGACCACCACCTTCACTCCGTCCTTCGGCCGCAGAGACATCGCCGGATAGATCGTCACCGGATGATCCGGGACCAACTCCAAACGGAACTTCTGACCAATTACGGCTAGTCCCAGAATGATTTCCATCATTGCGAACGAAGCGCCAATGCAGGCTCTCGGGCCGCCGCCGAACGGGAAGTATGCGAATTTAGGCAGGCGCGCCACGAAATCTTCGGTCCAGCGTTCGGGCATAAACTCGTCAGGACGATCATAGAAGCGCGGATCGCGCTGGGTGATCCACTGAAACATAAACACCTGGGTTCCGGCCGGTACGTGATAGCCGCCAATCTCGCAATCGCCAATCGCTTCGCGCCCCAGACCGTAGGCCGGCGGATAAAGCCGCATCGACTCTTTCGCGATCTGTTCAGTGAACTTCAGGCGCGGCAGATCGGCCATCGTCGGCAGGCGCCCACCTAAAACCTGATCCAGCTCGGCGTGAAATTTCGCCTCAGCTTCCGGATGAGTTCCCAGCAGATACCAGGACCAGGCCAGGGTCAGCGCAGTCGTCTCATGACCGGCGAGAAAAAGCGTCATCACTTCGTCGCGCAGTTGCCGGTCGCTCATCTGGCTGCCGTCTTCGTCGCGCGCGGCCAACAGTACTGAGAGCAAGTCACCTTCGTCTTTCCCCGAAGCGCGCCGTTCGGCGATGATGCGATAGACGACGTTGTCGATCTTTTTAGCCAGCGCATGAAAGCGAAGATGGGCCGGCGTCGGCAGGCGATTGTTGAGAATCCAACCCAGCGTCGCCTGCGAAGCGAAGGGCTTCACCAGCTCTTTCAAACTGGCGCCGACCTCGTCCACGTCGTTCGAAACATCCGCGCTGAACAGACAACGCACGACGATCTCAAGGGTCAGGCGCATCATTTCCCGATGAATGTCGCGCGTTTCGCCGGTTTGCCACCGCGAGACCAGGCGCTCAGTATAATTAACCATCGTGTCCGCGTAGGTTGCGACTCGCTCGCGATGAAATGCGGGTTGTGACAGGCGCCGCGCGCGTTTCCACTCTTCACCCTGACTGGTCACCAAACCATTGCCGACGAGGCGTTGAAAAAAGTTCGAACGCAAAGACATCGACTTGATGAAGTTCTTCGGATTGGTGGTGAGCACGTACTCGACATCGTCCGGATGATAAAGAAACAGGGCGGGCACGTAGAGAAAACGCATCCAGACGACGTCGCCGTATTCGCGCTGGGCGCGTTCGATAAAGCCGAGCGAGTCGCGATTGAACTCGCGCATCACACCCATTATCAGCGAGCCCTTCGGTCCGGGCGGCCGCGTGGCGGCTGTTGATCTCTTAGAAGCGATTGCGAAACGCGTTATTTCTTTCATAAGTTTCGCTGCGTAAGAGCGCCTTGCCTCATAAGTCGGTTAACAAAGAATTCGCGACCAGAGGGAATTGGGTACAGAACCGCTCGCGGTAGCGAGCGGGTCAAAGAGGCGCCTGAGCGTTTTTGTGCGTTCGGTCACAAACCTAAACATTCTTGCGAAACTTGCACCCTGATCCCGCTCGCTACCGCGAGCGGTTCTGTACCAATGCGCTTCAACTTCGAATGTCTCTATAAACACTCTTTCCCGATCGGGACGCAAATCTGCTACTTCAAAAGGTCCGTGTAGATCCCCGGCTCACTGTCGGGAATCACAATTGCTCCCACGGCCTCGAGATAAAACTCAAACGGCCCGGCGGCGCCGATGGTTCCGTAGACGTAACCCAGTTCGCGCAAACCCGCCAGAGCGGCAACCAGCAAAGCCCTGCCCACGCCTCCCCTTCGCTCGGCATCTACCACACCCATGGGACCAAAAAAGTTACGACGGGTGCACTCATATCCGGCAAAGCCAATCACCCGGCCATCCCGCGTGGCTATGAAAACAGAAACGGGTTGCCTAGCAAATCCGACTGAGACTTCATCGGCCCACGCGACCGAGAACTCTCGTTCGATGAACTCGCGCACCCGCGTCAGTTCGAAGGGTTGTGCCCGCCGAATGTTTACCCCGCCCTCCTTCTGTTCTTCGAGCAAAGGATCGAGCGCGGGCAGCTTCAGCAGATTGACCAGTAAGTCGGGCATCGCGAGATTCAGTCTACCGGATATGCTTTTGTGAGGCGAGATAGGGAAGGCAGTCAGTTCGGTGGCGCTTGTTCGTGTTGTTTCGTGTGATTTCATGGATCGTTCTTGTCGGGGACAAGAGGCTGCCGTGGCTTGTTCCCGGCTGGTGGGTACGATTCGGTGACCGCCGAGCTTTCGGCAATTTCCGGCACTTCGAATTTCACGTTAAGATGTTTAGGAAGGAATTTTGTCGAGGTTTTATGAATCAGTCTTTATCGGACGATACCGAAGTCGAGCAGACCACACCGTCAGCCCGCAGCGATGAAAGCTCGATGGTAGGCCGGCGTGTAGGTGACTATCGGATCGAGCGCGAAATCGGACAAGGCGGAATGGGTACCGTCTTTGAAGCCTGGCGGGCGGACGGCGAATTTCAACACCGGGTCGCCATTAAACTGATTCGAGAGGGAACCGACCCGGACTTTGTCTTAAAACGCTTTCGTAACGAACGGCAGATCCTGGCGGCGCTGGATCATCCGAATATCGGTCGTCTGCTCGGCGGCGGCACCACGGACCACGGTCAGCCTTACTTTGTGATGGAATACATCGAGGGCCGGCCGCTCTATCAATATGTTGACGCGAATCACCTCGGCATCAGCGACCGCCTGCGTTTATTCACCCAGGTTTGCGACGCGGTGCAATATGCGCACGAAAAGCTGGTGATACATCGCGACCTCAAGCCAAACAATATTCTCGTGTCGGCGACGGGGATGCCAAAGCTGCTCGACTTTGGGATCGCCAAGTTGCTGAATCCTGAGTTGGTCTCAGACACGACGCCGCAGACTACACTGGGAGTTCGCTTGATGACGGTTGAGTACGCGAGTCCTGAGCAAGTGCAGGCCTTGCCGGTAACGTTTCTCAGCGACGTGTACAGCCTGGGTGTGCTGCTGTACGAACTACTCACCGGGCATTCGCCTTACCGCTTTCGCAATCGCATGCCGCATGAAGTGGCCCGCGCGATCATCGAAGACGAGCCGGAAATGCCAAGCCTTGCCGTGACGCGACCCGGTTCTTCGATTCCGTTTGGCTATGTGGATCGCGAAGCCTCGACCCTCTCTCACACTGAAACCCAAAATGTCGGCGCCGGTTTGCGCCATGAGCTGGCGGGAGACCTCGACAACATCATTCTTAAGACCTTGCACAAGGAACCGTCGCAGCGTTACGGATCGGTGGCCGCTTTGCGTGACGACATACTGCGGCACCTGAACGGTTGGACGGTCCTGGCCCCGGCTTATCTGCCGGCCACGAAAGTCGATGCCGACGTTAAATCGATTGCCATCCTGCCGCTGAAAATTCTCAACCTTGGCGCAGCCTCTGATACCGCAGAAAGTTTTCTCGGAGTCGGTCTGGCGGACGCGATGATTACCCGATTCAGCGGCGTGCGCAGTCTGGCGGTGCGTCCGACCAGCGCGATTGTGCCTTACGGCGAGGGCAACATCGATCCTTTACGCGCCGGGCGTGAGTTGGGTGTTGATTATGTCCTGGACGGACGGATCAAAACTGTGGGCGGACGTGTGCGCGTCTCGCTGCAGCTGCTCGACATTCAGCAGGGCGCAAATGCCTGGGCGAACCAGTTTGACGAGCAGTTCACCGACGCCCTCGACCTTGAAGATTCGATCTCGGAAAAAGTTGCCGAGTCGTTGCTGCCGCAGCTGACTGAGACCGGGCGGCGCAAATTCCGCAAACGCGGCACCGATAACCCGCGGGCTTTCGAAGCCTATCTGCGAGGACGATTCTTTTGGAACAGTTTCACTCCTGAGTCCTATCCGCGGGCCCTCGAATCTTTTGAAGAAGCAATCCGGCTCGACCCTAATTACGCGCTGGCTCACGTGGGTCTCGCAGATTTTTACAACTGGGCCTGCAACTACGGAGTCATGCCGGCTACGATCACGCAGCCTCGTGCACGCCAGGCCGCTGAACGGGCTATTGCGCTCGACGAGTCTTTGGGTGAAGCGTACGCAACTTTGGCGTTAACGCTCGAGAGTGAGTGCAATAATTGGGACGAAGCCGAGCGGCTCTACCTGAAGTCTTTCGAGCTGAATCCGAATTATTCGCTGGCCCATGAATGGTATTCCAGCCTGCTGGTCGGCACTGGCCGTTTCGAAGAGGGATTGAACGAGATCAGGCGAGCCGAGGAACTAGACCCGCTTTCGTTACGCGGGATGATGTTGACGGCGTGGTCGTACTATCAAACCAAGCGCTTTAATGAGGCTATCGGCAAGGCGCGCCAGATAATCGAGTTCAACCCAAACTACGGCCTTGGTCATTTCCAGCTCGGCAACGCTCTGCTCGAAGTCGGCGAGCCCGAACAGGCAATCGCAGCGATACGTGAATCTGCACGATTAATGGCCGGCGCAGTGCTGCCGATGTATGTGCTCTGCTTCGCACTGGTCGCTTTGGGCCGTCGAGAGGAAGCCGAGCAAGTGCGGGCAGGAATGCAAACCATCGGGCAAACGCAACATGTAAAGGACTATTTTCAGGCTATGGCCGACGTCGCACTGGGAGACTATGACGTGGCCTTTGAGCGCTTGAATCGTACTTTGACCCAACGTGATTCCTGGTTGGTTTGGTTCGGGACTGAGCCAAAACTGGATCCCATCCGCAGCGATCCGAGGTTTATTGAGATTTTTCGGGCGACCGGAAATCCGCTGGCGATGAAATAGTTTGGAGTGCGCGGACTTGTCGGCGCTTTGGCTTTGCGCCACGTAGCGGCGTGATGAGTTTAGCCCGGCCTTTCAAGGCTGGGTACCTATGATTAGTCAAAGAATTTGTCGCGCCAGCGACAATTGATGACACCGATTTTTCAGTCGTCGCTAGAGCGACGAACCTCCATCTCAATCGCACGCAATCCGGCCTTGAAAGGCCGGGCTAAGCTCACAATGTCGCTACGCGACTCAAACCCTCACCGATCAAACGGCCACTTCTTTCTCAACTCTTCAACCGTCCCGTTGTAAACATCGACGTCCATGTCGTACTCAGTGCCGGGAACGGTGTAGAGGCAGGCGGACCGGTTGTCGGCCTGGCAATTGATCTCGCTCGAGAACTGCCAGAGCGTGTAGGTCTTCCAGGTGCCGGCTGGAAAATCTGTAACCGTTCGTTTGAAGCGCGCATACCAGAGGTGGGTCTTCCCAAAGACATCGTCGTCACCAAAGCGATCGGCAATTGCCTTCGTTACCAAATTATTTGCGTAAACGACGGGACGACGTCCGGTCTTTTCCCAAATGTGTTTGATGAAGATGCGTGCTTCATCAAAACTCATGTGTTTGGCCGGGTCCGTGCCGTCGATATCCAGCGCGACTAAATCGTCTTTCTCGGGTCTGACGGTCCTGAGAAAGAAGTCAGCCTGCCTGATCGGATCGCCGGGCTTTCCGAAATGATAAGCGCCCCATTTGTATCCGCGCTTCTTCGCTTCAATCTTTCGCTCAGCGTATTTCGTATCGACACGATCGCCAAATCGTGGCGCGGTGAATGATGGCGACGACGCGCGGGTCGGTCGCCAGAGCGTCCCAGTCGATCGGATTGCCTTCGAAGGGATCGATGGCCAGCGCGATCCTGGGATCCTTCCAGGGTTCGTTGAATTCAGGGGATTGAGCGTGCGCTGTGACGGTGAAGCACGCGAGCGCGGCCATTATTATTAGGTTTTTGAGCATGCGTGTTCTGATACCGTCGTCTATTTAACGGCTGCCAAAAACTCGCTGATTTCAACATCAGCGTCGCGCAAGGCTCCCTTCAACGTGTAGCGATCGATTTCGTCATGAAACGGAAAGACGATGATGCGGCCGTCGAGGTGCTTCATCTTCACATGGCTGCCTTTTCGATGCACTTCAATGAAGCCTAGCCGTTTGAGAGCTGCGAGGACTTGCTTGGCTGAGAGTACTGGGAGTTTCACACCGTCAACTCAACTAGTTCCTGATCCGCACCGAGTTCGCCTGGTTCAGGTTCTAGGTAGAGATCAATGGCTTCGCGAATATTCTGCAGAGCTTCTTCCTTACTTTTACCTTGGGACCAGCAGCTTTTCAGCGAAGGCACATGGGCCACAAAATAACCATCTTCGCCCGGCTCAACGATGACTTTGATGTTCATGTCCTCAGATTATCACTCCGTCTCAGTTGTTGAAAGCTTCGCTCGCTAGGGATGGAGCATTTGGGTGAAACGTTCCCTGGGAATTCTTCTTCCATGCACGTTGACCTCGGATTTCGTTTCTTAGTGTTGCAATTAGCTCTCTTTCTCAGACCATTCGGCGAGGACGTAGATACCACACTTGACATGATATACTCACAAGCCTGTCCGGAGAGTTGAGTAACGATCGATAGTGTCTAACGTCTTAGAAATCATCCCCCTCGGCGGCATCGGCGAGTTCGGGATGAATTGCACGCTCCTGCGCTTTGCCGACGAGATGATCGTTGTCGACGCCGGCATGGGCTTTCCCGAAGAGAGCGTCTATGGCGTCGACATATGCATCCCTGACTTTGAAGTTCTCGAGCAGTATCGCGACGAGATCACCGCGATCGTGCTCACTCACGGTCACGAAGATCATCTGGGCGCGCTTCCTTACATCCTCAAAAAGTTCAACGTCCCGGTGTACGCTTCGCATTTCACCCTCGGCCTGGCGGAAAGCAAACTCAATGAGCACGGACTCCTGGGTGACGTGCTGCTGCATCGCGTCGAGCCGCGTGATGTCGTGACGATCGGCCCGTTCACAATCGAATTCATTCGCGCGTCGCATTCGCTGATCGATTGTTTCTCGCTCGCCATCAAAACGCCCATCGGCACAATCATTCACACCGGCGATTACAAAGTTGACGAGACGCCGGTAATCGGCGAGCCCATCGATCTCCGGACCCTCCGGCGCTACGGACAGGAAGGCGTGCTGGCGCTGCTCTCGGATTCCACGAACGCGACGGTTCCCGGCCGCACTCCTTCCGAAAGGGCTGTAATTCCGGCCTTTGAAGAGATTTTCGCGGAGGCCCGCGGCCGCATCATCGTGGCTGGATTTGCCTCTTCGATTCATCGCATCCAGATCGTTTTTGACGTGGCGCAGCAATTCAATCGCAAGGTCTGTGTGCTGGGCCGATCGATGCAAAAGAACGTGGAGATTGCCGAGCGGCTGGGTTATCTCGACATTCACGATGGGCTGTTGATTGGCATTAACGACGCCAAAGCGATGCCCGATCACGAAGTCGTTTTTCTGGTGACCGGCTCGCAAGCCGAGCCGCGCGCCGCGCTCTATCAAATGGCCACCCAGATCTACAAAGGTCTGACGATTGAAGAGACAGACACAGTCGTCCTCTCAGCGCGCATCATTCCGGGAAACGAACGCGCGATTTCTAAGCTGATTGGTTTCATTTACAAGAAGGGCGCGAACATCATCGAAGAGAAACGGCGCCTGATCCATGTCAGCGGCCACGCGTCGCAGGAAGACATTCGCATCATGACTGAGGCGGTGCGGCCAAAGTTTGTGGTGCCGATCCACGGCGAGTATCGCATGCTGTTTCGTCATAAAGAGTTCGTCAAGAACCATCTGGGCTATCCTGAATCAAACATCATTCTGATCGAGAACGGAGATGTGCTGGAGCTTGATGGCGAGCGCGCCGCGGTGACCGACCGCCGCGAGATCAAACGCACCTTTATCGACGACTCGGGCTTTGAAGAGATCGAATACGACACCGTGCGCGAGCGGAAGAAAATGGCTTACGAGGGCATGGTGACGCTGGTTATGACCATCAATGGCGAGACTGGGGAGCTTAAAGCGCCACCCCAAATCGTGGCGCAGGGCGTGCGCGGATTCGAAGCAAACGGCTCATCGCTGCTAACAAAGGATGCCGAGCAGGTTGTGGCCGCGGCGCTCGCCGGCGCGTCACGTCAGACGCTGGCCGATGAATCGCTGCTGAAAGAGCATGTGCGTGTAGAACTAAAGCGGTTTATTCAGAAAGAAACCGGCGCCCGGCCGGTGATCGTTCCCGTAATTCAGCAAATCTAATCCGCAGATTACACAGATAATGGGCTGGGGAAACAAAGTCGTCCTGGTGACCGGCGCCTCTTCCGGCATTGGCCGGGGGTTGGCGATGGAATTGGCGCGGCGTAAAGCGGCAGTTGGACTGCTGGCCCGCCGGGCGGACACGTTGCGCGAAATGGTCGCGGAGATTGAAACCGGCGGCGGTCGCGCGCTCGCCTTGCCGGCCGATGTCACCGATGCCGAAGCGGTACGCCAGGCCGCCGGCGGACTCAGCAAACAATTCGGTCCGATCGATGTGTTGTTTGCAAACGCCGGCGTAGGCGGATCGGCGCATGCCGCGGATCTCAAACCGGAACAGGTCGCCAACGTAATCGACATAAACGTGAAGGGAGTAGTCAACTCGGTAACTGCCGTCCTCGGCGACATGATAAAGCGCGGGCAGGGGCAGTTAGTGGCTATTTCGAGTATCGCGGCGTATCGTGGTTTGCCAAAGTCGGCAGCGTATTGTTCCAGCAAAGCCGCAGTCTCAGCTTTTTTCGAAAGCCTGCGCCTGGATCTGTACGGCTCGGGGGTTGATGTAACAATCATTCATCCCGGTTTCATCAGGACGCCGCTGACAGCCGGCCGAAAGGCGCGCTTGCCCTGGTTGATGGAGGTCGACGAGGCGGTTGATAAGATTCTCAGGGCCACGGAAGCGCGGAAAAAGTCTTATGCGTTTCCCTGGCAACTGGCGACCATCGTGCGGGCGGGCCTGTTCATGCCGAATTTCATGTACGATTGGATCTCGCGGCGGAATTCGTTTCGTGAATAAAACGTACTTTGAACTTGGTACTTTGTTCTTTGATGTTTATGCTGGGGGCACGAGCTCTGATGCGACGCACATCTAAGTACAAAGCACGAAGTACAAAGTTCTGAACGTTCGATCTCAAATTTCAAATTCAAGATTCAACAACAAAATAGAGAATGTCCCTTCTTCAGGCGATCCTGCTCGGCATTGTTCAAGGCCTAACCGAATTCATTCCTATCAGCTCAACCGCTCACCTGGTTCTGGCCGGCAGAGTTATGAGCCTGGCGCTGACTCCGGAACAACTCACTGCTTCGATCGCGGTGATCCAATTGGGCACGCTCGTTGCGGTGATCGTCTACTTCGCCGGCGACATCTGGAACATCACTCGGGCCTTCGTTCACGATCACTTCGTGCTCCTGAAGGACGGCCGGCGCGACCAGTTTAATCGCAAGAACGATCACGCACGCTTGTCGCAAGACGCAAAACTGGGCTGGCTGGTTATTATCGGGTCGCTTCCGGTCGGCATCGTCGGACTGATTTTCAAGAAGCAGATTGAAGGCGCCTTTACCAAGAACCTTTGGGTGATTGCGACGATGATGGTCGTGGTCGCTTTGCTGCTGGCCCTGGCCGAATTCGTCGGCAAAAAGCGACGGCGCATGCAGGACCTGGGTTTAGGTGATGCGCTGGCCGTTGGCTTCGCGCAATGCCTGGCCCTGATTCCGGGTTCCAGCCGATCCGGTTCGACGATTATGGGCGGGCTATTTGTCGGAGAAACCCGTGAAACTGCGGCGCGCTTTTCTTTCCTGCTATCCATTCCGGCCATTGCCGCCAGCGGTCTTTTGGAAATGAAAGAAGCGTTGGAGGTCTTGCCGCGAAGCAGCCTGTTGACTTTAGCGGTCGGCACGATTGTGAGCGGGATTGTCGGCTATGCCTCGATCTGGTTCCTGCTGCGTTTTCTGCGCACTCACTCGACGAGTGTCTTCATCGGCTATCGACTGCTAATCGGCGGCGCCATCCTCTTAATGCTCATCGGCGGACGTATTAGTCCGCTCTAAGAAGAGCGGATCATTTTCCATTTGTCATTTTCCATTTCTCATTTGCCATCAGAGAAAAGTGGTTTAGAGCTGCGACTTTAGTCGGGCTTTATTTGATCGAAAAAACCACAACTCAGGTCGGTACTCTCAACACCCTTCTTTAATGACCAATGACAAATGACAAATGAGCAATGGAAAATGCCATAGCTCTTCCGCCCCACAACAAGTAAACTCCCACTGATATGGGCGCCAGTGCTTCCCCGAAGAGAACCTCCAAAAAATGGGTTGTGCGCGAGCCGGACACCGTTCGCGCAACCGAATTGTCAAACGCGCTCGGGGTTTCGCTGATCGTCGCGGACCTGCTGGTCGCGCGCGGTTATCACGAGCCCGCTTCCGCCGAGGCTTTTCTCAAACCGGCTCTCAATCAACTTCACGATCCTCTTCTGATGCTGGGCATGAACGACGCTGTGAAGCGTCTGCTCGAAGCTATCGATAAACAGGAACCGGTTTTGATTTACGGCGATTACGACGTTGACGGCACGACCGGGACGGCTGTGTTGTTGCGCGCCTTGCGAATGCTGGGAGCCACGGCCGGTTATCACGTGCCGCATCGATTCACCGAAGGCTATGGCATTCAGCAGGCTGCGTTGGAGAAAGCTGCGGGCGAAGGTTACAAGCTGGTCGTAAGTGTCGATTGTGGAATCCGCGCGCACGAACCTTTGCAATGGGCTCAAGCTAATGGTTTAGACATTATCGTCACGGATCACCATCTGCCTGATACGGACGAAGGTTCGCCGCCGGCTCTGGCGGTGCTGAATCCGAATCAGCACGGTTGCGATTATCCCGACAAGAACCTGGCCGGCGTCGGCGTCGCTTTCAAGTTAGTACACGCACTGTTTCGCGAATGCGGCAGAGAAGCGCAGGTGCCGGGCTTTTTGAAAATGGTCGCGATCGGAACGGTCGCCGACGTCGCGAAACTTGTCGGTGAGAATCGGGCAATCGTCGCGCTGGGACTCGCAGACTTACCAAAAGCGGTCAATCACGGCCTGCGTGCCTTAATTGAAATTGCGGGTTGCGGCGACGAGAGCGAGATGACCGCATACGATCTCGGCTTTCGCATTGGGCCGCGCATCAATGCCGCCGGGCGGATGGATGCGGCCAGTGCGGTCGTCGAGCTCTTCAACGCGACCGACAAGGAATCGGCGCGCCGCTTGGCTGAGCATCTGGACACCCGGAATCGGGAACGCATGGAAGCCCAGCGCGAGATTTTCAACCGCGCCGTCGAGGAGTTTGAGCGCGGCGCCGATCGAGAGGCGCAGACCCACGTCGCGGTGATTGCCGGCGATGGCTGGCATCGCGGCGTGATCGGTTTGGCGGCGTCGAAAATTGCCGAGCGCCTTAATCGACCCTGCGTGGTTATCTCGCTGGAAGGGGACATCGGCCACGGATCGGCGCGGAGCATCGAGGCCTATCATCTCTTCGACGGGCTGACGGCCTGCCGCGAGATGCTGGATAAGTTTGGCGGACATTCGCATGCCGCCGGTTTAGCGATTCATCGTGACCAGATCGGGGAATTTCGGCGTCGCTTGAACGAACATGCGGCGGCGTGTTTGACTCAGGAGGATCTGACGCCCATGCTGGCTATTGATGCGGAAATTGCGGCCGGATCTCTGGGATTTCAGCTTTCACAGGATCTGCGTGCCCTGGAGCCATTTGGGGCCGGAAATCCGCGTCCCGTGCTGGTGACCAGGGGGCTGCGCGTGCTCAGCGAGCCGCAGATAATCAAGGAGCAGCATCTGAAGTTGCGTGTGGCCGGGGACGATAATCGACCCTTTGAAGCTATCTGGTGGCGTGGAGTAGAAGAAATCGAGCAAACGCCGGCGCCCAATCAGCGCATCGATCTGGCTTACGAGCTGGAAGCGAGCCGTTGGAATGGCGACATCAGGTTGCAGTTGAATGTGAAGGACATGCGTTATTCGAACAAATAAGCCACTGAGAGGCAGTGGCACAGAGAAGATGTCAAAAAGTAAAAGTGTTTTGAACTCGACTGCCTTTGTGTCTCCGTGCCTCTGTGACAATGATTTGCTAGACGTGGAGAGATGCAGGAAGTAACCAGAAAGAAAAGGATCAGCGCAGTTGACTTGCGCGCGCGCGTGCCCGCGATCGCACGCGGCCTGGCGCTGTTTCTGCTGATCGGCGGAGCCATCTTTGTAGGCGTGTCCTACTACAAGATGCGCAACAATCAGCCGTTTCGTCTCAAGTCAGAGAACCCTGCTCTCTCGAAAGAAATCACCGGCATCATCAACGGATACGAACAGCGCATCACCAAAAACGATCGCCTGTATCTTTGGCTGCGGGCTGCGCGCGATGTCACTTACGCGGACGGCCATCATGAACTCGAACAAGTAAACCTCCAGGTGTTCCCACCCACGGGTGACAAACCGGATCAAATTGTCGCCGATCGTTCGATGTACGATCAGAAAAACGGCCTGCTGCAATTCAGCGGTAATGTGCAAATCGAAACGCACGATGCGCTCAAAGTGAAAACCGATACGCTCCTCTTTCACGAGGAGACGAAAGTCGCTGAAACTGCTTCGCTGATCACTTTCGAACGCGAAAATGTGTCCGGAAAGTCGATCGGTGCTTTGCTAGACGACAAGAACAAGCGACTAGAGCTGCGCAATCAGGTCGAGGTGACGGTCGCACCCGAAGCCTTAACAGAGCCCGGCAATAAAAATGCTAAGCCGGCTAAGTTGAAAGGCTCCCGTGCGAAGCCGGTGCTGATTAAGTCGGCGCGAGCGGTGTTTGAGCAGGCCTCGATGCGGCTGACTTTCTCGGGTGGGGCCACGGCCGAACAGGAGCAGGACATCATGAGCGGCGACAATCTGGCCGCAAGTTTTACCGACAAGAAGAAGCTTCAGAAAATCGAGGCCCGCGGCAATTCGTACCTGCGCACCATGGAAACGGGCCGGGCGGCGGAAGCGCATGCCGTCGATATGGATTTCTTTCTCGATGCCGATCAGCGTTTGCAGCGCGCCCACGGCTCGCGAGACGTTCGCGCGCAAACTCTGAACGCGGATTCCGAAATGCAGCTCACCGGCGCCAGCGAACTTAATTTCAACTTTCAGGCGCAGGGCGATCGCAGCCTTTTGAAAGAGATGTTGGCTGACGGCCGATCGGTAGTGACCTTGTCGGCGCCCAAATCTCGCGCGAACGATCCGCGCGCGGCCGGCAAACGGCTGACCGCAAATTCGATCAAAATGTCGTGGCGTACGACCGGAACGGATCTGGAGAAAGCCGAAGCGGTCGGTGATGCTGAGTTGTATGTAGAGCCGGTGCAGAAGACTGCGGCGTCGGAGCGGAAGACGCTGACCGCGCCCCGGTTTGACTGTGACTTTTTCGAGAGCGGAAACATCGCGCGCAACTGCACGGCGACCGGCGGCGCCAAAGCGGTTTTCGATCCGGCTCAACCGAGCGAGAAGCAGGGCACCCGCACGATGACTGCTCAGAAGATGGCCGCAGTATTTGTTCGCGAAACTCAGGACGTCGATAAAGTAGACGCCACCGGCGACGCCAAGTTCAACGAAAAAGATCGAAACGGAGTTGCCAGCACCATCTCGTACAATGCTTCGGACCAGACGGTCCGCATGCGCGGCGGCGATCCGACCGTGTGGGATTCGCGCGCCCGCACCAAAGCCGTCGAGATCGATTCTAATAACTCGACCCATGTCTCATATTGTCGGGGCAAGGTACAGACGACTTATTACAGCCAGGAACAGACAAACGGCGCCGCGCCTTTTCGTAAATTGAAGAGTCCGGTTTACCTGCTCGGTGACCGCGCCGAGGTCAACCATGACTCAGGCGTGGCCGTGTACACCGGCGGCGCTCGCATGTGGCAAGACGACAACTTCGTACGCGGCGATACCATTACCCTTTTTCGTGAAGAGAAGCGCATGGAGGCCCGCGGCCGGGTGCAAAGCGCGCTGTATCAGACCCGGCAAAAAACCGGAAGTGCAACCAACGTCGTGCCGGTTTTCGCGACCGCTGATTTCATGCGCTATTCCGATCCCGAGCGATTGCTGCATTACGAAAACAACGTCGACATTAAGCAGGGAACCGACCGCATAACCGCCGGCGTCGCCGACGTCTATTTGCAGAAAGACGGCAACGAAGTCGAGCGCACCATCGCCCAGCGCAACGTCGTGCTGATTCAACCCGGCAAGCGCGGCACCGGAGACTGGGTCGAGTACACGACCGCGAACGAAGTGGCCGTCCTGAAAGGGAACCCGGCGCACGTCGAAGACGCCGAGCAGGGAACCACCGACGGCAATCGTCTGACGATGTACCGGCGCGAGAATCGCGTCGTCGTCGATGACGCGCGTGGCTCGCAATCGCCGGGACGCGTGCGCTCAACTCATAAAATCAATAAGAATCCTTAAGCTCTCTCTTCGTGCTTTGTACCTGGTGCTTTGTACTTTGATGCGTGTTCGACGTTGGGTCTTAATCTGAGCTTAGCCAAAGATCAAAGCACAAAGTACTAAGTATAAAGATCGCACAGAGAGGAATCTCAATCTGAACTTCTCAAAGGCTCAACCTGATTCGCTGGGTCACTGGGGTCCTTACGGCGGCCGCTTTGTGCCTGAGACTTTGATGGCGCCGCTCGAGGAATTGACGGCGGCGTATGAGACCGCGCGCGCGGATGAAGAGTTTCAAAGAGAGCTCGATGGATTGCTGCGCGAATACGCCGGCCGGCCGACGCCGCTTTTCTTTGCTCAACGTCTGACGCAGCACGCGGGCGGGGCACGCATCTTTCTCAAACGCGAAGACCTGCTGCATACCGGCGCGCACAAAATCAACAACACTCTCGGCCAGATCCTGCTGGCCCGGCGCATGGGCAAAACGCGAATCATTGCCGAAACCGGCGCCGGTCAACATGGAGTGGCGACAGCGACCGTTTGCGCACTGTTTGGCCTGGATTGTGTGGTGTACATGGGGTCGGAAGACATGCGGCGCCAGGCGCTGAATGTCTTTCGCATGCAATTGCTCGGCGCCGAAGTGCGGGAAGTCGATTCCGGATCCCGCACCTTGAAAGATGCGATTAACGAAGCGCTGCGCGATTGGGTGACGAATGTAGCTGATACTTATTATCTGCTCGGCAGCGCGCTCGGTCCGCATCCTTACCCTTTGATGGTGCGCGATTTTCAAAGTGTGATCGGCCATGAAGCGCGGGGGCAGATTCAGGCGCAGGAACGATGCTTGCCCGATTGTTTGATCGCCTGCGTCGGCGGCGGTTCGAATTCAATTGGTTTGTTTCATCCCTTCCTGGCGGACGCTTCGGTGCGCATGATCGGCGTCGAAGCCGGCGGCCGGGGCACCGAGTTGGGACAACACGCGGCTCGCTTTAACGGTGCGGGCGGCGGCCGTCCGGGAGTTTTGCAGGGCACGATGAGTTATGTCCTGCAGGACGAGCGCGGGCAAATCGCAACCACGCATTCGATCTCGGCGGGGCTGGACTATCCATCCATCGGCCCCGAGCATGCGTTTCTCCACGATGAAGGGCGCGTCGAATACACTTCGGTTTCAGACGATGAAGCTCTTGCCGCCTTTCAAACCCTTTCGAAGTTGGAAGGAATTATTCCGGCTTTGGAATCCGCGCATGCCGTCGCCCATGCCTTGAAGGTCGCGAGCGAGATGAAGGGCGGTCAGATCGTAATCGTAAATTTGTCAGGGCGCGGCGATAAGGATGTGGACACGGTTAGACAGAATTTGGCTTGAACCCGGGAAAGGAGGAAGTGGAATAGTGAAGCTGAAGTTTTGCCTGCTTCTCGTCACGGGGGTGCTGCTTACCGGAAGCGAGCTGGCGCAAGTACGGAAGCCAAACACCGCAGCGAGCGTTTTGGTAAAAGGTCCTCTGGGAATCATTACCCGATGTGTTGTTAACGGCGATGATATTTACTGGCTCGAGGAAAACAGCCAGAACATACTGTATACCCGGACCACTGGCGGATATCCGGCTCCGTTAGTAAGAACAAACATCAAAATCGAACTCTTCATTTTGTCGACTCAACCGGCGTTTATTACGTAAGTCAGAACAAGTATGAATGGGGAGAGAGCGAGGAAGACTTTTCTACCAAAGGAGAATTGAGAACCAGCGGCAAGAAACGCAGCATTACCACGTTGCTTCCGAACATAGGGATTCCCAGTTCAACGTTTTTGGCGGCAGACGCAACGGACGTTTACGTTTCTGCGCTCACGAAGGAACAAGGCGGGGTTATCATCAAAGTGTCGAAGACCGGCGGCGAACCGAAGTATGTCGTGTCGCGGATTCTGTCCGCAGTGAGCAGCGCGGCCGTCGATGATCAGAACTTATACTGGGTGGATGTTTTGGATAACTCGGTGCTCCAGGTGGCGAAAGGCGGCGGTGAACGCAAAAGCTTATTCAAACCAGAAGGCTCGTCATTTGAACCGCTTATGATAGCGACTGCTGACGAGCTTCTGTACTTAGTTACGCGATCGAACGACATTTATGAGATAAGCAAGGCGGACGGAAGGGCTCGTCTGCTCTATCAGGGCAAAGGCGTTACGTTCTACGGCCCAAGTCTGGTAGTTGACAGGGAATACCTTTATTGGCAAGAGAACAGCGGCATAATGCGACTCAGCAGGAAAGGCACGGAGGCAACGGCATTAGTCCGTGATGCCTCGCCGACTTGTATTACCCTTGATGACAAGTATGTTTATTGGTTTGAAGCTAAAAAGGGTTTGATGAGAGTGGAAAAATGAGCCGCATTGCCGAAGCTTTCGTCCAGCTAAAGTCTGGCGGAAACAAGGGCTTTATTCCCTTTATCACTGCGGGCGATCCTGATCTCGCCACCACGGAACAACTAATAATCGAGTTGTCAAACGCCGGTGCGACTCTGGTCGAACTGGGTGTGCCGTTCACCGATCCGATGGCCGACGGCCCGGTTATTCAAAGAGCCTCTGAGCGGGCCCTGCGTCACGAGTTTGGACTCGCCGAGGTGTTCCAAATCGTATCCGACGTGCGCAGACAGACTGACGTGCCGATAATTCTTTTCAGCTATTTCAATCCGTTACTCCAATTTTGCGCTGGCGAAACCTCGAATGAGCCCGCCTTCACTTTTGAGAAACTGGCACGTGCGGCAAAGCAGGCGGGCGTCGACGGGATTTTGGTGACAGACCTGGTTCCTGAAGAAGCCGTTGAATTTGCCGCGACCCTGCGCGCCCACGATCTCGATATGATCTTCCTGGTGGCGCCGACCTCAACGGACGAGCGGCTAAAGATGGTCGCCGAACGCGCCAGCGGTTTTATCTACGCCGTGTCCCGGGCCGGCACCACCGGGGCCCGCGCCGAGATGAGCGCTGAAGCTGAGAAACTGGTGGCCCGCGTGCGCAAGTTTTCAGATTTGCCGATAGCAGTCGGCTTTGGGATTTCCCGTCCTGAGCAGGTAGCTGATGTTTGGCGTTACGCCGATGCGGCCGTGGTTGGGTCGGCGATTGTTAGTGAAATCGAGCGGGCCCAATCGGGTGACGATGCGGTTGCGAGGGTTGGACGGTTCGCGCGGGAGCTAGTTTCGAAATAGTTTTTTGATCCTGCTGTGGAATAAAGAGTGATCCACGAAATCACACGAAACCACGCGAACCGAACTAGTTGTTTTCCAGCTTCGTGTATTTTCGTGGATCCATCTGTCTCGCAGGGAATCATCTAAGCAGGGTGCGTTTGTTGGATCGATGCCTCGCGCGTCGATAGCCAAGTGACAGTTGCAACGCACCGTAACCTCTTTTGCTTAGAGAAACTTTCGCTTGCAACTAGAAAAGTCCCTCGACTGAGTCAGTTTCTTAGAGTATTCTTACCCATCTTTTTTGAAGCTCGAAAATCTTTACGTCCCATGTGTGAAACACTGTTCCATTCTCGCTTGAGTTGTGTTATGCTCGGCCCGTTAAATCTATGGGCTGCCCCAAAACGCAACTTAACCGGAAGAGGAGCAGAAGAAAGAGATGCCTGTTATGCCTGAAGACCGAATTGCCGACCGCAGCCGCGCCATCGAAGCCGCGCTGCTCAACATTGAAAAGAGATTTGGCAAAGGATCGATAATGCGCCTGGGCGAACGTGATGTGTCCGACATCCCGGCGATATCGACGACCTCCTTGTCGCTGGACGCGGCGATTGGAGTCGGCGGCGTGCCCCGCGGCCGCATCATCGAAATCTACGGACCGGAAAGTTCCGGCAAAACGACGCTGGCGCTGCACATCGTGGCGGAAGCTCAGAAGGCCGGCGGCGTGGCGGCGTATATCGATGCCGAGCACGCGATGGACGCTGACTATGCGGGCAAGCTGGGTGTGAATGTGGACGATCTTCTGATTTCACAGCCCGATTCGGGCGAGCAGGCCCTGGAAATCGCCGAAGCCCTGGTGAGATCCAACGGAGTCGACGTCATCGTAATTGACTCAGTCGCCGCGCTGGTGCCGCGGGCCGAGTTGGACGGTGAGATGGGCGATTCGCTGCCGGGTTTGCAGGCGCGCCTGATGTCACAAGCGCTGCGTAAGCTGACGGCGATCGTGGCCCAGTCAAACACCTGTTTCATCTTCATCAACCAGATTCGCGAAAAGATTGGGGTGATGTTTGGCAGTCCCGAAACCACCAGCGGCGGCCGCGCGCTGAAGTTCTATTCCAGCTTGCGACTGGATATCCGGCGCATCGGCGCGATCAAGGACGCCGATCGCGTGGTCGGCAACCGCACCAAAGTTAAAGTCGCCAAGAACAAAGTTGCGCCGCCCTTCCGCGAGGCTGAGTTCGACATCATGTACGGCGAAGGCATTTCCCGCGAAGGAGATCTGCTCGATCTCGCTGCCAATAATCGGGTAGTAGAGAAAAGCGGCGCCTGGTTTTCTTACAAAGGCGACCGCCTGGGTCAGGGCCGCGAGAATTCCAAGCAGACGCTGAAAGATAATCCCGAGGTGTTGAAGCGCATCGAGAACGACGTGAAGCGGGCGCTGGGTATGAAGGTGCGCGGCGAAGCTGCGGAAGCACCGCCGGCTGCGCCGGAGCAGAAGAAGGCGGCGGCAGCCGCGTCGACGGAGAAGAAATAAGAGTAGCAGCGGTATCTTGCCGGAGTTCACTGGCGGGACACTCGTGTCACCTTTTGCGGCTTTGCCGCAGCACATGGCGAAAGGCTCGAAAGGAGAAAGGGAGTGATGGCTGAAATGGAAGAGCCGATTCGCCTGAGGCTGGTGAACAAATGCGCCGAGCTTGAACGCAAGAAGAATCTCTTTGCTTCAAGGCCACCCGGCGCTACATTTAGAGAACTCTTAGACCTCGAGCGCGAAATAGCCGGGTTAAAGGATCTCATCGAAGACCGGCACAGACTCAGCGCTCACTCGAAACCTTTAGCGGTTCATTAGTGACATATACCGGAAGACCCGCGCCCGGCGGCCACGGTCCGCCCGCTGTTGGACGTCTTACCTGTTCTTTCCGAATGCCAGCTAACTCCGCCTTCAGGGCTTGCGTTTCGCGCAATTGGAATAGAAACGCGCCAAGGATCGCTAACAAAAGAACGTAAATAGGAATCAATTTTTTCATTGTGGCCTTCCGCGCTTAAGGTGTTAAAGCCAGAGCCTTATATACACACCCGTGTGACAATTGAAAAGGTTGGCTTTCAAAATTAGTACTTCAGTTTGTGTCTTTACAGGCCTCGCTCCGCGGCGCATAATCGCGCGGCCTAATTTGCGGGCTTCCTCTCCCTTTGAGAGAGAGTTGCGGTAGAGGGCTTAAGCGTCGAGCGCCGTAGCTCCGCCCTTCTTCCTCTGCCCTTCTCCCAGCGGGAGAAGGGAGATACGAATGACTCAATCAATTCTCATCAAGAACGGCACCGTAGTGACGATGGACAAAAACAATTCCGTCGCGCGCGGTGACGTCCTGATTCGTGACGGGCGCATTGCCCAGGTTGGCGGCAACATCAATGAAACTGCTGACGAAGTGATTGATGCCACAGGCTCTGCGGTGCTGCCGGGTTTTGTCCAGACCCACATTCATCTCTGCCAGACATTGTTTCGCGGATCCGCGGACGACCTCTCTCTGATTGATTGGCTGAAGAAGCGCGTGTGGCCGATGGAGGCCGCGCACACGCCGGAATCTCTGCGCGCTTCGGCCGAGTTGGGAATTGCCGAGTTAATTAAAGGCGGCACGACTTGCGCGCTGACCATGGAGACTGTCCGGCATACCGAAGCAGTGCTCCGCGTGGTTGAAGAGACGGGATTTCGCGCGACCGTCGGCAAATGCATGATGGACAAGGGCGACGGTGTGCCCGCCGAACTTCACGAGGACACTCGCGCATCGATCAATGAATCACTGGCCCTCATTCAGCAGTGGCACGGTCGGGCCGGCGGCCGCATTCGTTGCTGTTTTGCGCCGCGCTTTGCCATTAGTTGCACGCGCGAGCTTTTGAGCGAGGTTTCCGCCCTCGCCAAACAGCATCAGGTGATGATTCACACGCATGCTTCCGAAAACAAGATGGAGTGCGAAATAGTTGAGAGCGAAACCGGCATGCGCAATGTCGCTTATCTGGACTCGCTCGGAATCTCGGGACCGCACGTGCTGTTGGCCCATTGTGTTCACCTGGAAACACCGGAGATGGAGACCCTGGCTCGGACAAAGACTAACGTTGCCCACTGTCCGTCGTCGAATCTGAAACTTGGATCCGGCCTGGCCCGGGTGGCCGAGATGTTGGCGCGCAAGATTTCCGTTTCGTTGGGTGCGGACGGCGCCCCCTGTAACAACCGGCTCGACATGTTTACGGAAATGCGGACGGCGGCGCTGCTGCAGAAACTTGCGCACGGACCCGAGGTGCTGCCGGCGGGACAGGCTTTGCGCATGGCCACCTTGGATGGCGCGCGGGCTTTAGGTCTGGCCGGTGAAATTGGCAGCCTCGAAACGGGCAAACGCGCGGATGTGATCGTGGTTGATCTAAAGCGACTGCACGCCACGCCGGGAACCGATGTGGTGTCGTCCCTGGTGTATTCGGCCCAGCCAGCCGATGTCCGCGTGACGATTATCGACGGAAAGATCGTGATGCGTGACGGGAACTTGTTACTCCTCAATGAAGCAAACGTAATTGAAAAGGCAAATCACGAAGCAAACGCTTTAGCCCAACGTGCTGGGCTTTCTGTTTAGAGGCGGAATGTAATCGGAATGTCCGGAGCGACCCTAACACTTAAAGCTTTTGCCAAGCTCAATTGGAATCTGCGTGTCTTAGGCAAGCGTCCCGATAACTATCACGAGATCGCTACCGTCCTGCAAACGATCAGCGTCCATGACACGCTCACATTCACGCCTGTGGAAGGCCCGCACCTTGTCCTGTCGTGCGACGACGCTTCCGTACCGTCTGGAGCTGAGAATCTGGTGATTCGCGCCGCCCGGGCCTTGCAGGAACAATGTGCGCCAAACGCCGGCGCCTACATCCGTTTGGAAAAGCGAATTCCTCAAGCAGCCGGACTGGGCGGAGGATCTTCGGATGCGGCGGTGACCTTGCTTGCCCTTGCGAATTTGTGGGGCGCGCGGCCAGCGGTCGAAGAGCTATCGGAAATCGCCGGTAAGCTGGGCGCGGACGTTCCCTTCTTTTTGCACGGAGGAACAGCCCTGGCCACCGGAATTGGTGAAGAGATCACCGAGCTTCCTGACGCACCGCAGAGATTTCTGCTGGTGATCAAACCAAATGCGAGCATTTCCACCGCGCAGGCGTATGCGGCGCTCAAGGCCCCTTCCTTGACAACGGTTGAGGCCAAAACTATTCTTTCTAGTTCGCAACGCGGCGAGTTTTTTGACAATCTTGATTCCGACGCGCTCCAGAACGATTTCGATGAAGTGGCCTTTGAGCTGGAACCTGAAATCGGAAGAGTGAAAGCTGCTTTGTTAAAGGCGGGCGCGCGCGCGTCTTTCCTGGCGGGCAGCGGCTCGGCGGTTTTTGGAATATTTGACAGCGGAGATGAGCTGGAACGCGCCATTCAGGCGGTTGAACTTGAAGCTGGTTGGCGCGTCTTTCCTTGTAAAACCGTGCCGCGGAGCCTGTACGCAAAAGCGTCGGGGCTCAGCGGGTGAAAGCTTCGCGCGGTTTACTCCTAAGGTTAAGGGCTGATGACGTGGGGCCGACTGTGTTGGGGCGTCGCCAAGTGGTAAGGCACCGGTCTTTGGATCCGGCATTCGTAGGTTCGAATCCTTCCGCCCCAGCCAATTTTTCAAGAGTGGCACAGACTTCAGTCTGTGCGTTTCGACAGGTGATCGATATGCACAGGCTAAAGTCTGTGCCACTGACTGAATGAGCACGACCGGCGGCATCAAAATTTTTTCGGGGACAGCACACCGCGCCCTGGCCGAAGAGATTTGCCAGCAGCTTTCGTGCGATCTGGGAAAAGCCACCGCCGCGCGGTTTTCCGACGGCGAGTTCAATTTTCAGATCGAAGAGAACGTTCGCGGCGCCGATGTTTTCATTGTCCAGCCGACTTGCCCGCCGACGGACGCCTACCTGATGGAGTTGCTGGTGATGCTCGACGCATTTCGTCGTTCATCAGCCGAACGCCTGACGGCGGTGCTGCCGTATTACGGTTATGGGCGTTCGGACAAAAAGGATCGGCCGCGGGTGCCGATTGCCGCAAAGATGGTCGCGAACCTTTTGACCACGGCGGGCGCTGACCGGATTTTGACAATCGATCTGCACGCGGCGCAGATCCAGGGGTTCTTTGATATTCCGGTGGATCACCTTTACGCAGCGCCGGTGATGATTCACTACTATCAGGATCGGCCGCTGCCGAATCTGACCGTAGTGGCGCCGGACACGGGCGGGGCCGAACGGGCCCGCGCTTACGCCAAACGGCTCGATGCCGAACTGGCGCTGTGCGACAAGCGGCGGGAAAAGCCCAATGTTGCCGAAGTAATGAACGTCGTCGGCGATGTTGAAGGCCGAAGTTGTTTGATAGTCGACGATATGTGCGATACCGGCGGTTCTCTGACAAAAGTCTCGCAGGCCCTGAAAGCCGCGGGAGCTGCCAGAGTGCACGCATGCTTTACCCATCCAGTGCTTTCGGGCCGGGCGGCCCAGCACCTGGCCGGTTCCGGTATCGAGCAGATTGTAGTTACCAACACAATTCCGCTAAACTCTAAGGCAGCGGAATTGAAGAACATCAAGGTTTTGAGTATCGCGCCTATTTTGGCAAAAGCGATCAAGTCGATCCATGAAGAGACCAGCGTCTCTTCGCTCTTCGTATAAGGCTTCACTTCGGTGAACCAGGTCGAAGGGCAAACACTGAAAGCTAAGCCGTCAGTCCTCAGCTTTCAGCAAAAAATTGAATAGGATTTTGTGGCACGGACTTAGTCTGTGAGGTCGGACCACGTATGCCGGCCTAAGTTCGTGTCACTGGTTTCAGGAGAAGAATCATGGCGGAGAGAAAAGACATTACGGTGCGCGCCGTGCGGCGCGATGGTCGGGGAAAGAATGATTCGCGCCGGGCGCGCCGGGAGGGCCAGGTGCCGGTAACGATGTATGGCGGCGGAGTCGACGCGGTCTCAGCCCTCGTTCCTTTGCGTGAGTTGGCCGCGATCCTGCGTTCGGATACCGGGCGGAATACGATCTTCACCCTCGACATTGAAGGCGTCGAAGCTACGGAAGTGATGTTTGCCGATCGCCAAATCGATCCCGTGCGCAGCCGCCTGATTCATGCTGATTTCAAACGGCTGGTAAAGGGCGAGAAGATTGAGGCCACCGTGCCCCTTCGTCTGATCGGCGAACCCATCGGGGTTCGCGAGCAGTCCGGCGTGCTCGAGCAGATTATTCGCGACGTGGAAATTCGTTGCGAGCCGCGAGAGATTCCGGAGGCGCTCGAAGTCGATGTCACGAACCTGAGCGTTCACGATGTGTTGCACGTCTCTGACATTCCGGTCAGCGAAGGCGTAGAAATCCTGACCGAATCCGACACGGTAATCGCTACCGTCGGTGTGGTGAAGGAAGAGCCGGTGGCAGTTGTGGCGCCGGTGGAAGGTGAAGTACCGGCTGAGCCTGAAGTAATCGGCAAGGGCAAGAAGGAAGAGGAAGGCGAAGGAGCGGCCGAGGAAGAGAAGGAGAAGAAGTAACGAAGATTGCCGATTTTCGATTGCCAATTGCCGATTGGCTTTTCGAACAGGCGGCTATTTGGTGTCGAGGTTCCTATGTCGAACGGGATTTGCAAGCGGTCTTAATCGGCAATCGTCAATTGGCATTCGGCAATGCACCTAATTGTAGGACTTGGCAATCCCGGTGAAGATTACGAGTGGTCGCGCCACAACCTGGGATTCATGCTCATTGATAAGCTGGCGGCAGAGGCGGGCACCACGGTCAAGCGGCGCGAATGTCGTTCGCTGGTGGGCAACGCGGTAATTGAAGGCCGGCGCATTCGTCTGGTAAAGCCGCAGACCTTTATGAATTTGAGCGGCGAAGCCGTCGCGGCCCTGGTCGCAAAGTATGAGGTCGCGGATGTCAACCAGTCGCTGATCGTCATCAGCGATGACCTGGCCTTGCCCCTGGGCGCAATTCGTTTGCGCGCGCGCGGCAGCGCCGGCGGGCACAATGGTCTGAAATCGATCATTGCGGCCCTGGGTACGAACGAATTCATTCGCTTGCGAATTGGAATTCAGCCTGAGCATCAGGTGAGTGATACGAGAGATTTTGTGCTGAGCAGGATTCCCCGGGGTGAACGGTCCGCCGTGCAGGAAACATTAGAGCGCAGCACGGAAGCAGTGCGAACGGTTTTACGAGACGGCCTGGCAAAGGCGATGTCGCTGTACAACTGATCGTTAAATACAGATCTCCGATCTCAAATTTGAGATTCCAGATTTCAGAGGAGATTCCAGATTTTAGAGGAGGCCAAATTGGCAGAAAAACGAACTTACGAAGTTGTCTTCATCATTAATCCCGAGGCGGGCGACGATGAAGTAATGCGTCTCAACGAAGGCGTGCAAAAAATTATCACCACGCAGGGCGGCACTATTACCAAAACCGAAATGATGGGCCGCCGGCAACTCGCCTATGAGATCAACCACAAGAAGGACGGCACTTATGTGTTGCTCGAAGTGGAAGGGTCAGGCGCTGAGATTGCCGAGCTGGAACGGCGCATGCGCGTCAACGATCAGATCCTTCGTTACATGACGATTCGGGTGGACGAAGCGCGACGCCGGGCCGATAAACTCAAAGACCGCCGCGCGCGCAAGGCCGCCAAGCAGCCAGGTTCGAAGAAGAAGCAGAGTGCCGCCGAGGCGGATGAATTGGAAGACGGCTTCGCAGCCTAGCAGGCGGCGGAAATTTGAAAGGAAGAATCATGTCATCAAATTATGAAGACCGCGACAGCGGGTTTGGCTTTGAGCGCGAATATGACCGGTCCATGCCGCGCGGTCCGCGCCGCATGCAGCGGCGCAAGATATGCCGCTTTTGCATCGAAAAGGTCGATCTCATCGACTTTAAAGATGTGAAGTTGCTGCAGTCTTACATTCCTGAACGCGGCAAGATCCTGCCGCGACGAATTTCAGGTGTGTGCGCGGCTCACCAACGCATGCTGGCTGAAGCCATCAAGCGCGCGCGCAATATCGCGCTGCTACCGTACGCGGCGGACTAAATCTTTTCACTCTCCTAATGGGAGAGTGCTGCGGGTGAGGGCATGATGATCCTACTAACCCTCCGCCCATCCTCTCCCAGACGGAGAGGGAGATACGAATGGGGTAACTAATACAATGGCAAATAAACAGGTTCTATTGCGCGAAGATATCGATAATCTGGGGGCCCGCGGCGAGATTGTGCGCGTCAAGGCGGGTTATGCGCGGAATTATCTGCTGCCGCGAAAGCTGGCGGTTGAAGCGACCGCCAACAACGTGCGGCAAATCGAGGGAGAGCGGGCCGCGCTGGTGAAGCGCGAAGCGAAGGAGCGTTCGACTGCCGACGCCCAGGCCGATCAACTGCGCAAACTGACTCTGAAGTTTGAGCGTAAAGTCGGCGAAGCTGGAGTCCTCTATGGCTCGGTGACTTCGATGGATATTGCTCATGCTTTGAAAGAGCAGGGTTATGAGGTCGATCGCCGCCGCATTGTCCTGCGCGAACCAATTAAGCGCTTCGGCAACTACGAAGTGCCGGTGCGTCTGCATCGCGAAGTCACCGTGGAAATACCGGTGAAGGTCCTCGGCGAAGGCGGGATCGAGATCGATGTTTCGGCGTTAGACGATGTGCTTGCCAGGGAAGCTGTGGCTCCCAAAGCGGGTGGCGAAACCGCGACCGCAGAGCGCGCGACCAATAATGAATCGTCTTCCGAGACGGTTTCCGAAGATGAGGAGTAAGGGCTCCGCGGCGAGAACCTCAACTAACGGCGAGCGTCGCAGGATAGTTTCTGCGTAACAAACACGCAGCATCTGAGAAATAATTCAACGAGCCCGCGAAGCGGGCGACGGAGTTTGTTAGAGCATCTGTCGTTCGTAGGCGGGTTTTTTGTTTGCTTGCCTGCAAAAATGATCCACGAAATAACACGAACTGGTTATTAGTGGTGTTTCGTGTGTCTTAGTGGATCGCCCTTCTTGCGTCCGGCCACACGAAACCAGGTTGGGAAATCTCCAGGAGGTTTTGATCATATATAACAACATCGTGGTCGATCCGTTATCTAGTTATCCAGAGCGTGTAGTATATTCCGCAATCAATCCTGAACTGATTATCCTTTTCAAAAATGGCTACGCCTGAACCGATTCGCGACCCGATTCTTGAGCGCCCGCTTCCCAGCAGTCCTGAAACTGAACGCGCTATTCTCGGCGCGATCATTCTCGACAACTCGCTGATTGCCCAGGCCGTCGAACTGCTCAAGCCCGGGGACTTCTACGTGCCTTCCCATCGCCGAATTTTTGTGGCGATGATTGCTTTGTTCGAACGCGGCTCGGAAATCAATCCGATCCTGATAGCCGAAGAACTGCGCCGCGACAACTCTTTGGATTCCTCGGGCGGCGTGCTCTTCCTCACGAACCTGACCTATGGATTGCCGCACGTCACCAGTATTGCTCAGTACGCGAAGGTGGTGCGCGGAAAGTCTCTGCTGCGTCAACTGGTAAAGGTCGCCGGCAAAATTACCGCTGAAGCTCTGGAAGAAGAAGACGAGCCCCAGAACATTCTTGATCACGCCGAACATGCCATTTTTGCTTTGGCCGACGAACGCATCCGCCAGGGCTTTCAACACATTAAGGAGCCGGCTGAGCGGGTGCTGGAGAAGGCTGAGGCGGTTGAACATCACGCGATGGTGGTGACCGGCGTGGCGACCGGCTTCCGCGCTCTGGATGCGCTCACCTCCGGTTTTCAGAAACAGGATTTAGTAGTGATTGCAGCCCGGCCGTCAATGGGCAAAACCAGTCTGGCTTTGACTCTGGCGGCGCATGCGGCCCTGGAAACCAGCGCGGTTGTGGGCATCTTCTCTTTGGAAATGTCGGCAGAATCGCTGGCGATGCGCATGCTTTGTTCTGAGGCTAGTGTCGATGCGCAGAAGTTTCGCAGTGGCTATCTTTCCAATGAAGAGTGGTCGCGGCTCGGAAAGGCGCTGGGCAAGCTGGCCGAAGCGCGCATCTTCATTGACGACACGCCGGCTATCTCGGTGCTCGAGATGCGGGCCAAGGCGCGGCGCCTGGCGACTGAACAGAAGCAACTCGATATGATCGTGGTGGACTATCTGCAGTTGATGTCCGGCTCCACTCGCCGTTTTGAATCGCGCCAACAGGAGGTTTCGCAAATCTCGCGCGAGCTGAAAGCGCTGGCCAAGGAATTGAACGTGCCAATGGTGGCGTTGTCACAATTATCGCGCGCGCCTGAGAACCGCACCGACCACCGCCCGCAGCTTTCCGATCTGCGCGAGTCCGGCGCCATCGAACAGGATGCGGATGTGGTCGCATTCATTTACCGTGAAGAGAATTACAATCGCACCGAAGAGAACAAGAACATAGCTGAACTAATTGTCGCTAAACAGCGCAATGGTCCGACGGATACTGTCTATCTCGCCTTTCTCAATCAATTCGCCAAGTTCGCCGATCTCGAAAGGGACGCGCTCGGCGCTTACCTGAGCCGGTTCGATCGTTCGAAGGGTTCGGCGCGTATCAATCGCGGCGGCGACGACTTCTAAATTGATCCATTAATCCATTGATTCATTTTACTCACTGATTCGATGATTATGGACCAATGAATCAATGGAACGATGAATCAATGAACCAATCACCTCACGGCCGGCCGACCTGGGCTGAAATCGATCTTGAGGCGCTGACCCACAACCTTGGTGTCATTCGAAACCAGGTGGGGCCGGACGTCGAGATTATGGCCGCGGTCAAAGCTGACGCGTACGGCCATGGTGCGGTGGAGTGCGCGCGACGTTTGCAAAAAGAAGGCGTTGATTGGTTCGGGATAGCTTTGCCGGAAGAAGGCGCCGAACTAAGAGGAGCCGGGATTACCAAGCCAATTCTTTGTCTGGCCGGGTTTTGGGAAGGCCAGCAACGCGATTGCTTGCAGCAGGAGCTGACCCCGGTTGTGTACCGGCTCGATATGATCGAGGCGCTTGATAAGGCGGCTCGGGAAGCCAACCTCGTTGCCGACGTGCACGTGAAAATCGACACCGGCATGGGACGTCTGGGAGTTCCCGCCGCTGAAGTAGCCGAGTTCTCAGCGGCGCTGAAGCGTTTTCAGAACATTCGCGTGGCCGGCTTGATGACCCACCTGGCCGCCGCCGACGAAAAGGATCGAGAAGATTTCACTAAGGCCCAGCTCGAAAGATTTCAGCAGGCTGGGAGTATCTTTCGCGAGCGCGGCTTTGCGCCTCAGTACATACATGCGGCAAATTCGGCCGCGACTTTTGCATTCCCGGAATCGCGAGGCAATTTGGTGCGGCCGGGCGGTGCTCTCTATGGTTTCGTGCGTGATGTCTTACCGGAAAACATCGTGGCCCCGGCTTTGAAGCCGGTGATGTCTCTGCGCTCGCGAATTATGTTGCTGAAGAAAGTTGGCCGCGGGCAGAGATTGGGTTACGGCTGCACGTTTGAAACGACCCGCGAATCCTTAATAGCGACTGTTCCGATCGGTTACGACGACGGTTACCGGCGCGTGCTTTCCAATCGTAGCCGCGTGATTGTTCGGGGAGCTTTTGCGCCGGTGGTCGGCCGGGTGTCCATGGATCTGACACTCGTGGATGTGACCGACGTTCCGGGTGCATCAATCGATGACGAAGTGACTCTGTTGGGACGTAGTGGCGATTTGGAAATTTCTGCCGAAGACCTCGCGGAAATGGCCGGCACCATTTCCTACGAGGTCACTTGCGGAATCAGTCCGCGCGTTCCGCGGATTTACAAAGGCTAATTCTTGCAAAGCGCTGAAAGCGCGAAATGCAATAGCCTGGGCCAGCGGCCCAGGTCAACGGCATCGAGCGCGCCATAAGCGCTGAAGGCGCGGAATCCGTTAGACCGTTATGTCTGATTGCGCGCTTTCAGCGCTTCGATCTACTGGACCACCGTACCCAGGGCGTTGCCCTGGGCTGTTACATTGCGCGCCTTTGGCGCTTCGGTGGAGCGAGACCCAACATGCGACTGATTCAAATTCTACTTATGAATCGGATAGGCCGGCTTCTTTGGCGCTACGGTTCGCACCTTCTTTAGTTCTTCCATGGCCACCTGCACTGCTTTCTCCAACTGCGGGTCGCGACCCATGATCCAATCCTTGGGCGTGATCTCAACTTCGATGTCAGGAATCACTCCGACATTCTCAACGCCCCAGGAAGTGCCGTCAGGATTGTAGGCGGCGCGGTTCGGCAACTGAACATTTCCGCCATCGATGAGCGAAGGAGTGAAAACGTAGGGTCCGATGCCGCCACCACCGGTGCGTAAGCCGACGATGGGACCTACCTTGGCCAGCTTGTACATGAAGGCGAAGGTTTCGGCAGCAGAAAAATTGTTCTCGTTGGTGATCAGCACCTTAACCGCGGGGCCGGGATTTACCGGCACCGGAATGTCATCGCCGTTCCGGAAGGTGTAGTCGTACAGAGGTTTTCGACGCAGCCACTCGATCAGGTAATCCGGCGTGATGCCGCCACCATTAAAGCGCTGGTCGATGATCAGCCCCGGCCGATCGCTAAACCCGGCCAGACCACGAATGAAATCCTGGATCCCCCCTCCATAGTTCTCAACATAGATGTAGCCGAGTTTTCCGCCCGACAGCTTCTCAACCAGGCGACGGTTCTGCTCAGACCAGTTTGCGCGTCTGATCTGGTTGTCGGCTGAAACCGGCAGGGCGAAGACCGCGATCGTGCGCGCGCCGGCGCCGTCCGGACTCGGACCAACTTTGATCTTTACGCGTTGCCCGGCCTTTCCTTCGAAGTAACTGAAGACGCTCTTCGTCGTCTCGACATTCTGATCTTCCACCGCGAGTAAATACTCGCCGTCCTTTACTCTGGCGCCGGGAAGGTCGAGGGGCGCCGGCGCAAAACCACTGGGAGAGCTATATGGAGTCGTGCGGTAAATTCGCTTGAAGCGATAACGGCCCTGGTCAATCTCATAGTCCGCGCCCAGGACTCCGGTGCGATCGGGCGGACCTGCAGGCTGAGGTTGATCGCCGCCGCCAACGCCGAGATGGCTGACAGAGATGTGGCCCAACATTCGATTGAACAATGAGTTGAGATCAGAGCGGCGGGCGATGCCGGGAAGGTACTCGCCGTAGTGTCGCTCGAGTTCCGTCAGGTTTTGCCCGTGATGATTCGGATCATAGAACCAGTCGCGCATGATGCGCCAGGATTCACGATACATCTGCTTCCACTCGGCGCGCGGATCGACATTGACTTCCAACTTTTTGAAATCAAGTTTTCCTTCCTCAGGCTTCGGCGCGGCTAGAGCAGAGACTATGAACCAGTCGGGACCGCGGCCTTTCAGATAGAACATGCGATTGCCGTCCAGCGAGATGTCGAAACCACGGATCTCTTCGACCAGTTTCTCGAGCTTCGCAGGTTTTGATAGATCGTAAAGATAGATTGTTTGCGCGGGGCCGGTGCCGAGCGCGGGCGACTTGGGCCACTCATTCACCAAAACATAAAGCATTCCCGGTTTGCCGATCGCCAGCTGTTCGTAATCGCCCGGCGGTAGCGTCAAATCGACGATTCGCTGTCCAATGTTTTCAAAATCGATTCGCGTTTGCGCCAGGGCCGCATCCACCCTGGCGTCGGGATTTGGGCCGGAGGGACTGATGGGAATCGGCTCGCCTTCCTGCAGAATAATGACGTGAAGTTTGCGCGTCACCAGTGGCCGCGCGACGATTCCGTTCAGTACGCCCCAGCCAAACTCGCTGGTGCCGGCGTTCGCGCTGGAGACGAAGTAAAGGTATTTGCCGTTTCGATCGAAAACCGGCGATTGCGCGTGCGTGTGCCCGTCGGTGATCTGATGGGTCTGTCCCGTTTGCGCGTCGTAGATGTAAACCGTGCGCACGCGATTCGGAAGATGCTTTGAATAAGTGAGCCAGCGGCCATCGGCTGACCAACTCGGAAACCAGGCTTCCTGGTATGAATAAGTAGAAGTGTCCACCCGCCTGGTTGAGCCGCTCGCAACGTCGGCCACCCACAGCGCCAGACGCTTGTCGGTAAACGCCAGTCTTTTCGAATCAGGCGCCCAGGTTAGCTCGCGATAGAAAGATGGTTTCTCCTCGATCGCAATCTTCTTAACCGCTCCTTCGCTGCCGAACGGGCGAACATGTAGTTGGTACTCGCCGGACTCGTCGGAAAAGTAAGCCAACGAGCGCCCGTCAGCTGAAATCGCTGGATAACGTTCAGCCACACCCGGCGTGTTGGTGAGATTCTTTGTGTCACCGCTCTTGGGATCGAATTGCAGCAGCTCACCGCGCGTGCCGAACACCATCTGATCGGCGGAGGCATTGAGACTCGCCCAATCGATCGTGCGCGCCGCGTTGACCGATCGTGTTTTTAGCTCGCCCGCGTCCGGAGTCACCTGGACCTCAAGCACTTTGGTCTGGTTGTTGGCGGGATCGTAAAGGTGTATGCGACCGTCTCGGACAAAGACAACCACGCCGCCGCCGGCTGCGGTCCAGCGAATTCCATGTTGTCCGTACGAGGTGAGTTGTTTTGTCTGTTTGGATCGGATGTCATAGACGAAGAGGTTGTAAGCGCTGGTGCGATCCGAGATGAAATAGATCTTGTCGCCTACCCACATCGGCTGATCGTCGTTATAGGTCCCCGCCGGAAGTTTTTCGACGGCGCCATCCGTCATGTTCGCCAGCCAGATCTGTCCGCGTGAACCGCCACGATAATAGCGCCAATCACTGATCCCTCCCGTTGGCGTGTAGGCGATCCGCGCGCCGTCGGGCGAAATCGAGCCCAAAAGCGCTTTTGGTAGCGGCAGCAGTCGCGGCATCACGCCGTCTGTCTGAATTAGTTGAAGCTGTTGAACGAGATTGGGATTGGACGTGTATAAGATGCTTTTGGTGTCAGGCGTCCAGCCCATCACAAAGTCGCCTCTGGGATCTGAGGTCAGACGCCGGGGCTCGCCGCCGGCCACCGCCATGACATAGACGTCCCAATTGCCGCCAACCTGACGCGAGAACGCGAGCTGTGACCCATCAGGAGAAAAAGAGGGAAAGTTTTCGTCACCAGGATTATTAGTTAGCCGTCGTGCTTCGCCGCCGGCCCGCTCGACGATCCAAATGTCGCCGGCATAACCGAAGGCGATGTGGGTCTGATTGACCGTGAGTCGACTGAAGAGTTTCGGCCCCGACGGCTGGCCCAGAGCGATTCCACAGGTACCCGCGAGCAGTAACAATACGAGTAGAGATCTCAGCATGTTGGTCTCCTGAAAGGTTGTTGACGCTTCGGACTGTAAGCGACCCGGACGGGCCCTTTGTAGTAGCTATCTGACGGTCAAGTCAACATACGAGGGTTTGTCGATCCAGGTTCAGTCTTTCGCGACCACCATGGGAAAACATTGACGAGACTGACGAATCTGACATATCGTCCACCCGCCGATGAAAATTTGCAGGCTGGTCCCTCAGAAGCCTGAGCTCGCTGCTTCCACTGCACCAGCCCGAGAAATTCTTGCAGTCTCAAACTCCGCCTGAATTCAACCTTACGCTTTACGGCTGGTAATGCCTGTGCGGAAGGCACATCAAGGAGAACTCGATCATGCCAAGCGCCCAATCCCAATTTCCGTTAACCCTCGCCGAAGTTCTTTTCGAAGAGCTTGAAAACATGTACGCCGATATCGATGACGACCAAATTGAGATTGAAGTCGTCTATGCGGAAGTTGAGAACCGCGGCCTTGCGTTGATTCGGGCCATCAGCAGCGGATCGGACTGGGATGAAATCGAAGCGGGCATCGACCAGATCCGTGACCTCCCGGAGCATCCCCGAGATCAGGTTGAGGAGGCCGCTACCACCGAAAACCTCAAACTGATCGACGGCGAGGATCTGACTTCGCTGATTTGGAGGTGCAAGAACCAAATCAGTGTGAGATTGGTTCCGAAGCTCTATGAAGTGATCCGCAACTTGCCGCAGAAGCGTTCAGCGCTGTGTTTATCGGGCGGTGGCGTTCGCAGTGCCGTCTTTAATCTGGGAATTATCCAGGGGCTGGCTCGGTGCGGGTTGCTGGAAAGGTTTGATTACCTCTCGACCGTGTCCGGGGGCGGCTTTATCGGCGGTTGGTTGTCAGCCTGGATCAGACGTGAAAACCGAAACGTCGGCACCGTAGCCAATCTGCTGGCTAAGTCACCCGACAATCCCGGCAAGCCTGAGCCCTCGCCTCTCTACAAGTTGCGAATCTACGCCAACTATCTGACGCCGAGAAAAGGATTGCTTTCAGCCGATACCTGGACACTAGTCGCTATCTACCTGCGCAACCTGCTGCTGAATTGGATGGTCTTCGTCCCGGTGATTATGGCTGGATTGATGTTACCAAGAATCTGGGTTGCCCTTGTGAAGAGTTCCTATGGGAGCTCGGCTTTCTTTGCTAAGGTCAGTCCAACCGTCTTACTTTGGATTGGGTTCGGGGCTGCTGTTGTTGCGCTCATTTACATAGGAACAAACCTGCCGGGTGCGAAGCGACTGAATCTACCTGAAAGCCGGTTCGTCATTTTCTGTCTGGCGCCCCTCGCGATTTCAGCAATGGCCTTAACTACATATTGGGCGCGCCTGGACGAAGGACCCACACCGCAGCGTTTCATCTACTTCGCCCTGCTGCTCGGCGCGATTCCCTGGGCTCTTTATGTAGTGCTCAGCATTATCTCGGCTATGCGAAAACCGAAGAGGGGTGAGGGCGAAGTCGCTATTCGTCAGCGTGGGTGGCCCTTGACTATAGTCTTCTATTTTGTGGCCACGATCCTAATCGCGATCTCCTTCGCGGGTACCGCCTACTTAATCTGGTACGTGGTGACCAATTTCCTCCCGCCGCCCCTGAATTTGCAAGTTGGTGGAGCGCGCGCGTACGCCAGCCTCGCCGTTCCGGTCCTGTTGCTTTTGTTGACGCTCGGCGGAACGCTCATCTCCGGTCTTACGAGCCGCTTCACCGACGTCGACGATCAGGAGTGGTGGGCGCGTTCGGGCGCATGGATCCTGATTGTAATGGTCGGCTGGACTGTCTTTCATGTGCTGGTGCTCTTTGGGCCATCCCTGTTTGTTGATCTGCAAACCCTGGTAGTAGGCAGAAAGTGGGATTGGACCAGTCTGAAAGCGACTGGTGCATCTTTGAAAGGTGTAGTTGCGGCATTAGTGGGAATCATCTCGGGCGTGATTACCATCTTTGGCGGCAAGAGCGCGAAGACATCTGCTCACGGGGAAGAGAAAGAGGGTGGAGGCAAACAAAAAATACTGTCCCTGGTGATGTCTTTGTCCGCGGTAATCTTTGGCGCTTTCATCGCTATTATACTGGCACTGGTCACCAACTGGATCATAGCCTCCAGCTTTGGCGAGTGGGCCGGCAATGCCCTGGGAAGCAACCCGCTAAACCAAAACAACCCGCTGGACGCAAACGACCCTCTCTCCATAATCTATAAGACGCCGGGAAGGCTGTTAGTGGCGCTGACGATACTCATTGCCCTGGCCGGAGTGATTTTGGGAAGGTTTATCAACACCAACCGGTTTTCGCTGCACTACTACTGGCGTAACCGAATGATGCGGGCCTACCTCGGCGTTTCCCGCCACACACCAGATCGAGAGAAGACCCGATACAAGTTCACTGACTTTGACGTCAAAGACAACGTCCAGATGTACGAGCTTAAGCAGAAGCCGCTGCACGTCGTCAACGTCACTCTGAATCTGGCCGGGGGCGAAAAAGTCGAGTGGCAGGACCGCAAAGCCGAGTCGTTTAGCATCTCGCCGCTGCACTCCGGCAGTTACTGGCTCGGCTATCGCAACTCGAGATATTACGGTGGAGCAGACGGCATTTCGCTCGCAACCAGCGTGGCGATTTCCGGCGCGGCCGCCAGCCCCAACATGGGTTACATGATGAGTTCGCCCGTGATTCGCTTCATCATGGCGTTGTTCAATGTGCGTTTGGGATTTTGGCTCGGCAATCCCGGCGTGGCCGGCAGTGGCGATTCGAGCACATTTAATCAGACAACCTACGATCGCGACTCGCCGACTCAATCGGTGCGGCCGATCTTCGCTGAAGCATTGGGCAAGACCAATGACAAGAGTCCTTATGTCTATCTTTCAGACGGAGGACACTTTGATAACTTTGGTTTGTACGAAATGGTTTTGCGGCGGTGCCGTTTTATCATCGTTAGCGATGCCAGCACCGATCCCGACTATTGTTATGAGTCTCTGGCTTATGCGATTCGTCAGGTCCGCGTGGATTTCGGAGTGCCGATCGAGATGAGCCAGATGAGTTTCAATCGGAATCCCGACAAAGCGAACAGGTATTGCGCCGTCGGCAAGATTCGCTATTCATGCGTCGACAATCATGGGCCTGCCGAGGATGATCCCAAGTACGACGGGACCTTGATCTACATCAAACCGTCGTTGAATGGCGGCGAGCCGGCCGACGTGCTTAACTTTCACGAGAGCGACAGCGCCTTTCCGCAGGATACGATCGTCGATCAGTGGTTTGGCGAGGCCCAATTCGAAAGTTATCGCATGCTGGGCTCGCACATGGTGACGAAGATTTGTCCGCAGCCTATTGGCGACAGTCCCGGCTACTTTGAAAAGTTCGTAGAACTGGCAACGGCGCATCAGGAGTTGAAGTAATGCTGTGATTTACCTCTGAAGTCCAGGCAACCGGGCGGTTCTCAGCGCGCGAATACTTCGACCGCAGGATCCGTTTTCCGCAGTGGGGATAGAGCCTGCGGTCCAGATCGAAATCATTGTAATGCCAAGCTCCCAAATAGAGTATCCACTGACTCTCGCCGAAGTTCTCTTCGAAGAACTCGAGGCCACATCCGCTGCCATTGACGAAACCAGAACAGAAATTGTCGAACTGAGATTTTATCTTAAGCAGATCCGAGATCTGCAAACAGAAGATCAGCTGACGAAAATTTGTGGTCAGGAAGAGATTAGTATCGATCCCACGGCGGAAACTCTAGTCGAGAAAATATGGGATTGTAGAACGAAATTGAGCCAGAAGTTGGTTCCCCTTCTTTACGAAATAATTCGCAAATTGCCAGAGATGCGTTCCGCGTTATGTCTTTCGGGTGGGGGAGCGCAGAACGCTGACCTCAATCTCGGCATCATCCAGGCTTTGATTCGAGCAGGCCCGGAAGCGCCTCACCTCCGAAGCGCAACCTTTAATCTCGGAGTCTTACAGGGACTGGCGCGTTGTGGATTGCTGGACAAGTTTGATTACCTCTCCACTGTTTCAGGTGGCGGCTTTATCGGTAGTTGGCTAACAGCATGGATTCACCGTGAAGGAGGAAATATCCGCGCGGTAGCGCACAAGCTAGCGAGTTCGCCTGAGGATCCTTTAAAACCAGAGCCCGAGCCGCTTTACCGGGTACGTGTTTCCGCAAAATACCTGAGTCCTGCGCCCGGACTGTTTTCAATGGACAAATTCACCCTGCTCGCGGTCTATTTCATCAACTTGATTCTCAATTGGTTGGTCTTCGTGCCCGTGATCATGGCGGTGCTTATGTTGCCGAGGATCTGGGTGACCTTTGTGAAGAGTTCTGACAGCAGCTTGCCATTCTTTTCCAGCCCTAACTTCTTCCTCGCGATTGGTTTCGTCGGGGCCGCTATTGCGCTCGTTTACATCGGAACGAATCTGCCGGGCGCGAATCAACTAAATCTCGGCGAAACCAAGTTCGACGTCTTCTGTTTGCTGCCATTGGTGCTTTCAGCCATGGCGCTGACAACTTATTGGGCTCGTTTGCAAGACGGACACGGACCCGCGGCAAGCCGCTTCATTTATTTCGCCTTATTGCTCGGCGGGATTCCGTGGGCCCTCTATGTTCTCCTCAGATTTATTTCTTTCTTGCGGTATCGGAAGAGAGGCGAGGACGAAGTCGCGATTGACCGGAGGGGTTGGTCAAGAGCCTTCCTCGAGTATGTTGGGGCCACAGGTCTGATTATGCTCGCCTTTGCCGCGCCCGCTTATATGCTCTGGTACGCGCTAAGCAATTTCCTACCACCGCCTCTGAATTTGTCTGTCGGCGGGGCACGCGGCTATGCGAGCTGGGCCGTGCCTGTCCTGCTGCTCTTGCTGACGCTCGGTGGAGGACTCACCTCCGGTCTTACCAGTCGTTTCACGGACGTCAACGATCAGGAATGGTGGTGGCGGTTGTCGGCGAGGTTTTTCGTGGTAATCGGCTCATGGATATTGCTTCACTTGCTCGTCTTGTTTGGGCCCACGGCATATCGCATATTGGCAGGCACCTTGCTCCCGAGCGGAGACTGGACGCCTTGGGACGCCATTAAGGGTATAGGCACCTTGATCGGAGTCGTCTCGGGGGCGATTGCGCTTTTCGGTGGATTCAAAAGTAAATCGTCACCGGACGGGGATGACGGACCGTCCAGCGTGAGAGCCAGGATTATTTCAATCAGTATGAATCTGTCGTCAACAATTTGGGCCGCATTAATTGTGATCTCTCTAAGCGTCGCAACTGACGCGATCCTGGCCTCACATTTTTTCGCGCGGGTGGTTGTCATCCTGAGCGGCGACTTCGTGAGGCTAAGCGCCTACGATCACGTTGGCATAATTAATCTTTCACCCGGAAAAGTATTAGCAGTGATGACAATCCTCATGGGGGTATGTGGATGGATTTTTGGAAGGCTCATTAACATAAACAGAATTTCACTTCATTTCTATTGGCGAAACCGAATCATGAGGGCATTTCTCGGCGCCTCGAGAGATCGACGCCATACGAAGAACATGCTCACTGACTTCGATCCGAGAGACAATCTTCAGATGCATGAATTGAAACAAAGGCCCTTACACCTCATAAACGTTACCCTAAACCGAGGATCGCGTACTCATAAGCGCAATTCGTTTACCGTCTCGCCTTTACACTCTGGTAGTTATCCCCTGGGCTATCGCGACTCAAGGAACTACGGCGGTTCCAGTGGAATATCTTTGGCGACTTCAGCTGCGGTTTCCGCCGCCGGTGTTAGTCCCGGTGCGAGTAGCGCGATAATGTCGCCAGTTATGCGTTTCATTATGATCTTTCTCAATGTGCGACTTGGTTTCTGGCTCGGCAACCCAGGGATTGCGGGTGGCGGCGGACCCGGTAGGTTCAAACTGCCCAGCTTTAATCGTGACTCGCCAGCGCAGGCCGTGCGGCCGATCTTCGCCGAAGCACTGGGCTTAACGAATGCGCGTAGTCCCTATGTCTATCTCTCAGACGGTGGACACTTCGAAAACCTGGGTTTATATGAAATGGTCTTGCGGCGTTGCCACTTCATTGTGGTCAGCGATGCCAGCACGGATCCCGGTTACAGATATCAGTCGTTAGGGCAAGCGATTCGACAGATTCGGGTGGACCTGGGCGTGCCAATCGAAATGGAAAAAATGGCCTTCGGTAAGGACCTCAACGCAGACGCCGCCCGAGAAAACAGATATTGTGCTATCGGCCGGATTCGTTACTCTGCTATGGACAATCTCACGGGCTCGAAACCGGATCATGATTACGATGGCGTGCTTATCTACATAAAACCGTCATTGAATGGCAGCGAACCACGCGATGTCGTTAATTATCATAACGAGAACAACGCCTTTCCGCAGGACTCAATAGCTAACAAGGAATTTGGCGATGAGCAGTTTGAGAGCTATCGCATGCTTGGATCGCATATGATCCAGTCGATCGGTGCATTGGTGGTTCCCGAAGAACTTTCGCCGTTTCAACGATTCAAGGCGCAGGCGAGACTTCATCAAGAGTGAATAGGAGTCTTCTTACTGCTGTTCGGTCTGAGGTTCAGTGGGTTCCTTCAGCTTGTCACAGGCGCGGCTGGCGTTGGGGTCTGAGATTTTTTTGAGAATGTTGCAGGCAAGGCCGTATTGCCACTTGCCGTTCTTGTTGCGACCGGTCATGAATTCGCCCCAGGCAAAATAAAGATTTCCCAGATCGCGCTGCGCATTACTGTCTTTCCGCTGCTTCAAGACCTCTTTGAAATTCTCCGCCGCCGCATAGTACTGATGATCGTTCTGATTGGCCCGGCCCAGCTGGGTAAGAGTGTTTAGTTCATCCCGCTCGACATCCTGGCCTTTCTTTTTCATGTCGCGGTATCTTTCCAGCGCCTGTTGGAAAACATCTCGCGCGGCCTTGGGATCGCTATCGACCTTGCTCAGACCCTCATTGAACAAGTTGTTGGCGGCGGTTCTTTCGGCACTTTCGGTATAAAGCGCCTCGGTCGCCGCTTTCTCTTTCAAAGTAGTGGCCAGTTTCGCCTGCGTGTCGGCGTAAGCCTGGGTTTGCGCCAAAGCGAGGCGAGTTGTCTGCACGGTTTGGCGTTGCTGGCGAAAACTGTAATAAGCAAGCGCGATGAACAAGCCAAAGAGTACGATCAGGCTCCAGGTCAACCAACGGAAACGACTGGCGATGCGGGCCTGATCTTCAGCGCGTTTCCGCTGGGCCTCCGCGGCCCGGTCCGCCGTGATTCGCTCCTTAACCTGCATGTATCGCCGCCGCCAATCCAGAATCGCCGGCGCCAAAACGTCATGAAAGATTTCGTATCGAGGCTTGTCCGGTTGGTCAGTGGGCGGGGCCACGCCGCGCAAGACCCGCTTCTCGCCGCTGGCCAGCTCTTCGAGTACCGGAGCCAGTTCAGTCGCCGACATGGCCGCATACTCAGCCAGGTCTGGAACAGTGTGCGCGATTTTGGATCCGGACGGGGTGACAAGATGGTGAAAGACCCGCGCCGCAATATCCTGTTTCTCCTGAGGCAGCGCGTCCATCGTCTGATCGAGATGAGTGCGGACGATGCGCTCGGCGCCTTCCAGGGCGTTCAGAGTCTCCAAACGCAGGACGCGCGATCCGGCTCGCATCTCTTCATCCCAAAGCCGGGTGAGAACCAGTTGGAGATAGGGCGTTTCGATCTCAGCCTGGGCCTGATCGGTTTTGATCGCGCCTCGTCCGGCTTCGCCGAGCGTCACCTGTCCGGTCGCTACCTGCTCTAAGATGGCATCGACCAGCCGAGGTTCGATCGTTATGGCAGAATCTTTCGGCAGACCGTCATTGTAGAGTTTGATCGGCGCCTCGATAGCCGTGCGCGCGGCGTCCCGGTTGAGATGGTCAATCCTTAAATAGTTATCGAACAGCCGCGGAATGCTGCCTTCAAAGCGGTCCAGCTTGGCGAGCGTGTCCTCGCGGATCGAGATCAGGAAGCTGAGCGGAACTCCTTCCTGAATGACGGCTTTGGCGAATTCCGGGGCAAAGGCGTCTTCCTGAGGATGATAAAGAAAGTATTCCTCAAATTGATCCAGAATGATCATCAAACGCCGCCCGATCCCGTCTGAGCATTCGAACAGGAACTCAGCCAGGCTTAGCTCAACAGGTGGGGCGAACTTCGATCCGGTTCGTCCTATTTCTTTTACAACTGCGGCTTTGAGATCCTGGACCGGGTCGCCTTGCCAGGTATTGAACACGGTGACCAGCAAATCCTCACGCTGGCGAAGTTGATTCGCGATGCCGGCGCGCAGCACCGACGACTTGCCCACGCCGCTGGCGCCGTAGAGAAGAGTTAGCGGAGAAGCAAACAGGTTGGCGACACAGATGCGGGTCTCTTTTTCACGGCCGAAGAAGAAAGGCGCATCATCCTCGCCATAGGGGATTAATCCTTTATACGGAGAACGTCGTTCGGGTTTTGGGGGCGCCATGCTTGCGACTATCCGTGTGCTTCGCGGGAAGTGAGTTCGCGAATAAATTCATCGAGCGGCTTATTGTAGACTTCGACCCCGCGTTCCTGCCAAAACCGCTGTTCCAGTGGTGACGGATTCTGCTGCACGGCCCACGATCTGATGCCTTTGGGCCGGCGCAAATCTTTTTCGATGCGGTTGAGCACGACGCGCAGGTTCCAATCGCTGAGTGCGTATCCCAGGAAGAGAAAATGCCGCGACTGAAACGGCTCAGCAAAGATCGCGGGCACCGCTTTGTTCTTGGTCATGCGCGAAAGAAAGTCGATATAGTCGTCTTCGGTGATAACGTACTGATCGCGCTTGGCAAAGATGCGATCGACTGCGCCGTGCATCTTGTAAACAACCGTTCGATCGTCAAGGTTGCCGAGATCCAGCTTGTTGGGACTGATCTTCATGGGTTCCGTTTTGCCGTCTTCCCACCACAAGAGGTGATCGCCCGCTGCGGTATCGGTGGTATGAATCACCAGATCGTACTTACGGTTCTTAAGCTTGAGAGCGCGTTCGATGCAGTCATCATAATTAGTTGTGACAATCAAAAGCGGCGCGTCTATGTCGGCCAGAAATGTATGAACCGGAGTTAGTGGATAGTCGCAGTCAAAGATGCTGTGGAGTTCGTCGTTGAGCGCTTTTCGTCCCCCGACCACGTCATAGTATTGCGCCACCTTGGTGAGCCGCAGTTCCTCCTCTTCAGGAAATCCCGCCTTCTCTGCCAAATGCCGCGCGAGTTCATTCGCAGACGGAAGATAGGAACCCAGGCCGGGCACGAGCGTCGCGTCGCCACGAGTCTCGTCGATTGACGCGCCGGAACCCAGGAGGGGAATGACCCGTCCTTTTAGCAATCCATCACGAATCAAGAGGTATGGAGGATTAAGTGGCATTTGAGATGGCCCTCCTTCTGATCGTCAAACACGGCCCAGAAAGAGGAGTTGGTTTGAAACTACGAACTCAAGACGATCTAGTTGGTTCTTCGAGGTGCAATAAATAACGCACGCTCCTGACGGTGTCAACCTTTATTGGCGAGCGGTATGAACTGACTGAAGACCGACGGGACGACGATCAAGCGCGGTTCCTTAGCCGAGAGTAAGCGAGGCTCAAGCCTGAAAAACTGGGCCCTCCCTCACGGTCGGGCTACTGCCCAGCTGGCGAGTCTCCAGGAACCTGTTTCCGACTGTGCTATTCTCGGCGCAAACCAGTAACATTGTGCTTCAGAGAAACCGGATCGTAATCGCAGCTCAGAGTTGCGGGGTAGATATTTCCGGTTTCCATTTACGACCCGACGGTGTTGCCGATACCGCTAAAAACGAAGGATCTCAAAGTAAGAATCAACGAAGGCGAAAGCGTAACCGCACTTCTCTATCCGGCGTCCAAGCCGAAGCGTGCGGGTGTGACCGTGCTGCTGGGTCACGGCGCGGGGGCTGATCAATTAAGTGGCTTCATGCGCATGGTCGCCGCCGGAATGGCCGAACGCGGTTTCGATGCAATGACCTTCAACTTTCTCTACAAAGAACAGAATCGAAGCATTCCCGATCCCAAAGCGCGTTTGGAATCCTGCTATTTGAAAGTTATCGAGGCGGCGCGCAAGCATCCAACTCTGAAACAGAATCGACTGGTGATTGGCGGCAAGTCCATGGGCGGCCGCATCGCGTCGCAAGTCGCAGCCATCTCTCCGGAAGGCATCGATGGTCTGGTGTTTCTCGGGTATCCGCTGCATCCGCCGGGACGGCCGGACAAGATGCGCGACGAACATTTGCCTGAGATTAAGGCCCCGATGCTGTTTGTGCAGGGCGCGCGCGATGCGTTTGGAAATGAGCAGGAAATCAGCGAACTGATTAAGAGACTCCGTCTACCGGCCACGCTTTATCCAATTGAGGGCGGCGACCATTCTTTTAAGGTTCCGAAGAGCGCAGGCACACCGCAGCAGACAGTCTACGAAATGGTGATGGACAAGGTCGCCGAGTGGGCGCGAGAACTTTAAGTCGGAACCCCGACTAGTCGCGGTTCCGACATCCAGAGGAGAGAAGGATTTTGGCCACTTACAACTTTATTCAGCTCGACGTTTTCACGGACCGCGCTTTCTGCGGTAACCCTCTGGCGGTGTTTCCGCAGGCTGAAGGCCTGACCGACGAACAGATGCAACAGATCGCGCGCGAAATGAATTTGTCTGAGACTGTTTTCGTGCTCCCGTCAGAGAAGGAAGATGCTCTGCGCCGCCTGCGGATCTTCACGCCGTACAGCGAGCTGCCGTTCGCCGGCCACCCGATCGTGGGAACCTGGAACTGTCTCGCCCGTGAAGGCGTGGTGCCGCTTCCTGAAAATGGGAACGGCTGGGCAAAATTCAAACATGAAGTTGGGATTGGAGTTCTCCCTATCGAAGTCGAGTTTGTGGATGGAGAGCCGGGGCGCGTGGTGATGACTCAGGGAAAGTTTGAAATTCGTGGTGAGATCGAAGACTGGCAGGAACAGTCCGAGATTGCCCGCGGGCTCGGTTTAGCGCGAGAAGATTTGGACGAAACGCTGCCGATCCAGGCCGTCTCGACCGGAAATACAATGTTGATGGTGCCGGTGCGGGCGCTCGCTGATTTGGGACATTGCCGTCCAAACGTGTCGCTGCTGGAAGAAGTGTATGAGCGCAGCGACTGGAGCGCCACGGGCTGCTACGCCTTTACGCGTGAGACGATTGAAATCGGTGAGGCGCGCGCGCATGCGCGCTTCTTCGTCGGACAGAACATTGGTGAAGATCCGGCCACGGGCAGCGCGGCCGGACCTTTGGGTGGTTACCTGGTGTATCACGGGGCGGCCGGAGTTGAACCAGTCGACGACGTCTACAAATTTGTGATTGAGCAGGGCGATTTCATCAATCGTCCGAGCCGCATTAATCTGGAAGTCAAAGGCAAGCCCGGGAAAGTCGAAGAGGTTCGCGTCGCCGGAACTTCCGTCGTCGTGGCTCGCGGAGAGTTGAAATTTTAGTTGGGCTTGATACTAAGTTGATTCGCCGGGATCAGCGGGGCTCCGTTAGGAGCCTAATGTTTATAGTTCAGATTGATTAGCTCCTGACTCTGCGGAATCGAGCAACGACAACCGTCGCTGCTCGATTCCGCGGGTCTGTTCAATGCGATCAGGTGCTATAAACATCTGGCTCCTACGGAGCCTTTAGCCAATTTCCGAGGGTTGTAGTTAGAGCTGTGAACGGACTTCTTGATCTCCTAATCATCGGCGCCGGACCCGCGGGCCTTTCCGCGGCGGACGCGGCCGCGCGTGAAGGCCTCGACTATCTGGTAATTGAAAAGGGAACGATTGCCGACACGATTCGCCGGTACCCGGTAGGCCGCACTCTGTTTTCCACTCCAAATGAACTCGAGATGACAGCAGGCGCGTTGCAGCCGGTGCGGGACAAGCCTACCCGCGAAGAACTGCTTTCGCACTACATCCATTTTGTGCTCGAGCGGAATCTGCGCGTCAACGCTGGCGAAGAAGTGATCGAGATTGAGCACACCGAACCGGACAGCTTCACCATCCATACGCGCAGGCTGGATGTCATGGGACAGGAAGCGATGGCAACCTATCAAGCTCGGCGTTTGCTGTTTGCGATCGGCGCGATGGCGCACCCCCGGCATCTGAACGTTCCGGGCGAAGACCTCCCGAAAGTTCATCATCTGTTTGTCGAACCTTATCCCTACGTACGCAAAGAAGCCCTCGTGATCGGAGGCGGTAACAGCGCTGCCGAGGCCGCCTTGTTTCTGGCGGAAGAGGGTGCGCGCACGACCATGGCCATCTGGCGCGATGACTGGGAAAACCGCGATCCCAAAGCCGGCGCGATGAAGCATTGGGTGCGTAAGCCCCTGGAGCGAGAAATCTCTGAAGGACGCTTACGGGTGATCCTCTACGATCATGTGGACGAGATCACCGCGCACGACGTGATCCTGACGACTGAAACCGGCGAGCCACGCACGCTCCCAAACGACGTCGTGTTTGTCCTGGTGGGAAGCGACGCCGATCTTACTTTGCTCAAAAAGTTAGGAGTAAAAACCGCGCCCGGCAAGCTAACCGAAATGCCCGTCTACGATCCGGAGACCTACGAGACGAACGTGCGGGGAGTTTACGTCGCGGGCCACTTCACTAACGCCCGACACATCAAAGCCGCGATCGATGTGCCACGGGCAATTGTGCCGCTCATTGCCGAAAGCTTGAAGACGGCTGTCGGTTAATAATTCAAGACAGCGACTCAATCTTGATTTCGGAACGTCGGTTTGCGTCGCAGCAACTCATTTATGCGTCTCGTCTCGAGAACTCTAACGTTATTATTGACGTTGTGCGGACTGATGTTGGCGGTTAGAGCGGTCAGCGTGGCCCAGGAAACAGCGCCGCCCCCTGCCGCGCCGTCGTCCTGCTCCCGCGACAGCGCGTTGGAGATCATTCAGCAACAGATCGATGCTACCAGGACTTTCGATAATACTGTTCAGAGAATCACCGTCCTGATTCGCGCGGCGGATTTGCTCTGGACCTACCGGCAAAAGCCGGCGCGCGCAGCGCTCACTGAAGCCTTCGATTTAGCGGTCCAGCACTTCAAAGAGAAAGGTGAGGAGACGACCGGCGAAGGAAGAATGCTAATTAAAGGGCCGGATCAACGCTATAGGGTGCTCAGTGCGATCGCAAAGCACGACAGTGTCTGGGCGAAAAAGTTGACTGAGCAACTGCTCAAAGAGGAACAGCGGGAGGCGGAAGCAAAAGCGCCTAAGGATGACGGCGGGGACGTGCGGAGGGCCGAGCAATTACTGACGACGGCGGGTTCGCTGTTGAATTCGGACGAGGCGACGGCACTCAACTTCGCGCGCCGCAGTTTACGCTACCCGGCTACCTTCTTCCTTCCGGGGTTTCTTTATTCACTTGCTGACCGTAATCGGGCGGCCGCAGATCAGTTATACGGGGAAGCGCTGGCCGCTTACGCGAGCGCGCCCATGGAACGACTTCTTTATCTTTCATCGTATCCGTTTGGCAACGATCGCGAGGCCGGAGAGATGCCCGGTTATACAACTTATCAAGTGCCCGCTGGATTTGTGCCAAATCTGAATTTGCAGCGGAGCTTTGTTCAGACTGTCCTGCGCCGGGTGCGAGAGCTTGGCAATACTCCCCGCGAACCGGCGGCTGACGACCGATTGTCCGATTCTGAACAAATGTGGTTGGCCCTCACGCGTCTGGAGAGGCAGATTCAGCAATCCCTGCCTGACCTGACGCCTGAAGTTGAGGCCGCCAGAGGAAACCTGTACGCGCAACTCTCGCAGGCCTCGCAGCGCCAGATGGATCAGATCGCGAATCCGGAGAAATCGCCCCAGAGAACCTTTGATGAGCAGGTCGAAGCTGCGCTGAAGAACCCAAATGTGGACGTGCGCGATCAGCAAATAACCAATGCGATCATTGGAGCTTCGAGAGAAGAAATCCTGGACCACGTGCTCAGCGCCGTAGACAAGATCTCGGATTCCGGTATTCGTCAGCCTTTACTGAACTGGATTTACTTCGATCGCGCGCAACGCGCAATCAAGGATCAGAAACTTGACGAGGCGAGAAAGCTGGCCCTGAGGGTCGAAGAGCTGGACCAACGCGCCTGGCTCTACTCGCGCATCGCGGACGAATCGCTCAAACATGGCGTTGATCAAACCCAGGCACGCGAGGTCCTCGATGAAGTTGTCGATGCCACAGCCAAAGCGCCAAACACGCCGGTTGCCGCGCGGGCTTTGTTGCACGTCGCCTATCTCTACACGAAGATTGATATGAATCGGGCGATTGCCGTGATGGCTGAGGCAGTGAAGCGCATCAATCGAATCGAACAGCCGGATTTCAGCCGGCAATTCGTGATTAGAAAGATTGAAGGCAAGACGTTCAGCTCTTATGCGGGGTTTGTAACGCCCGGCTTCACTCCTGAGAGCACTTTTCGCGAAATCGGAAAAATTGATTTTGACGGGATGTTGAATCTGGCCAGCAACTTCTCGGATAAGCACCTGCGCGCCACCAGTACCCTGGCCTTGGTGGAAGTTTGTCTTCAGCAGAGTCAAAAGTCTGAGAAGTCCCTGGAGAAGACCAGGCCCAAGCCGAACAAGCCTTAGATCGAATTTGAGAGTCGTCCATCTTCTGAGAAGCCACCATGCAAACACCTCTGACTCCAATGGACTTCGCGCGGCGCGCGCGCAAGCTCTATGGTGATCGCGAGGCTGTTATTGACGGCGAACTGCGCCTGACCTACTCGCAGTTCTTCAATCGCTGCGATCGCTGGTCGGCAAAGTTGCAGGAACTCGGCGTCGAGCCGGGCGATCGCGTCGCCTACATTGCGCCGAACACTCACGCTCAGCTCGAATCTTTCTATGCAGTCCCACAGATCGGCGCCGTCCTGGTCCCGATCAATTACCGCCTGACGCCCGATGACTTTGCCTATCTGATCAATCATAGCGGCGCCAAGATCGTCTGTGCCGAGGCGGACTATCTCGGCGCGGTTGAAGGCATTCGGCCGCAACTGCCGAAGGTGGCACATTTCGTCGCGCTCTCAGGCGCGCGGGACGGATGGCTCGATTACGAAACTTCGCTGGCGGAGTCCACCAGCGACTTTGTTCGGTCAACGATAGATGAAAATGATCTGCTCACCATCAACTACACCAGCGGCACGACCTCGCGGCCGAAAGGCGTGATGATCACTCATCGCAACGCCTACATGAATACCGTCGGTACCCTCGTCCACGAGCACATGACCTGCGCCGATCGCTATCTCTGGACCCTGCCGATGTTCCACGCCAACGGCTGGACGTTCGTCTGGACGGTAACGGCGGCGGGCGCGGCGCACGTTTGTTTGCCGAAGATAGATCCGGGGATGGTGTTTCAATTGATCGAGAAAGAGCGGATCACCATGTTCTGCGCGGCGCCGACGGTCTTAATCAGCCTGGCAAATGCCGCTGCAGAGTTGCGGCGTAATGCGCGGCGTGGCCTTCGCGTGGTGACCGCGGGCGCGCCGCCGGCCGCCTCAACGATCGAGCGACTGGAAGGCGATCTCGGCTGGACGGTGACTCAAGTTTACGGACTGACCGAAACTACGCCTTTCATCACCGTCTGCGAACGGCGGGCTGAGCATGAGCAACTCTCGAATGCCGACCGCGCGATTATCAAAGCCAGGCAGGGCGTTGAGCTGATAACGTCCGGCGAGACGCGTGTGGTTGACGAAGGCGGCGCGGACGTTCCCGGCGATGGCGAGACGGTGGGTGAGATCGTCGTGCGCGGAAACGTGGTGATGGATGGCTATTACAACGACCCTGAGGCGACTGCGCAGGCTATGCGCGAGGGCTGGTTCCACACCGGTGACGCAGCCGTGGTTCATCCGGATGGGTACATCGAGATTCGCGATCGCTTGAAGGACGTGATTATCAGTGGCGGTGAGAATGTCTCTTCGGTAGAAGTCGAAGGCGTTCTGCTGCGGCATCCGGCGGTGCAGGAGGTCGCGGTGGTGGGGTTGCCGCACGAACGCTGGGGTGAAGCGCCGCATGCTTTCATCGTGCTCAGGACCGGCGCCGAGGCTACTGAAAACGAATTGCGCGAATATGCGCGTTCACACCTTGCGCACTTCAAAGCGCCCCAGGGCGTGACCTTCATTGCACAGCTTCCCAAGACTGCGACCGGTAAAATTCAAAAATACGTTTTGCGCGGCGGGCGAAGCGCTATCTCAAAGCAATGAGTTTGTTCAGAGTGCCAACTTTAGTTGGGCTCTTTTGGTCAGAGAGAGAAAACCCGACTAAAGTCGGCGCTCTAAACACACCGAAAAGCCTTGCTTGCCTCATCAGGTTCATGATAAACGCGCGTTTGAAATTCGAAGCGAGATAAAGCGAAGGAGTCATTCGAATGCTGAGAGCCATTCTGGCCGTTATCCTTAGTTACATCGTGATGTTCGTCCTCATCTTTCTGGCATTCACCTGCGCGTACGCCGTCCTCGGCGCTAACGGCGCGTTCACACCCGGGACCTTTAATGCATCCAACAGTTGGATAGCGATGGCCTTTGCCGTCAACGTGGTGGTCTCGATCATCGGCGGTTTGATTTGTCGGGCGATCGCCAAAGGCGGAAAGGCTCCGATTGCGCTCGCTGCCCTGGTATTCATCTTTGGCCTGCTGCTGGCCATTCCTTCGTTAATGGTTCCGAAGCCGACTGACTTTCGCGCCGGCGACGTCCCCATGTTCGAGGCGATGAGGAAGGCGAAAGAGCCGGTGTGGGTGCCTCTTACCTTTCCGATTATTGGCGCGATTGGGGTCTTGATCGGTGGCAGGCTACGGCGCAAGTCCTAACTGTGAAGAGACAACATCGTCTTTTACCCGCAGAACCCGAGCCACGAAATCACACGAAGTAACTCGAAACAGTTCCATGTTTTGCTGTTTGGTGTGGCTTGGAACGTTTGCTGCTATCCCGTCTGTCGAACGCTACCAGCCTGGTGATTTACGCTCAAGCCGAGTGCGCGGGCGGCTCGACGCTCGCGAGTGCCGACTTGTTTCGCCGCCAGAATTTCCTCGCGCAGCATTCGCTGCTGACCAGGAGTCAAAGCTTCCCAACGAGCTCGCGCCTGCGGACTTTGCTTGAGTAATCGTGCCAGTTCTTCCGGCAAGCCCGTCTCCGCAATTTGGAGCGTAAGGTTGACGCGGTCGCCGGTCTCGATGTTTGCCTGATGACAGGCTTGGTTCGACAGATCCAATCCACCAGCAATTGCGATCGTCCCAGCGCTTCAAGCTGCGCCTGCCAATATTCACTCCGTTAATCGTTACTTCAACGGTAGTAGTGGCTTGCAGCTTCCAGGGATCGACTTTTGCGATAGGGATGCAAACAAACTGCGGCAGACCTTCGTGCTTATGTTCGATGGTTGAAGTGGCTCTGATTTGCTTCATCTCAGACTCATAGGACCTATCAAGTCCAAAGAATAAGGGCGAGTCAGCGACTCGCCCTAAGAATAATGGTGCGGATGAGAGGACTTGAACCTCCACGATGTCACCATCACAGGCTTCTGAGACCTGCGCGTCTGCCAGTTCCGCCACATCCGCATGCGGTGAATCATTATGCGAACGCCTCTGGAGCGTGTCAAATCCGCCTACGTTTTTCCGATCCGCTACAAAAGTGGCACGGGCGTCC
>JBBPID010000026.1:0-52748 GCA_038040505.1 Acidobacteriota bacterium | reverse complement strand
CTTGCGCGGCTCGATTAGCGAAACATCCACTGGCTCGTAAGACAGCACCGGACCCTCTCCGGAATGCTCGGCAATTGTTGTCTTCAAAAAGCTCGCATCGTCGCGATTGGGAAAGTCGGGTTTGTAATGAGCCCCGCGCGATTCGTTGCGATTGAGCGCGCCCAGCGTGATTACGCGCGCCAGCTCGAGCATGTTCTTCAGATGCCGCGCATGCGGTAGGGCCATCGTGGCCCACAGATTCGAATCGTTGATCGAGATGCGTTCGTAACGCTCCAGCAGCTCACGCAGACGGTTGTCCGTTTGCTGCAGGCGATCGTTGTAACGGACAACGGTGACGTTATCCGTCATCATGCGGCCCATTTCCTCATGTAGCTTGTACTGGTTTTCGTTTCCGCTTTGCTTGACCAGGCGATCGTTTATTTCCTGCTGGCGCTTTGTTTCTGCCTCATAAATCTGTGAACCGCCGGCGCCGTTGCGTTCGACGTTCTGCGCCCACTCAATCGCCGCCGGCGCCGAAATAAAGCCGCCATAGACGCAGCTCACCAGCGAATTTGCGCCCAGCCGATTAGCTCCGTGAATCGAATAATCACACTCGCCCGCAGCCAACAACCCGGGAATGTTTGTGCGCTGATCGAAATCGACCCAGAGTCCGCCCATTGAATAATGCACGCCCGGAAAAATGCGCATCGGCACGTGACGCGGATCGTCGCCCACGAACATTTCATAGATTTCCAGAATCGCGCCCAGCTTTTGGTCCAAAGTCTCGGCCGGAATGTGTGTTAGATCGAGATAGACCTGGTTCTCGGTGTTGACGCCCATGCCGTCAAGACAGACCTGAAAAATCTCGCGGGTAGCGATGTCGCGCGGGACCAGGTTGCCGTAAGCGGGATACTTCTCTTCCAAAAAGTACCAGCGTTCTCTTTCGGGAATCGATGAAGGAGCCCGCGCGTCACCTTTCGCCCGCGGCACCCAAACCCGGCCGCCTTCGCCGCGCGCGGATTCACTCATCAGACGCAGCTTGTCATCACCGGGAATCGAAGTGGGATGCACCTGAATGAATTCGCCGTTAGCGTACTTCGCGCCCTGTTGATAACAGGCTGAGGTTGCGCTCCCGGTACAGACCATCGAATTGGTTGACTTGCCGTAGATCAGGCCGGGCCCGCCGCTGGCAATGATGACCGCGTCCGCAGGAAAAGCTTTCAACTCGAGTGAACGCAGGTTCATCGCGACCAGGCCGCGACAGACCTGATGATCGTCGAGCACGAGGGACATCATTTCCCAGCCTTCGTATTTTTGAACCCGCCCGCTCACTTCGTATCGCCGCACCTGCTCATCCAGCGCATAAAGCAACTGCTGCCCGGTTGAGGCGCCGGCGAATGCCGTCCGGTGATGCTTGGTGCCGCCAAAGCGGCGAAAGTCCAGCAGGCCCTCCTGCGTACGCGAGAACGGCACTCCCATGCGATCGAACAGGTAGATAATCGCGGGCGCCATTTCGCACATGGCTTTGGCTGGCGGCTGGTTCGCCAAAAAGTCGCCGCCGTAAACCGTGTCGTCAAAATGTTCCCAGGTTGAGTCGCCCTCGCCCTTGGTATTGACCGCGCCGTTGATGCCTCCTTGCGCGCACACCGAATGCGAACGCTTTACCGGCACTACGGAAAACAGATCGACGGCATGGCCGGCTTCAGCGATCTTCATCGCCGCCGCCAGTCCGGCCAGCCCGCCCCCAACGATCGCGATCTTGATTTGACTCGCCATAGTTCTTCTCAGACGCGCTAAAGAATTCCCGGTAGCAGCCCGCCGGGACGAATGAAGGCGACCGCGGCGTTGATGCCGACTATCAGCAACAAAACGCCAAATCCGATGCACGCGTAACCCGTCAGGCGCTGCGCCCGTTCCCCAATCGCAATTCCCCAATCCACCAAAAACAACCAGATGCCGTTGGCCAGATGCCAAACGGTCGCGGTAATTCCAATCATGTAGACAATGAAGATCGGAATCATGTGAAACTCGCGCGACACTACCTGGAAAGCCTGTTCCGGATGCTCGGCCACCGAAAGCGTATTGAGTCCCGGAATCAGACCGAAACGGAAATTCAGCACGTGAAAAGTAATAAAGAAAAACAGAATAACGCCGGTCACACGCTGTATCGTATAAAACCAATTACGCGCATAGGGATAATGAAGATTGTTAGGTCGCGCTTCGACCGTAATCACCAGACCATACACTGCGTGATAGATTAGCGGGATGAAAATGCCGCCAATTTCCACCAGTAAAATGTACGGAATCGATTGCAGGTCTTTGACGGCGTCGTTAAAATTCGCCGCTCCGGACAGGGCTTTTGAATTGGTGTAGAAATGTTCGAGTAGGAAAAAGCCCAGCGGCATGATTCCGGATAACTGGTGGAGTTTGCGTAGAACGAAAGTCCGGCTCAGACGAATCGGCAACGTGGCACTCCTTTGCGGGATAAGCTCAGCAAGACCTGCGAAGTTTGCGGGAACGCGTTGTTAAGAGTCTGCAATAACAAAGAAAATTATAGGGCGAAGCAGCCGAAATGCAAAACGACGGCGAAGTAGGATAGTGTCTGAATTTCGGGGGTATAGAATACCAACTTTAGTTGGGTCCTTCTCTTGGTTAAGACAAAGCCCGACTAAAGTCGGTACTCTCAACACCGCTTTTTCAAGTCAAGCCAGTGCCCGAACTAGCGTAAGCTGCCATTTTTGAGCACGGCCTGATTGCTTGATTGCCTGATCCGAAACGATGACGCTCGACGACGATCTAAATCCCTTCCCCGAACCCGTCGAGATCGAAATCACCGACGTGTTCGACCTGCACACGATTCCGCCGCGCGATGTAAAGCCCGTGGTTGAGGAGTATCTGCGCGAAGCGCGCCGCCTGGGCTTTCCGGTTGTGCGCATCATTCACGGCAAAGGCATCGGCGTGCAGCGAGAGATCGTACGCACAATTCTGACCCGCACTTCATTCGTTGCGGATTGGACTGATGCCCCGCCGGAAGCGGGAGGGTTAGGGGCGACGATTGTGCGATTCTCGCCGAGTTGAAGGAAATACCAATTCACAGACGACCCGGGTCGGAGTAAACTTAGAACCATGGAACGTAACCTCAAAGAAGTCTTCCGGGAGGCTGCCCGGTTGCCTGAAAACGATCGAGCCACGCTCGCCGGGTTGCTCATTGAAACACTTGACCCAATCTCTGAGCCGGACGTTGAGGCAGCATGGTCCGAGGAGATCAAAAGACGTACAGCCGAAATCGAAGCCGGGAATGTCGAATTGATCCCATGGGAAGAAGTACGCGCTGAGCTATTCGCGCAGCCTAATGAAAGTTAGGTTTCATCCCGAGGCTCGCGCTGAGCTTCGCGCCGCGCACAGATGGTACTATGACCGCAGCCCGATGAGTGCAAATGCTTTCGCTCACGCAATCGACAAAGTCGTTTCACGAATCGCTGAAGCTGCGCTAAGTTATCCGCCACACGAACACGGAACCCGCAAAGTAGTTCTTTTACGATTTCCTTTCAGCGTTTTCTATCGCGTAGGAGAGTCAGAGATAGTAATCGTTGCCGTGGCACATCAGAAACGCCGCCCCGCTTATTGGTCCAACCGAACGGGAACTTCCTTAGCTGCGGCGAGTTCGAAGAGATGAGGAATTATGGTGCCCCCGGCGCGATTCCAACGCGCGACCTCTCGCTTAGGAGGCGAGCGCTCTATGCAACTGAGCTACGGGAGCACACTACGGGAATAGTAAATCGTGAGTGGTCAATGGTAAAGGCCCGGGCCTTTTGGACCTTTGATCTTTGACCTTTGATCTTTGTAGTTTCTTCAGATTCACCGGTGTGGTGGCGAACGAAGGTGGAACAAAAATCAAAGACCAAAGACCAAAGATCAAAGATCGCGTTAGCTTTGATACTTAATCAACGATCTGACATCGTAACCTTTTAGCTTTTCGCGGCCGGGCAGAAACTCCAGCTCGACTACGAACACCAGCCCTTCGATCTTTCCGCCCAAACCTTCCACCAGATCGCAGACCGCTTTCGCTGTGCCGCCGGTCGCCAGCAGGTCATCGGCGATCAGCACGCGTTGACCGCTACCAATCGCGTCGCGATGAATCTCAAGCGTGTCCTGGCCGTATTCAAGATCATAGGAAATCGAAGCCCGCTCGGCCGGCAATTTCTTCGGCTTGCGCACCGGCACAAAACCCGCGCCGAGGTGATACGCCAGAGCCGGCGCAAAAATGAACCCCCGCGCCTCTACACCAACCACCACATCGATCTGCTGATTTTCGTACTCAGCCGCCAGCGCGTCCACGGTCTGACGCAGGCCCTGCGGCTGCTTGAGCAGAGTCGTAATGTCATAAAAGTTGATGCCGGCTTTCGGAAAGTCCGGCACCTCGCGAATCAGTTGTTTCAGCTCATCCATACTTATTCATTCACCGAAGAAATGGTTTTGAATGCCAGGAACTGCGAACGAATATTTCGCGTGGTACGCGCATCCTGCGCGTGTTTTCAGGGCGGAACGCCCGCCACTTATTACTGCCGTTTCCGCGGGCGACATGATATCATCCCGCGCGGTCTTCCCGGCTATCCCCAAAGCGCGTCAGAAAGGCGAGAGCACTGCGAACCATGCGACGTTGCCGCTTATGCGGACCCACGCTTGTCGTCCTCGTGTGCGCCTGGTTCGGTGTCGTGCCCGCCTCTGCCCAAACTCAGAACCCGCCAGATCAAGGTGAAGATGTAATCAAGGTCAACACCAGCCTCGTCCAAACCGACGTCATGGTTTTTAACAAGCAAGGCGGCTTTATTGAAGGCCTGACGCGCGAGCAGTTCGTCCTGAAGATCGACGGTAAGCCCCGGGACATATCCTTTTTTGAACTGGTGCGGACCGGTAGCCGAAATGAAGAGGCACAGTTGGCCGCTGCGCGCGGCGCTAATTCCCGGCCGGGCACTCAGTCGGTGCCGCTCGACCGCGGACGCACAGTTTTTTTCTTCATTGACGACCTGAAACTTTCGACTGAAAGCATGCACCAGGCCCGCCAACTGTTAACTCGCTTTGTAACTCGCGAGATGGGGCAAAACGATCGAGCGGCGATCGCGTCAACCACCGGCCAGATTGGTTTCCTCCAACAATTGACTGACAACAAAATGGTGCTGAACGCGGCGATTGATAAGCTCAAGGCCCGCCCGAGGAGTTCGCGAGATTTTGAGAAGCCGCCGATGTCCGAGTACCAGGCCCTGATGGTCGATCGCATGGATCAGGATGTCCTGGGATTTTTTGTCGACGCGGTTATCAGAGACAATCCCGGCACCTCGCGCCAGGTTGCGGAAGAAATGGTCAGAGGCAGAGCGTCTCAGATGCTGCATTATTCGGCGTCGCTCAACAAGTCCACACTGACCACCCTTGCAAGTCTGATTCAAACCTCTTCCCTTCTGCCGGGAAGAAAAATAGTTTTCTTTATCTCAGACGGCTTCTTCCTCGACACCAAAAACTCAGACACAGTTGAAATGATTCGGAAGGTAACCACGGCCGCGGCGGCTTCGGGGGTGATCATCTATTCCATCGATGCCCGTGGTTTAGTTGCCAGTCCGTCGGGTGTCGATGGCGAAATAGCGAGCGATCCGACCGGAAGGTTACAACGCGGCTCGGCCGGCGAACTCACCTCGACCCAGGACGGCTTGAACGCGCTGGCGCGTGATACCGGCGGAAAACCGGTTTTCAACACCAATGATCTCGCCGCAGGAGTTACTTCGGCACTTAAAGAGAGTTCAACTTATTACCTTCTGGCCTGGCGCCCCGAGACCGATCAGCAAAAGAGCCCACGCTTCCGCAGGGTTGAAGTTTCGATTCTGCAAAAGCCTGATCTGGTAGTCCGTTTTCGTTCGGGCTGGAACACCGGTCAAGCTTCCGATGCTGAAACGCGGGCACAAACTGCGGCGCCCAAAACCCCGGTAGATGAGTTGCGCGCGGCCCTGCGTTCGGTCTATCCAAAGACGGCCTTGCCCGTTTCATTGAGCCTGAACTTTCTTAATCTCCCGGAGCGCGGCTCACTGGTTTCCACCGCCATGGAAATCCCGGCGGGTGCGATCATGTTCGACAACGCCGGCGGCACTCCCACCGCTACCGTGCAAGTCGTCGGTGTGGTATTCGACGATCAGGGCAAAGTAGTGAACGGTTTTGAGCAACGCATCGGCATCAACGGAACCTCGGCCTCGAGCGCCACTTCAGAGTCCCGGCTCTACTACAATCAGTTTTTCCCGCTCAAGCCGGGGCTTTATCAAGTTCGCGTGGCAGCCTATGACACTAAAGGCGCGCGCGCCGGGAGCGCCATCCAATGGATTAGCGTTCCTGATCTCGCGAAGAAGACTCTAACTCTGAGCACCTTGATCGTCGGCGAGAAAGAGGCAAAATCCAGCGAGACGCAAAATTCGTCCCTGACGCTGACGAGCGACGAGAAGAGTCCGTTTGCAGGGGTGCGACTAAATGTCGATCGTCACTTCGCTCGATCTTCCCAGCTGAGGTTTCTCATCTTCGTTTACAACGCAGTGCAGACCGGAGCCGCCACGGTGCCGGCCGGGACTTCGCCCACGCCTGCCGCTTCCACCGACTCGCCTCTCAACGATACCGGCGCAGGCCCCGATCTGGCCGTCCAGGTCCAGGTCTTTCGCGATGACGAGCCGGTTATCACTTCCACTTTACGAAAGATTCAGTCTGACAACGTCAGCGATTTGGGCCGGCTGCCTTACGCCGCAGAGTTGTCGCTGAAAGAACTCAATCCGGGATCCTATGTCCTCCAGGTAGCCGTGATCGACCGGCGCGCGAAATCAAGCGCTGTGCAGAGACTCGGTTTTCAGGTTGACTAAGCTCTCAGTCTTCGGGTAAACACGCCTCTGAAAAAGCGAGGACAATTAAGAATGAAACGACGCGAGTTCATGATTGGCAGCGCCGCAGCCGGCGTCGCCCTGACCTCGGCCCGGGCCGGAAAAGGTCAAGCGCCGGTAATGATGATTCCGAGCGCGGTAAAGCCGCTGGTAATCTCTTCTGCCAACGGCAACCGCTTCAAGAATGGCGGTAACGTCACCTGCGTCCAGAAGGCCTTTACCATGATCACGCAGGGCTCGGACGTGCTGGAGGCGGTGGTGGCGGGAGTCAACATCGTCGAACTCGATCCCTTGGATGACAGCGTTGGTTACGGCGGGCTGCCGAATGCCGAGGGCGTCGTTCAGCTTGATTCCTCGTGCATGCACGGTCCACGGAAACAGGCCGGCGCCGTTGCCTGCATCGAAGGAGTCCGCACTCCTTCATTGGTGGCGAAAGCCGTGCTCGAGCAAACCGACCATCACCTGATCGTCGGTAAAGGCGCGCAGGACTTTGCGCGCAACATGGGTTTCAAAATCGAAGATGACTTGAACACTCCGCATTCGCGGCAGCTGTGGCTGGAATGGAAACGCCGCATCGACCCCTCGCATTATCTCGATCCAAAAAAACGCGCGGAAGCCGGGCGGCAGGCGGCGCTGGAAATGTTGGCTGAAGGAAAGCTAAAGCCTGAGAATCTCCATGGCACGATCAACTGCGACGGCATCAACAGTAAAGGAGATATTTGCGGCGTGACGACGACCAGCGGCCTTTCCTGGAAGATTCCGGGGCGCGTGGGCGACTCTCCGATACTGGGGGCCGGTCTGTACGTCGATGGCAGCGTAGGTGCAGCCGGGTCGACCGGCCGTGGCGAGGCCAACCTTTATGGATTGTGTTCGTTCCTGATTGTGGAAGAGATGCGCCGCGGCGCACATCCGAAAGACGCGGGAATGGAAGCTCTCAAGCGAATCAAAGCAAACACGGTTGAGAAGCGGCTGCTCAACAGCCGCGGCCTGCCAAACTTCTACGTTAACTTTTACATTCTCAACGCCCGGGGCGAGTACGCGGGCGTGACTATGTACCAGGAATCAACTGCCAGGTTTGCAATGTGTGACGAGAACGGGCCGCGAACCTTACCCTGTGAGGGATTGCTGCCGGGCAAGTCAGGAGATTAGTAAGGCGTCCGCGAAGCGGACGAGATGAAAATAGCCCAGCACTTCAGTGCTGGGACTAAGTCGAAAATCTCCAACAAGTCCGTGAAGCGGACGGCTGAGGTTTCTCGTGAATCATTAATTATTAATTTCAGACGCGGCCACATCGACCTCGTGAGCTATTTCAACCGTCCGCTTCACGGACGGATCCGCGTTTCGAAGCGAACCCCCAGCGATAAATCGCTGGGCTACTTTCAGATCGTCCGCTCCGCGGACGAAGCCAGATTCCTTTAGGTCAAAGAACTCAACAACCTCAGCGTCGCGGGAAGAATCGTTACTCTACTGATTCCAGAGTGACCTGTTTCTTTTCGCGCTCTCGCACGAGCGAAAAGACGTGCTTTTTCTGGCGGTTGAAACCGGCTGCTACAGTCCATACCCCGCGTCCGATCGGCCGGCCGTCAATCGTTTCGATCACGTCGCCTTCACGCAGCCCTCCGCGCGCAGCCATACTCTGAGGTTGAACTGAAACCACCAGCAAACCACCCTGCGATCCCAACTGCATCGCCATCTTCTTGGACAGAGCCATAGTTTCAACGCCCAACCGCTGCAGGCTGCTCGGCATCGTCACCACCGGCATTTCAAAATGCCATTTGAAGAGCGGCTCGAACGAACTGCCCAGCTTTACGTCCACCGAAAACGGCGAAGGCGGAGTGGGGCGCTGCACAGTAAAACTAACTTCCTTCCCCCAGCCGACCTGACCGAGCAACTTGGAAAACTCTTCGGCGTTGGCAATGTCTTCATGATTGACGCTGACGATGACATCGCCGGGCTGCAATTTCGCGATGGCGGCCGGAGAACCGGGCAGAACCGAGGTCAGTAGAATTCCCACTTGCTTCTTGTACATCGCCGCCCACTGGTCTTCTCGCCAGCCGTGCGCCAGGAAAGTCGAACGCGACGCGAATTCCACCGACTCTCCCCGCACACCCAGCAACGGCCGGGGAACGCTGGTTTGCTCCGCCAGCACTCGCTCGGCAGCAGCCCGGATGGTATCCGCCGAAACAATGCGCGCGTCGTTGCCCTCAATCGCATCCACGATGCCAAGCGTGTTGCCCAGTTCATCGCAGGCGATGCCCCCGACCATCGCCGGAGTCAGATTTGCCGCGCGGATCGTCAGTTTGTCCATCTTTCCTGAACCGCCGCGCGCGATCTTGGAAATCCTCGCGTCAAGCTTTCCCACCTTCACATAGATGATGCGGGTCGAGGCCTCGCCTTCCGGCGTCGTTCGTTCCGGCGCGAAGAGCTGCACGCGCTGACCTTCGGCCAACTTTGCTTTGACTTCCGCAGGCGCGGGCAAAGTGATCGTCCCGATGATTTGCAGGACGGATAGTCCGGTTTGCCCATCGAGCCCTACGTACTGGGCCCTTAGTCTTCGTCCATCGCGGGTAATCACGGTTAGATCAGGTTCGGTGCCGCGGACCGTTACCGGCAGTGAAGGCGTTGGCGCTATGGCGCCGGCGCGGGCCTCGGGTGCCCGCGGGCTGGCCTCGGGACGCACCTGACCGCGCACTGCAGAAAACTGGGTGAACTCGATTTCAGCGCCGGCCTGTGGTAAGCGAGCGGCGATTGTCTTGCCATCGCTCAGGGCCCAGCCGGCAATGATGCTGGCGTGAGCGTCGCTGGTGATCGATTCAGGATCAATCGTGAAGACTGTGCCGCGCTCGCCCTGCTGCCTGAGCAGGAAGCGAAGCATTTTGACTCCGGTGAGGCGATGCACGATGGTCACCACCTGCGGAGCGACTACCGTCTGATCAGCAATTACCGTAACCCGCGCGGGCGGCGTTTGGGGTCGGCGTGGTGGCCGTTTCGGTTGAGATTTTTCCGGAGCTGGTGAGGGCGATTGTGCCGTCGTAACCGGGGCCTGAGTGGATGGCGCCGGCGCCGGCGTGGGACTCTGCGCTGACGCAGACACCGCCAAAGACATCACTGCCGCAATTCCCAAAAACACAGACTTCAATTGACTTAAGATCTTCATCGTTAATACCACTACCAACTTCGACTATTGTTTGAACTCACCGCGATCCGGTTGTCGACCAGACGCTGCGAGCCAAAACTCACTGGCGGCAAGGAAATTTTTCGCTTCGCGCCGCGATCGTCCTCGAGTGAGACAACCAGAGGCTTCACTGGCGCGCTCAGAGAAACGTCGCCGGCCCTTTGTTGACCCTGCTTGATCGATTCTGCTCCCATGCTCAAATATTCAGCAGATCCTCGTGCGCCGGTGGCCCGGTATTGTTGAGGTCTGGAGTTCCTGGCAACTGCCGGCGCTGGATTCTGCGCCTGCTCAATGACGGGTGAAGTTGCCGGGGTAGCGGCGTTTTCTATTGACTTCACATCGGTCGTGCCAGAGCCGGCGGCGACTGAAGGTTGCTGATTCCGGTTCTGCATAAACCAGACCACAGAACCCGCCAGCATCACCAGCAGCGCGGCGACCGCCATCGCCGGAGTGCTCACGACAAATCTCTGGAATAAAGAAGCGCGCGGCGCTCGACTTTCCTCCGCCGCAATTCGCGCTCGCAGGCGCATGTCAAAGTCGCCGGGCGCCCGCACCGGATCAAGGCTGCCGACCAATTCGCGCAGACGCGCCCGCTCTCCCTGGAATTCGCGGCAGGCTTCGCACGATTGGACATGGCTGAGCGCCGGATCGCTCAACCGCTGGTGCAACTCTGATTCGTCAATCTCTCGCCGCGTCGCGCGGCAATCCCTGCTGTTCATAATGACACCACCTAAATGTAACTGCGCATCTTGTCGCGCAGGAAATTTCGCGCGCGATTTATGCGCGACTTCACCGTTCCCTCGCTGGTGCTCAGGATGGCGGCAATTTCGTCGTAGCTCTTTCCTTCCACATCGCGCAAAACGAGCGGTGCGCGATACTTGTCCGGGAGAGTTGCAATGGCCCGCTTGACCACCGCCCGTCTTTCCGAATCAACCAGATCAACATCCTGCAGCGGACGCTCATCGGGTGGATTGAAATCCCTCATCTCCTGCCCGTCATCGGACGCCAATAGCCCGGTAAGCGAAACCAGTCGCCGTCGTTTCCGTTTGCGCAATTCGCTGATCGCCAGGTTCGTCGCGATGCGGTAAATGTAAGTCGAGAATGCGTGGGTCGTTTGGTACCGCCCGGCAGCCCGATAAACCCGCAGGAACGTCTCCTGGGCCAAATCAACCGCGCCATCGTAATCGTTCGTCATCCGGTAGATATAACTCGTAATCTGGTTTCGATAACGACTCACTAACTCAGCGAAAGCATCCTCGTCGCCGGCCAGGGTCCCTTCCAGCAACGCATGATCCGAGGTCCGCCGAACCACCACAGTTGCCGGCATGGTGGCCGCGAAATTCAAATCGTCGATCGAAGTCAGCGTTCTCATCGGGCAGGCAGGGCTCTCGGTTAAGTTTCAAGCGCCGGACTCTGACTTCTTATCCCGCGCCGGGCCGGCTGGTGGCCGGAAATGGCCTCATCGTGGACGAATTATACACGGAGCCCACGACTGCCTCGCAATAGACACGCGCGGCTGACTCTGGGGTTCCGAAAAGGTGGAGAAAATTCAATTTTTTGGACTCGCGGGCGCCGGTGAGTCTGACAGCCTGGCCCAGATGAGCGAGCGTCTGAAAACGGGGTTCAGGGATTTCCGGCCGAGCTGGCTGCTTCTGGATTCTTGAAAAGCGCGTCTTCCATCTTCACACCGTAGGTCACCGTCAGAATTCGCATTTCCAGGGTCATCTTTCCGTCTTCGGTCAGTACCGTGCGATAAGGAACCTGAGTTCCCTGCGCCACCCGGTAGTCATAGAAACGCTTCAGGTATTTGACGGGAGTGATGCCGCCCGGCGGAGTTTCCTCGTATTCGAGCCAGAGGATGCGGAAGGTTTTGGCGCTGATGAAGTAGCGCGTTTTGCGATTTGCGCCGTCAACTAAATCGACGACGTAAACTTCGATTCCCTGTTTCGTGTCTTTACCCGCGGAGCTCAGCTTCGACCCGTTCTCTTTATACCTGAGCAGGGCTTCGATGCTATGCGCTTGTTGCGAAAGGAAGTCCGCGCTGGCTTCCGGCCGTGGGATAAAAGGCGAGCCATTGATAATCCCGAAGATTTGGCCGGCCCCGTAGATCAGGGAATACTCAGCCTGCGGCGTCTTATTATCGAGACGGATCTTGTCTTTCTCTGATTTGTCGCCGCGCACAAAGCGCAGCTCGTAGCGCGCTTCTTCCGACCTTCCATCCGGGAGGATGCGGGTTGACTTGCCGCGCTCGATTCCATTGCGGCGAATCTGATCCAGGACCAGTCGACCATAGCCATTGCCGGCGATTAGAATTGCGCCTTCGACAATTTGTTCGGCCGTATAGGCTTCTTTCGGTTGCGGGGCGACCGGGGCCTTGTTCTGGGTCGGAGGGGTCTGTTTGTTTGTTTCTCCCTGAGCGCAGGCGATCGCTGCGCTAAACACCAGGACGGTCATGAGACCGAAAACCACAATTATGTTTTTAAAGCTCATATGTAAAACTGGACTATGCTCCAAGTATTGGCCGGGTCGGGTCGGAATTGTAGCACAAGATATTTGGAAGCAGGATGAACCGCCCGGTTCATAGATGCCGGCAACTCGCCTGGCCGATGCCCCGCCGGCTCAGTTCGCGGTTTGACAACCACTTATGATGAAAGATAGCTTGGTTTTCAAACAACGAAAGTCGCCGGATGCGGGTTCGATTTCCGGCGGCACTCTGCACTGAAAGGACCTCCAATTCAATGAAACGCGTAGGAATTCTGGTTGGCCGCGAAAAGACTTTTCCCGATGCACTTATCCGGAACCTGAATGAGCGTGGCAACGGCATGATCGCCGCTGATTACATCAAGCTGGGGGGTGTGCGTTACGACGCGCCGCCACCCTATGACCTCGTGGTCGACCGTATTTCGCACGAAGTGCCTTTTTACCGGGCCACGTTAAAGCGCATGGCCCTCGAGGGCGCAATTATTATCAATAATCCCTTCTGGTGGTCGGCTGACGACAAGTTTTTCAACTACTCACTGGCGCGCAAGCTCGGGGTGGCGATTCCCAGGACGGTGCTCCTGCCACAGAAGGATTACATCCCCGGAATTGTCAGCGAAAGTCTTCGCAACCTTGAGTTTCCACTTGATTGGCAAGCGATCATTGATTACGTCGGCCTGCCGGCATTCATGAAACCGTTTGACGGGGGCGGCTGGAAAAATGTCTCGAAGATTGAGACGATCGAAGAGCTGATCACCGAATATGACCGGACCGGCACGCTCTGCATGACTTTGCAGGAGGCAATCGAATTCGATCAGTTCGTCCGCTGCTACTGCATCGGCCAGCAGGATGTGATGATCATGCCTTACGACCCGCGCAAGGCTTATTTGTCCGGAGATCAATACATCAACGATCCGAACTATCTGGCGCCCGAGCTGGCGCAACGCGTGGTTAAGGAAGTGCGGACGCTGTGCACTGCTCTCGGCTATGACATCAACACAGTAGAATTTGCGATTAAGGACGGCGTGCCTTATGCCATCGACTTCATGAATCCGGCCCCGGATGCTGAGCTGCAATCAGTGGGCGAGTTCTATCACAACTGGGTTACTGAAGCGGTCACCAACATGGTGATGCGGCGACTGAGCGAACCTGCGCCGGCGCCGCGTTATCGTTGGGATGCCATGTTGAATCCGGCGCTGATTCGGACTGAGGCGATAGCATCGGCAACCGAACAGGCGGGCCGCACAATAGCCCCGAAGGCCACTGCCCAAAAGAAAACTCCAGCGCGAGCGAAAGTTGTAAAGGATAAAGCGAAAGACGCGGCGGGATAAGATCCGGTGTCACGCGCATCTTGCGCGTGATTCACGGGCGGGTCGCCCGGGCTACGTTCAGGCATCGCTGGCTTCGGCGCGTCCGCGGTCAGCGAGCAGCCTTCTGGTGATCAGTGAGCCTGACCAGCCAATAATGGCTGACGATGCGAACGCCCATCCTAAACCTGCGACCGCCTGATCCACAGAAGATCCAACCAGGGCGATTAGCAGCGCGGCAAAACTAAGCCGAGCGGTCAATCGCTGCACCCGGCCGGCGCCTTCCAGCCAGTTCATGCGGCGCAACTCGGCGGCTAAATACTCTTCATCATCATTCAGGCGCGTGTAATAGTCGGCCTCGCGCCCGGCCAACCGGGCCGCCGCCTTGTCCGGAGCCACTCGCGCCGCTTCGTTGTAGTGATGAATCACATGCGCCAGCTTACCTTCGCTCAGCGCCACCTCGGCCAGCCCCAACTGCGCCCGGTAGCTTTGCTCATCAACTTCCAAAGCACGACGAAAAACCTTGGCAGCTCGCCGGGCTTCACCGTACTCGAGAAAACTCTCACCGATTCTCTCCAGTAAACGAGAATCAGCCGGCGAGCGCATGGCCGCCAGTCTCAACGCCGCGCAGGCGCGCGCCAGCAGGCGAGCCTCGCCACGGGCGCTGGCCTGGGACTTGAGCAGTCGAGCGTATTCATAAATCAGCGATCCGTCACCGGGAGAAATCAAAAGGGCGCGCCGAAAAGCTTCCGCGGACTGGCGCAGGCAGCCTGCCAGGCGCAACTCGTTCGCGGACTTGCGGAGCAAACGGCACCGCTCTGCTTCCTCTTCAGGCAACTTCTCTTCGGCCAGCGTCTGCCGGTGTTTGTCGACTCTGTTTCTCGTCGTTTCGCTCGTCTCCTCCAACACGGACGCCGGCGCAACCCCCAGGCGAGCAGCCTCAGCGCGCACCAGCTTGATCGCGACAAGGTGATCGCGAAGCTCGCAGGCGCGGGAATCCAGTTTGTAGTCGGGAATCCGAGACAGCAGCTTGTGCACCATCTGACGAAAATGTTCGCCGCCTGATGCAAACGCCGTCGACAATCCGCGGCCGGTCAGTTCAACCCGATAGCGATATCGAACATTCCCGCCCCGGCGGAGGGTCCGTAGCGTAGTTACCTCGACCCTCTCGACGTCCTCGAGGGCCATGCTCGGCGTGCGGGTGCCCCAGATGCGGGCAAGGAAAGAACTCAACCCGGTGCGGGAAAGGCGATCCCCGTCAAAGCTCAGCCGATCGGTAAACACCAGGAACGGAATAATCGTCCAGGTGCCGCCTACCAGGATCAGCGCTGCAAGATCTCTCTGTGTCCGCAGACAAATGAGGGCGATAAAAGTAAGGAGAGCGGCGACCGCAAAATAACCTCCACGGGTGACGCGTACGGCGGCGAGTTTCTTTGGCTTGGGCGGCGCCACGTGTGTCAGCGCCGTCTCAGCCAATGCTTCGCGAAGTTGATTCTGCGTCGAATCGCTCAATTGTTTGCCTCTATCTGCCGGCGACATTAACGCGGAGGACACTCGACTGGAACATCCAGAGCAAAATTCCCTCGCGACGCGCCTGGTTCAGTGTAACGTAAATCAGCAAATTGGACGAGGGTCTGCCCGACGCAGTTGTCAGGTTCGACGCGCGCGACTAAAAAACGAGAGAAGCCCGTCAGGATTTGCGCGCGCCGATCCTTTGACGCCAGCGACAGCAGTTCAGCTCCGCGACCAGAGGGCTTTTCGTACCGTTCAACTGCGGTGGGCGAGTCGCTGCGCCGACCTTCGATCATATTCGCCGGATCTGCCTGAAATTCTCCCGGACCGACGCCTACTGAAAAGCGATACATGGCCCGGTCGGTTTCCGCGACACACAACCAGCGAAACGGATTGGCGACCGTGGGCGTCGCAATGGTGCGCACAAAGTTCTCGCCCTGAGCGCTGGAAATTTGGTTGGCGAAAGCTGTTGCCCTAACGAACGCCGCGTGATGCATCCACGCCAGTGTCCCCCAGTAACTGACGAGGAGCACCAGGGCGATTCTCGGAATCAGATTTCCCCAGCGCTTATCGACTCTGACGAAGCGGGCCAAAATAATTATCAAAATGCCAGTCACCCAGACGGCTCGGGCTATGCTCAGATTGACTGTGCCAATCGCTCGCCGGGTCGGGGCCAGCAAAATCAACAACGTCGTGGCGACTCCGATGACCAGCCAAACCACTTTCTGGGGGAGGCGATTGCTGGTCAGCAGAAATGCCGCGCCACCCAGCAGCAACCAGATATATGGGTCGATAATGAATACCAGGTCGCCATAGAACCAACGGCCCGACCATGGCAACAGCGGCCGAACCCCATAGTTGTTCGTCCAATCCATCAGCGGGTGACTGAAGGCCATCAGCAGAGATGCGAGCAGCAGGCCTTTATAGCGGATTCGCGGCTGGCGATGGCGCCGCTTAGCGACCATCCTCTCGACGGCCCAGAAGATTGAAGGAATCAATATTCCCAGGGCCAGGGTGCCGACTATTGAATGTGTAAGGCCGCGATGATGAAGCAATGCAGTCCAGCGATCGCCGAAAAGACCAACGACCACGTCGATGTCAGGAGCATTAGCTGAGATGATGCAGACGGCTGCGGTGTAGGGTGACAGCCGTTCAAGTCCGGCTTTGGCCGCTGTCAGGCCAAGCAGTGAATGCGTCAGGCCATCCATTCCGGAGATCTTAGAACGAGAGGCCCGTCGGCGGAGGTATCGGAGTTAGCTGAGCATGACGAGCTGGATCGATCTTCAACAGTTTCTGCGCGGCTGCTCTGGCGGCCGCTGATTCCGGGACCGGCTTGCCTTCTTTGTCCCGCAGCTTGCGACCTGCATCCACGATGTTGAAAAGCAGATCGGCCGCCTCTTTCTTCTTACCCTGCTTGTCATAAATAATTGCCACGCGCACCTTCGCGGTCTCGGGGGTAACGATGACCGAATCGGCGGCCACAATCTCGTTGAAAAGCCGAGCCGCTTCGTCGAGGTTTCCGTCGGCTTCCTTTGCCTGGGCCAATGCGAACTTCGCCAACACGGCAATTTCGCCCTTACCCTGGCTCAAAGTCAGCAGTTCGCTCTCGCCCTTTACCCGGTCCGTTATCAGCCGGTTGGTCGCAATGAAGTACTGCGCCTCCGAACGATAGGGATCGCCGTACTTGGCTACTATCTTTTCAAATTCCTGTATCGCCCGTTCGGACCGCTCGTTCTGGGTACTGAAAACGGGGTCCTTGCTTCCGGGAGCCGGAGCCGCGGAAATCTCCGCGACACTGATGGCGATCGCCCGGCCCATGGCTTGTTCGGCCTCTTCGGCGTGTTTGTGGCGCCAGCGAACGACTCCATAAACCGCGGCGCCCGCAATTACCAGGCCCAGCAGTCCCAAAAGGACCAGCTTGCCCCGGCCTGCTACTCGATCAGCCAGCCGGTCGGCCAGTAACATGGTGGTGTCGCGGAACCGATCGTGCCTGAGTTCGCGCACCCTTTTCTTCTTGTATTTTGCCAACGGATTTCCTCGTGCAAGTATGCACAGTCACGCGCGTTCAATTTGGTGTATGATCGCGGAAACAGCGAATTTAACGACCGCTCTGAACGTTGTCAAGGAGGCCCAGAGACACGCGCCCTCAAAATTTCACAGGTGTTAGAGTACCAACTTCAGTTGGGTTCTTTGTGCTCGTCAAAAACCCGACTAAAGTCGGTACTCTGAACGCCGTCTATCAAAGTAGAAGAGTACCGGGGATCGCAACGCCGGCGTCACGGTTTGTCATCAAAGAAACGGCGATGATTGGCGGGAACAAAGCAAAACCAGCTGGTGTCTAACTGAGCGTCTGTCCGGGAAGCCACTGCGGACGCCGGGTTTTGAGCTTCCCGCCCGAAGGGGTGCTGAAAGGGGTGCCGAGTGAGCTACGGAGAGCAAATCGCGCTCCGCGGGCATGCGGACTTGGAGGGAGCTGCTACGGCGGCTTCGGTCGAAATCCGCACGGCAGTCGAAGACCAGTTCCTTGAAAGATTGCGTCGGGGAGAAACGGCCGCTTTTGAGCGGGTCGTGGCTGAGCACTCCAGCGATGTCTACGCGTTGCTCTACCGGATGACGAGCGACGCAGAGGAAGCGCGCGACCTGACCCAGGAAACTTTCCTGCGGGCTTTCCAAAGTATCGGCCGCTTTCGCGGCGATTCGAACCTCCGGACCTGGATCTACCGCATCGCCATTAATCAGGCCCGCAATCGCTGGCGCTGGTGGCGCCGCCGCCGCCGAGATTTCACAGTCTCGCTCGATGCCGGCGACGACCGAAACGAAACGCCGTTGAGTGCCAGGTTGGCCGACGATGAGGCGCTCGGTCCGGAAGAAGAGACGTTGGCGCGGGAACGCGAAAGCCACTTGCGCGCCGCCTTGCTCGAGTTGAAACGACCGTTTCGCGAAGCCGTGGTTCTCCGTGACGTCGAAGGCTTTAGTTACGAGGAAATTGCCGAGACTCTGCAAATCAGCATCGGCACTGTGAAGTCGCGACTGTCGAGAGGAAGATTAGAGTTGCGCCGGAAACTCGAGGGATCTTTGTAAATTGAATGGCTGGCCCGCCCCGGCTTCACTGAAGAACTCGGTGCCAGAGGGGTCGAAGTGACGATCTGGGAACGGGCGCAAAGGTGATTAGCCAGGGAGGCAGCGAATTGAAAACGTGGCCAGCAACAGCGCGTAGCTTTCGCAGCGGCTTTGGAAATGAGCCCGAACCGCATGCGGCTTTCAGATCGGCCGGGGTCGGCCAGCCATTCGCCTGAATTTTTGATTTCGGATTTGCGATTTCAGATTTTTATGAAAGAAGCGTATGCAAATCAAAAATCAGCAATCAAAAATCGGAAATGAAGTTATGTCCTGTGATGAAATTCAAAAATCGCTTTCCCTGTACGTCGATGACGGCGTAACCGCTGAGGTGCGGAAGCTCTCTTATCAGCACCTGGAGGTTTGTCCGGTGTGCCGGGCTCACGTGGCGGAACTTCGAGAAATACGGCACGGTCTGGCGATGCTTTCTCGACCATCGCCACCGGCTGATCTGGTTCCTTCAATTAACAAGGCTCTGGCCGTCGCAGCGTCCGCGCAAAGAGCTCGCCGGAATCTAACCTTCGGCGATCTGGTTACCACGTGCCTGCAGCCAAGGCTGATGCGATACGCCTTCAGCTCTTTCGCCTCGCTAATTCTTTTCTCGGCGGTGTTCCTGGCCTTACGGCCTCATATGCTGGCTCTGCACGACGCGGCGATCGCATTTGACGTCGCGTCGGCGTCCTCGCCAAGTTACGTGATGGTTTATGACATCAACCAGCCGATTACGCCGCAAAATTATGCGGCCCTGCGCGCGCCCTTTAATACTGAATCGCCCAGCCTGAATCCTGGCGGGGCCCTCGCGACTCTGACCTGGGGGCCCGAACATCTTCGTCGCGATGGCCGTCAAAGCGACGACGACATGGTGGTGGTCGCGGATGTTTTCAGCAATGGCAAGGCTTCCCTCGCCGATGTCATGCAGGCGCCACGCGATCGGCGAATGCTCGCCGATTTTGAAAAGGCCCTGCGTGAGAATGCTGCCTTTGTCCCGGCCGCGTTGGATCGCCGGCCTGAGACGATGCGGGTGGTTTTCTCAGTGCAGCGAGTGGACGTGCACGCTCGAAACTACTAAAGCCCTTAACCAAACAAGACATTCCAACTAGAGTCTTCTGACAGCCTATCTCCCTTCTCCCTTTGGGAGAAAGGCTGGGGATGAGGGCTTAGGACGCCGATCCAATACTAGATTTGAGAGAGATGATTTCACTCGGGGGTGAAATCATCTCTCTCGACGTCATGGTAAGAAGGGCCCAATGAGCTAAGCCCTCACCCTACCCTCTCCCAGAGGGAGAGGGCACGGAGAAGATGTTAGAATGAAATCGAATCTAGCTCTTCCTGGACTTCTTAAACCGCGCTTCGATCACTCCGTTTCGCTCTTTGCCGACCATAGCGGTTAAGGTGGGATAGGTCTGCATCACTGGCGGCAAAGATTCAGCGCCGATCTTCTTTTCAACCCGGACAATTTCTTTTTCCGAGGCCTCGATTTCCATGAAGAGTCCGAAAGGAAGTTCGTCAATCACGATCTCGGCCCGGCCCAGATTCCACCGGCGCCGCCGCTTTTCGTAAACCAGCGCCGGCCGAAATCCCAGCGATCGAAGAATCGCGTCGAGCGCTTCAGGGCCGGCGACGTCGGTCTCGTCTTCGCGCTGATGTTTGATGGGAGAGTTTGTCGGCAGGCGCTGCTTGAAAGTCAGGATCGCGCGCTTTCCCACCCGACGCAGTCTCAGGGCGCAACCTCCGAGATCGAGCCGGCCACCGCCATAGATCGTGTTCTCTTCGAACTCAAGCTTCTTTTTGGTGGCGCCGACTTTCAGTAGTCGCCGCTCAATTGCCTGGCGCTGTTTTTGAGTTAAGCGATATTTCTTTTCAATCTCGATGGGCATCAGCCGTTTCGTTTCAATCGATTTGCTATTTCAAATTTGAGATCTCAAATTAAAGATATTGAAATCCGAAACCTCTCAAAAGATTACGCCTGCCGCACCCAACGCCAAACTTCCGGAATCGACGCCCTCTTACCGGTCATCAACATGCCTACGCGATAGATGCGGGCCGCCAACCAGATCAATCCCACCGCGGTCACCCAACCAATCGCCAGGGACAAAGCAATCTGCCACAGCGGCGGTGTCTCGGTCACGATTCGGGTCAGCATCGTTATTGGCGCGAAGAATGGAAACATCGAAGCCCAAAATGCCAGGGATGAATTCGGGCTGCGAATTATCGAAAACGAGAGATAGAATCCCGCCACCAGCAATAACACTATCGGCAAGGCGAGCTGACCGCCTTCCTGGGTAGTCGTAACCATCGAGCCCACCACGGCGTAGACAGTCGCGTAGATGAAATAGCCCATTAAGAAAAAGAGCACAAAGAATACGAACACCGAGGGCGAAAGGTGAGGCATGGTAATAGGCACGCCTCTGGCCGCCAGCATGCCGACTCCGAATATCGTGAACACCAGAAATGCGAGGGCCCAGATGCTTAATTGCGTAAGCGCTACCAGCGAAACGCCGATGAGCTTGCCCATCATCAAGGGAAAAGATCGCATTGATGAAAACAGAATCTCGGCAATCCGAGTTTCCTTTTCCTCAATCACCGCGCCCAAAACAAACTGCCCGTAAAGCAGAACGCACATATAGATCAGCAGGCCCATGCCAAAGGCCAGATAGAAACTCGACCCTCCGCTGCTTACCTGGCCACCGGCTCCGGTGGTTTTCAACTTCACCGGCTTTGACATCTTTTCGATCGCGGATTCGTCGATATGTGCATCTATCATTCGCTGGGCCCGAACGGCCCAGCTGATCGAGCTCTGCACATGGCCCTGGGTAAAAAGATCCGCGGTGTTGCGCGCGCGAAATTCGGGCTGCCCGTCAGCCAGAAGGTTGAGCGGCAGGACCAGGTAACCGTCGAGGTTCTTGTTTTGAATTCTTGAATCCAGCTCACGTTTGACATCCTCGATGGGTCGATTCCCCAGTTGGATCTCTTCGACCTGAAAGCTTCCCTGGAATAACTTACCCGTCTGTTCGGCCTGCTCCTGGCGGTTAGCCCCCGAAGGGTCGGTTGGCTCTTCGGGCGTTTCGCTTTGCCTTGACCGCCGGTCGGTGGCCAGTTCGCGCGCGACGCGCGTATACATCTTCCCGGTCTGATCGATAATCGCGATGCGGGTCGGCCCTCCGGCCTTGATGCTGAACATTAGCGCCGGCACGACTGCAAAGCCGGCCATCACCAGTGGACCCAGAAGTGTAGCGATTACGAAAAATTTGGTGCGGACGCGTTGAATGTATTCGCGCTTGATGACGGCGAGGAGTTTTGTCATGCGGCTTCCCTGACTTTCTCGATAAAGATGTCGTGCAAACTCGGCTCGACTAATTCGAATCTGGTGATGGGAACGTTCGAATCAATCAGCCTTCTTAAGAGCGTCTGAGGATTCACTCCCGGCACCAGCAATACCTCAATGTCGTCACCGTTCTGACGAATGTTTGCGACCAGCTCCGGATCGTTTAGTAGGTCTTTACCGCCCTGGAACTGGAGGGCCACGGCATTGCGAGAAAAACTCTTCCTGATTTCCCGCAACCGGCCATCCAGAACTTTATGCGCCCGGTTGATCATGCATACGTCGTCGCAAAGCTTTTCCGCGATCTCCATCTGATGGGTCGAAAGAATTATCGTTTTACCACTCGCCTTCTGTTCCAGGATCGTTTCCTTCATCAGATCAACGCTGACCGGATCGAGTCCCGAAAACGGCTCATCGAGAATCAGCAGGTCCGGATTATGAATTACCGCGGTGATGAACTGGATCTTCTGCTGCATGCCTTTAGAGAGATCCTTGGCGCGCTTTTCCTTCCAATCAGACAGTTGCAGCTTGCTCAGCCAGTTATCGATCCTTTGATCGGCTTCCTTGCCCTTCAAGCCCTTCAGTTCGGCGAAGAAGCGCAGCTGCTCTCCGACCTTCATTTTCCGGTAGAGCCCGCGCTCTTCCGGCAGATAGCCGATCCGATCCTGAAGCTCGGTGGTCATCTGTCTTCCGAACAGTTCGATCCGGCCGCTGTCGGGGACGATGATGTTAACGATCATCCGGATGGTGGTGGTCTTGCCCGCGCCATTCGGACCGATTAGCCCAAAGACGCGCCCGGCGCGGACTTTCAAACTCAGATCGTTTACGGCAGTGAACTCGCCGTAGCGCTTGGTTACCCGTTCGATGACGAGCGTAGGTTTGCTGTCTTCCATGTTGTCTGCTTCTTACGCGGGTGTACAGCTCACAGTTTCAGTGTTCAACGCGAAAAGATGGAAAGAGCCCTGTGGGATCAACGTTGATTTCCTCCACGTGAGCGACTGACGAGAAGCGCGGGCCAGTGGCCAGTTCGTGCTTGAACGCTTCGACGTTCAGTGGCGGGCCTTCGGCGAGCGCCTCAACGCGTCCGTCGTCAAGGTTCTTTACATAACCGACGACCTGATGACGCGCCGCGGCGCGCTGCGCAAAGAAACGAAATCCCACACCTTGGACGTCGCCACTGATAAAAAATCTCCGCGCAACCTTAGCCGTCATTATGTTCTATTCACTGTTTTGACTTGGACTCGGGTTCTGTGCCGGCAGCGACACGAAATCTTAACGCCCTGTCCTCAACTCGACAACCGCGATTCCACCGGCAGCAATGTTGACGGTGACACTCCCGGCGCCCTCCGCACTTCGTTTCACTTCGAGAGCTTGATCTGAAATCCATTCGCTTGCGCTTGCGATTCCCGCGCCGCGCAGACTCAGGGTGACGCTGACGGTCGCGCTCCGATCGACCTGGGCCAGCCCCTGCTGCGGTTTAAAGACACCATTGTCATTAAAGAGGGTGACGACCCAGCCGCTTGTACTACGGTTGACCACGTACTCAACCTCGCCGTTGACCTTAACTGGTGTAGCATCGGCGGCTAGATGTGTCAGCAAATGCGCTGCAAGCGGCGTGAGACGATCGTCTTCGCCGAGCAAATCCGGAACGGCAATCAGCACAACTCGGCCACGCCCAACTTTGTTCACAGTCGCGAGTGGTTCGCCTAAGGTTGTGGTAATCAAAACCTCCGCGCCTTTGGCCTCCACGCGATCGTAGTGAAAGATCTGTCCGCTCAAATCCTGTGTAGGTTCGCTTGGAGACAGGCATTTTGCGTTATGCGCCTCGCCGGTTGCGCCGGTCAGTCGAACCCCGAGGAAAACAGACGGCAGGCCTTTCACTTGAGCGGTATTGAGCACGAGGGAGCCACCGTTACGAACTTAGCGGGTGAGCTGTTGGATCCAGTGCGGCGACCAGTCAATTGCCCCGCCGACGATCACCGCGGCGTATGAGTCCACCGCGTTCAAAGGTGTGGCGGGAGCATCCTGCACGTGATGATTCGCGGGCGAGACGCTTATGCCACGTCCAGCGACCAACACATCGAAAATGTTTCCAAAGACGCCCGGCACGAATGCTTGTCGCTCGCCGCTGGCCGGCTCGCCTTCGCGCACCAGTCCGGGATAATAAGCAGCCCCGAACAACTCTCTCAGCGCCCGATCGCTGCGATTGATTTGTGAGACGCCAAACGGCCAATGCGGATAGTCGGTCATCTCCCATCCGTGCGCGGGATCAAGCAGGAACGCGATCGGAGTGTAAGGCGTGCCGCGATCGGGATGCCGGTCGGCAAACCTGACGAATTCATCGGTGATGCGGCCCAGCGGATTCAATTGGAACGGATGTTCGCCGGGACCCGGCTTGAAGAATTGATCGAAACCCTGTTCGAGATAGATCGCCGAGGCACCCGACATGTAATAGAGGTAATAACTCTTCCGATACCACGACAGCGACGGGCCCATCGTCGCGCCGTAACGTGAATGAAAAAAGTTATCCGGCCCGGCAAAGTTCTGTTGCCTGGTAAACGTGGTCGCCGAGTCGCCAAAATTCGGGGCGTGGTAATAGAAGAATTCGCCGCCGTATTGCCGGGCCGCGCCGCGCGCAAACGCCAGGCGCATCGCCGTCATCGGCTGCACAGCCGCCGTTTCCAATCCGATTGCCGTGACGCCCCAGTCGGTCAGCGCATGCGCAAACGACGTGCTCGAAGTCGACTGCGCTGGAATCAACTTGTCCCACATCGCCCCGGTTTGAGTTTTGAACATCGCGCTCCACTTCCGGGCCAGCGCATCGGTGTAAAACTTTTTGTGAGCCTCGAGTAACTGCGTTCGGCTCATCTCCGGTGACAACTTCAAGTACTGCGGCGCCTCACCCCAGACAAACCCGATGCTCTCTCCCGAGATCCAGCCCAGGAATTGTTCGCGCAAATCTCCGTTAAGAAGTTTCCAGGCTGCCTGGGCCTCAGCGTCAGACGCAAAAGTGGCCGCGCCGTAATTCATCAGCACCGCAAACGGCGCCTTCGTTTCTGCCAGGTAGCGGCGAAAGCTGCTGCCCTCCTTCAGCAACTCCGGCAGGTCATTGATGTAGACAACTGGAACAATCAGCTTCGAAGCAAAAATCGGAACTTCTCTTTTACCCGAATAGGCTTTGACGAATTCATCGATCGGTTCCGCGTTGAAAGGATAGAGCGGACGCTGCGCCGTCGGCTTGTCGTAAAGCTGCCAGAACTCTTTCGGAATATTCCAGGGGATAAGAAAGTCGCGCCCACCGAACTTTGGACGAGCCCAGGCCGACGAGGGATCATATCGCGCCGTCGTCGCGATCAGCGATGACAGAGGCGTACGCGCCTTTGACCACTCGCGCAGATAACGTTGTGCCGCTAAATCAGGTTTACGCCGGCCATCGGGCACGAAAGGCAGATCATTTGTAAGCAGAAAGCAATCAACTTGCCGCCGGGCTCCTGATGTTTTCTCAACTTCGATTGAAACGCGGGCCGGGCCTTTTGCCAAATTTGTGTTTGCGCCGTCCCAGGCAAAGACCCAGCCCCAATACATGCTCACTTCGTCATGCGGATCGACCATATCGCCGGCGCCAAACTCGCGACGAAACACTTCCCTTCCTTGTTGTGAAATGCGGACGACGAAATTCTCGCTCTTGCCGCCAAAGTCGGCATAACGCACCCACAGTTTGTATTCGCCGGGCCGAGGGATTTCGAGGTCCTGATAAATGGCTGCGCGTCGTTCGTCAGCCGCCGCGGCCACCGAATTCCATTCGCTTTCGCCGCCTTGCGACCACTCGGCGGAAACACCCGGGCCGCTGATCGACCATCCCGGGGCCTTAGCCGCCGAGAGATCAAGATAAGAAGGATTGAGCAACGGTTCGTAACGCGATGTCTGGGTGAGGCCGCGCATGTTCTCGGCTTCGTACCAGAGGTACTCTGCAGGAACTGACGCGGAGACGGGCGGACGCGGAGACGCGGAGATTTGAGCTCCGCGACCAATCTGTGCCGGCGTGTGGGTCGAGCCACTGAGAAGGAGCATGAGCACCAACGGCCAGATTCTGACGCGCTGGGAAAGTCTTTTCCTCAAGTGCTTCACTACGTCTTTTCTTTGGTCCGTGTTTTTATGCTCCATTGCTCGGGATGCTCAATCATTCGCACGAGTTGAGCGAGTATTCCATCATAGCTGTGATCGAGTTCATTGGCTTCATCTTCAGAGATGTATTTACATCGCAAAGCTAGATCCAACCACACTCGCGTCTCTTCGGCTTCACCTTCTGAATCACTCAGCTTGCTAACGAAATGAGCTGGATAGCGACGCTTTCGCCATGCTTCACCAATATTCGAACACACGGAGCGCGATGCGCGACGTATTTGGTCGGTCATTGAGTAACGTTCTTCTGGTGGAAAGCGCTTCGTAAGTTCGAAAATCCGCATCGCAGCGTCGATAGCCGCCTGATACACCCGTAGTTCTTTGTAGCTCCGAATGTTTTGCATTGTGGAAGGCTCCTTTTGGTAGGTTCAATTCAATCCTTACCTCTCCGCGTCCCCTCTGTCCCCGCGTCCCCGCGTCCCCGCGTCCGCTCAATGCCCCAGCTGCCACAGCTTAACTGCGTTAATCGGCGAAACGAGCATGATTATTTCCAGGAGCAGACTATCTCTAATCCATACCAGCAAAACAATCTCGGTCGCCGCGAACAAAATGATCGAGCGGCGCCATCCGAGTCTTCGCGCAATCATGAAGCCAATGCCGCAGCAGACGATGTCGCCGAGCGAGTTAGCAACCGTATCGCCGTGATAGCCGAGCGCGGCCGTCGCTTCGCGATAACGATCGATCACGGTGTTCGTGTTCTCGGTCAACTCCCATGCTGACTCGATCGCGATGGCCAGTAACATTTTCCACTGGGTCTTCATTCCGCGAAACAGCAGGGTCAGAAATCCGCAGAACATTAAGCCGTGGAGAATGTGGGTGAAGCTGTAAGGATCGAAAATTGTCTGCGACGTGCGCGAACCCCAGGCGTCGCTGGTCCAGAAGAAGCCGCGGCAGGCGCACCACCACCAGCGGCCCTGATTGTGGAGCTGCAGGGCGGTCGCCAATAGCACCAGCAAGATCGCGCCCGCGGTCCGGATGTTTTCAGATTTGAGAGTTGAAGGTTTTGCGGATTTGCGATTCGAACGGCCCGGCTCGTTTGGCGCGCGCGGGCCGGGGTTGGTCGCTTCCGTTTGCATCAGCCCAGCGCGTCCAGACACTCGGCCAGCGTGCGTTGCCGGCAGCTGTACATCGGAGTGTCGCGCAGGGTGAAGCAGCTCGCTTTTGCTTCGCGGAGCTCCTGGACCAAATCGAGAAAGTCCGAAGGATTGTCAGTCTCAAAGGCGACTACAAACTCCTGATCGTCGAGACCGAACGAATAAGTCGTGTGCAGCTTCACCGAACGATACTTCGAGCCGATCCGGACATTCTCGTCCATCATCTCCTGCCGCTGTTCCTGCGGCCGCGAATACCATTCGCGGGTGCGCTGCAAGGGACAGACAAAGAGATAATCCGATTGCCCGGCAATGATGTGTTGCCGGTCTTCGGTGTGCTCGGAACAATCTTTGGTGATGTACATCGAGCGTTTCGTCATTGAGAGAAATGACTGGGTCGGCTCGACGTACTTGGCCATTGGAGTGCGATTGAGCCGCCGGCTCATCTCCTGAATGGGTTCCAGGTCGCAGCCAATGCGCCAAATCAAAAAGTCCGCATCCGTGCGCAAGCCCACGGTGGAGTACGTATTGATTAAGAGTCTGTCGCGAAAATCGTCGACCGCCCCCGCGAAATCTTCTTTGCAAATTGCTTTGTCGTTTTCGGTGAGCATGCGCCACTCGGGCCGCGCGCGATAGAACGTGAAGTTCACATACTGGCGCGGTATCTTGCGCTTGTGCTCTTCCAGCTCATCGACGTTCGGCGCCAGCCGGAGCGAGCCCCGCGTAGAGTTGTTGGTCTGATCGTGTTCGCTGCTCATCGCCAACCGTTAGAAAAAGAAAATTTTGCTCGTGTAGCGCTGCGTAAAGAATGCCTGAGTATGGCGAACCTATTCTGCGTTGATCTTTGCTGGTTTGCAACCGAGCAGAAGCTTTGGTGGTGTCCTGGTTTAGGTAGATCGGCCTACGAATGGACTTGACCAAAAAGTAAGAAGACATGTTGGTTCTTTACGTTCGGGCTGTCCTAATTTAGCCGCTTTAGAGTGCCAACTGAGTTGGGTTCTTTCGTGCCTAACAAAAGCCCGACTAAAGTCGGTACTCTGAACACCGCTTGTCAAAGTACGGCCCTGCCCTACGTTCGCGCGGCTAAAGCGTCTCTAAAACAGCATGTTATACTGCCGTCGCCTTCTACGAATTTGACACTGAATGCTCCGGAGAAACCCGAGGATGAAACTCTTCGCGACTTTTGTGATGTTGGCGGCTGCTTTGTTGCTGGTCGCTTGCGACAAGACGTCAACTCCAAATTCAAACAATGGAAACGCAGCCTCACCGAACGGCTCGGCCACTCCAGACGCTTTCGCTACGACCCGCACGCTCTATGACAAGGACTGCAAGGAATGTCATGGCGCGGATGGCTCCGGTGGTCGCGTGAAACTCTCCGACGGTACGAGATTAAGAGTTCCGAGTCTGCGCGAGGGACATGCGCTGCGCCATCCGGATTCAGATTTCGTCAAGCAGATTGAAAAGGGTGGAGACGGCATGCCGGCCTTCAAAGACAAGATGAGCTCGCAGCAGATAACCGAAATGATTGCGTTCATCCGTCAGGAATTCCAGGGTGGAAAGACACCACCAGCAAAATGACGATCTTAGTACTTTGATCTTGGGATTTGACCTTTGATCTTTGACTTCTATACTAAAGCGACTTCTAAAAGGTGAAAGTTGTTTCAAAGACCAAAGTTCAAAGATCAAAGATCATCTTTTCGTGTGCAGCCATAGCTCAGTTGGATAGAGCGTCTGACTTCGAATCAGAAGGCCGCAGGTTCGAGTCCTGCTGGCTGCACCAGCTATCTAAAATGAAAGGGCGGGCGAAAATGCGCCGGCCCTTTTTCTGTCTTCCATTACTGTTAATCCGAGCTACTGACTCCTGGACTTACCCAGTTTTGATTCAGTGGCCGCCTTCTCAGTCTTCTCAATCTTTTCAGTTTTTTCGGTCGTCGCGGGCTTCTTTTCATCCGCTGCAAGAGGCGCGGTCGCGCTATCTCCGCGAGTGAGACGCACATTTCCGTTGACGCCGCTGATGGTTATCGGCGAGCCCCCGGTTCCAATGCGCGCCGAGTAATTACGGCCATATTCTTCCTTCTCGACGGTAACTTCAGGAATCTCTGAACGAACGTTGCCGTTCATTCCCCTCGCCGTCAGATCGGCATTTAAGCCATTGGCCAGACGCAACTCGATTCCTCCGTTAACTCCGCTGAACCGAGCGCCGCCGCCCTCGAGAGTTTTCAGTCCGATTGAGATTCTGCCGTTGACACCGCTGATTTCAGCGGATCCCGAAGTTTGTCCTAACTCAATCTTGCCGTTGACGCCTCTGACTTCCACGGGCCCGTCGATATCGCCGCTGCTAACGCGGCCGTTGACACCCCTTAAAGCCAAAGTGATTTGACGCGGCGCTTTGATCGTTACTTGTTCGTTGGGATTGCTCCCACCAAACAGATGCTCCCAAAATCCGGAATGCCGGGCCTCTTTTCCTTTGACCAGCAGGCCGGTCGCCGTCTGTTCGACGACGATTTCGCGGCGGCTGAGCACGTCTTTGTTCTTGGCGGTGCGAACCACGTACACCTCGGCGGTTTTAGTATCTGAAGTCTGCACTTCAACTGAGCCGTTGATGCCCTGGATCTCCACTCGCGCTCCGGGCTGAAGCTCAAAGCTCTTGCGGATTTCGTCACGGGCGTCGCCCTGCGAATCGCTACTCGCGGCTTCGACCGCGCGACTCAAACCCTGACGCACCCCTCCCTGGGACCGCCACAAGCCCAAAATCGCGGCTCCCACAATCAGAACCACAACGATCAGTACACGTCTCATTTAGTATGTCTCCTTCAATTTCTCAGGAAGTCGAGCGCTTCTGCTAGCTTAACGAAAAGACAGACGGTCAGGTTCCCGTGGATTTCCGTGACCGCCCGAAATTGTAAACCTCACCACAATAAGAGTTAAACCTTGACATTAATCCGGCCGCGGGCATAGGCTCAAACATCTCCACCCCCGTCTTTTGGTTTTAGTTTCAGAAGGCGTTGGCAGCCAGAATTGCCCCGCTGAAAAACGATGACCGAAACGACGACTGCCAATCTGACGATCCTGCTCGTAGAGGACGACGAAGACACACGCTATCTAATGGGCCTGGAATTAGAGCGTCGTGGTTACCGCGTGATCGAGGCCAGCGACGGCGAAAAAGCCGTTACTCTTGCTGAGCAAGAGAGCCCCGACATCATCCTAATGGATCTTTCGTTGCCTGAAATGGATGGCCTCGAAGCCACCAGGCAGATTCGCGCAATCGATGGGATGGGTACGATTCCCATCATCGCCGTTACCGCCCATCAGGAAACCGACTTTCGCGAGGGCGCCAAGGCCTCGGGCTTTAATGCCTATGTCACCAAGCCGATGGACTTCGATTGGTTGAACGACTTAATGGTGGGATTACTAGCCTAACTCGGACGAATCAACGCTAATCAAAGTCATGTTTTCTTGATATTGGCGGCGATGTACTTTTCCAGCTTTTTCCGATCGGCATAAGCGGGCCGCTTTTTGAGAAACTCCTGATATTCGCCGGCCGCTTTGTCCTTCATTCCCGCGCGGTGATAAAGCAGCGCCAGCCGGAGATGAACCTCAGCCATCGCCTGCGGATCGAGTCGCAACGCCTCTTTGAGATAGGTAACCGCCAGCGAACCCTGCTTTAGATGGAGATAGGCTTCGCCAAGCAGATAGTTCGCTTCCACTGATTCCGGCCGTATCCCAACCGCGCGGGTCAGTGCCGCGACCGCTACGTCATAGCTCTTCAGGGCCACTTCCACCCGGCCCAGGTTTAGCAGCGCCAGAAAGAACCGGGGACGAGCATCCATCGCCCGAATATATTCGTTCTCAGCATCCGTAAGCTTGCCCTGCAGGAAGTGAACATTTCCCAGCTCGACCCAGGCCTGAAAATCCACCGGGTCCAACCTGGTTACCTCCTGGAGCAAGGCTGCCGCCTGATCGTATTTCTTGTCGTCGGCCGCCCTTTGAGCTCTACTGAAGAGCTTTTGATTGGTGTCCGAACGCTTGTAGGAATCCGTCGCAGAAATGGTTCCCGTCTTTGTTGTTCGCGGCAGGTGTTCGCGCCACTCGAGTTCGATGTCCTTGCGAAAGTCGGTTCGGAAAGGTGAGAAGATTGAGACGCGCACACGCGTGATCTCTTTGTTTTCGACCTCCACGGCGATGTAGTACTCACCGTCAGCCAGGCTGAGAAACTGATACCGTCCCCGATTCGGAATTGATAGCCGGCCAATTAGATTTCCGCTGTAAGTGTAAAGAAGCACTTCGTAGCTGATCGGCAAGCGTTCGGAAGTTTGGCTTTCATCAACCTTTAGATCGCCAAACAGTTTGTGTCCGCCGACCTGCGCGTGCGCGGCGCGCATGGGAAGCGCTAGCAGCGCCAGCATGAATAGAGCACGACACAGCATGAGCATTAGAGGTCAGGGCTTCGGTGAAGAATGTTATTGCTTCTTGTTCTCGGTTATGTACTGTTCGAGTTTCTTTCGATCAGAATAATTCGGGCGCTTCTTTAAAAACTGTTCGTACTCAGCGGCCGCTTTGTCCTTCATTCCCGCCGCGTTGTAGAGCAGGGCCAGTCGCAGGTGCACATCTGCTTTTCCCTGCGGGTCGAGGCGGATGGCTTCGTTAAGGTAGCCCACCGCGAGAGAGCCCTTCTTGATCTGCAGATAGGCTTCGCCCAGAAAGTAATTTGCGTCGGCCGAATCCGCCTTGATCTTAATCGCCTGGGTGAGACTTTCGATTGCTTTCTCAGGCTTCTTCTGCAACAGGTAAAGCCTACCCAGGTTTAAGTGCGCCAGGAAGAACCCGGGACGAGCTTCAGCCGCGCGCAGGTACGCGTTCTCGGCCTCAGGGAACGATTCTTTTAACAAATAATTCGTGCCGAGCTCGGTCCAGGCCAGGAAGTCCTGCGGATCGACTTCGACCAGTTGGCGAAGAGTCGCAATCGCTTGATCGTATTTCTTCTCGTTGGTAGCGGCTTGGGCGCGACTAAACAACTTATCATTAGCGTCGGTTCGCTTATATAAATCCTCCGCGGAAATCGTCGCTGCTTTCGGTCCTCGGCCTGCCGGTCCGGTGGCGCGCCACTCCAATTCAATGTCGCGCCGGGTGTCGGACTTGCCGACACTCGGTTGGGCAGAAAGCACCACATGAAAGCGGGTAACTTCGATGTTATCGACCTCGACCGCCACGTCGTATTCGCCGTCCGGGAGATCGAGGAAGCGATAGCGGCCTCCGTTGGAGATCGGCGTGCGGTCAAGGATTGTTCGCGACGGAGTGTAGAGAATAATGGTGTAACTTAAAGGTTTCTCGTTTCCGGCTTTGCTTTCATCAACTTTCAGGTCGCCCCAGAGCACATTTGAGCCGCTGCCCCGGGTCATAACTCCTCCACCTCCACGTTGAGCAAGACAAAGCGAGGAGAACGCCAGAATTATCACGGCAGCCAGCGCCAATCTCTGGGAAACGTTGCGGCCGTGGGCCAGAGTGTGCGGGAACATTCCGGTTTTCCTCCTTGCTAATAGGATGGCATTTATTACAGAGGACTTCCCTGGTAATCCGGAGAAACTCTATTTAATTGAGTTGCAGAAGACAAGCTTTGCGCTTCGCGAATAACCGAAAAAATCGCGGGCCGGCGCATACAGCCTCCAGCCCGCGTTCTGTTTATCTACGAAAGGACGCCGGCTAGAACAATAACCTGGCGCCGAACTGCATCTGGCGTGGTGCGCCCTGGATGGCAGTGTAGTTCGACCAGTTAGCCGGTGGGTTCGAGGTCGACGGATTGACCGTGAGACCAAAACCGGTACGGCTGGTATCGAACGCACCCAACCTTTGGGTGTTAGTGACGTTGAAAGCCTCGAACCGCAGCTGGAGACTACGCCGCTCACCCATCTGGAAGCTCTTGGCGATTCCCATATCGAGTGAAACGTAACCGACGTTGCGGAGCACGTTGCGGTCGCCGGCTTCGCCCGGACGGGCATTGCGCCAGCTTTGATAAGCCGTCTTGGTATCGCAGAACAGTTTGGCAGACACCGTGGCGTTGCCACGGCACGGGCTGGTCTCGACGGGTCTGATTCTGATTCCGTTGCTCTGAACGTTCCAGTTGGTGGCCCATCGAGCGTCGTCGTACGGTGCCCCGGCCGGGGCGCCGCTGTTCCAGCGAAAGATACCGGTCATTTGCCAACCGCCAATCGCCATATCCGCTAACCGGCTAACACTGTGTCCGTATCTGCGGCCGCGGCCAAACGGCAACTCCCAGACACCGTTGGCATTGATAATGTGCCGGAAGTCAAAATCCGAGTTGGCATAACTCAGACTCTGAAGAATCGGGTTGAGAATGAAAGCCCCTCCGTAAGAAGTGCTTGTTTGCAGACCCGACGCATCATCCAGCGAGTGAGCCAGCGTGTAGTTGAAATCCATGGTTACGCTGGTTCCCAGGCGCTGCCGGATGCTCAGGGTTCCGGCGTGATAGTTGGACTTGGCAATGCTTCCAAAAGCTGAAAGCGCGCCGTATTGCTCCTGATAGAACAGGGCCCTGTTGGTGGCGAACTCAAGGTCGTCCTGGATCGTGGTCCAGTCGTTACTGTTGAATCTCAAAGCACTGGCATAGATGGCCTGTGTGGAATTAGTGGCACCGGCGAAAACTCCATTCGCGGTCGCCGCGCCAAAATAGCCAGTGTAGAGAGCGGTGTACTGCGCCAGCAGGCCGGGGAACAGATTCTCAAAGTACGGAATCGCTGCTACCGAACCTACAGATGCTCCCGATGCTCGCAACTGTTCCAGGGCGCCGGCCGCTGTGTACCAGTCGGTACCTGACTTTGGATCGACCAGGTTGGCGAGCGCCATTACGTCGCGGGTCGCCAGCAGATTGCGGCCGGCTCGTCCGATGTAAGAAGCTTGTACGACAAAGCCATGAGGCAGTTCGCGTTCGAACGTTAGGTTCCAACTATATTCCGTTGGGGTAATCAGATTCTCGTCGAACGAGGACTCAATACGCCGCGCAAAATCCAAAGGCTTCTGCTGTGGGAAGGTCAGATTGCCGGGCAAAGTAATGTTCGGCAACGGACGGACGGCCTGGCCGAATCCTGTAAACAGCGGAGCCGGCCTCGTCGTCGTGTTGTAGGTATTTGCGGGGATCGTAGTGTTGGACGTGAAGCCCAATGAATTGTTGAGATCGAAGTTGACCGCGATGGCCTGGCCATAGGCGTCGTTGACCATGGCAAATCCACCGCGAATAACGGAAGTGTTATTTGCCTCTCCGTCGTTCCCAAAAATTCTCCGCAACAAACCATTCTTGAAATGCGGAGACCAGGCCACCGCAATTCGAGGCTGGAAATTGTTCTTGTCCCATTTATAGAGAGGCGATGCGTTGTTAGCCGGACCCGACAATTGCATCGTCAGGGCGTCGGTAAAATCGATTCCAGCCTTGGCGGCTTCGACCCGGCGCCTGAAATATTCGGCTAAAGGAATGTTTGGCTTGACCTCGAAACCGTTCTTCTCATAAACCGGCTTGCTGATGCTGTACCGAAGACCGTAGGTCAAAGTCAGATTTGGTTTGATCTTCCAGCTATCCTGGGCATAGGTCTCGTACTCCTGGGTAGCCAGATTGCGAACGCTCGGGGTAGCCGGCGCCAACAGTTTACCGTCGTGGCCAAACGTAAAGTTTGCGGTGTATTGAGAGAACCTGCCGAGAACCGCGGTCGCCGCATTCTGGACAATGGAAGCCTGACCTGAACCCAACGGCGAAAATGCGTTGACGGCGTTCGAGATGGTACTACCGGCTCCGGCGTAAAACGACGGATTGGTGATCGCGCTGTCAAAGGCGTTGGAAAAGGACGTGCGTGAGTTATTGATCGCGCGGATGTTCGCCCCAAACTGAAAATTATGGTTGCCTCTCAGCCACGAGAGGTCGTCCACAAAGTTATGCACCGGAGTGATGCGGACCAGGTCCCGGGTGAAGAGCGACGGCGAGTAGACGAAGCGGAAACTAATCGAGTTCTCGGCCGAATCGCCCTGTTGCGTGAAGGCTTCCCTCGTGTATCCATACACGAAGCGATTAACCAGAGAGCTGCTGGCCGTCCAGGTATGGCCGATTGCCAGTCCGGTCGGATGCGACCAGACTCCGGGTGTCGGACTGTCAGGAAAATTCGGCGCCTGTTTGGTCTTGTCATATTGCACATTGGCGCGCGCAAAGATCTGCTGGCTGTTGGTGACGTTGAAATCAAACTTAGCCTGGTGGGCGTTGAGTTCAACCGGGGTTGCGGCATTAAACCGGAAACCGCCAGTGTTCACGCAGCGATCGCCAAGCGAGCAGTCGTTAGCCGGATACTTGGCAGCTGCCGCCGCCAACGCGGCAGTGGCCGCCGGGTTAACGCCATTCAACTGCGGAAAGATTGCGAGCAAGTTTGCCGGCGTCAGCGTGGTGATGGTGCCGCCGGGATTCGTAAAGCGGACCTGTCCCAGACCCAGGCTGGCCATGGGCACAGTTCGCGCGACGCCCGTTTGGGTTACCCGGCGGTCGGCATCGTAGTTATAGAAGAAGAACGCGCGGTTCTTGATAATCGGTCCGCCGAAAGATCCGCCATAATTGTTTCGGATCAGCGTGGGCCGCTTCAGTCCAATTCGATTATTGAAAAAATCGTTGGCTGACAAACGGGTCGGGCGGTGGAACCAGAACGCCGTGCCGTTAAATTCATTCGTGCCGCCCTTGGTAACCACGGATACCTGAGCGCCCGCGGAACGTCCCTGGGCGGCGTTGGCATTGGTAGTAACCACGCGGAATTCCTGAATCGACTCAGCGCTGAGTCTAAGTACGGTATTACTCGCCGGCAGTTGAGTAGTCGTGGCATCGTCGTTCACGGCGCCAATCGAGTTTGTTTGCTGCTCATTAATATCGACACCATCAAGGGTGATGTTCGTCTGGTCAGCGCGCGCGCCGGCCACCGATCCACCGCGAGTGACGCCAGGTTGTAGAGTCAGCAAGCTCGGTATGCTGCGACCGACGAGGGGTAATTGAGTAATCTGTTTGTTGACGAATACGTTGCCCAGAGTGGCGTCTTCCTTGTTGACCAGCTGTTCGCTGCCGGTCGCGTTAACGGTTACCACTTCCGAGACGTTGCCAACCTCCAATCGCACTTCCACAGGATTTGGGTTCCCGACCGACGCGTGAACATTGCCCACCTGGGTTTTCTTGAAGCCCTTGGCTTCGACATCGATGCGATAGTCGCCGACTGGTACTAATTCGAAGGCGTAACTTCCGTTGTCCTCGGTTGTGGTAGTGCGTTCATTTCCTTTTCCGAGGCTGGTCAGAGTAACGGTCGCGCCCGCGACCACGTTGCCCTGAGGATCGGTTACGGTACCTCTAATCGTTGAAGTACCTGCTTGGCCGAAGGCACTCAAAGCCGCCAAGGCCAGGACTAAGAGCGCTCCGATACTAAATGCGGTGCCGCGTGCCAGAAGGGTTCGTTTCATCAGATCCTCCTAAAGGTGTGTACTTCTGTTCTGAGGTGGGTTGCGCAGTCCGAGCAGACCGCCAATTTTTAAACTTCGAATATTCTCGGAAGACATCGCTGGGGAACAAGTCGACACGAGATCTAGGAACTCTGGTCCGATCAGACCTTCAAGAATAAATTTTCGTGTGAGGAATGATGCACTTTTTGTTCCAAGCTAGCCGCTTGCACCGGATATGAAAAACTCGAAGGTTTTCGCCAACCGACCTGAACGAACCACGATCGGTCATCCAAAAAAACAGCCGGTCATCCAAATTCTTGGATGTCCGGTTAAGATCCCAGAGTGATTGAAGTTCTAAAGACTTTCTACCAGGATTGTCGACAGCCGAGCCATTAGCAGGTATCCGGGGTTGTCGACCGACCAGAGGACTTCGGGCATGTCATCCACCGTAATGGCGATGGCGATTCGGCCGCGCGTTGAATAAACCAGGGCCACGCAACTTCGCAGTTTATCCAGCGCGCCGTATTTGCTCGCCATCGGCAAATCCCAGAGTGTGCGGGCGATCGCATAGCGAACTTGCTCGCGCTTCATTAGATCGATCATTTCTTTCGAGGCGGCCTTGCTGACGATTTCACCGCGTTCCAGCTTCTCCAGGATCTGAACCATCTCGTGCGGCGTGGTGGCGCCCAATCCAAATCGTTTGTTGTCGGGTTCCTTTCCTTCGCGGCTTTCTCCACCGCCCCCGATTCGGCGCATGAGGCGCGTGTCTCTAAAGCCGAGCGCTTTCATCCGCTCGTTGACGCTGTCCGTGGTCAGGTAATCCAGCACCATGTTGGTCGCGGTGTTGTCACTGACGACCATCATTAGATTTACGCAGTCACGCAGGGTGAGTTTAAGGCCGTCGCCGAGTTCTGGCAGCACCCCGGAACCGCCGTACCTCGCCGCCTTTGTCAGCACCAGCTCGTCAGTCCATTTCGCGCGGCCTTCAGCGACGCGGGCGAAGGCTTCGATCATTACGGCAATCTTAATCGTGCTGGCTGTGCGCACACGATCGTCTCCACCGTACGTGTAGGTTTGTCCGGTCTCAAGATTTTTCGCGAACAGCGAGACCTTTCCTTTGAACGGCGTGATTTCGGCGCGGAGGCGGGCATCAAGTGAAGATTGGGTGGGACCAGTCTGCTGGGCGAAGGCGAGGTTGGCCGCGAAGCAAACGATCAGCGAAGCAACGAGACCTAATCTGGAATTCATCGCCGGCGATATAACAAAAAGTGGCGCAAGTTGGCAAACCTGCGCCACCGGAGTCGGGTTTTATTCCGCGCCTAGTATCTCACGCGAACGCGATAGGACAGGGTTGCTTCGCCATCCTTCGCGACCGGAACATTGAACTGCGCCGCAAAGGCGGCGGTCTTTTTGGCTTCAAAACTGGACGAGATCATTTCCCAGTCACCACCGATTGGTTCGTTGACGATAATGTTAACCGGGCCGTCTTTGTGGTTACGAATCTTGATCTCGTACGCATACTCGTAAACGTTCCGGGCGATCACTTTATAGTCAGTCTGTTTGCGCTCAGCCACGATGTCGAAGGCATCGCCCACTTTTACCCGTACGTCTTCGTCTTTGGGTGTGTGGTCAATCCGGTCTTCACCGATGAACTGCTGATTGCCGGTGCCGTCTTTCTTGTAAAGCCGAACCGTTCCTGCCGGCAAAGGCATGCCAAGCTTGTTCTGCTGAGAGTTGCGAAACTGAACGTACACGCCGACCTTTTCCTTGATTGGCTGGCCGGGGTTGTTGTAGTTCGCGGTGTAGTAGTACCGCTGTCCGTTTATGACGAACTCCTTCTTTACCTCAAAGCCGGCGGCTTCGAGCAGTGATACCTGCTTGGTCTCGTTGTCGCGAATTGTTGTCGGCCGCTGCAGCGTGTACAGGTGATATTCAAAGAAACCCTGTTCCTGAAACTGCGATTCGCTGGTTGCTTCTTTTCGCATCATGGCGCCGGCCAGGGCATAGTCCTGGGTCTGGGATACTCGATTCACTTCGCCGGCCACCAACTGCAGTCGCGCGTCTTCGAAGGTGGCGCCGCTTCCATTGGTGAGGGTGACCCAACCCTGCAAATCAGCTTTGACGTCATTCGCGTCAACCACCAGAACGTAATCGGCGCGCCAGTTCATTCCGCCGGTCAGGTAACTGGCTTCGATGTTTTGGGTTGCGGCTTCCCGATTGTCGAGGTCCCAAACCAGGGTTGGCGTCGCCACCAGGTTCTTCGGCAAGTCGGGGAACCTCATCTCAGCGATGTTGGATGGATTGATCACAATCTGTCCATTGATTCGCCAAACCTGGCCACTATTGTTCGAGAGCAACGTGGCGTTGACGTGTTCGAAACTCTCCGTGTTGTTGGTATAGCGCCTCAGCACGAGGGTAATTTCGCGGCCGACAAACTTGTCCAACAACTTCGCCGGGTTCAATAAATCGTATTGATAATTCTGCTCCAGTATTCGCAGCGACGAAGGCGCCGTTAATGACGCGAGGTGGACTGTCTCGGGCCGGATCTGGGCCGTGACGTCTGCAAACCGAAGCGCAACGCGTCCCGGCGGCAAAGTGATCCGGCGCGTCTCGCGCACCAGGCCGAGGTTTGAGTTGTAGACAGTGATATTGACCGACTGGCGGTCACGCGCGGTAGTCGTCTGCTGCGACGTTTGGGCGCTTATCGAAATCGTGATTCCGAAAATTATGGCAATCGCGAAAATAAATTTGTTTACGTTTTTCATTTCCAAGGTCCTCCAAAAATAACATCAAACATGGCGCATAAATGTACGCGCCTGTCTTAGAACGGAAAACAGCGGCGGGCTTGCGCAGAATAACAGAACGACTGGGTTTTCGACTGGTTGTTTACTCGCCCACTAAGGCGAAATAAGGTTCTGATTATGATTTGGGCGAAGGTTTTGAGGGGACTCGTTGGCGCTTGTCTCGAAGAGGCTGAAGGTGGTCTTTCCCTACCACTTCAGGCTTTTGGTCAGGTGGCATCGCCATTACTCCGAGAGTACGACCAGCCGATCCCCATGGCTTCGGTGAGTTGGAAAGGAGCGCGCCAATCTTGTTCGCGGCGCCGTTGGCTCCGATGCCCGTGAGGAAGGCCAGCACTGAGGCCGCCACCGCCTGCTTGATTCGCCGGGCGTGACGCTTCAAGGCTCTTAAGCCCACGGGACAATCCTCGGTAATGATCGAGCCATCCTTCCGTCGATAGAACCTTAGACACAGACGGCCCTCAGTCCGGGTGATTAGCGATTCCGCTTCATCCCTGGTCATCGCCGTCAGGTTATAGACGTTCAGTTCGCACTGGCCGCAAAAGCGAACCCGGTCGCCGCCAACCATGGCTTCCCAGTCTGCGGGGCACGGGGCGGCAACTGAAACTTTGTCCAAAGGACTGGTAAATCGTCGCATCGCCTCTAATCCTCAGGTGTGGCCTTTTCGGCTTCCCAACAATAGAACGATCAACCAGCGAGAGCTTGCGGTACTTAGTGCATCTCTTATAATCGAGTTTTGACTGACGAAGGTCAGAGAAAAGAGAGCTTCGTGTCGAGAGCTTCAGGCAGCCAATCCCGCAAACGCATCGTGGTCCAGACCTCATCGGGTCGATCTTCGCGCCGCCCGCAACCGCAGGCAGGGGCCAGGCCGCGGGAACTTTGGGTGGCGCTCAGTGTCATTGGTGCGGCGGCTTTGGCTACGTTTGTAGCTCTGTTTTTGACCAGCCGGCCTTATGATCCGATGAACTCGACTATGCTGCCCCAGGGGACAATCGCCGGCCCGATCGCCAGCTCTTCACCCAAACCTTCGCCTTCCGTATCGGCGCAACAGACTCCGGCGGCCGAACAAACACCAACTCCACCCGAAGAGACAGCTGTCCCCAATAATCGCGACGACGCCGCAATCAGGGGCCAGATTGAAAAGACCCTCGCTGCGGACCCGGCGCTGGCCAAGCTGGCCGTCAGCACGCTCGTCGATGAAGGAAAGGTAACGATCGTCGGAGCCGTGACTTCGGTTGAATTGAAAGCCCGTATTGAAAAAGTCATTAGCTCAATCAAGGGCGTTGCCAGTGTGGACAATCAGTTAGTAGTCACCGAGGCCACGCCTTAGAGGCATGGGGTGCGCCTACGTCCAACCGCTGTTATCATGGGTGCATCGAACTTTCCGAGCGGGATTCATTGAACAACTTAAGGATTTTCTGAATGATTCAAAAGAGATTTACGATTTTGCTGCCGGCGCTCGCGCTGGTTTTCTTTCTTGCGGGGGCCTTTCAAAAGGTGGCGGCCCAGGGTGGGTCGGGCACTGAGGTGGTAGTGGTTTTGCCTTTCGAGAATGTTTCTACTCATCCCGAGTTTAACTGGATCGGCGAGAGTTTTGCGGATTCGCTTTCAGCCTTACTCAGCAAGCCCGGCTTGATTGTGGTCACCGGCGAAGAGCGCGCCGTGGCATATCAAAGATTGCGGTTGCCTTTGACCGTGCTGCCTTCCCGCGCGACGGCAATTAAGATCGCGCGCGAGCTCAAAGCCTCGATGATTGTGATCGGCACTTATAACGTAGTGCTGCCACCTAACGCGACCGAGTCAAAAGAATCTCTGGCGTCCGTGGTCGGTGAAGCGCGCGTGATTCGCGTCAATGAAGGTCGAATGGCCGGAGACATCTTTGACAACGCCTGGGCGCCTCGCGTCTACGACTTTGGCGGCGAGGTCCCGAACCTGCAGAAGATCCATGGAGAACTCGCTTATCAAATACTCTTCCAGCGCGATAAGGCGCTCTCCTTTTCTCGAAATCAGTTGGTACAGGAAGCGACCAAGGTACCGCCCCAGGCTTTCGAGGCCTATCTGAAGGGCTCGCTCACCGAAGAGCGCGATCCGACGCGCGCGATCTATTTCAAGAACGCACTCAAGCTCTACGCCAATGTAAACGGCGGCGCGGTTTACCCGCAGGCTGCTTTTGAGCTGGGCCGCTTTTACTTCAACCAGTCGCAGTGGAAGGAAGCTATCGAGTATTTCACGATGCTCCAGAAGAGAGAGGCGCACTACGGCGAGGCACAGTTCTATGCGGGCCTCGCTTATTGGAAGACCGGGGACGTCACGCGCGCACTGGCAACGCTGGTTCCGCTGGCTGACGAAAGAGTCATGCCCCTCGTGGCCGTCTATAACAACGCGGGCGCACTTTCAGTCCAGGCCGCACGCGACGAGAAGAAACCGGAGGAACGCACGCGGCTGCTGGTTCAGGCGATTACTCTGTTGTCGCGGGCCGTGGACTCTTCGCCGAGCGACAGTACAGTGCTCTTCAACTACGCTTACGCGCTCTTTTTGAATGAGAAGTACGCCGAAGCCGCCGAGAAACTTGAAAAGGTAATCGCGGCCAACCAGACCGATGGCGAAGCGTACTTTTTGCTGGCCAAGGCCCAGGATCGGGCCAACCACGCCGATGCGGCGAATGCGGCTGATAATAAAGCTCGAAAGAACCTGCCGAGTTATGGGAAGTGGCAAACCGAATGGCAGAAGTCACAATCGGTTCCGGCGCTGAATTTGCGCTCGCGCGACGTGCTGAATCAAGTCGACCTTTCAGAGATTACTCGGGTCACCGCAATCGAAGCTGCCAATGCGAACACGGCGCAGGAAGCTTTGAATAAGATTCGCGATCTATACCAGCAAGGCCGCGATGACGAAGCCCTGGCCGAGATTCGCAAGCTCCTGATCATCGAGCCTACGAACGCCGAGGCCTTTTTGCTCAGTGGCAGGATCAACATGCGGCGTGGCGATCCGGAGGCCGCCATAGCAGCTTTGAAGACCGCAATCTTCTGGGAACCACCGCCGAAGATGATCGACGCTCACATTTTGCTGGGTCGTATTTTCCTCGAGCGCGGGGACCTCGGCGAAGCGCGGAAATATGCCGCGAGCGCGACCAACATCGATCCCAACAATCAGGAAGCGATCGCTTTGCAGAGGCAAGTCACAATGGGTCGACCTTAGCCGTGGCACGGGAGGTGCTGAAGTGGAAGACGGCTAGCACGATATGAAACGTGCCCCCGCCGCCATCACTTCTCTGAGCGCCGCAAGCCGCTGCGCCAGCCGCCCGCCGAGCGATCCTTCAGTTTAATCCCCCCGAAATTGGAACCCGGTCAGAAATGGCCGGGTTCTCCCGCATTTAGAGAAATCAATCTGCCCAAGCCGAGCGCTAGGGAAGGCTCAAACGTCAACCCGACTTCAGTTCAACAGTTTGGAAGCGAGGATACGCTGGTCACCGCGAATCATGGCACGACAAGTGCTGAGTACACGACTGGCAAGCACGCAACAATACGTGCCCCCGCCGCCATCACTTCTCTGAGCGCCGCAAGCCGCTGCGCCAGCCGCCCGCCGAGCGATCCTTCAGTTTAATCCCCCCGAATTGGAACCCAGTCAGAAATGGCTGGGTTCTCCCGCATTTAGAGACCTTTCATTTTGAATAACTTTTCTGGAACACGATCCCGTCATCTGGAAGTTGAGGCTTACAGAATCGAGCACCGCGCTTTGAGACCGATCCCAATCGGCACCGAGCGGTCAGAAGGACGGATTTTGTCACTTTGACAGTGACGGTTTTTGTCGTTGAAGGCCCAAAAGGGTTATGACTGAGACTCTTTTCTGCCCCTTCCAAAATTTTCCAGAAAAATCTTTTCGCGCAGCCTGTGCCTTCCTGAATCGGCCTCATGTTCGCCTTCATTAAGATCTGGGATTCCTGGTTCGAATTCGTGACTCATCAGCGTGCGCGACGCTCGAGTCCAATTAAGGCTGTGAGAATCCATTTCCGATTCACTTAGTCCCGCCGCGCGATGCTGTTAAACTCACGTCCATGCACGACGCGGTCGCCGCCAGGGCGCCTCATCGCAGGCGAAACGTCGCAGAGTTCGCCACCGCCAGCGCGCCCACGTTTGCCGAACTGGCGCTCGTCTCAGCTTCAGCGCTGCTCGCCATTCTCGCTTTTCCAGACTTTGATTTGTGGTTCTTAGCGTGGGTCGCCCTGGTCCCACTGATGATTCTTCTAGCTCAAACGCCAAAAGCGGGGCGCGCCTTTCTGCTGGGTTGGGCCTGGGGAGTGATCTTCTATTACGGCTCTCACTGGTGGCTAACTTACCCGATGATTCATTACGGGCACATTTCAGCCTGGGTTGCTTATCCATTGCTGGCCCTACCCGTCGTCCTGGTCGCGATCTTCCCCGCTATGTTTTGTGTATTCCTGTCTCGGTTGATTGATCGTTTCGGTCCGGCGATGCTATTTGCCGCTCCGTTAATCTGGGTTTCGCTCGATTGGGTTCGTTATGAGGTAACGGGCCTGGTTTGGAACGCCCTGGGATATTCGCAGGCATTCCATCCGGTGCTGATCCAAACTGCGCGCTGGGGAGGCGTCTATGCCGTGACCTTTGTTTTGGTCATGACGAATTGCGCAATTGTCCTGCTGTTGAGGCGAAGACTGAAACTTGGCATAGCCGGGATCATTCTGGTTGCTGCGTCAGTAGTCCTGGCCTCGTTTGGCGCGCGCCGCTCGCCTCCCCTCGAGACCACCCGCTCAGCCAGTGGCGTCGCCATCGCGATCCAGCCCAACGTGCCAATGGAGATGGCCGATGAAGTCAGCCAAATGAAATCCCTGCGTGAGCGCCATCTTTCGATGAGTAAAGCAACACTGGGCGATCTGGAAAATGGCGTTGCTCTGGATCGGTCGATGCCAAATCTCCCGCGACTCGTGATCTGGCCTGAGTCGCCGATGAACTTCACCTACTCGCGTGATTCGGAGCTCCGAAATGCGCTGGCTTCGTTTGCGCAGACTAACCGAACTGCCATCTTGCTGAACTCGCTTGAGCCCGCCGGCAAGGACGGCTCGCACAATTCTGCGATCCTCGTAAATGAAGAGGGTCGAATCTCGGCGCAGTATGATAAAATCCGCCTGATGCCATTTGGCGAATACGTGCCGCTGCCCCGCTGGTTACCGGGCGCGAGTTCGGTACGCGGAATCGTCGGCGATTTCACGCCCGGCAGTTCGTATACGCTGATGCCCCTCGGCGACTTGCGCGCCGGGGTTTTTATTTGCATAGAGGCCGCGCATCCGGCGATTGCCGGCACGTTCACCCGGAATGGCGCCGAGGTGCTGATCAATATTTCGAACGACGGCTATCTGGGACCGACTCCGGTGATGCGTCAACATTTGTCGAATGCGATCTTTCGCGCCGTTGAAAACAACCGGCCCTTGATTCGAGTGACGAACAGCGGGCTCAGTGCTTATATTGATGCGAATGGTTGGGTATGGAACCAGACGCCAGGCTTTGCTCAGGCGACTCGGACCTGGCCGATCGCAAAGGAAGATAGAAGTACTACTTTCTATACAAGGCGCGGCGACCTATTTGTTTACGCGTGCGCTTTGATAAGCCTGGGATTCATCTCGGCGACTTTTTTGAGTAAACAGAGATACAGACGAGGTTAAGCATGATTGCAACAGCATCTATTCCGGAACTGAAGACTTCTTTCGAGGATTTGCGCAAACGGGTCGAGCAACTCGGGAGGTTTCTTTGATGTACCGGCAAAGCGCGCCGAACTAGAAAAGATCGAAGCGCAGGCCTCGGCGCCTGACTTCTGGTCTGATCAGGAGGCGGCGCAGAAACTCCTGCAGCAGCGGAGCCGCCTGGAACGCATTGTAAAGCGGCAGGAGCAGTTTGAAGCTGAGATCTCCGATGCCGGAGTGCTCTTTGAATTTGCCGAAGAAGACGAAAGTTCGGGGAATGAACTGCGCAGCTTGCTCAGCCGCCTGGAAGTTGAGACAGGCGAGGCCGAGACCGAGATGTTGCTCGCCGGCGAGAACGATGCGCGCAACGCCATCTGCACAATTCATCCCGGCGCCGGCGGCACCGAATCACAGGACTGGGCAGAGATGCTTCTGCGCATGTACCTGAAATGGGCGGAACGACGCGGCTTCAAAACCGACCTCATCGATTATCAACCCGGTGAAGAGGCGGGCATCAAGAGCGTGACCTTTAAAGTCGAAGGCGAATATGCGTATGGCCTTTTGGCCGCTGAGGCCGGCGTGCACAGGCTGGTGCGGATTTCGCCGTTCGATCAGAACGCGCGGCGACATACATCGTTTGCTTCCCTCTTCGTTTATCCGGAAATAGATGAAGACATCGAGGTCGAAATAAACGACAAGGATTTGCGCGTTGACACCTACCGGGCGACCGGGGCTGGTGGCCAACACATTAACACTACCGATTCAGCGGTGCGCATCACCCACATGCCCAGCGGTATCGTCGTGCAGTGCCAGAACCAGCGCTCACAACACCAGAACCGCGCGGTCGCAATGCAGGTGCTCCGCTCTCGGCTTTACGAGATGGAGTTGGAAAAGCGGCGCGCCGAAACCAAGGAGCTGGAAGCCAACAAGCAGGACATCAGCTTTGGCTCGCAAATTCGCAATTATGTGTTGGCGCCTTATCGTTTGGTCAAAGACGCGCGCACCAAACTTGAGCGGGGTGACGTCGATTCAGTGCTTAATGGTGATCTGGATGACTTCATCAAGGAGTTCCTGCTTTCCCGGCGAGCGGCTTAACCCGGAACAAATCTCAGTTTGTCATTGAGTTCCAGGTTCAGATTCTGAGTTGAAGCACTCGCGACAAAGCAAAGTTTGTCGAACAGAAGAAACCTATGGCAGCTATATCCTCAGACATCGACGTTGAAGTCGAGCCCGCAACCCGGAATACCCGCGCGAACGAAATCGTGGCGATTGCTTTGATTGCGTTTGCGCTGCTTCTGGGTCTCTGTCTCGCTTCGTATAACCCCAACGATCCTTCCTGGAATGCTGCCGGCGAAACCGCCGCCCGCAATTGGATAGGAGCGGTCGGCGCGAACGTCGCGGCCGCGCTGTTCCAGACCATTGGGCTCGCTGCTTATTTGTTGCCGCTTTTGTTTCTCGCCGCTGCCTGGAGGCGTTTTCGCTCGCGCCGGATCAACGCACCCATCTCCCGAATCGTAGGTTTGATCGTGCTGGTGCTGTCGTCTGCCGCTTTGCTGGCTCTCGCAAACCTGCGGCCATTTTTTGACGCCAGCTTTAACGCGGGTGGCTTGGCCGGAGCCCTGATCTCGCGAGCGTTCGCCAGCGGCTTGAACACGGTCGGCGCGGCGATATTGCTGGGAGCAATCGCGGCTACCGGGCTTTTGCTGGCCACCAGATTTTCGTTCGCTCTCTTCTATGAAAAGCTCGCCGCCGCCGTCGGACATCGCTTTGCGGCGTTGAGACTGATCCCCGAAAGATTTCGTGCCTGGCGACTGAACCGGCGAGAGCACCGGCAGCAGCTTCTGGAAATGCGGCGACAGGCTAAAGCCGAAGGCGCCACAGCGGAAGCTGCCGCCTCCGGCGCCGAGATGGCGGCGGCAAATACGACTCAAATCAGGGCCGGTGGAGATGAAATCGCCGAGGCCTTTGCTACTTTTAGCGCGGCCACTGCCAACGGAAAGACGATGGCCGCCGCGGCCGGCGCCGCTACGGCGCCCGTGAAGAAAGCCGGCTGGGCGACGCGCGGGAAATCCACCGAAGTTGCGGAAACCGCCGTGGTTGCAGAGATGGTCCGCGAAGCCGCGGTCAAACGCAAAACTGAAGCGCCCGCAACTGGCGCTCTGCCTTTTGAAGGCCAGCGAAAAGTTTCCGCCAAGACTGCCGCCAGCGATTATCAACTGCCGTCAGTCGACCTCTTGAACGAAGCGCAAATGCGCCGCGAGCAGGCTGACGACGAGTTGCTGAGCATGGCGACCAAGCTCGCTGAAAAATGCCGTGAGTTTAATGTCACCGGCCAAATCAAATACATCTGTCCCGGCCCGGTCGTTACCACTTACGAGTTCAAGCCCGACCCCGGAGTTAAGTATTCACGCGTCACCGGCCTGGTTGACGATCTCTGCCTGGCACTGAAAGCCGAGTCGATTCGCATCGATCGTATGCCGGGCAAACCACACGTCGGGATTGAAGTGCCCAACCCGCGCCGCGAAACTATCTTCTTACGCGAGGTAATTGAATCACGGGCCTTCAAAGAATCTCCCTCGAAACTCACGATTGCCCTGGGCAAAACCATCGACGGACTGAATTACGTCAGCGACCTCACCAAGATGCCTCATCTGCTGATCGCCGGGACCACCGGCGCGGGCAAATCGGTGGGCGTTAACTCGCTGCTGGTTTCAATTCTTTATCGCGCGCGCCCGGACGAAGTTAAGTTTATTCTGATCGATCCCAAGCGGCTCGAGCTGGGGCTCTACGAAGATATTCCGCACCTGGCCACGCCTATCATTGTCGATCCCAAACCCGCTGCCCGCGCCCTGCGCTGGGCGGTTGGCGAAATGGAAAGACGTTATAAAGAGCTGGCTGGCTGGGGCGTGCGCAACATCGACGGCTACAACGCTGAGCGCGATCGGCGTAATACGGTCAAGGATTTTGGCGAGAGCGGCGAGCCTTGGGTCCGTATGCCTTACATCGTGATCATCATCGACGAGCTCGCGGATCTAATGATGACTTCCGGTCACGAGGTCGAGGATTCAATCACGCGGCTCGCGCAAATGGCCCGCGCCGTGGGTATCCATCTCGTGCTGGCGACGCAGCGTCCGTCGGTCGATGTAATCACCGGATTGATTAAGGCGAACTTCCCTTCCCGCATCTCTTATCGCGTCTCTTCCAAGATAGATTCGCGCACGATCCTGGACACCAACGGCGCGGAACATCTGCTGGGCCGCGGCGACATGCTGTTCCTGCCGCCGGGCTCTTCACGTCTTCTGCGTGTACACGGCGCTTATATCGACGAGACGGAAATCAACAAGATCGTCGCGCACATCAAGGCCCAATGGGAGCCCGATTACGACGGAACCATCACTCAGTCAGATGAAGAGGCAATGGGACTTGAGGATTCCGATGGCGAAAGGGACGAATTGTTCGAAGATGCCCTGCGCATCTGCGTCGACATGAAGCGAGCTTCAACTTCAGTCCTGCAACGCCGCCTGCGCATCGGCTACGGCCGAGCCGCGGCCGTGCTCGATCAAATGGAACGCGAAGGCCTCATCGGCAAAGCCGACGGCGCCCGCCCGCGTCCGGTGCTTCAGAAAGCATTCGAGCTCGTCGGCGAGTGGGACGAGCAGGAAGCGGGATAGGCACACAAGTCATCACTCCAATCGAGTCTTTCTCGGCATGACATTAGAAGATGACTGATAGCGACAATCCAGCAGAATCCAAATCAGTGGAGCGCGAAAAGTGGGAGGCGGAAAAGGCTTTTCGTGAACGAGAAGTTACAATAAAAGAAAAGGAGCTCGCTACGCGCGAGGCAGAGCTTGAAATCAAACGTAATGAACAAGGCGTATCGCGATGGCGAAGTCCACTTGTTGTTGCGATTATCGCAGCCGCGATGGCTGGATTGAGTAATGCGGTCGTAAGTGTTGTCAATGGCTCTCTCGAGAGGGGGCTGGAGAGCGAAAAATCTGAGCAAACCCGCATTCTGGAAATGATCAAGACGGGTGACCCGGATAAGGCCGCCAATAATCTTCAATTCTTGTTAGAAGCCGGCCTGATTTCTGATCAGAAACAGAGGATGCAACTCCAGGATTTTCTTAACAAACGAAAACCCGGCAGCGGTCCCACCCTTCCGAGTGCAAACGCGATTGGTCCTCAAAGCATCGTGGGCACCGATGATGCCGTAGAAGTAACCACCCTCCCTCCCACAAGTTCCCTAAAGAGGACGGCGGGAGCGGTTGGTCAGCTTAAGATAACGAGCGGTACTTCGGCTTTTGTTTGCACAGCATTCCTCGTTGCCGATGACCTTGTGCTGACCGCTTCGAGATGCGTCGATACCGGTCTCCAACGAGGGCAACAGCCAAGCAATGCCTTTCCCGATTCGGTTAACCTCTTAATGAATACCGGCAGCGAAAGAGTCAGCTACGAGGTCATCTTGCCTCCCGTTGAATTGATTCCGAGCGACGACGGACTTAATTATGCCCTGCTGCGCGTCAAGGGAAATCCAGGCGCGATTCATGGAAGTATTCGCCTTTCAGCGACGCCCCCAAAAGAAAAGCAGCCTTTATCTTTGTTAATGTTTCGAGGCACGGGTAAGCAGTTAGCTGTAACGGGCGCAGCCGACTGCAACGTACTCAGCGTTGAAAATGATGTGTTTCATCACCTTTGTGATACCGGTGGCGGCAGTTCGGGAGCACCTTTGTTAAGCGCTGACGGCTCACAAGTCTTGGGATTACACTTTCTGCGTGATCAGCGCGCTGGGGTTGCCGTACGAATTGATCGGATAATTAGTCGCAGCCACGTTCTTCAATCGCTTCCCAGGTGAAGGAAGTCAACATGGCGTTCGCTTGGAGGCAATTCAGTCCTTCCACACAATCTGTGCAAAACCTTGTGAAGATCGCTTCATCGCAGGTCACAACTTTTTGTCTTTGCAACACTTCCAGCAGATTGCACTCACCAGCGGCGTTTGATCATTTCCTTCTTGATCAGTAACTTGCATTCGGAACGAGGTCAGACTCCATTTGACTTGGCTCGTCGGTTCATCTAAGAAACTCTCGTGGCTCGTCGCCAAATCACATCCCCGATCGTGTTGTTGGCACTTATTCTTTCTCTCTCCGCGTGCGCCAAACGTCCACGATCAACGCCAACGGTGAACGATCAGTACCCGGCCTCGGCGGCTCAGTCAGGGCGAATCAACCTCAACTCAGCCTCAGCGAACGAATTGGAAACGCTGCCGGGCATCGGTAAAGGCCTGGCCGCGCGTATCATCGAGCACCGCGAAAAGTATGGAGCGTTTCGCCGGCCGGAACACTTGCTCATGGTGCGCGGAATCAGCGACCAGCGCTATCGCGCGTTGCGCGACCGGGTGACGGCGGAATAGAGCAGATGTCGAATCTCACTCAACTTCGCCTCGCAGCCCGCGAGATTTTCGAAGAAGCGCTCCAGGCCGTTGATGCGGGCGACGCAGTGCACCGCGCCGTTAGCCTCGATGGCTCTCTCCTGAAAATCCGCGAGACGACAATCGACATCTCACATCGCCGCGTGTACTCCATCGCCGTCGGCAAAGCTGCGTTCAGAATGGCTAAAGCTCTCGAAGAGGTCCTTGGTGAAAGACTCGCCGCCGGAGTGTCAGCCGGCCCAACCCCAGCTACCATTGGGCTGCGAGCAGGTTGGCAGACGTTTCTCGGCGGTCACCCGGAACCAAACGAGCAGAGTCTGGCTGCCGCTCGCGCCGGTTTCGATCTTTTGGAGCGGGCAAACGCCGAACGCGCCCTCGTGATTTTTCTAGTCTCCGGCGGCGGTTCAGCCATGATTGAATCCCCAATTAGTGAAGACATCACGCTCGACGACCTGCGCGCGGCCAACCGAGAGCTGGTGAATTCCGGCGTCCCTATCACCGAAATCAACGCCGTGCGGCGGTCATTTTCCGCGGTCAAAGGCGGTCGTTTGGCAGCGCAGGCGCCGAATTGCGATCAGATTACTTTGATTGTTTCTGATGTACCCGAGGGTGAAGAGCGAAACGTGGCGTCAGGTCCGAGCCTGGCTGCGCCCAGCGACGCGATCGCAGCGCAAGAGATTATCGCTCGCTATGATCTCGCCCCTTTACTCCCTGAATCCGTGCTGCGGGCGATAAAAGCCTCGCCCGCGCCGCTGGAAGATAGCTCATCGTCGCTGCGACGACACTTTGTCCTCCTTGATAACCACGCCGCCCTGGCGGCGGCAACGTGCGCCGCCAAGCAACGTGGTTACCACGCCAAAATCGCGGAAGATATTTCAGATCAACCCATCGAAACCGGATGCGCCCAACTACTCGGCCAATTTGAAAGGCTTCGCTCCGAATTCTCCGCGCCTGGCACCAGTGGCGTTTGTCTCGCCTCAGGTGGCGAGTTCGCCTGTCCCGTTAGAGGCCACGGCATCGGTGGCCGAAATCTTGAAACTGCGCTGCGCTTAGCCTGTTCGGTAAATTCCAGCGACGATCGTCCTTTTGTCGCTCTCTGCGCCGGCACCGACGGCATTGACGGAAACAGTCCGGCGGCCGGCGCGATTGTTGATAGTTCGACCGCCACACGCGCCGCCTCGATAGGTCTGGACCCTGATGACTTTCTCGAACGGAGCGATGCCTACTCGTTTTTTGTAGCCCTGGGCGATGCCATCACTACCGGACCCACCGGTACCAACGTTCGCGATTTACGTATCCTGTTGGGCTAAACTCGATCGGCCTGCTTCTAAATCTTATGGAAACTGTGAAGAACAAGAACCAGCGAATTGGGTTGATTGGGTTTCGGTATGACGAGAATTCATCGTTCATCCAAGGCGCGGCCGAGGCTCCGCCCTTGATCCGGGAAGCTTTCCGCTCTGAAGCTTCAACTCTCTGGAGCGAGAGCGGGATCAATCTTGGACAGCCGGAAACTTTCTTCGACGCCGGAGACGTCTGTCCCACGGACGGGAAAGACATGATGGCGACGATCGAGGGCTCGATCACTCAACTGCTATCTAAGGATCTTTGTCCCGTATCTCTGGGCGGCGATCACTCGATAACTTATCCAATCCTCCGCGCCCTGGCCAGACAGCATTCCGCGATAACCATTCTTCATTTTGACGCCCATCCCGATCTTTATGACGATTTTCAGGGCAACCGGCTGTCACACGCCTCGCCTTTCGCGAGAATCATGGAAGAGGGCCTGGCCAAACGGCTGGTACAGGTCGGCATTCGCGCGCTCAATCAACATCAGCGCGAGCAGGCCGGCCGCTTCGCGGTCGAAATGCACCAGATGAAAGACTGGCGCGACGATTTGAATTTGAGTTTTGACACGCCCGTCTACATCTCGGTCGATATCGATGGTCTCGATCCCGCGTACGCTCCGGGAGTCTCACACCCCGAGCCAGGTGGATTAACCACCAGACAAGTGATCCATCTAATTCAGAAGGTCGATCAGCCGATCGTGGGCGCTGACATAGTTGAATTCAATCCCCGAAGAGACCTGAATAATCTTACCGCAGTGCTTTGTGCAAAGATTTTGAAAGAACTATCAGCCAGAATATTGGAAGTTCACAACTGAGCTGCGTAGCAGCGGAGTTTAAGGCTCTGCTAAGGAGTCGGAATAGAGCGAAGAGAAGTACCTGTGGACATAAATGCAGTCGCCGCTTGTATGTTTGATCCATGTCAAGTAAGAACAGCGTTTTCACGATCGA
>JBBPID010000025.1:0-54289 GCA_038040505.1 Acidobacteriota bacterium | reverse complement strand
GCAGGAAAGCTCTGGCGAATCGATGCGCCTACTGTAAAGCAACGTGAAACCCCGTATCCTCAGATTACTTTCAAGCGCGGTGACACCATAAAGGTAAAGGCCGGTGGATGCGTCCAGCATGGCGGTCCCGGCAAGACTTGGGCACTATATGTTGATCCGCTGAAGCAGAACCCAACTCCGGATTTTTATGGCTTGATAAAACTGCCCGGCATGTTGAGCTTGATGAAACTGAAGGAGCTTTTGGGGAGCGGCGGCTCTTACCAAATCCCCAATGATGCAAGTGGTGACATGTTTCTCAAACTCGGTTTCTCCGATTTCCGGTACACAGACAATGGGTATTGGGGACGCAAAGGAGACGACGGTTACAACAATCAGTGTAAGGACCAGCCGAACGCCTGGCTTGAAATTGAGATTGTCCCAAGGCTGGTACCAAAATAGAAATGGATCCGCTCCTCACTGAATTCGATGAGAAGAATTGGTTCGGCCAGCTTCTGATGAAGCTTCCATTTGTACGGTCATTGGTGCCGTCGCGAACCGACCTGCGCGGAACGGGGCTGGCAAAAGCGACCTTCCTGATGGCTTTGATCACGAGCGCGCTGAGTGTGCTGTGCAACGCGGCCATATTCAAACTCAGGCTCTCACACCCTGCTTCCAAAGATTTACCGGTGATAGTTTCTTTTGGCTATCTTTATGAGCTGAATGCCGCCTTCTTATATTTATTCCTGGCTCCAATATTCGTTTTCGTTGGCATTCGATTCATCCGGACAGCGCAGTTAGCTCTCAGGGGGTTGGCCACTCGTGGACTCCTGAAAACCAATCCGGACTATCGGCCAATCAGAATTCCAAGATTTTTCAGTGCCCCCACGCGAGTAATTCGAAAGGCACGAATAATCCTTAGGCATCGGATCCGGGGCGCTTTTTTCAAGTCGTCTGGGAACAATCGAGCAGTTGCAATTCTTCGCAACGACCCGCTGTCTATAGCAGGAAGAAGCAACCGGCGACTCTTCCGCCCTGCGTTCCTCTTGCTCATATTGCTTGCAGCAGGGGTCGTAATCACCGGGACGGAATTCAATCCAAATAGTGGAGACTATTGGACTCTTGCATTTGGATATGTACAGGCTAAGACAATACCGGAATACCGGGGCAAACCACTCGCTGTCTTGGGACGAAAGGTAAACCCTCTGCCGGGAATCGCTACCGATGATCCACATTGGAGGGAACACTGGATCGTCGAAGCCATCGAGCGGGGCGGCGCTGTTTCCAGACCCGAAAAGGTCATCTACTGGATTTTCATCGTTTTCGCACTGGGCATTCAGATTCTGTTTGTCCCATTCATAATCTGGATTTTCTTCAAGTCGATTTTTTTTCTTCGCCTCATATACAAAGCAATCTGCCCTAATCGGCGCTCGCGACTGGCAATCGAATTGGATTTCGAAGATGAGAACGAGGCTTTCGGCCTAGCCGATCTTCATCGGGCGTATAACTATCTTGTGGCCATGATCTTCGTCGGGGCCGCTGCGATGGCCTCCGTTGTTTTGGCAAACGTGGCCAAGGGATCGCACAGAATAGTAGGGGGCGAGGGCACGGGTCCCTTTCTTGGCTCAATAGGGCAGGCGATTACCTCATTCTTACCCCTCGCTGTATTTTTTGTTCTGGGGCTTTTTCTGTTTTTCCTTCGGTTAAAGACTGAAGAGGCCAGAGACCATGTTGTGGCTGAGTTAGATTCGAAGATTAGCAAATCTCGGAAACGAAGGCGTGAACTCGAAGCCAAAAGAAAACTGGTGTGTGCACAGACGGCCTGGCCCAACTCGAACTTTAAGACCTGGTTTGGCACAACTCTTCCCTCCTACGTGTTTCCGTATGTGTTCTTGACCAACAAACCCGAGTGGGCCGGAAAGATTTATGACACCTGGATCGCACTTGCTGACTTGTTTCATAAATTCGTCCATCCCCTCAATAGGGCCATCAACTGGATCTTTGGAGGCTGACCGATGGAGCAGAGACAATGGTTTGCCTTAAGGGCTGTGAACATGAAGGTCTCAACTCGAAAATTCTTCCTCGCCAGGATTTGGTTTGCCTCGATTGGTGTGTTACTCCTGTTTGACCCTTCGGTGAGTTTGAGTTCGCGCGAGGCCAAAGCCCAACCAGGAGAGATTTATTCACGATCATCGGAAATCGGCAAACGCTTTGAAACACGTCAAGCGGTAGAAGATTTTGACATCGACGGGCTTCCGGATAGTTTGGAACAGGAACTGGCCGAGCGTTACGCGCCAATCGTCTTTCATAGTGCTGATGAGCCCAACCTTCCAACCGATGTCAAACTATTTCTGCCAAATACGGAATTGTGGTTTTATGACGAGAAGTGCAAGCCTAAGCGGGCGAAGATAGCCGACACTCTGCAGCAGACTATACCGCACCATCACCAGCCCGCCTGCGTCGCTTCAGAAGGTCTATTCGATTCACTTGGCACGCGCAGCCGAAACAAGCAGCGCACGTTCTTCCTCCGCCTCGTTTCTGAAACGCCACGCCGAGGCAGCGCCGATCCACGCAATTGGACAACTTACTATCACGCATACCCTAACGACGAAGGTGGAGTTACCATTCAGTATTGGCGATTCTATGCTTACAACACCGGCGTCATTCTTGGATTCAAGACTTCGATGGGAAGTCATGAAGGTGACTGGGAGGCAATTCACATCGTTCTCGACAAAAAACATCAACCTCTCGTTGCACGCTTCCTGGGTCATCGCAGTCTTTCTACGGAGCCATGGTCCCCCTTGCAGAAAGAGGGAGATCACTTGCTGGTCAAATCTGAGAGGGGCGGCCATACAAGTCGACCGCTGGGAAAAAGTGAGGCGCAAAGAACAGCAAGTTTCATTCGCCAGCAAGCGTGGTCCGGAGGCCGAGTCGACTGGCCCGCAAAGCACCCGTCGCGACCGCGTGATCCAAATCTCAACACTACCGGCGGTTTGGTAAACATCGGCGAGAAGACGGCACCGAATAACGGCATGGAATTCATCCAGTACTCAGGGTTGTGGGGCGATCGGAAAAGCAGCGGCCTGTTGCCTCGTCTTCGAAGCGGCTATTGGGGCCCTGCCTACAATGAGACCGGAATGGAGGGCGACTTCATCACGGCTTGGTGCGGAGGCATGAGTGAAGCACTGAAAGCTCGCGTACTCGTAGCTAAAGGAGTGACTATGCGTGAGTGCTATCCCACCGGGAGGGCCGCGCGCTAATGCTCGCCAGGTTGTTGTCTGAAGAGGAGGCGAAGATCGGCGCCGCAACTGCGAATGGCAGCAAGAAAAAGTTGATCGCACTGCTCCAGTTGGCGTATTCAGGCGAGCTGGCGGCGGCTCATGCTTATAGAGGGCATTGGCGCTCGGTACGCCACGCCAACGAGAAGATCGCAATTAGAAACATTGAAGAGGATGAGTGGCGTCATCGCCAATTTGTCGGCGAGATGCTCGTCACTTTAAATGCGGCGCCAAACAAGCGGCGAGAAGTGCGCGCTACGATAATCGGACGCGTGCTGGGCGCGCTCTGCCATCTCATGGGTTGGCTGGCGCCGATGTATGGCGCGGGCAGGCTTGAGAGCCGCAACATCAAAGAGTACGAAACGGCGGCGCGTTACGCGCGGGACTGTGGCCGAAACGACCTCGTCGACTGTTTGTTGGAGATGGCTGAAGTCGAATGGGAGCACGAACTCTATTTTCGAACTCGAGTGAATGAACACTTCATCGGCCGCCGGCTTCCTCTCTGGCCGCAACCCCCGGCGAAAGAAACCATTCGGCTCTCGTTTGAGCAGGAAGTTTTTGCTTCTTCGAGCGAAGCGCCGCCGACCCGTATACCGGCGCCCGCCTCAACAGTGATTTGATAGCGGTGTTCAGAGTACCAACTTTAGTCGGGCTTTGTTTAGCCAGAAAGAACCCAACTAAAGTTGGTACTCTAAACGCAGCTAAATCAGCATGCTACCCACCGAGAAAAAGCCCTTTCAAATCGGGCAGAACTGCTGTTAACATTTGGCTCAATCAAAACGTCTCTTAATTGACAGGAAAGTTGGCTTAGCGCGCAGTCATAATTCGCTGAAACCCGCTAGGCGGGTAGTACGTAACACGGCCGATAGCACCTCTCCCCGCCAGAATCAGTAGGCAGTAGGCACTAAGCAAAAGGCAGCAGGCATTTTGCTCTGTTTTACGTTGTCTATTCGCCAATCAAAGTCTCTTCCCATCTTTCCGAGCCGCGATTCTGCGCGGGCTCTGCACGGGAGGCGTCATGAAACATCGAAACCCGACTCTGCTGTTTCTCTTCCTGGTATTTGCTTCAACAGTCGTCGCGCTTTTCATAGCTCGTTCGCCAGTGACTTCGCAAACGCGGTCACGCCGGGTAAACGCGAACGACCCTCAATCCGCGAACAACCCTGCGGACCGAACAACGGGCCTGCCCGAAGAAATTGTTAAGGTTGACGTCGATTTGGTCACCATCGACGCGCTGGTGCTGCAAAAGAATACGGCGCGCACCGTCGGTGGTCTGAAAAAAGAAGATTTCATTCTTTACGAAGACGGCGCCAGGCAGGACATTTCTCTTTTTAGTCAGAACAGCCTGCCGCTCTCGGTGCTGTTCCTGATCGATCGTGGCGGGTGTCTTGATCCGTTTGGCGAGCAGGTGCATCACGCCGCGGTGGACGCGGTTGCGCGTCTGAAGCCGGCGGATGAAGTTGCCGTGATGATCTATCACGACACGACTAGTCTGCTGCAGGGCTTCACCCGCGATCGCGATTTGGTCGAGGACGCACTCAAACTCGTCCCGCCGCATGACGAGCACGCCGATCACTGTCTGAACAAAGTTTTCGCGGACGCCGCCGACTATATGCTCAAGGCCGGCAATCCGACCGGGCGGCGAGTGGTAATTGTCATCACCGGGGTCACGCGCAACTTTGACTGTCCGGGCGGACCGTCGCACAAAACCGCGGCGCAGGCGATCTATGAATCGGGCAGCGTCGTCTGCGGCATTATTCCAAAGACCGAAGAACAGGCGATCGAGAACGGCGTCATCACCTGGGTGACCAGGTTAGGCCGGATCGGTGGCGCTCCGTACCTCGACGTCCAGACTCTGGCGAACGAAACCGGCGGCGAACTGCTGCGTGACAAACCGGAGAATCTCAACACAACTTTTCAGACGCTAATGGAACATCTGCGGAGCCGTTACAACCTGGCGTATGTTTCGTCGAACAAGAAGCGCGACGGGTCTATGCGCAAGCTGAAGATTGACATGATCCCGACGCTGCAAAAACAGGGGAAGCTGGTGGTAAAAGCGCGCCGGAGTTATGTGGCCCCCAGACAGTGAAATGCCTTCTCACAGAGAAAGAGAAAGCAGAATGCAAGCGTAGGTCGGGTCGTACTTTGATAAGCGGTGTTCAGAGTACCGACTTTAGTCGGGTTTTTGTAGAGCGAGAAAAGACCCAACTGAAGTTGGTACTCTAAACGCCGTCAAATCAAGACATAACATCAAAGCGTTCGCGACAGACCAGACCGCTGCTGCTATACTTCGGGTTCACTCCAGGCAATCTTTCCTTCGGACCTTGCGAGAAAAACTATGCGATTAAACTCTACAAACTATATTCGCCAACTGATTCTCTTGCTGGTGCTGCCGGCCTTACCTGCTTTGGCTCAAAGTACTCAGGTTGATATCAGCAAGCATCTTAGTCGCGTTCCCAAGGTTTGCGAGTCAGTAGTTCCGGCTTCGCTTGAAGGGACTATCGACATCTCCGCGCTGGTGAAGGAAGCGTACTGTAAGGGCGCCGGCGACATGATGACCGAGTACAGCTATGTGCTGGATTCCGTGGGACGCTCGAAGGACAAGAAAGGAATAAAAACAGACTCCACCACCTATGAAGTTTTCATTCCGTCTTTGAAGAGCGGGACGCACGCCAGGGGAATATTGCTGATTACCCAACGCAATGGCGTTCCTGTGCCGGCAGAGGAATTGAAAAAAGCGCAGGAGAAAGCGGGCGAACTCCTGGAAAAAGCTGAGGAGAAGAACTCGCGCGAAACTCCAACGCCGCCCGCGAGCGAACCCACTGTGAAGGGAATGCTGCCCCTCGGTATGTATACCAGGACCACAAACAAACACTCGAGTTTCCGCAGTAAGGGCGCCGCGACCCTGGCGATTCATACTTTTCTCAATACATGCATGTTGACCCTGGCGCGTCGCGAACAGCATGAGGGGCGTGAAATCCTGGTCTTCACTTTTACCCCACGCCCTGACGCGCAGTTTAACGACAACGAGAAATATATCGCGCGGCTCACCGGCGAGATTTGGATCGACTCTCAGGACCGCATCGTGACCCGACTCATAGGCTGGCCCTCTTTGACTGCTGACCCGGCAAACCCGGCCAATCAGGCGCCGATGTCGGGCGAAAGACCGCCAGCCGTTTACGTCGAGATGATGCGCTTGCCGGAAGGCGTTTGGTTACCGCGTGTTGTACTCATTAACGGCCTTGACTACCAGAAGCTTTTCGATGGGATAACCAGAGAGTCAATTTCAACTTTTAGCAACTTCATCCGCTTCTCGACTGAGATAAAGGATGTCCAAGTGAACCCGCCAGAGAAACCGTGACTGATGATTTTGCGGTACTGATGCAGTTTAGAGTCGTCGCCTTTTCTTATTAGCACCGTGGCTTTAGCCTGGTGAGTAGCGATTGGGATCGAAGGGAAACCATTCAAACGGTTTCCGATTTGTGTCGTACACCGGGGTCACCGTGCTAAAGCGACGGTGCTAATGAGAAACGGCGACAAACTGCACCAATACTCTTTGCCACCTTTGCCGGTATCTCCTGGTCCTAAAGGTGAAAGTTGACTCTCTCACCTATTTCCCGTAAAAAGCCCATGCTCGAAAGCGGTTGTTCCAAACTTTACGAGGAGATCGCATATGACCCTAAATCAAATACCTACCGGTGATCCGAAAGCATTACGTGAGAAACTTTCGATATTGTCGATTGGAATGGTCGTTGCTGCAGCCTTGCTCCTGTCAGGATGCGGCAACGGATCCGGCAGCAGCGGTTTGCAGGTGAAGTCACCCAACACCGGCGAGAAAGACCTGGCAATCAAGTCCAGTTACTCGTATGCGGTCACGAAGAGTTTTACCGACACCTCCAACAACATCACTACCGCACCCAGCTATCGAGTCTATTCGGCGAACTACGATCTCGACTCGGCTAACTTCGGAATGACGCTCGACAAACCGCTCACTTCGGACGATCACATCCGCCTGGTCTTCAGTCTCGTCGGTGAACAGGGTGGCACCGAGAAGACTCCGCCAAAAGCGGGTACTTACTCTGCCAAGGCTGACAAGTTCATGAAGGTAGAGGAAGTGTCTATCGTTTCCCGAAAGGGTGCCAACGACAGCAAGGTTGTCCTCGATAGAAACACTCTGTCCGGCGAGGTCAAAGTAACTTCTGCATCGAGTACAGCAATTAGTGGCGATGTAAACCTCTCAGCCGGCGAGATCATGGTGAAAGGATCTTTCACCGCCAAGATTCTGACGAGAAAATAGCCCCTTGAAACAGGGTTACGGAACCCCGACTCGTCGGGGTAGCGAGCGGGGCAAACCATCACCTCTTAAGAGCGCTTCGGATAGCTGCTCTTCGAGTCAACACAATACTCTTAGTAGCGCCCTTAACCCGCTCGCTACCGACGACACAAGAACCAGGAATGGATTTGTCCGAGTCGCTCGAAATAAGACGGGCCGAAATCGGCGATGCCGCGGCTATTTCTTCCTTACTCGTGAATTCGTTCGAGGAGTATCAGTCGCTCTACACGGCTGAGGGGTACGCTGCTACGGCGATTACCAGAGCGCAGGTAGCGAATCGTCTCAGGGAGGGTCCCGTCTGGGTGACAATCTCGAACGGAAACGTGGTCGGAACCGTGTCCGTCGTGATCATGAAAGATTCGCTGTATATCAGGGGAATGGCGGTTCGGCCCACGGCCAGAGGCCAGCGTATCGGTGAACTGCTGATTACCGAAGTCGAGAAGTTCTCTCGTCTGAAGAACCTTCGGCGGTTGTTCCTAAGTACGACGCCATTTCTGCATCGGGCAATCAGGCTATACGAGCGCCTTGGTTTTCAGCGCATCGATGAAGGTCCAGACAATCTGCACGGAACTCCGCTTTTCACTATGGAGAAATTTCTGCTCTAGATTTTCGCGGTGGCTGGACAGTAAGGTGGCATTAGCTTACATTTAAGCTTCCCTGGTTCACTCAAAATTCGAATTCTCTAAGCGGAGTAGGCCCCATCTCTCCCTTTCAGTTCGATTTGGTTCCGGGTTCGCTGGTACGTCAGGCTCAGTTTTGAGAGATGCGGGGGAAAACCTTCCGGTTTCCTGTCTTATCAAGCGAAAAAATCAAAACCGGGAGCAACTTTCGAGATGGACGTGTCCCAACTGCGGCTATGACGGAACCTGCGACTCAGAAAGCCTGGGCCTTACCAGCATCCGGGTGGCGTTTAGTGAAATGAAACATCGTGCGAAAAAGTATTGTCCCAGGTGCAGCGATCGCGTCCGTCATACGGATTCACGCTGTCGCCATTGTGGGCAACGGCTTCTTAATCTACCGAACGTAGTCTTTTTGGCAGTGTCGATTTGCGTGGGACTCGTAGTTCTGCTGCTGTATGTAAGCTACGTCGCAAGTAATGCGAGCAGTTCGTTCTAGATTGCGACCGAAGAAAATCGATTGACTAGCTCCAGGAAACCGGTCGGGGGTTAGGCATGAATTCTCGTTACCCGCTCAACTCTATTCGTGTACAATGCCGCTGATATGAAGGACGCCGGTCCGACATTACACCGCCAGCCGACTGTGGGCGAGGAAGTCGCCAATAGTCTCAGTCACGGCATTGGTCTGCTCCTGGCCATTATCGCCACGCCAATTCTGATCATCGCTGCATCGCGCTACGGTACCGTGTGGAACGTCGTCGGGATGGCGGTGTTCGCCGCCAGCATGATCGCGCTCTATTTTTCCTCGACGCTGTATCATGCGTTGCGAAATGAAAAGGCAAAGCGCTTTTTCCGGCTGCTGGATCATGGCGCCATCTTTCTACTAATCGCCGGAACCTATACGCCGTTTACCTTAGGCGTCATGCGCGGGCCCTGGGGCTGGACGCTGTTTGGACTGATCTGGGGACTGGCGATTGTCGGCCTGACTATGAAAGCGATTTTCGGCACTCGTTACGGCTTCCTTTCGGTGGTGCTCTATCTGACGATGGGTTGGCTGGTGGTAATTGCTGCGCCGGAAGTGATTCAAAAGGTCCCGCTTTCCGGCCTGGCCTGGATCATTGCCGGAGGTATCGCCTACACCAGTGGCGTGGCCTTCTATGCAGCGCACCGGGTCCGGTACGCTCACTTTGCCTGGCATCTATTCGTAATTGCCGGCACCGTCTGCCATTTCTTCGCTGTCCTCTGGTACTCGGTTTAAGTTTAGAGTACCAACTTTAGGGGGCTTTTTCTCAATCTAAAAACCCGACTGAAGTCGGTACTCTTAACGCGCGCCTTGTGCTATCATCTGGGCCACGTTAACCGCCATGTGCAATCATCAACCTACACATTATCGGCCACTCGACGACCGCGCCGATCTCTTCGCGGACTAGCGGTAGTTCATCTACATCGCATCGCTTGACCCGGACACTTTTTCTGTAAGTGTCGTTAATCATTTTTCAAGGAGGACGAGATGATGGCTACTGCAATTGCACCAAAAAGACCTGAAATCAAAACCGAGTTGCCCGGACCAAAGGGCCGAGCGGTAATTGAAGCCGACGCGCAATTCGTGAATCCGGCTTATCCCCGCCCGTCGTTCAAGCTGGTCGCCGAGCGCGCCAGGGGCGTGTGGGTGGAAGATGTCGACGGCAATGTTTTTCTCGACTGCAACGCCGGCGTCGCCGTGTGTTCGACCGGGCATTGTCATCCCGAAGTCGTGACTGCGATTCAGGATCAGGCCGCGGAATTGATTCACATGTGCGGCACCGATTATTACTACCGCCAGATGCCTGACCTGGCAAAGAAGCTGGACGAAATCGTGCCAGTGGCCCGGCCGACCAGAACCCACTTTGCCAACAGCGGTACCGAAGCGGTTGAGACTGCGCTAAAGCTGGCGATGCACGCTACCGGTCGCGAGAAGTTCATCGGCTTCTTTGGCAGTTTTCACGGGCGCACGATGGGATCGCTTTCGCTTACGTCTTCGAAAGCCGCCCAACGGCTCGGTTTCAAACGCCAGGCTTTGGATGTGGTCCACGTCCCTTTTCCCAACGAATATCGGAATCCATTCAGCGCCGAAGACTGCGGCACCGGGGGCGCGAGTCAGGGCGCGTTGAATTGGATCGAGAATCGCCTGTTCAAAACCACGACGCCGCCGGAAGAAGTCGCGGCAATTGTGGTGGAAGCAGTCCAGGGCGAAGGCGGTTATGTGCCGGCCCCGCCGGGATTCCTGAAGGGGTTGCGTCGCATCTGTGACCAACACGGGATCCTGCTCATCGTTGACGAAGTTCAGAGCGGCATGGGCCGCACGGGAAAAATGTTTGCCTGCGAGCATTACGACGTTAAAGCCGACATCGTGTGCATCGCCAAAGGCATCGGCTCCGGTTTACCCATCGGTGTCTGCGTGTCACGCGCAGACTTGATGGATTGGAAGCCGGGCGCGCACGCGTCTACGTTCGGAGGAAATCCGGTCTGCATCGCCGCGGCGCTAAAAACGATTGAGTTGCTCGAGCGCGAATTGGTCGCTAACTCCGCCGAGGTTGGAGCTTATCTGAAGCGCGGCCTGGAAAAGTTGATGGCCAAACACGAGTGCATCGGCGATGTGCGCGGCATGGGGATGATGCTCGGCGTTGAATTCGTGAAAGATCGCACCACCAGGGAACCCGATGTCGAACTTCGTGATCGGGTAGAAGTCGCGACGTTTGAGCGCGGGTTGATCCTGCTGGGCGCCGGCGCCAACGCAATTCGCTGGTCACCGCCATTGATTCTCAGCAAAGAGAATGCGGATGTGGCGTTGGAGATTTTTGAGGAAGCTATTAAGGCGTCAGTCTAGGCCGTGTCGGAGGCCCTACCGTAGGGAGGGGCAACTTTCCCAAGTGCGCCCTCCCTAACGCTCGGGCTTCTGCCACAAAATGAGGGATCACAAATGTTCGAAGGCAAAGTCATCTCAATTAACATCGCTGCCAAAGCTGAGGCGCCGATGCAATCCGTTACGGAAGTTCTAGCCGTCCCCGGCAAGGGCCTGGAAGGCGATCGCTATTTCGATCACAAAGGAACTTTTTCCAAGCCGCAACCCGATCGGGAACTCACGCTGATCGAAGCTGAAGCGATCGAGGCGATGAAGCACGAGCTGAATGTCGATTACGGCCTGAGCGACAGCCGGCGCAACGTCGTCACCCGCGGCGTGCCGCTCAATCATCTGGTCGGCAAGGAGTTTTTGATCGGCGATGTGAAGGCGCGCGGACTAAAACTGTGCGAACCGTGCAGCCACCTGCAGAAACTGTCGCACGAAAAGGTCATACCCGGCCTGGTTCATCGTGGTGGTTTGCGCGCGCAGATCCTGAGCGAAGGAATGATTCGCGTTGGTCAGACGGTACGCGAGTTAGCACCTTCTGGGTGATTTTTTCGTGTGATTTAGTGGATCACCTGTTGTGGGTCAAAAATCCGATCCACGAAATCACACGAAATAGCACGAAAACACTTCCGGTTCATGGTATTCGTGGATCGTTTTACGTCCCTCACTGAGCCCTCTCATTCAGACCAACTATGTCACAACCGATAACGGACCCGCTTTCTTAACTCCTCGTCTTCAACCTCAATATTCTGCAGCCGCAGCATGACGTCGGCATTCAAATCCCAGCCGGCGCGTTCGCCTGCTTTCAACTTCACTGTGCCGGCCGCCGCAATCATCGCGGCATTGTCCGTTGAAAGATGCAGTGAAGGAAAATAAACCGGCACGCCCAGTCTGTTAGCGACTTCCCCGGACGCCGCACGCAGAGCGCCATTGCAAGCGACGCCACCAGCCACGATAAGAGTTTTGGGCTGATAGTCTTTCGCCACCCGCTCCATGGTTGTCACCAGCGATTGGACAACCGTGTATTGAAAACTGGCGGCCAGGTCTTTGATTCCCTGTGAAGGTTCGCCGCCATTCGTCACCGGTTGCAGCCCCGACTCGCGCACGTATTTCGTCACTGCGGTTTTCAATCCACTAAAACTGAAATCCGGCCGATTGTCGCCCATTCGCGGCAAAGAGAACTTCACAGCTTTGGGATTTCCCTCGCGGGCCAGCTTCTCAATTATCGGCCCTCCCGGATAACCAAGACCCAACAACTTCGCGACTTTATCAAAGGCCTCACCCGCCGCATCGTCTCGCGTCCGGCTTACTACTTTGTATTTTCCCGCGCTCGGAACGAAAAAGAGATTTGTGTGCCCGCCCGAAACGATCAGCGCCAGGGCAGGGTGCTCGACCGGAGGATTCTCAAAACAAACCGAATAGATGTGACCTTCGATGTGATTGACGCCGACCAGCGGCTTCCCGAGCGCGAAGGCCATCGCCTTGGCGTACGAAACCCCAACCAGCAGCGAACCAATCAGCCCCGGACCGATAGTCACCGCGATGCCGTCGATTTCGTTTTTTGTAGTTTCGGCCCGGGCGAATGCTTCTTCGACGATGGGGACGATTTTGTCGAGGTGCTCGCGGGAAGCGAGTTCCGGAACGACACCACCAAAGCGAGCGTGCGTTTTTATCTGAGAAGCGATTACCGAAGAAACTATCTCCTGCCCGTCGCGCACAATCGCGGCGGCCGTTTCATCACAGGAAGTTTCGATACCTAGTACGAGCATTTGGTCTTTGGTCAGTTGTCAGTTGTCAGTTGTTGGTCGCTTCAGCTTATCCACGATACTGCGGCAATGTAACAACTGACAACTAACGACTAACCACTGACAAATTGGTAAAAACTCAAGCATGAATCGCCTTGCTTAACCAGCCGAGACTTTTTGAGCGCACCGAATTCGTCGTTCGGGCTCTTCTTACGACTGTGCTCGACAATCACCACGCCTTCCTTCGCTAATAATAGTTCCGCGCCCTGATCGAGATCATTTAAGACTTCTTCATAATCCGCTTCGTACGGCGGATCGAAAAAGACGATATCGAAGGACTCACCTTCTCTCTTCGCGTGCTTTCTCAGAAACGCCGATGCTTCCTTGCTAACAACTTCAACCTCATCGTCATCAGCGCTCAAGACTTTCAGATTCGATTCAATCAACGCATACATCTGGCGCGAGTGATCAACAAAGGTGACATGCGCCGCGCCACGAGATAATGCTTCAATGCCAACCGCGCCCGATCCCGCGCAGAGATCCAGGAAGCGCGCGCCCTGAATCCGAGGCGCGAGAATATTGAAAAGCGTCTCGCGCAAGCGATCTGACGTCGGCCGTGTCTTGAGCGAGGGCGGGCTCTTCAGCTTACGTCCACGATATTTGCCCCCAATGATGCGCATATATGCTATCCACAGATTGCGCAGATTACTCAGACAAATTGCGTTGGACTCGCAATCCCACCGCGAAATCTGTGTAATCTGCGGAGATTCTACTAGCCAACCGCTGCCAGCTTCATCCTCGCATCGCTTTGCGCGCGTTTGATCATCTTTGCGGCTTCAGGCGAAGACTTGCGCTGATTGAGATAGAACTCGGCTTCCTTACGCGCCACTTGCAGAAGATCGAGGTCGCGGACCAAATTTGCCACGCGAAATTCCGGCAGACCGGCCTGCCGCGTGCCGAGAACTTCGCCGGGACCACGAATCTCCAAATCCTTTTCCGCGATCTTAAAGCCGTCGTTCGTCTCTTCCATGATTCCCAGACGTTCGCGGGCAACTTCGGTTTGTTTTTCCGCAGCCAGCAGCACGCAGTAACTCTGCTCGGCGCCACGGCCCACGCGGCCGCGCAGTTGATGTAGTTGGGACAGGCCGAAGCGTTCGGCGTGCTCGACCACCATCACAGAAGCATTCGGCACATCGACACCGACTTCGATGACTGTCGTGGAAACCAGAATCTGGGTTTTGCCGCCCACAAAGTCCCGCATCACCGCTTCCTTCTCTTCCGCTTTCATCCGGCCGTGCAGCAGAGCGACTGAAAATTTGGGAAAAACTTTATCTCGCAGGTACTCATAACGCCGGGTCGCGTCACGTAAATCCATCTTCTCTGACTCTTCGACCAGTGGATAGACAACATAGACCTGTCGACCTGCGCGCACTTCGCGCGAGATCAGTTTCTTAACCTCCTGGCGGCCTTCCTCTCCGAAAACTTTCGTCTCGATCGGCGTTCGGCCGGGCGGCATCTCGTCGATGATCGAGACGTCCAGATCGCCATATACAGTCATTGCCAGCGAACGCGGAATCGGCGTTGCTGTCATGACTAAGACTTCTGGATTCAAGCCTCGAGCGCGTAGCTCGGCGCGTTGCATCACGCCAAAGCGGTGCTGCTCGTCAATTACCACCAGTCCCAGCTTCTTAAAAGAGACTGTCTCCTGGATCAGGGCCTGAGTGCCCACGCAGGCGTCGATTTCGCCGGCGGCGATCGACTGGTGCAAGCGTTTCTTATCGGCGCCCTTTAATGAGCCGGACAACAATTCGATGCGATAAGGACTCTTCGCCAGAATTCGTTTGATGTTGCGCGCGTGCTGTTCGGCGAGTATTTCTGTCGGAACCATCAGGGCCGTCTGATAGCCATTTTCCATCGCGGCCAGCATCGAGATCAGCGCCACGATTGTCTTGCCGCTGCCAACGTCGCCCTGCAAGAGGCGGTTCATCGGCGCATCGGACTTCAGATCCTCAAAGATTTGCTTCACTACTTTTCGCTGCGCTTCGGTGAGTTTGAACGGAAGCACGGAAGCAATGCGCTGCTTCATGGCTGAATCAATCTTGATCGGAGCTCCTTTGCGTTCCTTGAGGCGCTGCCCTCGCTTTAATTGCATCGCCAGGGCCACCCAGAAAAGCTCATCAAAGATCAGACGGCGATGTGCCGGGCTACTCATCGCGTTGTAATCGTCCAGTGAAGCATCTTCTTTGGGAAAATGTGCGTGGCGCAAAGCGTCGAGGCGGCCGACGAACTCATGGCGCGTGAGCAAGTCGCCTGGCAAAGTTTCTTCAACTGCCTCGAGGTGACCGAGAACTTCGTGCACAATCTCGCGCAGACGTTTGGGACGAAAATCGCCGAGCTTACGATACACCGGAACGCGCCGGCCAACGTGAATCGCGGCCAGCGTCGGATCGGTTTCGATCTCACCTTCTTCGTCATCCACTCCGGTGACCACCTCCAGTTCATCCGGCTTGTTCACTTTCAGCGAATAAGTCCCGCGTCGCGCGTCCCATTCCCATTCTCCAAAAGCTATGAAGCGGGTTCCGGGAACGAAGCGCTCGGCGTTGTATTTGATAATCGCCTGCGCGCGAGGGCCTGAGATGAACCACCAGACGACGACAGGCCGGCCCGAACGCTGATGATCCGCCGCACTGATTTCGAATTTGTAGAGTCGTTGTCTAAATGACCGGCGGTTGCCAACTTGAAATCCACCGGCAACTTTAACTGTTAAATCGAGGGATGCCTCCAGACCATGACGCAAGTGCCGAATCTCGACCATGCTCGAGCGATCTTCGTAGCGAGTTGGAAGATAGAACAGCAAGTCTTCGACGTTGACGTTAGTAACGTCTTTTCCCGAAGATACTCCGGCCAGGGCGAGCGCCAGTTTGCGCGCGCTCTGCGGACCAAAGCGAGGGACATCGCGACTGGAAAGCTCCATGATGCGCGTGTCCAGGTTGATGGAAGAAGATCCTGCCATTGAGCGTGATGATAACACCAGTCACGACGGCGAGTGTCGATCGTGCTTGCAAGAAATCTCACGAAACCAGGAAGCAGAGGTTTTCGTTTTGAGCTTAAGAGGATTTAGATGAAACGCTGGGAATCTCTAATCGATCAGAAGATCCGCGAGGCCATGGAGCAGGGTGAGTTTGACGATCTGCCCGGCAAGGGACAACCTCTCGACACCTCAGAGAACCCTTTTGAAGATCCTGAATTGCGCCTGGCTCATCGAATTCTGCGAAATGCCGGTTTCGCTCCCTCATGGATCGAGGAACGGAAAGATTTTGAAGCTGAGTTCGAAATCGCGCGGAACGATTTATTAAGAGCCTGGATGATTCTACAAAGAGCACGAGGCAGGGAAAACGAGGTAGGGGCCGGCACCCGTTGGGAAAAGGCTGCGGACACCTTTTCTAACCACGTCAGCGAACTCAACAAGAGAATCGTCGCCTGGAATCTAAAAGTTCCTGCGCAAGGCTTTCAACGAACCCTGATCAATCCGGAACAGGAAATCGCGCGGGTTCAAACTCTCGAATAACCGCCGGACTTAGTTCGCTGCCACTGTTTCCCGCGCGCAGCATTGGTCGAATGCTCGCCTCAGTTCGTCGGCAATTTGCTCAGGGCCTTTTCCTTCAATCTGCCAGCGCTCCATCATGAACACCAGTTGGCCATCCTTCAGGAGTCCAATCGAAGGCGAGGACGGCGCATAGCCGGTAAAGTAGGACCGCGCGCGTTCAGTGGCCTCAATGTCGGCTCCGGCAAATACCGTGGCGACCTTGTCGGGCCGTGTGTCATGCTTCAAAGCCAGCGCCACACCCGGACGCGCTTTGCCGGCCGCACACCCGCAGATTGAATTGACCACTACCATCACTGTCCCTGGTGAATTCTTAAGCGTCTCGTCAACCGATTCGGGTGTCCGTAGTTCGATAACGCCCAGCCGGGATAGCTCTTCCCGCATTGGCCGAATAAATTCTTCCGGATATCTCATTCGTTATTTTCTCCTGTTAATCTGTCGCGAGCAGTAATAGTAACATGTCGCTAAGGATTTGAGGCTGATATCGAGATTGTACGGGGGTCGTCCCCGTCGCCGGCTACCGCCACGCGCCAGACATTGTCCGGCAAAGGGTATCGGCCCATTCGCTCGGCCCATTCGATGACCACGACTGATTTTTTGTCGGTGAGAATCTCATCAAGGTCAACTGCATGCGCCGCCCCGGCGCCTTCGTCCAGCCGGTACAGATCGATGTGATAGAGCAGCAGCCGGCCCTGATGCGGATTCACCAGGGTAAACGATGGGCTGGTTACGTCTTCCGCATCCAATCCCAGGGCGCTCGCAATCCCCTTCACCAGGACGGTTTTCCCCGCCCCCAGCGGCCCGCTGAGCAAAAGGATTTCGCCGCCGGAAAGTTGCTTTCCCAGACGCTGACCGTGTTCGAACGTCTCGCGCTCGTTGTGCGAGATCCACTTACCGGTGGCTATATTTCCTGTGTTGGTCAACAAGATTTGCTAGGCCTGACCGGGATGTTCGCCTCTCGGATCGAGCGAGCAAATTGCGGCGCTGAGATGTTCGCGAATATCTGACGCCACCATGGTCCGCATGCCAAGTTTACTGGCTGCGATATCGGCCGCCCGGCCGCTAATGAAGAGCGCAGCGATCACACTTTCCAATGCGTCTGAACTTGCCTTTTGAGATCCATACGCCTGCGCGATGAACCCGGCAATAATTCCGGTCAGCGTATCGCCCGCTCCCGCAGTCCCGACGCCGGCATTGCCGCTCGAATTCACAAACACGCGTCCATCGGGCGACGCGATCAACGCGCGCGAGCCTTTCAACAGCAGAATTACCTCGTGGGCCACGGCAAACTCGCGCGCGGCCGCGACGCGATCGTCGAGCGAAACGTTATCGTCCCCGCCCACTAGCCGCCGCATCTCTCCTGCATGCGGAGTCAAGATAATTGGATACTCCGTCGATCCTTTTAACTCCGCAGGCCAAGGCGCCAGGCAATTCAATCCGTCGGCATCAATCACCAGGGGAGTCCGGCGTTTTTCAACCAAAGCTTTCACAAAGCTGCGCGTGTCTTTATCTAACGACGAAAGGCCCGGCCCAACCGCGATCACCTCAGCTCGCTCGGCTAACTGAGAAACATTATCAATGGCGTCGACGCTTACTGAGCCTCGATCCGTTTCTGCAAGTTGGGTCGTCATGATCTCAGGCATCACCTGGACGGCCACCAAACTCTGGGAAGATGCCGGCGTGGCCACGGTTACTAATCCGGCGCCTGCTCGCATAGCGGCATTCCCGCAGAGCGCGGCTGCTCCAGTGAAACCGCGCGAACCGGCGATGATCAGCGCATGGCCATGCGTGTTTTTGTAGGAATCGGGAGTGTAACGCGTCTTCATCAACCAGCGCTGCGCATCCTTCTCCTCAATCAGAAACAGTTGCGATCCTGCCTGGTCGATTAATTCAGCAGGGGATCCGATGTCCGCAACTATCAACCTGCCGTTGCAGTTAGCTGCCGGCGGCAAAACGTTTGCTGTTTTGGGCGCCGTCATCGTGACGGTAATGTCCGCGCAAACAGCTGCGCCGATTGGTTGAGCGGAGTCGGAATTCAACCCTGAGGGGATATCAACGGAGACAATCAGTGAGGTGGAATGATCACTCGCGTCACGGAGCTCGCGCAGATGCTGCATGTATTTGACGGCTTCTTGGGCAATACCCTCGACCGGGCGCGTCAGCCCAGTGCCGAAGAGGGCGTCAACCGTGACGTCATGCGGAACGTTCAAAAGTCCTACGCGTAGTTGTTCCCAGCCCTGTTCAGAATCGCATTGATAAAGGTTCGCGGAACCCAAATTAGCCGGAGAGGCGCCCTGCTCCTCTCTAGTCGCGCGTTCAGAGTTCCAGTCGTTCAGCTTTTCAAAGTTCGTTCGGGCGTCCCCCTTTGTGTCTTCCAATCTTCCAAAGAGAACCACATCGACTCTGGCGCCGACGATCGCCAGAAGTCGGGCAGTCGCCGCCCCGTCGCCCCCATTGTTGCCTCGTCCGCACAGCACCAGAACTCCCTTGCCAGACATCGCACCACCGAAGTGCTCGGTAACGATTCGCGCCGTTGCGGTCGCGGCAGCTTCCATCAGCGCCAGTGACGGAGTCCCAAAGCGCTCAGTCGTCAGGCGGTCAATCTCGCGCATCTGTGCCGATGAAATAACGGGGATCACGTCGTGATGATAAGGATGAGGTTATTGGCGGGTCAATTAGTCGGCAAGCGCCGGCGAGCGTTTCGCCTATTCGAAATGGCTGAGGGCCTGCCCAAAAGCAAAACCGCGGCCCGGGGGATTTTCCCCGCCGCCGCCGCTGCTCCAACCTATCCGTCTATTCGGGATAGTCAACAAAAGTGATAATGGGCGGGCTTCTCCAGAAATTCCGTCAGAAAAAAGACTAAATAAGAAAGGCCTACTTTTCGGCCAAATCGGCCCGGTTCTCAGCCACCGTCTTTCTGTCATTCTGATTGACTGACCTCAGCAGACTGACGTCTCCTGACCGACCCATTTTCCCCAAATCCGCAAAAACCGGCGCAAAAACGACGATTTGCCGATGGCACGGCCATTGTTAAGTGGAACACGCCAGCACCTGCGTGTGCTGCACCAGATTAAAGCCATTTTTAGTGGAGAACAGCATGACTAGAGGAAAAAGAACAAGAAAGCACCTGGGTTGGCGATGGCTGATAGCGGTGGTAATGGCAATCTCGCTGATGTCCGGCATCGTCGTAACCGATAACGCCAAAGCTCAAGACGTCAAAACGGTGCGCGGCTCAAAACAAGGCTCCCTGAGCAAATACACCTGGGACATCACCGCCGCCGCGGAGCAGGGCCGCTTTAATTCATTCACTGAGCGCCGTGAAGAGACGGAACAGGCGATTCAGGTACTTTCCAACACCCAGAAGAACAACCCCGTTGTCTTAACCGAGTCTCAGGCCGTTCGCGACCTCGTGACTTCGGGAGTGGCTCGCCGGCTCGTCGAGGGTGATGTACCTGAAGCATTGAATGGCAAGCGTCTGCTCAAGCTGAATCTCGACCTGCTGTTCCATGATTCACCAACTGAGGTTGCCCTCGTTAAGACTCTCACCGAAATAATTAGTGAAGCTGCCCAATCCGATCCGAAAGTCATCCTGATAATCGATCCAATCCAGGCGCTGGTTGGTTCCACTGCGGCGTTCAATGGCACCGCTTCCGCGCTGCTGCGAGACGCGCTCACCAGAGGCGACGTGCAGTGTTTGGGCACCTCGACCGATATCGCATTTGAGCAAAACGTTTCCAAAGATCAGTCTTTGGCGCCCCTGTTCGCCGGCATCCAGATGGAAGAGGTTGCGGCAGCGAACGCCCAGCAAAGCGATGACAATGCGACCGCCGAGAGCGCTGGAAATAATAATGAAGAATTCGTAGGCGAGAAGATCTCTGACGACCTGCGTCAGATGATTGACAGCGGCAACGCGCCAGCTCGGGTCAAAGTGATTCTTCATGTTGATAACACGAACAGCGAAACGCTGCGGTCGCAACTAACAAAATATGGCGTCAATATCGACGCGCAAATGCCGCGCTTTGGCGCGCTCGTGGTTGACGTTCCAACCAAAGCGATTGAGGAGCTGGCCAACAATAGTTATACTCGCCACCTTTCGCTCGACAGAGCCGTTAAGTCATTCGGTCACGTTCAAGCCACAACGGGCGAGTCAGCGATGTTGAGCCAAAATGGGAATTCAGGACTTGATGCCAGTGGCGTCGGGATCGCGATCCTCGACTCGGGCATTTCCAAAACCCACCACACCGTCTATGGACGAGTTGTCTACAGCCAGGATTTCACTGGTGAGAACCGCACTGACGATCCCTACGGTCACGGTACGTTTGTCGCCGCGATGGCAGCCGGTAAAGATACAGATTACAGCGGGACCTATAACGGCATTGCGACCGCCGCCAAGCTGATCAACCTCCGAGTTCTCGATTCAGACGGCAGAGGTACTGTTTCGGGCGTCCTGAATGCACTTAACACGGTGATGGCCAAACGGACCACCTACAACATCCGAGTCGTCAACATGAGTCTCGGCATGCCCGCGATTGACTCTTACAAAAATGACGCGATTTGCCGCGCGGTTCGTCAAATGGTGGACGCCGGTATCGTGGTTGTTGCCGCGGCTGGAAACGATGGCAAAGATGACAGCGGTTCAAAGGTTTATGGCCGCATTCACTCGCCCGGCAACGAGCCTTCGGCAATCACAGTAGGCGCCGCGAACACGTTTGGTACCGACGCGCGTAGCGACGACGGCGTGGCGACTTACAGCTCGCGTGGCCCGACCCGCAGTTATTGGACGGACTGGAAAGGCAAGCATTACGACAATCTGATCAAACCGGACATGGTTGCCCCAGGCAACAAACTTGCCGGCGCGGCCGCGAACAACAATGAAATCCTTTCGGATAACCCACTGCTTGCGGTCGTAACCGGAACCGACAAGGCCCAGATGCTCATGAGTGGCACTTCGGCTGCATCCCCGGTCGTGGCCGGCGCTGCTGCGGTTCTGCTGGAAGCGAATCCCGACCTGACGCCGAACATGGTCAAGATGATTCTGATGTACACGGCGCAGCCTCTGGCTAAGTTCAACATGCTGGAGCAGGGTGCGGGCGAACTGAATATCGAAGGCGCGGTTCGGCTGGCAAAACTGGTTCGAACCGATTTGCCTGCGAGTCCCGCAGTGGGCACCGCTTTGTTAACTACCTCTGCGCCCAGCGCGCAGACGACGATTGCCGGCCAGACCTTCAAATGGTCTCAGGGCATCATCTTCAAACACAACTGGGCCAAGGGTACGGACCTGATCACGAAATATCAGAGGGTTTACGACCAGGGCGTGCTGATTGGCGATGGAGTGCTGATTACCGATGGCGTGTTGATCGTGGACGCCAGCAAGCTTTCTGGCGGCGTGCTAATCGGCGATAACATTTTGACAAGCAACGGCATCACGATGAGCGATGGCCTTTTCTTTATGAGGTGCGGCGTCCTGGTAACCGATGGGGTGCTGGTCGGTGATGGCGTACTGGTCGGTGATGGGGTACTGGTCGGTGATGGAGCCCTGCTGGCTGATGCGCTGCGCAAAGGCGTGCTCGTTGCTGATGCGCTCGGTAGGGGAGTACTCGTAGCCGACGGTGTCATAGTCGGCGACTAACCTGTGATGATGAACTACTAACCTTCTTTCCATTTGAGTAAACAAGGCTTCGCGCTTAACGGCGCGAAGCCTTTTTGTTTGAGTGGCGCTATCTCTTTCTGATCCCGACAATTCTCAGTGCGCGCCTGATCACCACACCGGCCTCCGGGATTCTCAACGCAGCAGCAATCGCAAAGTACACCAGGCCATAAGGCACCAGGACGAAAGCGGCGACAATCACCGGATGACGCTCTCCAATCGTGAGCTTGATCGCCCAACCCAGTCCCGCTCCGCCTGCGGCCGCAAGCCAGAGCCTGGTCACGTAGTTAAGCGTTAGGCCAGTCTGCCCAATTCGTTGATTCAGCGTCCTTCTGAGCAGAGCAAACTCGATCCAACCCGCTATGCCGGCCGAGGCTGTTAGTCCGGCAACTCCCCACTTCGGATCAAGGCCAACGAGGGGCGGTAATGGAATCGCGAACAAGTAACCGAGCACCGTTGTCAGTGTTACTCTGATAATCGCGTAGCGCAACGGCGTTCGCGTGTCGTGCAGTGCGTAATAAGTCGAGGCATACAGCCGGCCGAGGGTCGAAGCCAACAGGCCGATAGTCGAACCCGCCAGGATTCCCCAGACGTACTTTGCGTCTGTATGAGTGAACTGGCCGGTTTGATAAAGCGCCGCCGTCATCACATCTCCCAAAGCCAGCATTGCCATCGAAGAAGGTATGATGAAAAAAGCAATTCGCCGCAGTCCTTCATCGAGTCTATGACGCAACTCTGTAGCGATCTCGCCGCCCGTGCCTACGGCGCTGGACATGGCGGGAAGCTCGGCGGCCGACACTGACATTCCAAACAAACTCACCGGCAGGGTGTAGAGACTCTGCGCGTAATTCAACGCGGCCACGGCACCTATATAAGGCACCAGGCTCGCTAGGCCGGCGTCCACAAAAGCGCTGATTTGTACCACCCCACGACTCATGAACACCGGAAAGAAATTGCGAATAACCGTCCGAACATTCGAATTTGCAAAGTCGAAGACCGGTCGAAGTCCTCTGACAAGCCAAAGCACAGTAGGCAGTTGAACCAGAAATTGCAGAGCGCTACCCACTACTGATCCCCACGCCGTGAGAATCGCCAGGCGGGCTTGGAAGGGGCCAAGTTGTACTTGATCAAGTTCGCCCGAATGATAACCAAAGAAAATCAGGGCCGCGATGATCGCCAGGTTCCAAACAACCGGCGCTGTGTAGGAAAGAAAGAACTTGCGGTGGCTATTCAGGACTCCAAGGCACCAAGCCGACATAACCAGGAGGCCCGCCCCCGGGAAGAATATTTGGACTAACCGGATGCTTAGATCTCTTCGCTCACCAACAAACCCCCACGCTACGATTGAGATGATATATGGGGTGGTCAGCACCCCGAGAAGAACAATGACGGAAGTTACCAGGGCCAGCAGAGTCAACACTGCGCCGGCTACGCGGCTGGCTTCTTTCTCGTCTCTCCGTGCGAGCAGATTCGCGTAAACCGGAATGAACGAGGCCGAGAGCGCGCCCTCGCCAAAGACGTTCTGCAGGAAGTTCGGAATTCTGAACGCGGCGGTGAAGGCGTCGGCTGCCACTGAGTGGCTACCAAAGTAATAAGCAAAGACCCGTTGGCGAATAACTCCGATGATGCGGCTGATCAGGATACCGGCGCCGACCAGGAACGCCGATTTTCCCGTGTTCTCGCGCTCGCTGCGCTCGACAACCTCAGGACGCGGAAAGGTTCCGGTCGCATCGCCAACGACCTCAACCGTTTCGCCGGCGATTTGCGCGGCATTGCGACTGACGTCTTCGGGTTCGGTCTTAGTATCGGAGGATCGGGAGTTAGAAATGTCGCCTGAAGACTCTGAACCCGGGACTTGAGATTTGGAACCTGCGTCCTGCTCGTCGTTCATTTCTTAGTGTTAGGTTCTGAGTTATTGCAAACAGAGTCAGACTTGAACAATTGACTAAAGTTCATATTCCTTAATCTTAGTCAACAGAGTTTTGTAACTGACACCCAGGGCTTCAGCCGCTCGCGTCTTGTTGCCATCGTGCGCTGCTAAAGCATCGGCGATTTTCCTACGCTCGACAAGTTGCACCGCCCGCGCTGTGGCCTCGCTCAGAAGTCCCGCTGTATCAAATCCAAAGTCAGCCGGGCCGCGGGTGTCCGTGACACCAAAGCCAAGATCACGGGGCCCGAGCTCGATGTTATCCGCGAGGATGCATCCCCGCTCAATCGAATTCTCAAGTTCTCGAACGTTTCCCGGCCAACGGTGCGCGCGCAAAGCAGCGATGCCCGGGTCGCTGATCGTCGCCTCTCGACCGCGCAATTCTTTGCCTAGTTGCCCAGCAAACTGGCGCGCAAGAAGCACAACATCTTCCCCGCGTTCGCGCAGCGGCGGGATCTCGATCGGAAACACGGCCAGGCGAAAGAACAGATCGCCACGAAACTCGTTTCGGTCAACTGCTGCCCGCAGGTCCTTATTGGTTGCGGCTACGATTCGAACATCAACCGGCACCGGTCCACGGCCGCCTATTCGGTCCACCGACTTTTCTTCAATTACCCGCAGCAGTTTGCCCTGCACAGCCAGCGGCAGTTCGCCGATCTCATCAAGGAAAACCGTGCCCCCTGAGGCGAGCTCGAACTTTCCCAGGCGGCGGTCACCAGCGCCGGTAAACGCGCCGCGTTCGTGGCCAAACAGCTCGTTCTCAATCAGGGTCTCGGGAATCGCCGCACAGTTAATAGCCACAAAAGGTTTATCCCGGCGGTTCGAAAGATGGTGAACGGCGCGCGCGAACAGCTCCTTGCCCGTGCCTGATTCGCCAAGTAACAGCACGGTCGCCTCAGTCTGGGCTACGCGCTGAGTTTCTGCCACCACCCGTTTAATTGCTTCAGATTCACCAATGATGCGCGGAAATCCGTAGCGTTTCGACCACTCTTCACGCAGCAAAATGTTTTCCGTGCGCAGGCGCAACTCTTCCAGCGCGCGTTCTACGAGCAACAACAAATGGTTGGAATCTACCGGCTTCTGAAGGAAGTCGTGGGCGCCGTCTTTCATCGCCTGCACCGCTTCATCAATTGAACCGTACGCGGTCATGACGATCACGGGCACGTTCCCGTCGGCGACTCGCGCCGCGCGCAAGACATCGAGCCCTGAGCCGTTCGGCATTCGCAAATCCGTGAGTACGATCTTATGAGGAACCCGTCCTATTTGATCGATGGCCTCACGCGCGTCCGCAGCTTCAGTGACGGAATAGCCGGCATGCTCCAGCGTCAGCTTTAGCACGCGGCGCAGACTTTCCTTATCTTCGACGAGAAGAACGTCAGGCATGAATGAACATTTGAGATCCAGGTTCAGATCTGAAGACATCTGACACTCAAGATCGACATCAAACGCGCGAGTTCATCATTATCTGCGACGAGCAGGGTGTCAAGTAAAAGAATTTGCTCTTACATATACAATCTCTCTTGTAAACGCGATGTGTTGTTCCAAGCTGCGATCGACTCTTGGCATTCTGAGCATTACTTGTTTTTGACAACGGCGCGCCGTTTAGTCGAACCGACGCGCCTGGCGCTCGACTCTTGTCGACTACCATTAGAAGCCGTCACAGCGGATTGGTGAGGTGCGCAATGCCCGCGCCGCAATCCCGGAATCGGCGGCCAGCCTGACTAATTTTCTGACGTTGCGGCCCGGCCTTACGCGAACAAACACAGGACGATCTTAATTCGGTTGTGGCCGGCGCAAGCGTAAGAAGAGCGTCGTCCGCAAGGTAGCCTTAAGATTCAATGATAGGAATTTGCGATCCAGAACCCCGGCTGAATTCGCAGATCGCGCCAGGCTGCGCTCAAAAAATCGCGACCAGGCGGACGAAACTCTTATCAGAGGTTTACGAAATAGTTGTGGAGGGTGAGTCTACCGCGTACAGGGTCGCTATTACTTTGCGCAATCGACGCCTCTAAACCAACGCAGTTTCCCGTTCTTGATTGGGCTGAGCAGCCAGGACCAAATTGGCGCGGCCCAAAACTTCGTCGAGGGTGTACGGCTTTCGAATCACATCATCAATGCGAGCAAGCTGGTAGTCTTCTTCGGCGATCATCTCGGCATAACCGGTGGCAATAATGACCGGCAGGTCAGGCCTGAATTCCTTGACCCAGCGTGCAACGTGAAGGCCGCTTAGTTCCGGCAGGCCCAGGTCGCAAATCATCAAATCGAAGTTGTCTTCGTCCAGGCGGGCCAACGCTTCAGCGCCCGTCGTGGCTTCGACGACCTCGTGACCCGCGGTGCTGAACGCTTCATTTAGAAGCGTGCGAACGTTCTCTTCGTCTTCGACGACCAGCACTCGCGACCCACGCGCGCTTACTTTTGAAGTCGTCGCCGCGACCACGGCCGGCGCGGTTTTTTCGTGAAGTGGCAGATCAACCTCGAACCGCGTACCCTTCCCTAAATCGCTGGCGACGTTGATATTGCCGCCGTGATTCTCGATTATCCCGTGCGAAGCAGACAGGCCCAGTCCGGTCCCGCGCTCACCTTTGGTGGTATAGAAGGGTTCGAAGATCCGGGCCATGACTTCCGGGGGCATTCCGGGTCCCGTGTCAGAAATCCAAAATCGGCCCGTGTTACCTTCGATCCGGGTGCCGATCTCGATTACGCCACCGTCCGCCATCGCATCGACGGCGTTAAAGATAAGGTTCAACACTACCTCGCGCAATTCCGACGAATCGCCCAGGACCAAAACCGGACTTGGCGCGGCGACTTGCATTTGAATCGTTCCGCCGCGACTGGCTGATTCGGATTGCCACTTCGGCCGCGCAATCTCAACACTGGAAGTGATGAGTTCGCTTAAGTCCACCGTCGCCAGGTTACGCGTGGCATCGCGGCGCGAGAAATCGAGCAGCCTTCGCAAAGTCTGTGAACAATCCGAGACGGCCTGGGTAATCACCTCAAGACTTTTCTTGTTCTTGTCGTCGCCGTTGCTGCGCATCAGGAGCAACTGGGCGCGGCCCTGAATAACCGTTAGAGAATTATTAAGATTGTGCGCCACGCCGGCAGCCAGCTCGCCCAGCGCCCGCAACTTATCTGACCTCGCCGCGCGTTCCCGAGCCAATTTTCGGTCCGTAATATCGTTCATGAAAACCATTACGCCCGTGATATTGCCGTCACTCCACAGGGGAGAAGTGTGCGCGTCCATGCAGCGGACTCGTCCATCAGTGCAGATCGTGTTCACTTCGAACTGCTTCTGTTCTCCTGCCAGCGTTAAGGCAACGGCGGCGTACGCCTCAACTTTCGACTCTGCTGCGAGAATGACTTTGAACTCCTGACCCAATAGCACGGACCGGGTAAAGCCGCTGTCGACTTCGGCGCATTGATTCATCCAGGTAAAGCGCTGTTCAGCGTCGAGGGTATAAATCTCATCTGGTGCCAGGTCCGCCAGACTGGCGAGAAACGCGCGCTGCTTGCCCGCTTCTTCCTCGACCCCGCGCAGTTCTGAAATATCTCGCACCACCACAATGCAGCCGGTGGCAGATCCCGTTTTGGTAAGGTCGCCGGGAATAACTCGAACGAGCAGAGGTCGCTGGGTCTTATTCCCGGCAGAGATTTCAACTTCAACTGCCGCGCCGTTGACCATCGCCCGATCAACCATGCAGCCGGTTCCCTGAACTCCCCAGAGCATGTCGCAGCAACGTCGTCCGGTAAGAAACGAACGCTGTGCCTGTTCCAGGGTTTCGCCGGCCCGATTGATCTTGATTAAGCGATTATCCGCGCCGAAAATGTAGACAGCATCCGGCAGGATGTCGATGGTTGCTTCCCAGACCCGATTAGCAGCCATGAGGGAGTTGCAGAGTTCAATATGTCCTTCAGCGGCACTCATTTGATGGGATTTCCTTTCGGGGGGTCTGGTGACGGGAGTCGAGTCTCGGCCAGTCTCGACCGAGCAATGCTTGTGCCATGTTTTCGGAGGCGCATACGTCACGTTTATTGAGCTAATTCAGCGGGTTAGGTCATTTTGCAGGGATGTGGTCAACGAGGAATTCACCATGACAGAATTGCCCAATGGCGAGGAAAATCGGCACTATTGCTGGTTTTGCGGCTCATACTCGCCGCGCCCCTTTGCGGCTTCATGCTCCGAGTCAGCAAGGCGCATCGGGAGTTTGATCGGGCGATAATCAAAAGGCGCGGGACCGCCCATCGAGTTCTGGATCGAGCCAACGATCTGATCCTGATTTTGGCGGAAGCGTACGACACTACCGCGCTGATTGAGAATAACGAACAACACCACGCGGCCACTCCTGGTCCTCATCTGGCCGACCAGCGAACTTGCGCCTCCATCGGTGCGAATCAGGGTCCCGGTTTTGGCGACGACACTTCCACGTGAAATCTGGTCTGTATAACGCTCTTCCAAAGTTCCAGGATCGATTCCAGCCACCGGCAGAATGTCGGATAGAAGGAGCTTATTCTTCTGTAACTCAGCGCGTAAGGCCCGAAGGATCTTCATCATGGCGCGTGGGGTAACCCGGTTAACTCCCAAACCACTGGTTGAGGACAGCGAGATCTCGTCTTGATTAATCTTCAGGTTGTCCGCCAGCCTCGCGCTAATCGCCTGCGCACCGCCCAGCCCTTCGCCGATGCGTTCAGCCATAAAGTTATTCGAGTAACAAAGCAGGACCTTGAGCACATCGACGAGCTTACTGGATTTATGAGTGAGCAGCGGCGTTGCTCCGGACGGAGTTGATCCAACCACCACCTCCCCGGTGATCACCAGGCTGGGAACGCTGCGCAGGCTTTCGTTGTCGCCAACCAGGGTGCGCTCATCCAGCCATGAGCGAGTTGCAGTCGCCGAGCGTCGCGCGGCATCCATCGTTTCCAGAAATTCTTCTCCTGAATGTCTGGCCGACCAATCAAAGTTCATCGTAAAGCCCGGCGCCACAATCAAGTTGCCGCTGACGGTGCGTATGCCCAACTGGTTCAGTTCGCGCGCCAGCATCACGGCATGTTCGTAATGGAACGAGGGATCGCGGCCCATCACCACCAAGTCTCCATTGAGTGTACTTGTGCTCTTGTCTAAGTTGCCGCTCGCCCAGATCGAAGTCACGAAGCGATGGTCTGGCCCAAAAGTTTGCAGAGCTACAAGTGCGGTCGCGAGTTTGACGGACGAAGCTGGATTGAATTTGTCGTCAGCTGATTGGGCGGCGACGGTTGCGCCCTCTACTGTTTCAGCCAACACTCCCTGCAAGCCGCTGATCGCGGTGAGATAGGCGGGTTGCGCTAATCCGGGAACAGACGAGTTTGACGTGACCGTGCCCGGTGAGCTCGCTTGCGGCGAAACGGCCTGTGGCGCCCCTTGCTTCGGCGCAGACTGAGAACCTCCAGCCGGTGGGGCCGTTTGTCCAAAAGTCAGCGCCGCCCCGATTAATAGGGACGCGAACGCGGCGCCGATTCTTAGCGACAAGTTTTTCATCCGTAAGAAACCAACCAACCTGAAACCAACCGGCTCACCTTCGGTGGCCTTTCAGCATCATAACATAACGAATGGCACGCTTTTCGGGGACTGGAAAAGCAGTCTTTTGATGCCCCTTGCGCGGGCGAAGATGCACTAGCGGGAATAGCGCGCCAGCATGCGGACGCAAGTTCGTTGACATTAAAACAAAGCCGCACCTAGAATTTCTCTGGTTAAGAGAAACTTCGTGATCCGTGAGCGGGAACCGATTACGATTGATCGTCTGCGCGTCACACACGTGGCGCGGCGTAGAGCCATCCGAGCGCGGCTCAGGGAGTTTCACCAGGTTTGGCAGACTGGTTCGGATGCGCGCCTCTGGGAAGAGCTGGTGTACTGCATTTTCACCGCGGGCGCATCGGCGAAAATGGGCTTGCGTTCAGTCGAGGTTGTAAGGCCACTGTTACAGTCCGGCCACAGACCGGCGATGACCCGAGCGCTGATCAAGGCGGGCGCACATCGCTTTCCCAATGCCAGGCCCGCTTACGTCGTTAGCACGCGCAGCTATCTGCAGAAGTCAATCGCGATGCGGTTGCGCGACCGGCTGGTCGGCTTTAGCGATCCCTTCGAGCGCCGTGACTGGCTGGCTCAGGAACCACAAATTAAAGGGCTCGGTTACAAAGAGTCGAGCCACTTTTTGCGCAACATTGGCTTCAAAGGGTACGGTATCCTGGACAAACACATTGTCCGGTCGTTGTCAGAGCTCGGCGTGATTGATTCAGCAAAGCCGCCGACGGGCCGCCTGCGTTACCTGGAAATTGAAGCGCGCATGCGCGAATTCGCACACGAAATCCAGATTGACTTTGATGAACTCGATCTGGCGCTCTGGTCGATGAAGACCGGGCAAATTTTGAAGTAGGTGACTGCTCACCTGTAGACTGCGCCAACCATGCTGATAAAGTTCGCACCCCCCAAAAGCGCTTTTCGTCTAGTTGGTATCCGATTGTTGGTCGCCGGCCTTCTTTGCCTGACCCTGACTGGTTCGGGTGTTTTCGCAGCCACAGACAAAGAGAAAACCCGGAGCCGAGCCCAGCAGGCTTTGCGCGCTGGCGACTTTGAGCGAGCTGAACAACTTTATCGCGAGCTGCTGGCTAAGAACGACAAGGACTCGGATGCCCGCCTCGGATTAAGCCATGCCCTGCTAAAGCAGCGGCGGCTGCAGGATTCATTTGATCACGCGGCCAGAGTTCTGGCTGTCGACCCTCTGTCTCCGCGCGCGCACTCATTGCTGGGCGCGACCGTCCTGGCGTCCGGAGACTTTCGCCTCTCGGTGGAAGAGTTTCGCACGGCTCTTAGTCTAAAAGATGACGAGGCAATGGCAATTGCCGGTTTGGCAATGGTCGATTACTACGAGAACCGAACGGCAAGGTGTCTCGCCGGTTTACGGCGCGCTGCTTTCATCGATCCGAGCGAGCCGGATTACATCTTCAACCTGGGCCAGGCCGCGGCGCGACTTGAACGCTACAAAGAGGCAGCTGATGCGTACGAGCGGTTTCTGGTCATCGCGCCGCGCACCGATGCCGATCGGCGCGCGCGGATTCGCGGTTTGATTGATTTTCTCCGCTATCTCGGACAGCAAGGCACGCTGCACAGCATGTCAGGTCCTGATCGGACCGTGCTGCAATTCTCATCTCCTGATAATCGCCCCATCCTCAACCTGCGCGTCAATGGTTCGAAAGAATACCTTCGTTTCGTGCTGGACACCGGATCGGGCATGTCCGTGATTTCCGACGTGACCGCGCGCAAGCTCGGCATCAAGCCCGTAGCTCAGGGAGGTCTGGCCAGAGCTGTCGGTGGCGGGGGCCGGTTTGAAATCGTTTACGGCTATATCAACTCAATCGAGCTCGGGGAAATGAAGATTTCAAATGTGCCGGTCTATATCCGTCATTTCTTCGATGAACACAATCCAGTGGACGGATACCTCGGGATTGGTATGCTGAGCCGCCTCATGATCTCGGTTGACTATGGGACCAAAACTCTCACAATGATGCGCCAACGGAGTCCTGAAATGGATGTCGGTGCTTTTTCGACCGGCCAGGGAAAACCAGTCAACGCTGAGGCGGTTTTACCGCGGCCTGGAGTCGACGTTCCCGTGCGCACGACCAGCAGTGGGTTTTTGAGCGGCGAGGTGTATATAGAAGGAATTGCCAGACCGCTTAACTTTATTATCGACACCGGCGCGACGATCAGTGTCATCTCCGAACGGGCAGCCGCTCTGGAAGAGGCGCAGGGATTTCTTCGGCCGAGTCGCATGAAGGTTTTTGGCGCTGCCGGAATTGCCGACGACGTGAAGACAGCCATATTGCCCAAGGTGATGATGGGCACTTACGGTTTGGAGAAGATCGACGCCGCCGTGCTTGATCTCGAACCGGTAAACGAAACCGCAGGTTTTCAACAAAGCGGCATCCTGGGCGGTAACTTCTTACGACACTTTCGCATCATGTTTGATTTCCCGAGAGGCATCGTCCGGCTTCAGCCGCTAAGCGCCATTCCGATTCAAAGCACCGCGCCGCAACCTGAAGGAACCAGGGAATAGCATGAAGCCCAGCACCTATCTCGAGACTTCGGTAATCGGGGCTTACCTGGACAACGGCGAGCCGTTCCGGCGTGACCTGACCATCCGTTGGTGGGAACACGAACTGTCTGAGTATCGCGCGGTGATCTCACCTTTGGTAACACGCGAACTCGAACGCGTCAGCGAGCCGCATCGTTCCGCTTACCTCAAACTGATCAGAAACCTTGAGCAGGTTGACCTGACCGAAGAAGCCGCCATCCTCGCTGAAGGTTATGTCTCGCGGGGAATTTTTCATCGCAAGTTCATCGCCGATGCATTGCACGTAGCTGTTGCTTCGTTTCACAAAATCGATTATCTAGTTACGTGGAACTTTGGTCATCTCGCCAACGTTCGCCGGCAGGCGCGCATTCGGTTGTTCAATACGGCGGCTGGTTTTTTTGTACCTATGATTGTCACTCCGGAGTTTCTGGTGTCGGAGGGAACCGAACGCGAGACTGCCGTTTGAGTGTGATTTCGGATTTGCGACGAGCGCCCCGGAAAATAGATCTCTGAATTTTATTTGCAATCTGTCGCTCGAGAGCAAAGAATAGGTGTACCGGCTTTCGTCAACCAGAAACTTCAGTGAAATTCGCTGGATCAGATCTTAGATTGGGAATCGAGTTTGAAGATGCGCGCGATCTATCGCAGACCAAAATTCCTGACTGTGCTCCACAAGATTCGCGAGACCATGTCGCGTGAGGCGGACTATGACGTCGATCTGTTTGCCGAGATGGTCCGCACCGGTGCGCGTCCCGACTTTGGTCCGCAACGCAACATTCGCGGATTTAAGAAACGAGCTCCGCGAAACGATGCTGCTGACGAAGCGCCGCCGATCCCGGAGCGAAAGCGAGCGGCGCGATAATCCTTTCTCGATCGCGTCGCCTTTCGAATCTGAATGTAGTGTTTGAGATCAAGCTCGACTAACAAATATGGACGCCACCTTCGAGACCATCGGCCTGGAAGTTCCCAGCGAGAAGGCCATTAACTTTCTGGCTGAACGCGCTGAGAACCAGGGCGAGCCCACGCGCCTCTTGCGGCGCGGCGCAGTACTTCATGGGCGTTGCTGGAAACTCGGCCAGGGTCTCGAGGTCTGGACGGTGCTCTACGAATCGGGGACCGGCGATGTGTTCTACGCGAATTGCCGCCCGGGCTTTCGCGCTCGTTACATGCAGCGAATCGGGCCCTGGGCACTAACCGAATATGACGAGGAAGGCGAGGCCGTCATCCACGGTTACTGCGATGGCACCGACACTGAGGTCCTGTTCGAATTGCAAAATCTGACGGAAGTCGGCGCTTCGGGATTTCGCGCGCCGGCTTTGTACGTTGGTTTGTGCGGACTCGCCTATCGAGCGCGAATTTGTTCGCGTGAGATGAATTCGCGCTGGTTGCCGCTGGAGCGGGCGGCGCCGTCGCGGGCCGCCCACGAAAACGACTGGATCGTTCGCGGCCGGGTGCTGGCTTTCAAGTCCCTGCGAAATCCGCTTTCGGGCAGCGAGCTCTATTGGGTTTATCTCGATCTCGAAAAGCTTAAATTGGAAGTGTTGGTCAATACCCGCGCCTTAACCGGCGGGCGGCTTCACGTGGGGGCCACACTCTCGGCTGAAGTTTGGCTGCAGGGACATGTCTTTGACGACCAGGCTTTGCGGCTTAGATATGAAGGCGTAGACCGGGCGGCCGCGTTCGGAAGCTTCTGGTCACGCTTCTCAAGAAACAACTGACCTGCGCCTCTTAAAGGTGCTGTGAATATCAAGTCGCTTGATTCGCGTTCTTGATCGTGCCGGCTTTTTGTTTGGTTGAATGAAGCGACTAATCGTCATTCTCCTCACCCTCCTGGTGTTGGGCCTTTTAGGCTTCTACATTTTCGATCACTATTGGATTCATCGTTATGACCCGCTGATTGCCCGCGAAGCCAGCGCTCATCACGTTGACCCCGATCTGGTTTGGAGCATCATCTACGAAGAAACTTACTTCAGTTCCTGGAAGAAGGGTCGCAACGGCGAGATCGGTCTGATGCAGGTGACCCCGGTGGTCGCGCGCGAATGGGCGGCCGAGGCCGCCACCGCTCCCCTGGAACCGCGGGCCCTGGACGACACAACTACCCTGTTGAGCGATCCCGACCGCAACGTTAGGATCGGTTGCTGGTATCTGGAGAAAGCCGGTCAGGATTATCGCAACACGCCGGGCCGAGAAGCCCGCATGCTGGCCGCCTACAACGCCGGCCCAAGTCGCGCCGCGGAATGGAATCGAGTTCCCAGCGGCTCACCGCCATTGAACGAGCAGCAATTCATCGAGCGGATTGATATCGCTTCGACGCGCGCGTACGTGTCGTCTATTCTCGCCCGGTATCATCGTGTGAAGTCGACGAAATAACGGCGCGCGACCGCAAAGTTCTTCTGTACCTGACTGGTCATCACGTCATCCGACCACCTGACGAATCATGCCCATCATCTACGCAGCCCGCTGGGTGTTGCCAATAAGTTCTCCGATGCTCGAAGAGGGTGGGGTGGCTGTAGACAATTCCCGCATCGTGGCCGTCGGTCCGCGGCGCGACGTCATTTCCCGCTTCCCCGAGTTCCGGGTCGAAGATTTTGGAGAAGCTGCCATTCTGCCGGGTTTTATTAACGCTCACTCGCACCTGGAACTAACCGTGATGCGAGGCTTTCTAGAGCGCGAAGAAAGGGACTTTTTTGCATGGCTTCGAAAGCTGACGCTGGCGCGCATGGCCATGACATCCGAAGACTTGCTTGTGTCAGCAACCTGCGGGGCAATTGAAGCCGCGCGCGCCGGTATCACTTTACTGGCTGATGCTAGCTCAGCTGCAACGGAAGCGATGAGCGCGCTGGGCGCGATCGGTTTGCGCGGCATCGTTTATCAGGAGTCCTTCGGGCCGGATCCTGGACTGGCTAAAGAAAACCTCGCGAAACTGCGCGCACAAATCGAGGAACTGCGGCAGCACGAAAGCACTTTGGTGCGGGCCGGAGTTTCGCCACATGCGCCTTATACCGTGAGCGCACCGCAACTCGAGTTGATTTCACGATTGGCCCTCGATGAGCGGCTGCCTTTGATGATCCACGCTGCTGAGTCGCGCGCCGAAGAATTGTTGTTAAGGGAAGGGCGCGGCTTCTTTGCCGAAGGACTAAAAGCGCGCGGCATTGAGTGGCAACCTCCCGGCACTTCGACAATTCAATATCTGTCCCGTCACGGTGTGTTGGAAACCAGGCCTTTGCTCGCCCACTGCATTAACGTGGACGCTGAAGACCTGGATCTCATATACCAGAGTCGCGCCGGCGTAGCGCACTGTCCAAAGTCAAACCTCAAGCTGGGTCACGGTCATGCGCCGGTTAATCGATTCCTCGCCCGTGAAATCAAATTTGGACTCGGCAGTGATTCCGTCGCGAGCAACAATAACTGCGATTTGTTGGAAGAAGCGCGCTTCGCCACATTGCTCGCGCGCTTGAGTTCTGACGGCAAGCCGGACGTAAATCCAACAACGCGAGCGGATTTCACTTCAGAAGACGCCTTGTTTGCCGCGACCCTGGGTGGAGCGCGCTCGCTCGGTCTCGACAATCAGATCGGTGCGCTGGCTGAAGGAATGCAAGCCGATATCGCGGTGGTTGGTCTTAGTGCCTCGCATCAACAGCCTGTCAGCAATCCCGTTGACACCTTGATTTTTTCGTCCTCAGGCCGCGATGTGGTAATGACCGTTGTCGCTGGGAAAGAGGTCTATCGGAATAACAAAGTCAGCGGCATCGACGAGGGTGAGTTGGGCGAACGGATTCAAAAGGTGCGCATGAAACTGGACTCGGCTGCTGTTCCAGGCTGACCCGCGTCTCGTGCTTGCCGATTAGGGCTACTGTTAATATTATTGGGCGCGAAATGACGAGAACATCGCGGCTCGCCGCCTCATTCATCGCCGCTTTAATGCTCTTCGGGCTGGCCACAAGGGTGTGTGCTCAGCGCAATCCCACCATGCCTTCACAACAGACCGACAACCTGAAGGAGGCTCTCTACGCACAATTCACCGAGTACAAGAAGAGCATTAATCCTGAAGAACGCCGACTCGCTTATCCAACCGCGAAGGAGTTTATGCGCAGGTTTGGAGGTGATAACGACTATCACGCCAGAGAGGTCCAACGGTTCATAGATGAGTACGACCGGGATCTGCGTGATCTCGAGATCCTCAAGACCTACAACGCAAAGAATTACCCGAAAACTTTCGAGCTCGGTCGAGCTTTTTTGAAGACGTCGCCGGATGACTTCTTTGTACTAGGTGTGCTTGCCGAAGCAGGGTACGAGCACGCCTTGGCCGGTGATGCGAGTCTTAACGCCGAAGTGATCGAGTACACAAGGAAAGCAATCAGCCTTCTCGAAAGCGGCAAGGTTTCGAAGGCCGATCCTTTCAAGTCGATGGATCTCGCCCGCGGCTTCCTGAACTTTTCCTTCGGATGGTTTCTCAAGGACCAGTCGCCGGTAGAAGCAGCGGCTGCGTTTCTAAATGCGGTAAAGTCCGACAGTCCCTATCGACAGGACTCTTCGGTTTACTATCGCCTGGGAGTTGCAATCCTGAAAGGTGAATTCGCGCAACTCTCAGCTGAATACAACCAAAAGTTTGGCAGCAAGCAGGCCTCGCCGGAGCAGGCGGCGATGCTAAATCAAATTAAACAGGTGAGCGACCGGGCGATTGACGCTTATGCCCGCGCCGTAGCGCTGATGACTAAGCCCGAGCAGCAGGAAGCCAGGAACAAGATCCTCGCGCAACTCACGGCGCTTTACAAAAGCTTTCACGGTGGTTCTGATGCCGGCCTCAACGAAATGATCGCGACCGTGCTATCGAAACCCCTGCCTTAGCGGAAGCCATTCTGGCCCGCCGTCTCGCTAACTTCTCTTTTTTTGTTTTTTCTCGGTCCCGGCACGCGGGACCCGGTGTGGGCCTTATCAACCCTCTATCGTGGACATCGCCGATACGGCTTTCTTCTCGTAGGCGGCGATGACCGTGAGGTTTGACTTCTCGACGACGCTCAGTGAAGCGTCACTGTAATTCGCATTGGCCTGGTACCAGTCAAAGCTGGCGAAATACTTTTGGGTCCACGGATCCTTAAAAACCTTACCGTGACGAGCATAAATCTCGTCACGCATCTTGCGCACATCCTCAACAAACAATCCCTGCAGCAAAGCTTGCGTGATAGGTTTGGTGGCGATTTGGTTGTGCAGCTTGTTCTCGACCGCGACGATGGTTTCGATATTGGTTTTGTCGGTGCCCGATATCTCTTCATCCTTGAAATCCTCTTTCGGGTCATACCACGACTGGCCGCCGAAATACTGCTGAATCCACATCGTCTTAAAGATCCGGCCGTGGCGGGCGTAGATTTCGTTTCTGAGCAAACGCAGCTCGTGCAGGCTCAGCCCGCGCAGCATTGCTTCCGAGATTAACTTGTTCTCGAAGAGCTCCATGTCGCCCGGAGCCAGCGCCACTCGCCGCTGCTGTCGCTGGATCGTGTCGATCAGGCTCAGGTTCTTTCGTTCAGTCTGATTCAGACTCTTGGGATCGTACCGCTCGGCCGGGTGATACCAGTATCGTTCGTCAAAGTACTGCTGGAGCCAGGGCGTGCCGGCGAAACGCTTGCCATGAATGGCTTCGATTTCAGAAGCCAGCACCGTCCACTCGGCGTTGGTGTGCGCGCCCAGTTTCTTGCGGGTGAGCAGACGGTTCTGATAGAGCCGCATATCGCCGGGCTGCACGGTTTCGTGCTTCTGCGCCTCGGCGATACGAATCACGTCCAGGTTCTGGCGCTCAGTATCGTTAAGCAATGAGTTTTGGAAATCCGGGTTGGCTTTGAACCAGGTCCGCGATTCCAGGAAGCGCCGAATTTCGGGATCTTTGAAGACCCGGCCGTGTTTGCCAAAGACGATCCCGCGAACGAGTTTCAAGTCTTCAATTGAAAGGGTGCCGATGTCCGTCGTGGCGATCCGGCGAGAGGTAAAGTCGAAAGTTTCCCAGTTTTTAAGAGCCGCGTACTCGTCCTGAGCCTGAACCGAAAAGGCGGCCAGCAAAACGATTGAAATTAGAGGGAGGAGTAGGCGCGATAGTCTGAAGGGGGCTTTCATTATTACCTCTATTGCTTATGAGACGGAGGTGCAGAGAGTTTTTGCTGACAGCGGTGGCCCGACTAACCAAAGATGTCGCGGACTTTATCGACCAGCTTCTTATCTTCCAAATCGGGAGTTTCAATCGCGGCCAATTGCTCAAGCAGTTTCCGCTGTTCTCGAGTAAGTGTTCGAGGCGTGACCACTGAAACTGAGACAAAAAGATCGCCACGGCCACGGCCGCCCAGCACCGGCATTCCCTGCCCGCGGACGCGAAAGACCGTCCCGGTTTGCGTTCCCGCCGGGATCTTGAGAGGTTGCTCGCCGTTCAGTGTCTTAACATTGATCTCGGCACCCAGAGCGGCCTGGGCAAAACTCACTGGGACCGACGCGTAAAGATTGTTTCCCTGCCGCTCGAACTCTTCGTGTTCCGCAACGTGAATTACGACATAGAGGTCGCCCGCAGGACCGCCATAGACTCCGGATTCACCTTCGCCCTGAAGGCGCAGTCGGGATCCCGTCTCGACGCCGGCGGGAATCTTGACTTCAATCGATTTTTCGCCCTCGATCCGGCCGGCGCCGCGGCAAGTCTCGCACGGCGACGTAATCACTTGGCCGGTTCCCCGGCAAGTGCTGCAGGTGCGCGAGACCGAAAAGAAGCCTTGTTGAAAACGCACCTGGCCCGCGCCTTCACAGGTGCGACAAGGTTCCGGCTGAGTGCCCGGGGCTGAGCCCGAGCCCGTACAAGCCTCGCAGGTTTCCAATTTGGGAATTCGCAGTTGCGCAGTCTTGCCGACCGCCGCTTGCTCGAGCGTAATCTCCAGGTCATACCGAAGGTCCGCGCCCCGCTGGGCTCCCGTGCGACGCCCCGAGCGACCACCGGCCCCGAACACGTCGCCGAATCCAAAAAGGTCGCCCAGAATATCTTCGATTCCGCTGAACCCCGGGGCACCCCAGGCAGCACCCGCGGCGCTGGAAACACCGGCATGACCGAATCGATCATAGCGTTTGCGCTGTTCCGGATCGGAAAGCACAGTGTACGCCTCGGCAGCTTCCTTAAACTTGTCTTCAGCCTGCGGATCGCTCTGGTTTTTGTCGGGATGATGCTGATGTGCGAGTCGCCGGTAGGCGCTCTTTAAATCCTGATCACTGGCTGAGCGACCGACGCCCAGAATCTCGTAATAGTCTCGTTTGTTAATCGCCATAAATGTAAGTAGCAGTAACGAACGGCCAGCAGTTGAACCGGGTGAGCCGGCAAGCCACTGACCGTTTTTCTTATTTTACCTGAACGAAGCGGATTCGCTCAATTGCCTGTCGCGCAAACTCTCAGAGTTAGACGTTTGCGCTATTTCTCTCTTGCCTCGGACTCGGTTGACTGCCTAATCATTGCGTTGGTTAGCTGCCGCCCCAGCCGTTCCACTCCGCTCAGCGCCAGCCGCAACTCTCCCAACTGTTCCGAGCTGCGTGCCGCTTCGCCTTCACTCAGCAGACGTTGACCGCTCTCCTGTTCTTCTTTTGAAAGCAGGCCCCCGAACTCGAGAAAGGCCCGTTGAGTATTCTTCACTAAACTACTCAGCTTGTTGCTCAGATCAGCTCGTTCCCGCAGAGAGCGATCACTTTCCGCCGAAGTCTCAGCTTCCGCAATAATGCGATCTATCTCGTCTTGTGAGAGGCCTGAAGCAGGCGTGATCCGCATCTGCTGCTCTCGCCCGGTCGCTTTGTCCGCTGCCGAGACTGAGACAATACCGTTGGCGTCGACTTCAAACGACACTTCGATCTGCGGAACGCCGCGCGGCGCCGCCGGAATTCCTACCAACTCAAATTTCCCCAGCGAGCGATTGCCGGCCGACACCTCGCGCTCACCCTGCAAGATGTGGATTTCGACAGACGCCTGATTATCCACTACGGTCGTGAAGGTCAGGCTGTTGCGCAACGGAATTGTCGAATTGCGGTCAATAATCCTGGTGAATAAACCACCACGGGTCTCCAGACCCAGGCTCAAAGGCAGCACGTCCAGCAGCACGATGTCTTTCACATCGCCGCTCAAAACTCCTCCCTGGATGGCTGCGCCCATGGCCACGACTTCATCTGGATTGATTTCGGCTGAAGCCTTCTTGCCAAAGATCTTTTCGACTACCCGCTCGACGATTGGAGATCGCGTTTGCCCGCCAACCAGGATTACCTTGTCGATTTCCGCCGGCTTCAGCTTCGCATCAGTGAGTGCCTGTTCACACGGCGCAACAGTTTGCTCGACAAGATCGCTTACCAACTCTTCGAATTGTTCTCGGGTCAGGCTCTTGTTGAGGTGCTTTGGTCCAGAGGCGTCGGCAGCAATAAAGGGCAGGTTGAAGTTACTCTCAGTCGCCGAAGACAACTCGCACTTGGCCCGCTCGGCTGCTTCTTTTAAACGCTGCAAGGCCAGGCGATCCTTGCGCAAGTCGATGCCCGTATCCTGCAGAAACTGATCGGCCATCCAGTTCATGATGCGCTCGTCGAAGTCCTCGCCGCCCAGATAGGTGTTCCCCGATGTCGACAGGACTTCAAACACACCGTTGCTCATCTCGAGGATGGAAATGTCGAACGTGCCACCGCCAAGGTCGTACACTGCGATCTTTTCGGCCTCGGATTTTCCCAGGCCATAAGCCAACGCGGCTGCCGTCGGTTCGTTGATAATCCGCTCGACGTGCAAACCCGCGATCTTGCCTGCGTCCTTGGTGGCCTGTCTCTGGGTGTCATCAAAATAAGCCGGCACGGTGACGATCGCATCCGTTACCGGTTCTCCCAGAAAGTCCTCAGCAGCAGCTTTTAAGCGCTGCAATACAATCCCGGAAAGTTCAGGAGGACTGTAGACACGGCCTTGAACGCGCACCCGGGCGTCGCCGTTCTGCGAGTCAACGATCTCGAATGGCGCAGTTTCGCGCATGCGCTGCGCCTCGGTCGTATCGAACTTCCGACCGATCAGGCGCTTCACGGCATAGACTGTATTCGAGGCGTTGGTAACGGCTTGGCGCTTGGCGATCTGGCCCACGAGTCGTTCACCTTTGTCGGTGAATCCAACTACGCTGGGGGTTGTGCGGCCGCCTTCCTTGTTGGGCACGATTTGGACCGTGCCCCCTTCAAGCACTGCCACACAGCAGTTGGTAGTTCCCAGATCAATGCCGATAATCTTGCCCATGACTTCCGAATCTGTTACTCGTTATCCGATCGTCTTGCGGCAACCTTGACCATCGCCGGACGCAGCAAACGGTCGCCAATTCGGTAGCCGCGCGCCAGCTCTTCCATTACGGTATCGGGTTCATACTCGTCAGAAGGTTCGGTCACAACCGCCTCGTGGATATGCGGGTCGAATTTTTCGCCGACAGCGACAATCGGTTGCACTCCAAAAGACTCGAGCACATCATTCAATTGCTTGCCGATTAATTCAACGCCGTGCAGAAAGTGCTTGAACTCTTTCGACTCGCTGGCTTCCATCGACCGTTCCGCATCCAGCGCCCGCGCCAGGTTATCAACCACCGGTAGCACTTTCCGGGCAGCTTCAGCTACGACTCGATTCATAGTCTCACCGCGCTCACGCTCGATCCGCTTGCGATAATTCTCAAAGTCCGCCTGCCGCCGCGCGGCCGTTTCCAGGGCGTCCGCCAGGGCAGTCTGCAGGCGTTTCAGCTCTGCTCGCGAGGCCACCAGCTCAGCCAGTTCCGGCCCGCCCAGCCCGGAATCACTCCCCTGAGTTTCAGACCTACCCTCGTCGGGTTCTAATTCGGCGGTAACTGCGCGGTTTTCACCCATCTCTTCATCCGTGGACTCGGGACGTGCATCGTCCTCGTCGAAGAAGCGAATCGGGATGCTGTTCGACGGCTTCTTTCTGTCTGATGTCATTGATTTTCGAGTCGTTAGCCAACCTGGGGCAACCTGCGGTGAGCAACTCAATGAAGAGACGCTTCATGCGACAGCGCGCGTTCGATGAAACGCGCAAGATAGTTTACCACAGCCATCATGCGTCCGTACTCAATTCTCATCGGACCCACGACGCCCAGCGTGCCCAGCACCTCGTCGCCTACCTGGTATGTCGAAGTAATTACCGCGCAACGCTTCATGGACGAAGCAGCGTTCTCGCGGCCGATGACAACCTTCACACTTCCGGCGCCGTGGTCGCCGGTCACGCACTCATTCAGAATCTTGACGAGTCGCGACTTTTCTTCAAAGGTCCGAAAGAGCTCGTGCATCCGTTCGGCGCTGGAAAACTCGGGCTTGGTAAGAATGTTGGACGCGCCGTCAAGATAGACCTCAGCCGCTGCTTCATCCTCACCCTGGAGGCTGCTCTCGCACAACAACATGGCGTTGCGCATTACCGTATCGTAGAGGGCCTTCTCTTCTCGCATGAGCGCGATAATCTCAGCCCGAATTGCCAGCAGACTCTTGCCGCTGAATTCGACGTTAAGGTAACGGGCTGCGCGATCCAACTCTTCCTGGCTGAAGTCTTCGTCCAGAGCGATCACTTTGTCTTGAACGATATTTGAAGTCGAAACCAGTACCACCAGAATTCGATTATCAGGAAGACGAACAAACCTAATGTGCTTCAATCGATTCTCGGCCAAAGAAGGCCAAACCACTATGCCGACATTTTCCGATAGCTCCGAAAGCACATGCGAAGCCCTCTCCATCAGCCGATCGGGTCTCACCTTAATCTCGTTTCCAAAACCAATGCTCTCAATTGCCCTAAGGTCCGTCCGCGAGAGCCGCGTTGAGTCGAGCATGTTATCGACGTAGTACCTATAGCCCTTATCAGTCGGAACGCGACCCGCGGAAGTGTGCGGTTGTTCCAGAAGGCCCAGATCTTCAAGTTCACCCATTACGTTCCGGATGGTCGCCGAACTCCACCCGGTCGCGCGAGCAAATCTATCCGAGACAGTATGAGAGCCGATCGCATCACCACTAATCAGGTGTTCCTGAATAATTGCCGACAGCACTGCCTGGCGGCGGCGATCTGGAGTGGGGCGCCCCGATTTTTGTGAACCTGGATTACGAGTCATCAAACCTCTCTCGGGAAAACATTCGGTTTCGCGCGGCACATTCCGCTGGAATTGAGTAAGCGCGAGTGCCTTCGTGGTGGCTGCGGTCAGTATAGCGAACTTGAGAGATTTCCCGCAAACTGTTGTTTCTAAAGCGTTCACGCTGCGCCTGCCCGATCTCGAAAATCGTTGCGGCACATCTCCGTCTAATCGACCACCCAAGTTAATTCATTGACTCGCGGAAACTTAGCATTGCGGTTGAGGCTGCTGATTCCCAGCGAAGGCGGTGTGGTCCTCAATTTTCACGCTTTTGCGCCACTTCCAGCGCCTCGTCCGGCGACAATTGACGCCCAAACACCCCGCCTCTAAGATGGCTGGGCCAGCCGTTTTCCAAAACGATGTCTCAGTCAGATTTGCATCTCAGGAGAGTCTTCAGCGACGCCTTTCGCCAGCTTGAGAAAGGCCGCCGTTTTCGACCCGACATCGCGGACATTGAGGTCAAATTCTATCCGTACGCCGGCTTGCATCACACCATTCGCGTTCGCGCCGGGAGAGTTTATGTGCGGCTTTCCGATCTCTTTCAAACGGCGCCGCCAGAAGTGATTCGGGCCCTGGCCTTCCTCCTGGTTGCACGTCTACTTTCCCGGAAAGCTCCTCGAGCCCAGGAGAGGATCTACCGGGCTTTTGCTTTCAGCCCGCAGCTGCTACGGGCGGCGGATATTGCCCGGCGCCGGCGCGGACGCAAGATCATTTCGTCAGCTCAAGGTTCGGTTTATGACCTGGATCGGATCTTTGCCCGGCTGAATCGACGTTACTTTGGCGGCGAGATGGAAAAGCCAGTACTGACCTGGTCGCAAAGACGCGCCCGGAGCATCCTCGGACATCACGACGCTGCCCACGACACCATCACTATCAGCAAGACGCTTGATTCTCCCGACGTGCCCGAGTGGTTTGTCGAATACATCCTGTTTCACGAAATGCTGCACATCAAGCATCCCGCCCGCATTATCAAGGGCCGGCGCTACTATCACACCTCGGCCTTTCGGACTGAGGAGCAAAGCTACCCGCGCTACCAGCAGGCCCAGGAATGGCTGGATCGGGTGGTGCGGAAACGACATGAGTTGCGCGCCCGCGCCGCGTGATTCTGTTGGCTCAATCGCAACCCCAAAAATTCTGTCCTGACAAACAATTTTTCTCTTCGTGATTTTTGGTGTGATTTAGTGGATCGCCCGTTGTTGCCGGAAATCGATCCACGAAATAGTAACGAACTCAGGAACTGCAGGATATTTCTGGAACCCAACTCCGGTTCCAGCGTGATTAATGTTCAGGTAGGTGGGCTCCTCCTGAGTGCGAGCAGGCTGACTGAATGTATCCGTAAGGGTCCATTCGAGAGGCTTGCTCGTACTGTTTTGTGTACCACAAAGTGCAACCACTGCAAGCGGGACTTCCTTCTTGACACAATTAACCAATCGGATGATGATTTGCTCATGAGCCTTGCATCCATTCAGAAAGAGATTTCTCAGCTTGATGCCAAAGAACGCGCGATGTTGATTGATCTTCTTTGGGAAAGTCTCGATGAGGAAAGCATCCTTGAAATCCAGACCAAGTGGGCCTCGGAATCCGAGGACCGCATTGACGCGTTCGAGCGAGGTGAATTGCCGGCCGTGGACGGACCTACCGCTCTCCAGGAACTTCGTTCGTCCCTGCGGAAATGAAGGCGTATAGATTTACATCCTCGGCACTGACTGAGCTGAAACAAGCTACGCTGCATTACGAGGGGAAAGAGAACGGGCTTGGCGGAATCTTCTTGGATGAGGTTGATACTACAGTTGCTCGAATCCTGGCCAATCCCAATGCGTGGCATCCGTTGTCCCCGCGAACAAGACGGTGCCGAACTCACCGCTTTCCATTCGGTCTCATTTACCAGGTCCGTTCCGATGAAATTCTTATCACTTCCGTGATGGATTTGCGTCGAGATCCTATTAGCTGGAAACACTTGCTATGAAATACAAACGCGGAGCCAGGACGTGATGGATTTCTTTGGAGATGTTTTCGACGGGGACAAACGCAATTCACGATTGGCCGCTTGGGGTAAGACGGTACCAGTATCAGACGCGCAGCATGCTGCGATGCGCAAGATTTGGCAAGCAGTGCAGTCGAAGTGCCGGCCAGAGGGAGATCCGCTCGAGCACCTTAGTTCTAAAGATCTTGCCTACATCCTAAGAATCTGTGGGTCGAATTACCGCCCAGCCGAGTTCGGAAACAGCGATGCATTGCGTTTGGCATCGTGGCGTTATTTGAAGAAACTTGGATTCAACGAGACTGAGGCCGCAGTTGCCATTGGAATGATGTTCAACTTCGTGGGCAGAGACGAGATCTGAATCGCGGTTAGTGCTGAAACGAGTCCACGGGTGGACAACTGCCCATCCCACCGCTAGACTACTGCGTTTGCGACAGATAGGCAGTTCTCATCTATCGCTTTATCAACAATCCTTTTAGAAAGACTTAACATTCGTAATGGCAATTTCAGCGACCCAAATCAGACGCGGCATGGTCATTGTTTTTGAGGGCCAGCCGTGCAAAGTAGTCGAATTTCGGCATCACACTCCCGGTAATCTGCGCGCGATGATCCAGACAAAGCTGCGTAATATTCGCACCGGCTCATCTTTCGACCATCGCTTTCGTTCGGCGGACACGATCGAACGAGCCAGCCTCGAGCAGCACGAGATGGAGTACCTTTATTCCGACGGTTCACATCATCATTTCATGAATACCGAGTCCTACGAGCAGGTCGCGTTGAGCGACCAAGAGCTGGGAGATTCGGCGCAGTGGCTGGCGCCCGGGCTCAAGATTCAAGCCGAGTTTTACGAGGGCGCCCCCATCGGAGTCGAGCTCCCTGCGTCGCTGGAACTCACCGTTACCCAGACTGAACCGACGATGAAGGGCGCCACTGTTTCCAACGTTAACAAGCCGGCCACCCTCGAGAATGGCGTCGTCATTCAGGTGCCGCCGTTCATCAACGAAGGCGACCGGTTGCGCGTCGACCCCGCCGAGGGCCGTTACATCGAGCGGGCAAAGTAAAGCGGCAAAACTTCAGACTGTGCATCCAGGCAGAGAGAAGCTGCCTTAAAGCTTCAGTTCGGTTTCCGGAAATTAATCAACACAGGTGAAGTCTGTGCCACTGAGCGGAAACTATGTACTTGCTCTACAGCCTGCTCCTGACGCTCGGCTTTCTTATCCTCCTGCCGAAGTTTGTCGTCCACGCCTTGCGCACCCGCAAGTACGTCACCGGACTTAGCCAGCGCCTCGGTAAGCTTCCAATCGCCATTCCCTCCAATCAGCCCGTCATCTGGATTCACTGCGTATCAGTTGGTGAGACTGAAGCGGCGCGACCACTCGTCAAGGCGCTGCTGGATCGTTTTCCATCTCATCGCCTGGTGATATCGACGACGACGGTTACCGGACAAAAAGTTGCCCGCATCGCATTCCGCGATCAGGCGACGGCTATTTTCTATTTTCCGATCGATTGGGCCTGGACCGTGCGCCGGGTCTTGCGGACTCTCCACCCTTCCGCGGTCCTGATTATGGAAACTGAATTATGGCCGCACCTCATGCGCGAATGTCGTGAGCGCGAGATTCCGGTCGCTGTCGTCAACGGCCGCATTTCCGAGAAGTCTTTTCGCCGTTACCAGCTGGTTCATTCATTCATGCGCCGAGTGCTTGACGATCTCACGATGGCCTTGATGCAGTCTGAGCGCGACGCCGAGCGAATCCGCGAAATGGGACTGGCTGCGGACCGTATTCTGATCACCGGGAACGTAAAGTTTGACAGCGCCGAAGCGATTACCGACGAAGCACTGGTTCTGAGCCTGCGCGAACGTTTCGCTCTCAGCTCTGATGCGCCTTTGATCGTGGCCGGCAGCACCCACGCGGAGGAAGAGACAGTTGTCATTGAGGCCTTCAGACAACTGAGAAGACTTCACCCCCGCGCCCGCCTTTTGATCGCGCCGCGACATCCTGAACGATTCGCCGAAGTTGCCGCGCTTCTGAAAAAATCGGGTCTCCACTGGGCCCGCCGATCCGGCGAACAAGCGTCGGATGATGTCCAATGCGAGGCCATCTTGTTGGACAGTGTGGGTGAACTGCGCGCGGTGTATTCGTTGGCTAAAGTCGCTTTTGTAGGTGGGAGCATCGTTCCTCACGGAGGTCATAATCTGCTGGAGCCCGCCGCGCTGGGCGTGGCAGTCGTTACCGGTCCTCACACCGAAAACTTTACCGCTATTACCAAAGCTTTGGTCGAACAGAACGCAGTTGTTCAGTTGCCCGACGCGCCGAGCTCCGAAACGACCACGGCGCTGACGTCGGTGGTAAGTGAACTTTTGGCAGACGAACCTCGCCGGGTCGAGATGGGCCGGCGCGCGATGCTGGTTTGCGATCAGAACCGCGGAGCTACCGGGCGCACCTTGCAAGTGCTTGAATCGCTTCTGACTGACCAGACCACGCGCGACGAAGCCATTCCTTTTCCGGCTCTTCACACCACGACCGCAAAATGAATGGCCTCGCTGCAGCCGTGCTTTCACCTCTGAGCGGCTTATACGGCGTTGCGATGAAGGCTCGCCGCGCTTTCTATCGACGTGGCTGGCTGCGTCAGGAGAGCGTCCCTGCCCCTTTGATCAGCGTCGGCAACCTCACCATGGGAGGAACCGGAAAGACTCCTCTGGTCGAATGGATTGCCGTGCAGTTAGCGGCCGCGAATCGTCATGTCTGCATCCTGACGCGCGGCTATGGCCGCGAACAGCCGCAACAACGAGTCGTTGTTTCCAACCGCACTGAGATTCTTTCGGACGCACGGCATGCGGGCGATGAGGCCCTGCTACTTGCCGAGAATTTGCAGCAGCGCGCCGCGGTGATCAGCGACGTTGATCGCACGTCCGCCGCGCTCTGGGCCATGAAGAATTTAGGCAGCGACGTTTTTGTCCTCGACGACGGCTTTCAAAACCTGGGACTGGCCCGCAATCTCGACATTGTGACGATTGATGCAACCAATCCGTGGGGAAATCGACGGCTGTTGCCTGCCGGAATTCTGCGTGAACCACCCCGAGGCCTATCCCGTGCCGACTGCGTCGTGATTACTCGGATCGACGAAGCGGACGACCTTCAAGGACTTGAACGCGAAATACGTGAGCTGGGTGCCGCTCAACACATCTTTCATTCACGAATGAGAATCCGTGGTCTGCGAGTTGTTAACGCATCGGTCGAAGGGGTGCCAACCGACATCAAAGAAGTTCCACTAGCCGCGTTTTGTGGGATCGGCAATCCGCAATCATTTTTTACACAACTACGGGCCGCCGGCTACCAGCTCGGTCTAGCTGAAATCTTTCGCGACCATCACGTTTACACTCAAGCCGATGTTGATAGGTTGATTCAGAAAGCGAGGGCGGCCGGCCTGCGCGCGCTGCTTACCACCGCCAAAGACGAAGTGAAGCTGCGAGCTCTCACATTTGACCTGCCCTGTTTTGCAGTTGAGATTGGGATCGAGATTGAAGAAGAAGACCAGTTTCGAGTGTTAATCGAAAACTCTTTCGGATAATTAGTGAGAAGGATCCGCTAAGTCACACGAGACAGCATGAAAAGGTGCGTGTTTCGTAACGCTTCGTGTAACTTCGTGGTCGTGAACTGACCAATCGGAACAGAAGGACTTCAAAAAACGCTAATCAGAGAAGCAACTAATCAGATTGGCGGTGTGACGGCCGGCTTCACCACTGTCTTAACCGATGGCGAAGGTTTTGGCGGAGGTGGCGGCGCGTCGTCCACCGGCGACGATTTCGGCGCTGGTGTTTCGCGCGGCGGGCTCGTGTTCTTGTTTGAATCCGCTCCAAAATCTCCGGTAACTGTCGAAGGAACTTTTGTGCTCTGAGGGCTTGGCGTGGCAACGGGACTGCTACCCGGACTGGCCAATGTGACAGGTTGAATGTTTCGCTCACTGTCACCGGTTGGAGCTCCGGTAGATTGGACTGGCTGGCTGTTGGGATCAGCAACCAGGCTCGTGTTCGCGTTCAACTGATTTGTAGGCTGACTTGGGCTCGACCCGCGCGTTAGCAGAAACACAATCCCGAAGACGACCACCAAAACAATCGCTGCCGGAACCAGAATGCGCCAGGGACTAAATCCTTCGGCGACGCCGCGCCGGTCGACTGAGGGTGGCGGTAAAGGAATCTCGCGCCGGGCGCGAACTGGCGGCGCCACCTCTCGCGGACGCACCACCGTCACTTCGTCGGCGTCGTCCTCGATCTTCACCCGCTCATTCGGAACTGTTGCGGGAGCCGCCGCTACAGCCACCGCTGCCGGGGCGTCAGACGCCGAAGCAATCGCGGATAGCGCTTCCGACAACTGGCCGGCTGTTTGAAAGCGATCGACGGGTTGTTTTGATAGTGCCTTTTCAACCACTCCGTTCACCGCCGCCGGCAGATCAGGACGGGCCTCGAGGATCGAGGGAGGCGGATCCTGCACCTGCTTCATCATGATTACGGTTGGCGACTCTCCAGTGAAGGGGAGACGGCCTGACAACATCTCGAAAACAATTATCCCGAGTGAGTAAACATCGGACCGCGCGTCAATCGGCCCGGTTTGCGCGCATTGTTCCGGTGACATGTATTGCGGCGTGCCAATCACGAGGTTGGGCGCCGTGATGTCATTATCCCGGCTGCCTTCCGGTTCCTGGATCTTGGCGATGCCAAAGTCGAGCACCCGGGCCCAGTCGCCGCCGTTCGTCTCAGAGAGCATGATGTTGTCGCTCTTGAGATCGCGATGAATCACACCCTGGTGATGCGCGGCATCCAGCGCGCCGGTAACCTGGCGAATGATTTCAACGGTGCGCTCCAGCGACATTGCGCCTTCTTGCTTAATGATGTCCTTAAGTGTTTGCCCGTGGAGATACTCCATCACCAGAAACACCACGCCGTTCTCGGCTTCGCCAAAGTCAGTAACGCTGACAGCGTGCGGATGAGAGATGCGCGAGGCGGCCTTGGCCTCGCGTGAAAAGCGCGCCACCACCACATCGTCGGCAGCCAGGGCCTTCCGCAACACTTTCACGGCAACGGTCTTATCCATCAGCACATGCTTGCCGCGGTAAACCGACCCCATACCGCCGGTTTTGATTAGTTCTTCAATTGAGTACTTTCCGGCAAGAGTTTGTCCCACGAGCGAATCATCCTCAGCTTGTAAGGCCGCGGCGTCAACCGGACACAGGCTCTGCGTGTCTTCATACTGTTTTTCGCAAACGGGACAAACTTTCATTTGATCTTCTTTTTAGATTCCTTTATTGAGGCAAAGCGTAACACACCGTTTTGGCAGCGAGCAAAGCATCCTGCTGAAACAAAAATGCGAGCGCGGCATTGAAGCTACGCTCGCATCTCAAGTTGCGATCTTGCTACTTGATACCGGCAAAAACGACCAGCAACGCAAACAGCACCAATGACTCGATCAGCGCCAAACCCAGAATCATCATGACCTGGATTTTGCCTGAGGCGCCCGGATTGCGTGCAGCGCCTTCGCAGGCCGCAGCCGCGACGCGCGACTGGCCAATAGCTCCGCCAAACACTGCAATAGCAAAGCCAATGCCAGCCGCGATGTACCTGTAACCAACCGCGGAGGCCGCGGCTGCCTCGGCCGTTTGCGCCTGAGCCAATACGGGCGCTGCCAGCATCATAGTGCCGACTAATGCCAGCAAAAGCATCACAATCTTTCTCATTTCAGTTCTCCCAAGTGTGAGTGAAAAAGCTCAGGCAGTTCGGCTTAAGCTATTCCCCTCACCTCTCACGAAAGGCCCGAATCGTACTGAATCAGCCCGGCAACGCTGTATGATTTCACCCGAACCCGGTATCCACCGCCCCCACGTACGACGGCGCTCCAGCGATGCGGACTTTGCTTATCTTCGTTCCGGACGCGACCCGGCAGGAACCGAAGCCTCTCCGTTAACCGACTACGCTTCAACGTGTGCGGGCGCGACGCCCGCGCCGCTCGAATGCGCGTTAGATAAAACCACGTATGAAAACTTCACGCCGACGCCAATGCTTCTTCGTGGGCCGCCTCAGGTTCGTGGTGCTCGTCGTGCGGCGCGTGCGTCACTTCGCCGAGATACAGCTGCGACAGCAGAATGAACACAAACGTCTGAATAAAAGCGACGAATACTCCCAGCGGCATCAGGAACACCGGCACCACAAAATAAGTGTAAGGCGGCGCCAGGTGGGCGATCGTGTCAGCCACCTTCTCGTCCGCGAACATGTTGCCGAACAGACGTATCCCCAGCGAGAAGGGACGGATGAAATTACTGATGAGCTCGATGATGAAGATAAACCAGCCGATCCACCAGATCGGCCCGGCCAGGTGTTTCAAATGAGCCAGGATGCCATTCTCTTTGATGCCGATGTAGTTATAGTAGACGAAAGATGAAATCCCCAACGCGAAAGTCACGCTGGTTGCCGCCGAAGGCGACATGAACAACGGGAACTGCCCCATCAGATTCGATACCAGAATCAGCACGGCAAAGGTCATGACCACCGGAAAGTACCTCGCCCCATGTGGCCCGATGATTTCCTCGGTCATGTCTCGCACGGCGAGCACACCCAACTCGAGCGTCTGCTGGGCCGGGCCCGGCTCGTCTTCGGAAAGTTTTCCTTTGAAGATCCAAATCAGAATTACGCTGAGGATGCACGCCACCACAAACATTACCGTGTACCAGGGGATGGCATTCTCAGGGGTGTAGACTCCGAAGACGGATTCAGGAGTTGTGCCGAACTTCGCGAGAAACCACTTCCACTTGGGATACGTGTACTTCATTTCGAAGTCATAGGCCCAATGCCCGAAATACCGATTAACGAGCCGCACCAGAATTGGCACATGCTCGGCCGTTTCCTGGGCCTTCTCAGCGACTTTGCCGGCCTGCTCAGAACTCAACAGAAACATCAAAAGGATTCCTTTCGGAGAATGAATGCAAAGTAGAACTGCCTGAACGCCTCAATCATCAACGCCGGCACAAAAGCACAAAGCCCGGCGATCGTGGCCGGCAAAGAAACAATCTTAAGTTTGTGGGCAATGAAAACCGTCAGTCCGATCAGGAAGTAACGCAACAGATAACGCCAGGCGCGAAAACGAGGGCGATGCCGGGTTAGATCGACGCTGAAGACCGCCGCGATCGAAGTTCGCAGCCAGTGATAGTTCACCAGTGAGAGGCCGCCGCCGAGCATCAGACCCAGCGTCACCCGCCACGGCGCCAGCACCGTCGCTACAATCACTGCCAAAGCGATAGTGACAACCATCAGGCGAAAGATGCGCGACTCGATCGCGCTTTCACCTGTTCCGGGCAGTCCTTCACCCCTCATACTGTCAGCAATTTCAGTCATGAATTAAGCGCACGATTTTACATGGCATGAGGGCGACTGTCGAGTTGCGGAAAGAGGCGTTTAGAGTACCAACTTTAGTTGGGTACTTCTTAACACCAAAGCCCGATTAAAGTCGGTACTCTAAACGCTTGCAAGTTTGGCAGATTATTTCTATCGCAGCTGCCGCGGCGGCGGTGACGGCGGCTCGTCTGACGAACGCTTTGAGCCGCTTTCTGTGAACATTTCTTTGATCATGCCCACCGACGAAAGCATCGTCGATGTTTCCACCGGCATAAAGATCACCTTGGCATTATTGCTCTTGGTCATGTCGCGCAAACTTTCAATGTAGCGCGTCGTGATCAAATACTCCGCGGGATTGCCGTGATCAGCCATCGCTGAAGCCACCTGGGCAATTGCCTGAGATTCCGCTTCGGCTTGCCGCAGGCGCGCCTGCGCCAGACCTTCTGCCTGCAAAATGTTCGACTGCTTCTCGCCTTCTGAACGTGTTACCGCAGCCTGCTTCTCGCCTTCGGCGCGAGTGATCGCAGCCTGGCGTTCGCCCTCGGCCTGCAACACGAGGGCGCGCCGGTTACGTTCAGCCGTCATCTGCTTCTCCATCGTGATGCGCACGTCTTCAGGAGGATTGATGTTCTTCACGTCGACGCGCGTGACTTTCACGCCCCATTTGTCAGTTGCTTCGTCGAGGATTAGTCGCAGCTTCCCATTAATTTGGTCGCGCTGCGAGAGAGTGTGATCCAGATCCATGTCGCCCATAACAGCTCGCATTCCGGTAATCGTCAATTGGACGATGCCGCCGACCAGGTCGTTCATCTCGTAAACGGCCTTAATTGGATCGGTAATCTGCCAGTACACAACTGAATCCACATGAATCGTAACGTTGTCGCGGGTGATGACCGGCTGTGGCGGCAGGTCGATGTACTGCTCGCGTAAATCGATCGAGGTCATGCCGCCCCGCGTGTTGGTCCAGAAGACGGCGCGCGGCTTATCAAAGAACGGCCAGAGAATGTTCAAGCCGCTCTGGGCCACGCGGCTGAAGCGCCCCAGACGCTCTATTAGCATCACCGTGGCTTGCGGCACGATCTTGATCGTTTTCGCGGCCACCACGAGGAGGAAGATGCCGATGAAAAGGAGCAGGAAGATCACTAGAGCAGCAGGCAAGACACCATCGCTCTGTAAGAGCATCATAATTGAGAACAGCATGGCTCAACCTCCGGTAACTGACGCTAATCGATTGAATTCGAGGCGCAACTATAACCAAAGCCGCGTGCGAATGAAAGACTGAGAGCGGTTTTCGACTTTACGGGACGGGCGGTCTTTGCCAGCCGCCGAGGGCCTGTTCTATCGCGGTAGCCGCAGCCAGCACTGTTTGCTCATCAAACGGGCGGCCCACTATCTGCACGCCAATCGGCAAACCTTCGCTCGAGCGGCCTGCGGGAATGACGGCGGCCGGCAAGCCAAAAACGTTGGCGGCATGCGAGTAACTGAACGCCCTGAAGATGCTGACCGATTGATCGCGCACCACCACCCGCGACGCGCCATGCACAAACGCCGGCGCCGCCCCAGCGGGCATCAGGATTAACGGCGTCGTCTTCATCCAACCCAAAACATCCTCCCGCTGACGCTCGCGCTTAACCAGGGCAGCGGCGAGCGCCTCTGCCCGCTCTATCCGATTCTCCATCTCG